>VSPD01000025.1 GCA_009775125.1 Muribaculaceae bacterium | reverse complement strand
GGAGAGATAAGTATATGTAAGACAATAACGTTTGAAAATGGATTTCATTGCATTAATTCTTTAATAAAACATACTTATTTCTTCTTTTCGGTGTCTTTAAGGTTGATAGAGGCATCGTCGAGGCCACGGTTGCGCAGAAGGGCGTCGACAGTGGGTTCCTGGCCGCGGAAGTTGATGTAGAGTTCCATCGGGTCGACAGAGCCGCCTTTTTCGAGCACGTTTTCGCGGAAAGCCTTGGCGGTGGCGGGGTCGAATATGCCTTTTTCCTTGAAGAGCTCAAAGCCGTCGGTGTCGAGCACTTCGGCCCAGAGATAGGTGTAGTAGCCCGATGCATAGCCGTCGGAACCGAACACGTGTTTGAAATAGGGCGAACGATAGCGGAAAGTGAGTTCGGCGGGCATGCCGAGTTCCTTGGCGACCTTAGCCTCGAAAGCGGCTACATCGACGGGGCCGTCGGGATTAAGTTTGCCGAATTGGAGGTCGAGCAGGGCTGCGCCGACAAGTTCGGCGGTGGTGAATCCTTGGTTGTGGGTAGATGCCGCGTTGAGGCGGTCGACCATATCCTGGGGTATCACCTCGCCTGTGACATAGTGGCGGGCGTATTGGTTGAGCAATTCGGGTTCGAGAGCCCAGTGTTCGTGAATCTGCGAGGGCAGTTCCACGAAGTCGCGGTCGACGTTAGTGCCTGCCTGGCCTTTGTAGCGGGCGCGTGTGAGCATGCCGTGAAGGCCGTGGCCAAATTCGTGGAACATAGTTTCCACTTCGTCGAGTGTAAGAAGCGAGGGTGCGCCGGCAGTGGGCTTGGAGAAGTTGCCGATGTTGAAGATTACGGGACGCGAGGATGTGCCGTCGGGGTTTTGCCATGAGCCTTTGAATTCGCTCATCCATGCACCCTGACGTTTGGACGGACGGGGGAAGTAGTCGGTCATGAACACGGCGATATGCTCGCCGGTCTTGGCGTCGGCCACGTCGAACACTTCAACTTCGGGATAGTATTTGGGAGCGTCTTTCAGCGGGGTGAATTTCACGCCGTAGAGAGTCTCGGCCATGGTGAAGATACCGTTGCGCACAGAGTCGAGGGCGAAGTATTCGCGCACCTTGGCCTCGTCGAGGTTGTAGCGGTTGCGGCGCACTTTCTCGGCGTAGTAGTAATAGTCCCAGGGGGCGATTTTGAAATTGTTGCCTTCGGCGTTGGCCACGGCTTGCATGTCGGCCACTTCCTGACGGACGCGCTTCACGGCCGGACGCCAGATTTGCATGAGCAGGTTCTCGGCGTTTTCTACGGTCTTGGCCATTACGTTGTCGGTCATGTACGAACCGAAGTCCTTAAAGCCGAGCAAGGCAGCCTTGCGGGCGCGCAGGCCGAGGATTTCGGAGATTACAGGATAGTTGTTGTATTGTCCCGAGGAGGCCAGCGAGGTGTAGCCTTCGTACATTTCACGGCGCAGGTCGCGGTCGTCGGCATATTGCAGCAGAGGCAGGCGCGAGGGGGCGTGGAGGGTGAACACGTATTTGCCTTCCTTGCCGCGAGCCTTGGCTTCGTCGGCGGCCTGGTCTATGCTCGACTGAGGCAGGCCGGAGAGGCGGGCGGAGTTGTCGACTACAATCTCAAACGAGTTTGTGGCGTCGAGGAGGTTTTTGTTGAATTTGAGGAAAAGGTCGGCAAGACGGGTGTTTATTTCTTTGAGCTCGGCCTTCTGTGCGGGGTCGAGAAGCGCGCCGTTGCGGGTGAAGCGTTTGTAATAGTCCTCGACGAGGCGGCGTTGGTCGGAGTCGAGGGCGTCGCGCTTGTCGTACACGGCTTTTACGCGGGCAAAAAGCGCGTCGTTCATCATCACGTCGTCGGAGTGCTGTGAGTAGCGGGGAATGAACGTGGCGGATATTTCATCGAATTCGGGCGATGCGTTGGATTCGGTGAGGTTGAAGAACACGGTGGTTACGCGGTCGAGAATCGGGGCAGAGTTCTCGAGGGCGAGGATGGTGTTTTCGAAAGTCGCGGCCTCGCGGTTGGCGGTGATGCCGTCGACATTGCTTTTTTGCTCGGCGATACCTGCTTCGAGAGCGGGCAGGTAGTGCTCGTAACGGATTTGCTCGAACGGCGGAATCTGATAGATAGTCCGGTATTCGGAGAGGAACGGATTGTCCATTGCTTGAATTGACGCGGAGGACGCCGCAGCCAGCAACGCCGCTCCAAAGATTAGTTTACGCATAAGTAGATGTTAAAAATTAATTTAAATTTACAAGCAGATGTTGTTTCATTTCAACAGCCATATCTTCGGATGCTTTTTGGACGCTTTCTCCCTCATCGTCAGTCACGTAGCTCGCTACGCTCCTTCCTCCTCGGAAGAAATCGCCTCAAAAATCATCTCGAATATATTGTCTGTTAATTTTTAACATCTACTTAATTATTTATGTTTGTGAATTGTTTTTTGAGAGACAGTCGATGGCCAGGGCGGCAAGTCGCAGGCCGAATGTGGCTGTCACAGCCATTGAGGTGCCCTTCGGCTCTCCCGACAGCGGCTCCTCGGAGAAGACGCAACGGAATTTGCGCGCCGGGCGTGTTCCGCCGCGCTTGAACCGCTGGCGCAGGGCACGCGCCAAGGGGCATCCGCGCACTTTCCAGAATTCGGCCACTTCGACGCGTCCGGGGTCGAGCCTCTGCGCGGCCCCCATCGACGAGAAGAGCTTTATGCCTTTTGCCGTGGCCGACAGGATGAGGTGGGTTTTTGAGGCCACGGAGTCGATGGCGTCGATTATTACGTCGTATTGCGCGATGTCGAAATCGGGGGCCGACTCTTCGTCGTAGAACCGCACCACCGGCTTTACCTCGGCTTCGGGACGTATTGAGGCGAAACGCTCGGCAAGCACCTCGGCCTTTGGACGCCCGACGGTGTCGACCGTGGCCGGCAACTGGCGGTTGATATTCGACACGTCCACCACATCGGCGTCGATGAGCGTAATGTGGCCGACACCGGCCCGGAGCAAGGCTTCGGCGGTCCATGAGCCTACTCCTCCCACGCCAAATACGGCCACACGCGCCCGGGCAAGACGCCCGAGAGCGTCTTTGCCCATGAGCAATGCTGCGCGTGTGAGGTCGCCGTTCATCGTACAAACACGCGACGGCCAAAGTCGTCGATTACCACGACGTAGAGGCCAAACGGGAGGTTAAACTCTGTCTGTCCGGCACCGACGGGACCATTGTAATTGGTTATGCCGTCGACGCTGTAAATCTGTACTGTGGCGGGGGCAGCCGTTTCTACCACGAGCATGCGGTCGCGGCAGAAGGCATCCCACGTGCGGTGGGTGTCCTCGATGTCGTCGATGCCCGAAGCATTGTAGTCGGAGATGGCAATGTCGTCGATGAAGAAGCGCGCTCCGGCAGTCTGGGCCAGACGGATACGGGCGGCTCCGGGCACATTGGCCGTGAAGCGGAACTCGGCATAGTCGGCAGATGTGATATTTACCGGCTGGTCGACTTCATGCCATGTGAGGCCATGGTCGTCGGACACTTCGAGCTTCACCGTGGCGTCGGCTTCGCTCGCCAACCATTTCTTGGCGAAGAACGACACTACGCCGATGCCGCGGGGCTTGTCTTGAAGCATTTCGAGTGCGGAGTTGGATTTTTTGCTTGTGCGTACAACCTGAACGCCGCCATGTGCATCTTTTTTATCTGAATCATAGATGCCGGCCTCGGTCACCTTCCATTTCGAGGCGGTGCCGAAATATTCGCCGCCGGAATAGCCTTCGAGAGAAGATTCGGCTTCGAAATCCTCGACGAAGGAAGCGATGGCGGCCACGGTGGCCTCGACTTCGTAGTCGTCGGTGCTGTACGCTCCGGCGTCGATGCCGATTGTGGTGTCGAACACACCCTCCTTGGCAGAGTTGACGCGCAGATAGAAGTGGTCGTCGAGCGGCGATGCTGTGATGGAGCGCGTCCATGTGCCTTTGTCGAGCGAGAGTTCAAACGGCTCGTCGACAGAAATCACGATGTCGTCCTCTACATTTTCCACGTCGAGGAGTATTTCATAGGCTTCGGAGGGCTCGCCGGGCGCGGCTTCCATGATAAGGTCGCCGTCGTAGAGCAACTGTATCGAGGGGATGGGGGCTTTTGTCGTAACCGACACCTTGTTCGACGTCAGGGTCTGCGATGTGAGCCAGTATTCGTATTCGGTGCTCGAGAACAGGTTGAACACCGTGGCGCGCTCTTGGGCTGCCTTTACTTTCACGGGATAACCCGGAGCGGCGGCACCGGAGGCTTTATCCTGCACATAGAGCGTGTAGTTGCCTGAGGCATCGGCGTCGCCGACGTTGGTCCACACGGCGGTGAACGAGCGGTCGCTCACATTTATGGCCGTGCCTGCGGGGAGGCCTGCGAAGGCCGATGCCGTGAGAGTGACACGCGACGAATATGTGCCTGATTTAAGAGTAAGCACGCCCGAGAATGAGCCTGCCGATGTGGCCTTGAATGTTACGGTGAGCGATGTGCCGTCGGCAGCGTTTACTTTCGACACGGCAATCTGCGAGGGCGATACCGAGAAGCCGGCGCCGGAGATTGTGGCTTTCACCACTTCGGTGAGGCCTACGCCTTTCACCTTGATTTCCACCGACTTGGAAAGCCCTACGGCGCAAAGGCCGATGTCGGCCACAGAACCGTCGGCGGGAAGCATGAGCTCAGGCTCGGTAGTGGCGCCGAGACTCCATTTGGCGTCTTTTTTCGAACCCCAGATATATTCGGCCAGCTCGGGGTGGTCGATAAACGGGT
Organism: Muribaculaceae bacterium; assembly: GCA_009775125.1. Classification (GTDB taxonomy): domain Bacteria; phylum Bacteroidota; class Bacteroidia; order Bacteroidales; family Muribaculaceae; genus CAG-873. Next base: position 33,561 of record VSPD01000025.1, on the reverse strand, counting down.
TGCGGTTGCCTTGATGCTTGTACACGGCGTTGTTACGGTCGATTTCTTTTTGCGACACGGGGTCCTGGCGGTGCCATTTGAGAAGCATATCGATAGCCCAGGATTTGTACACGGGGTAATTGTTGCCGGCAAGCATCTGGCCGCCGTTGCCGGAGGTCCAGCCGCTGATTTTGTCGTTGTAGGCGGCAGCCATATAGAAATATGAGCGGGCGAAGTCGCCTTTATATTGGTCGTCGGGCTCGAACACCTCGCCGGAAAAGCCCGGGAAGGTTGAGTTGCCGAGACGGCCCAGAGGGCGCACCGATCCGTTGGACGGCAGATAATCCCCGCCGGCACACTCGCCGAAAGGATAGTTGCTCCGCTGGTTGTTTACCTTTCCGTCGGTAGGATAGAGATGGAAAGCGTCGGAATATTGATTGGCCTTACCGCCTCCCCACCAGCTTTTCGGGAAGGAATGTTCACGGTTAAGGCAGTCACCCACGTTCTTATAATTGCCGCACTTTGTCCACGAACGCCACTCTTTTGTGGAATACATATCCCAGACCGTGCCGTTGGGGCGCACGTCCGAGTCCTTATACACGTTCCAAAGGCCGTCGTAGGTCACTTTTGTATGGGGGCCTACCGTCTCGTACAGCCGCATAAGCAAATCCTTGCCTCCGGCTCCCTCGCAATTCTTGTAATATCCGTCAGGCTCCTGCCCCATTACCAGGGCCGGCGCCAAAAGCAAAGATAAAAGAATACGTTTCATTTCAAATTTTAAATATGACAATATTGGTTATCAGGTGGTTTTAACACATAATATGATGTGACAGGGCACAAAACACCCATGCACACCACAAAATTACAAAAAAATCCCGCACAAGGCTGAAAAATAGAAAGTTTTTGAAATTTTTAACCCAATATTTTGGGAATTTGCAATAAATTCCCTACCTTTGCGAAGTTTTTTCACCCGATACTTTTTCAACAAGATTCGACAATGGGAAAGTTTACAGAGTATAACGTGCCGCTGAAAAGCCTCGCGCCCGGCGTGCACGAGTTCGAATACCATCTGGAGCAGCCGTTCTTCAACAACATGGAGGACGACGAGATTCATGGTGCCGACCTCGATGTGAAACTCACCGTAGACTACCGCAACGACAGCTACCGCCTTCACTTCCATATCGAAGGCACGGCAACGCTGATTTGCGACCGCTGCCTCGACAACCTCGACATCCCGGTTGACACCGATTACGAAATCACCGTGGAATACGGCGACGAGTACGGAGGCGACGACGAGCACATGATTCTGCCCGACAGCGACCCATCGCTCAACGTGGCCTACATAATCCGCGACACCGTGCGCCTGGCCATACCGATGAAGCATGTTCACCCCGCCGGCAAATGCAACCGCCAGATGAGCAGCGCCCTGCGCAAGCACCGCGCCACATCGACTGCCGACCCCGATGCCGAACTTGAAGAAACTCTTATCGACGAGATGGAGTCGATGCCCGACAACGACGGCGCCACCGACCCGCGTTGGGACGCCCTCAAAGGCCTTGGCTCCGGCTCCGACGAATAATCCACCCGGCGAAAAAGAAATCAGAAATTAAAAACTCATAAAATATATTTTGCAATGGCACATCCTAAACGAAAACAATCCAAGACCCGCACTGCGAAACGCCGTACACACGACAAGGCCGTAGAGCCCACAATCGCACTCTGCCCCAACTGCGGCGCATGGCACGTTTACCACACCGTTTGTGGCGAATGTGGCTACTACCGCGGACGTCAGGCCATCGTTAAAGAGGCTGCTATCTAAACAGTCCCCCGGCCTGATATAAATCGGTGCAAGGCCAAATTTCCTCCTATGGCGTCAGTTGCCGGCCGTCACAATCAACACGCGACGGCATCGGCAACATTAAGCGACGCTTATAGGAGTGTATTTGTATTGCATAAAACATCAAACTACACCCCTTCACATTCATAATTAGCACTTCACAAAAATGGTAAACGCCCGCATAACCGGCATAGCCTCATATGTTCCCGACGATATTCTCGACAACGAAATGCTGTCTAAAATCGTCGACACCAACGATGAATGGATCACCTCACGCGTAGGCATCAAAGAGCGCCACATCCTTAAAGTGGAAGGCGCCGGCTCATCCTATATGGGCACAAAGGCCATAGAAAAACTTCTTGCCGAAACAGGTACGGCTCCCGAAGACATCGACCTGTTGATTTGCGCCACTTCCAACCCCGACTACCGATTCCCGTCGACCGCCTCGGTGATGATTCACAACTGCGGACTCACCAACGCCTACGGTTACGACCTCGAGGCTGCCTGCGCCGGCTTCATCGTAGGACTCCAGGATGCCAACGCATATATCCGCTCGGGTCTCTACAAAAAAGTGCTTGTCGTGGCATGTGAAATGATGTCGTCGATGACAAACTATACCGACCGCGCCACCTGCCCCCTCTTCGGCGACGCAGCAGGAGCCGTGCTCGTTGAGCCCACCGACGACAATACAGTAGGCGTTATCGACGCCGTGTTCCACGTCGACGGCACCGGACGCGACCATCTGCTCATGAAAGCCGGCGGCTCGGTTAAACCCGCCTCCCACGAGACAGTAGACGCCATGGAACATTGCGTTTACCAAGAAGGCCGCGCCGTGTACAAACACGCCGTGACCGACATGCTCACATCGTCGCTCGACGTGATGAAGCGCAACGGCCTCACCGTCGACGACATAGCATACCTCATCCCCCACCAGGCCAACCTCCGCATCATCGAGGCTGTGGCCGAACGCGCCGGAGTGCCCATGGAAAAAGTGCTCGTCAACATCGAACACCGCGGCAACACATCGGCCGCCACCATTCCCGTGTGCCTCGACGAGAAGAAGCATCTCCTCCACAAAGGCGACAAGCTGATTCTAACCGCTTTCGGCGCAGGATTCACATGGGGTGCCATGTACCTTGTCTGGGACCTCTAATTGCCGTGTGACGCCTTCTCCAAAAAGATTTTTTCAAAAATAGCATCCCAAAAGGTGCTATTTTTGTTATATTTGGAGAACATAAAACAAAAATAGACAATGACCGACAATTTCAAATCAGGATTCGTCAACATAGTTGGCAACCCGAATGTGGGCAAATCCACGCTCATGAACGACCTCGTGGGCGAACGCATCAGCATCATAACATCCAAAGCTCAGACTACCCGCCACCGCATAATGGGCATCGTAAACGCCCCGGAATACCAGATTGTGTTTTCCGACACCCCCGGCGTGCTCAAGCCTAAATACAAATTGCAGGAATCAATGCTCAACTTCTCAGAAGGAGCGCTCACCGACGCCGACATACTCATCTATGTCACCGACGTGGTGGAAAATCCCGAGAAAAACGCCGAATTCCTCGCCCGCGTGGCAAAAGAAAAAGTGCCCGTGCTGCTGGTGATAAACAAAATCGACCTGCTCAAATCGCAAGACGACCTTGAAGCCATCGTGTCGAAATGGAAAACCATCCTGCCAAACGCAGAAGTGTTCCCCACATCGGCGCTCGAACACTTCAACGTGACAAACCTGATGACACGCATTGTCGAACTCCTCCCCACAGGACATCCCTACTTCGGCACCGACGCCCTCACCGACAAACCCGCCCGTTTCTTCGTCACCGAAATAATCCGCGAGAAAATCCTCACCAACTACGACAAGGAAGTGCCCTACTCCGTAGAAGTGATTGTCGAAAAATTCGACGAAAAAGAAGGCGCCATCCACATCATGGCCGTGATCTACGTAGAACGCGACTCGCAAAAAGGCATAATCATAGGCAAAGGCGGCTCGAAGCTGAAAAAAGTGGGCATAGAAGCCCGTAAAGACATCGAGACATTCTTCGGCAAGAAGGTATATCTCGAACTCTTCGTAAAAGTCGAGGACAACTGGCGCAACCGCGAAAACAAACTGCGCTCCTTCGGCTACATAGAATAAATCAAATCGGCTTAATCCGACTTATCTCGACTTAATTCGACATATCTCGAAATATCTCGACTTAATTCGATTTAACCCGACCTAACAATAATAATACATGAGCCAATTAACAGCAATTGTCGGACGCCCCAATGTGGGAAAATCGACGCTCTTCAACCGTCTGACACAAAGCCGTACAGCAATCGTGGACCCCACAGCCGGCACTACACGCGACCGGCAGTATGGAAAGGTCGACTGGAACGGCCGCGAGTTCTCAATCGTCGACACCGGCGGCTGGGTTGTCAACTCTGAAGACATATTCGAATCCGAGATCAACAAGCAGGTAGAGCTCGCCATCGAGCAGGCCGACGAAATCCTTTTCGTGGTCGACGCCATGAACGGCGTGACCGACCTCGACGACCATGTGGCCGAAATCCTGCGCAAATCTAAAAAACCGGTAATCCTCGTGGCCAACAAAGTCGACTCCAACGACTGGCTCTACAACGTGCCCGAGTTTTACGGCCTTGGCCTTGGCGACCCCATCCCCGTGTCGGCCGTAAGCGGATACGGCACAGGCGACCTCCTCGATATTGTAGTCGAGAAACTTCCTCCGGTCGACCCCGACGAGGCCGAGAAACTCGAAGACATACCCAAGTTTGCAATCGTGGGACGCCCCAACGCCGGCAAATCGTCGATAGTAAACTCCTTCATCGGAGAAGACCGCCACATCGTTACCGACGTGGCCGGCACCACGCGCGACTCCATCTACACACGCTACGACAAATTCGGCTTCGACTTCTATCTCGTCGACACCGCAGGCATCCGCAAGAAAAACAAAGTGAGCGAGGACATCGAATACTATTCCGTGATACGCTCCATCCGCGCTATCGAGGCCTCCGACGTGTGCATCCTCATGATCGACGCCACCCGAGGCATCGAATCCCAGGACGTGAACATATTCTCGCTCATTGCCCGCAACAACAAAGGACTTGTCGTTGTGGTGAACAAATGGGACCTTGTGGCCGACAAATCGCAGGCCGCCATCGACCATTTCCGCGAGGCTATACGCAAACGCTTCGCGCCGTTTACCGACTTCCCCATCATCTTCGGATCGGCCCTTACCAAACAGCGCATCTTCAAGGTGCTCGAAACCGCCGTGCAAGTCTACAAAAACCGCAAGCGCGTCGTCCCCACCTCCGAAGTGAACCGCATGATGCTCGAAGACATAGCAGCATATCCGCCACCCGCCAACAAAGGCAAATATGTGAAAATAAAATATGTGACCATGCTCAAAGGCGCGCAGGTGCCCACATTCATCTTCTTCTGCAACCTGCCCCAATGGGTGAAAGAGCCATACCGCCGCTATCTCGAAAACAAGATACGCGAGCACTGGGATTTCTCCGGCACGCCAATCTGCGTGTTCATGCGCGAGAAATAATTACCGCCCTCTCGTTTATGTCGCTTATGTCGCTTATGTCGTTTTTGTCATAATCGACATAAGCGACATAAGCGACATAAGCGACAAAAATCTAATACCTTACCATTATGGCCATAACCTTCAACGCCGCCCCATCCTATTTCTGGCTTGACACCTGGGTGCTTGCAAACATTATTGAAATCGCAACCCAAGACTTCTGCAATCGCTTTGTCGATTACAAGATAGACCCTGCGCGACGCCTATACGACCAAATGGTCATGGCTGCCCGCTCGATCCGAGCCAATATTGCTGAGGGTTCCGGCCGACATGAGACATCTTTCGAGACCGAAATGCGTCTCACAGATGTTGCGCGCGCAAGCGCACATGAACTATTAGGCGACTTTATGAACTACCTTATGCGCCATAATCTTAAAGCATGGGAACTTCACGACCCGAAATATCAATCCACATTCTTTCTTAAACTGGCAAAGCCGCAATATGGTGAAAATTTCATAATGGATGCGATGACGCATATAGCATCTCAGAAAAAGCGTTATGATTGTTTTCTCGAACGCGGAACAGAAGAAGATGCCGCAAATTGCCTGCTTGTCTTGTGCCTGAAAATAAACGCCATGCTCACAAAAATGCTCGGGGCACAGCTGCAAGAATTCAAAAATCAAGGTGGATTTGCGGAAAACCTGACAAAAACAAGGTTAGACGGCCGACGCGAGCAAGCCATATCCGAGGGGGCTCCGGCTTGTCCCAAATGCGGAAAGCCTATGCTGCGACGCACTATCCAACGCGGCGTCCGTCAAGGGCAGCAATTTTGGGGATGTTCCAACTATCCTGAATGTAACGCTACTCTTAAAATTTGACACCATATACAATCCATGCAAATCTTATCCATGAAAAGAATAAAAGTAATTTTGGGGGGCATGATGCTGGCGGGTGCCATCTCGGCCGGAGCCAACCCTTTCTATAATAAGAGTATTGTGATTCATCACCCCGATTTGAGCCGGACGGCGATAACCATCGAGGAGGGCATGTCGACAACATTTGCCGACGGACACCTGGTGATGAGACACGCCAAAGACGGCGCAGCATATGAGATACGACAGCCGCTTTCCGATGTGAGCCGTTGGACTTTTTCCGACAGCGAGGGCGATTCGGGCCTATGGGAAACGGCAGGCATCGCCGACGCCGCGCTCCTTATGGAGATACGCCTCGACGGCTCAACGCTGCATGTAGAGGGCGCGGACCAAGACGCTCCCGTGAGATTGTTTTCCGCCGCAGGCGTTTTAGCAGCCGCAACCACCGGGCCGTGCTCGATGGACCTCTCAGCGCTTGCCCCGGGCGTATATGTGCTCTCTGTTTCCGATAAAACGTTTAAAATAGCCGTAAAATGAAAAAGTCGATAATCGCCATGCTGGCTCTTGCAATGTGCGCCACCGCGGCCGCACAAAACGAGCATATGTATATCTTCCGCAACAACCGCAGTTTCGACTTTTTCCGGCTTTCCGACATAAGCGAAATCACCTACTCGGGCACCGGCGGCAAGTACTCGACGATGGCCGTAAAGACTGCCACGGAAGAAAAGAGAATAACAATGCAGCAAATCGACAGCTGCGTGGTGCGTTCCACGGCCATCCCCGACATATATGTCAACCTAAAAGAGTATCCAGACATCGACCAGCTGTTCGACGGCAACGGATTCAACAAATCCACAATCTACCCTGCCCGGCTGCGAATCGACGGCAACGGGATGTCCGACGACCTGCCCGAACAGGATGTGGAATTCCGCGGACGAGGCAACTCCACATGGTCGTTCAAGAAGAAGCCCTACCGCTTCAAGATGAAGAAGAAGGCTTCGGTGTGCGATTTGCCCAAAGCCAAGACGTTTGCCCTGATTGCAAACTATATCGACCCCTCGCACATGCGCAACGCTGTGGCTCTGTGGGTGGCGCGTGAGCTGGGACTGCCATATACCAACCACACCGTGCCCGTGAACGTATATCTCAACGGCTACTACCGCGGAGCATACTTCATAACCGAGAAAATCGGCATCGGCTCAGGCTCCGTCGACATTGACGAAAACACCGGCATGCTTTTCGAACTTGACAACGCGCTCGACGAAGACTACACGTTTATATACACTTTTGCCAACGACCGCTCGAAGTCGCTGCCCGTGATGGTGAAAGACCCCGACCTCGACGAGATAAAGCCCAACCCGGTGGAGCGCACGGCCTACCTCAACGACTGGAAAAGCGATTTTACAAAAATGGCAAATGCCATAACCTCGCCCGCGGGCAAGCGTCTGGCCGATTATATCGATGTTGAGGAAGCGGCCCGCTACGTGCTTGTCTACGCCCTGTCGTGCAACGGCGAGCTGCAACACCCCAAGAGCATGTATATCCACAAAGAAGCGCTCGGCGCCGGCCATGTCTACCATTTCGGCCCGGTGTGGGATTTCGACTGGGCCTTCGGGTTCAACGGCTACTATCACGGCGACCATAAGGGGCTGCCTTTTGCGGCCGACCTTGAATATGCCGGAGCGTCGTTTATGCAAGCCCTGGTCGGGAATCAAGAATTCCGCACGGTGTTCAAGCGCGTGTGGGACGATTTCTATGCCAACATCTATCCCCGCATGTTCGATTTCATCGAAAATTATTCCTGCATGATTGAGCCGTCGGCCCGGCGCGACGGCCTGCTCTGGCCCGACGACAACATAGGCTGGGCCATGCACACAAGCAGCTTCGACACGGCAGAACATGCCGCCGAACTGTCGTCATGGCTAAGAAAACGTGTCGAGTGGTGCAACACCCACCCCAATTGGGGCCTTTACTGACACCGTGTCAGTCGCCCGTGAGCGAGGCGGTGGAGGAATCGTAAGTGAGAGTGCGCGTAGACAGGCGCACGGTATATATCGGCGGTCGGCGCGTGGCAGCGTAGACCGCCGCTGTGTTTTCAGTGGCTTCAAGATGCTCGTAGAGCGGCTGCGGAAGGCGGTCGAAAAGAAATGTAGGAGGAAGGATGGCTCCGTTGCCGTCGACAGCAGTCCATTCGCCTTCTGTATCGAAAGTAAGCGTAGGGCCATGCTCGATGCGGGCCACGCTGCCTGTGGCGGTGACGGTGAATGACGCCATCTCCGAATTGGGCCAGTACTGCGACACAAACATCTGTATTTTCTGCGGCATCTCGTCGTAGACATCATTGTTGCCGCATCCGCAAAGAGGCAACAGCACGGCAAAAGCCATAATAAATATTCCTGCAAATCTTTTCATGCTTTTTTAACACTTCCTCACACTTTTTTGTTCGCAAAAAACCCCGGCTGCCGGAAATGGCAGCCGGGGTTTAGTCTATATAATTTCAAGCAAGGATTAGAAGCGTACCTTGGTGGCTTTCGCGCCTTGACGCACGATGTAGACCTCGCCCTTTACGGGATTGGCCACGCGCATACCCTGCACGTTGAAGTATTCAGCTTCGGAGGCCTCAGCGGCTATATCCTCGATACCTGTGGTCTGGCCGTCGAATGTATCTGCGTTGGTGGAGATGGGTGTCGTACCGCCACGGTAGAGGATGAGCTTGGGATGATTCTCAACAGGCTGTTCTTCTTCGGAAGCACGCGAGCGCACGGCAGCGGGAGTTTCGGGTTCGAGAGGCATGAGTTTCTCGCCTTCCATTACAGTTACGATGTCGCGGTAGAAGACATAGAGAGATGTAACCTGCACCACAGGATAGGTGTCGCCATCCTTGAAACCGATAGCAATCCATTTGTTGAAGAGGGGGTCGTCGGAGCAATCAACTTCCACGCCGGGGTCCGGAGATGCCGGTGTGTGGCCGGGTTTGTGCTCGAACAGGCGGGGCACGGCATAGTAGTTGTTGTAAGTGCCGTCGGCGTTGCGGCTTACTTTGCCGGGAACGAAAGTCTCGATTTGGTAATACTTGGCGTCCATGTCCACGTTTGCATCGGCATCGGTCACGTCGTCGGGAGCCTCATATTGCTTATCGGCGGGGTCGGGCATGTGTATGGGGTCACCCTTGTCAGTCATGTGATAGTGGCCTTTGTACTGGTAGCTCCATGTGGTGCCGTTGTCGTCGAGGTGCTTGCCCATACGGATTCCGGCTATCGTCGGCTCGTATTTGCCGGGGCGGTGGATACCTACGCAGCGGAGTTCATCGTAGTCGTAAGTGGCGTGGAGCACGCGGCGGTCGTCGGTGTTGTAGCGGAAGTCGGTTGCCACGATTTCAAATATCGGGTTCACCTCTGCCTTGGGGCTGAGTTTACGAACATACATGAAGTATTTGTAGTCGCCCTGGGTGTAGTCTTCGTTGCCGGTGGCAGTCTGTTTGTCGACATACACGGTCTCAGGTTCGAGAACTTCGCCTGCGGTGTTGGTGATTCGGGTAGTATAGCGAATCTGGTAGTTGTCGAGGATGGCGTCGGACACGTTGGGACGACGGAACGAGAAGCGGCAAGTGAGTTCCTTCACGGTGAAGTCGTCGATGGCGAGAGTGATGTCGTCGCCGTTGACACCTTCAACTTCCGAGCCGGCTTTATCGAACACTACGCTCGAGGGGATTTCGTCGGGACGGTCGGTGCGGCGCACATAGTAGGTGTAGCGAATGTTGTAGGGCTTGGCAATTTCGGGATGCGATTTCACGGTAGCCTCGGAATGTTTGTCCTGACGGACACCATCGTTGGTGGGGGTGTAAGAGAACGACATCTCGGCAGAGAACGAACGGGAAGCGAGGTTACCGTCGATCATGAATACGTGGCCAATCATACCGTTGACAGAAGCGACGGCTTCCACAGGTTCGGCTGATTCGCCCTTGTCGGTTCTGGCATCGGTGTGGGTGAGCATCACTTTGGGGGCTTTGGTGTAGTCGTCCTCGATGTCGCCGCGCAGGGCGGCAGCTTTCATGTTGGCGGTGTAGGCGAGCGAGGTGTCGAAAGCCTTGATGTAGTAGTTCGAAGTCCAGAAGTAGAGTTCGGGAGTGTCGATAATGTTGTTTGCTATGTGTGAATCCACCGACACGGTTTCGGAGGTGCGAGAGTTTACGGCGAAGTATTTGCCGGTACCTTCGGGACGGTAGGTAAGATAGTCGTAATCGGAAGAAACGCCGAGAATTTCGCTCGCCTCTTTGGTGAGCTGCATCAGCTGGATGGCTTCGAGCGAGGGTGTGAAATTGTAGTTGGCGATGGTGATGGGGTTGGATGCCACTACTACGCGATGCTCGCCGTTATTGTCGGTGATTGTGGCGCGGAGCAGGTAGATGTATCGGCCGTTGCGGAGTTCTTCATATTTGATGTAGTCCTCGGTGTCGATTTCGGAGCGGAGGTCGCCGCCTTCTTCGGCAGTTTTGGAAGCTACGACATAGCCTTCGGGGTTTCCGAGATAGCCAACGCGGTTCCAGTCGGCCTCATAGTTGTCGGAGGCAGTGTTGGAAGTGGCGGCGTTGTAGCGCACGATTTCATATGATGTGATGCGCGCGTCGGTGGTAAGGTCCTGGAAGTCGACAATAAGCCATTCGTGAGCGTTGTCGTTGGTGCGGGCCTTTATAGTTGCGTCGCCGAAAGCGAGGGTGGTGTAGAATTTTGTACCGGTACGTCCGGCGGTGTATTCCTTATCGGCATCGTCGACCGGGAAGAAGAGTTCTACGGTCTGGAAATAGGTGGGTTTGCCGAACATGAAGTTGCCGGCATCGAGCTCGAGGTCCACAGTGGTCTGCGCAGTCACGCCTGTGCCTTCCTCGTTTCCTTTGAGCTTTTCGATACCCCAGTTTATGTTGTTGCTCCACTGGGCGTTTCCGACACCGGAAATCTGTCCGCCCCAGCCGGTCCATATCTTGGTGGCGCCGAGTACCCACATGCGGGGGATTACGTAGCGGGCATAGGTGGTGTTGCCGTCGAGTTTAAGGTTTTCGTATGCCGAGCCGTTGTCGGATTTGCGAAGCTCGTCCATCCACATTGCGCCCGACTTGCTGTCGACGCGGCGGAACACGAGGTTCGACGACATCATTTCCATATTCTCTTCACCTTTCACGGCATTGAAGAAGATGGTGTTTTTCGGAGGCCACTGAGTCGAATAGATATATTTTCCGTCGAGGTCGCGCTGGGGGTTACCGTTCTCGTCGTAGAGAATCCATGCTTCCTGCCAGCCTTTGCCGGTGTTGGCCTGGCCGGGGATGAGATTACCGGTATAGAAATTACGGGTGTCTTCATTTTCGCGTTGCTGGAAGTTGTAACCGTTCATCGAGAAGAATTTGGGAGCGCGGTCGATTTCTCCGGCAGCGTTGCGGATAGGTTCGGCAGTGAGGCCAGAATTGAGGTCGAGCGAAAGATTGTAGACGCGACCGTATTGGAGGCCGTCGGCTGTTTCGAGGCCTGCGGGAACAAGTTTGAATTCCTTGGCCACGCTTTGGTTCTTGTAGATTACCACAGCGGTAAGCTCGGCGTTGGCGTCGGAGCCAAAGCCCGAGTTGTTCTGCGAGCCACGGAGGGTCACTTCGTCGAGCGAATAAGTTCCGTCGGCGTTGCGGACCATTTCCCAGTCGGGAGAAAGGACATTGTTGTTGAGGTAGTTGGCCTTGATATATACGATCGGCTCGTCGGCTTTCCAAGCGTCCCAGTTGCCGCCGGCGAGGCGAACGCGGCGCGGCATCACGTTAAGCTCTATATAAGCCACATCGGCGGGAAGGTTCGGATTGCTCACCTCTGACCACAGACGATAAATCGATGAGTGGTCGGCATTAGGTTCGAAGCAAAGCGTAATGCGTTTCTTACCGGAAGCCGGCACACAGAAAGCAGCTTTGTTACGATCTGTGGTTTCAACCGGATTATTATATGCCGACTCCTTGCCAAGCACGTGTGCACCCTCACTGTGTGCAGCATAATATTTGTCGCCATATCGGAAGCGGAAATAAGAGTCGCCCGTATAGGTGTAAGTATAACGGAAAATACCGTCATCGGAGATTTGAACAGTTTTGTCATTGTCATTCCATCCTCCGGTCACGTCACCGAATATTGTAAACTCTTTATCATAATTGGATACGGTGAGCGAAGCCGCGCCATCGCCGTTCCATGTGTAAAGATGTCCGTCGGCGAGTTTTGGATCCGGACTCTTAGTTTGGACGTCCCCATCATTTTTCGAGAAAATGACATACGGCGCATCGTAGAGCTGAAAATCGGATTCGATCTTGAACACACCGTCGGCCACACGTGTACACGTGTAATTGTCGTGCACGCCTTCGGAAAGTTTCCATCCGGGCCATGTACCGTTATTATTGTTTCCGTCTACATAAAGGTAGAGCGACGCGTCGGTCAAGGCATGGCCTTGCGGACGGTAGTAGATTGTCCAGGCCGAGGACGGCAGTACGCCGGTGAGCATCAGCCCGAGCAAGACAAGAAAATTAGTAATTTTTATTTTCATGTTAAGGTAATTTGGTTTTTCGACAAGTGAAAGTCTAATGCGCACGCGCATTATATACATAGGAGAACGCAACAGCACGACAGGCATCGGCCCGTATGCGGCGTGAAGAACGGCAATAATCTGATTTGTCTAAATCTTAAATGAAAGTTCGAATGATATAATCGTTGGAGGCCAATGCTAACGGCCTTAAAACCGGCTACAAATTTACAAATAAAAATTACCCCCCCCCATTAATTAACAAATTTTAACTATAATTAACCAAATAATTATTCATTTCCCGGGATTTCTCCCTTCTTGCGAGCAAACAAAGCCGTGCTTGAATTTGTTGTGCATAAAAATCCAAGTTACGCCGCGGCAACAAAAGTGTTACAAAATCGCTTGATTTAACGTTCGTTAACAATAATTCAAGCATTTATTTTGTAATTTCGCACCGCATCCTACCAAACGATAATAATAATGAATGCCAAAATATTAGTTGTTGACGACGAAGAATCATTGTGCGACATCCTGAAATTCAATCTTGAAAAGGAAGGATATTCCGTTGACTGTGCCTATTCGGCAGTCGACGCTCTGGAAATGGACTTAACCCAATACCAGTTGTTTATTGTAGACATAATGATGGAACGCCTCAGCGGCTACGATTTCGTGCAGCGTCTGCGCGCCACTTCCGCCACGGAGCAGCTTCCTATAATATTCTGCTCCGCGCTCAACGGCGAGGACGACAAGGTGACGGGCCTCAACATCGGAGGCGACGACTACATAACCAAGCCTTTTGTAATACCCGAAGTGCTTGCGCGTGTGCGCGCCGTGCTTCGACGCTCGAAAGATTTCATGCCGAAGGCTTTCCGCGAGGGCAACGACCTGTCGACATATCTTCCCGATGTGACATACCGCTCCATCCGCATCGACCAGAACGAGAAAGAGTGCTACATCGACGAGAAAGCCGTGCCGCTAACCCGCACCGAATTTGAACTCATGCTGTTTTTCCTGACACACCGCAACCGCATCTACTCCCGCGAGGAAATAATATCCTCGGTATGGTCGTCGGACGTGTTTGTTTCAAACCGCACAATCGACACCAACATCACACGTCTGCGCAAGAAACTCGGTGAATACGGCAATAACATCATAACCCGCCTCGGATTCGGATATGGATTCAAGGAATCTGATTAAAGACAGGCGCATCAGTTACCAATGGCGCCTGTTCATCCCGATGGCGCTCACGCTCTGGATCACAATTATCGGGATGGCATGGTTTCAAGTGTCGCGCGTCGAGGAGACTCGCAAGCAGATGGCTCTCGACCAGCTCAAAAGTATCGCAGGGCGTATCGTCGAGGCCTACGAGACAAATATCGACCCCGAGCCGTTCATGGACTTCATGAACCGGTTTTACGCGCGCGCCCACGACTACGACGAGCTGTCGATCGTGATACGCGACACATCCACAAACAAGGTAATATCCCGGCGCGGCCCCGTGATACTCTTTCACCCTTCCCAGCTTGAAGGGCGAAAAGGCGTGATGCACATCAACAGCAGCGCCGACGGCACACCCATGGACTGCCTCTACTATTCGGCATTCACTCCCCAGCAGGAGGAGGTGGTGTATGTTTTTCTGCCATACACCAAGAAACTCGCCGAAACGATAAGCCAGAAGGCGCGCAACATGTGGTTCATATTTATAGTAGTGGGTCTCGTCGCAACTATCCTCACTTATATATCCACCTTGTATGTGGGCCGCAACATCCGCCTGCTCGGCGACTTTGCCCGCGCCGCATCCGACCCATCATCAGAGGGGCTCAATCTCAACAGCGAGAGCTTCCCCCACGACGAACTCGGCGACATTTCCCGACAAATCGTAACGATTTATTCCCAGCGCATGGCCGAGATGAGCCGCCGCGAACGCGAGCACCGCGTGGCCCTGCATGCCATCGAGGAGAAATCGAGGATAAAACGCGACCTCACCTCAAATATCAACCACGAGCTTAAAACACCTATCGGCATTATCAAAGGATATGTCGACACGATAATCGACACTCCCGACATGGACAGCGAGACACGCGACCGGTTCATGCACAAGACCCAGGAGAATGTCAACCGTCTTATCGCCCTTATATCCGACATTACGGCCATCACCAAACTCGACAACGGCGAAAAGCTGATAAATGTGACCGATGTCAATTTCCACGACCTTGTCTTCACGCTCTCCAACGACTTCGAGGAGTCGAACCTCTTTGAGGGCAAGATGACGTTTTCATTCGATGTGCCGCTCAACTGCGAGGTATTTGCCAATGAGGCGCTTCTCACCGGCATTATCTCGAACCTTACACGAAACGCCATGCTTTATTCCCAAGGCACGTTATGCGCGCTGGAATATATCGACGAAGACGACGATTTCTACCGTTTCCGCTTCTACGACAACGGCATCGGCGTGCCGCCCGAGCATCTTCCTCATCTTTTCGACCGCTTCTATCGCGTGAACGCCGGACGCTCGCGCAACGCCGGCGGCACGGGCCTCGGTCTCGCCATTGTGAAAGTGACCATCGAATCGTTCTCCGGCACCATCGAGGTTGACAATCGCCAACCCTCCGGCCTGCAATTCACCTTCACCCTCCCCAAATACAAAAAGACAAAATAGTATCTTTCGACAGATATAAAGAGCGCGATACGCGCTCTTTTTTTTAACCGCAAATTGCACAAATTACGCGAATTTCACAAATTAATTTTTACGTTAATGGCCGCGAATGGGTCATTAATTTTTGATTAAAGGTAATTTTAGACAGGAGAACAGGAAGGACAGGATAAGGGAGTGTAAAAAAAAGCTGTTTATGCCGAGATTGTAGGGACGCACGGCTCGTGCGTCCGCAGATGAACAATTGATTATCAAACAAATACCAATATTATTCCCCGGACGCACGGGCCGTGCGTCCCTACTGCTTGGTATTTTTACGCTCCCTCATCTTGTCCTTCCTGTTCTCCTGTCTTGAAGGAATCCCATTAATGATATAGCAAACCGGCCGACTGCGATAATACAGCCGGCCGGTTGCCTTTATTCATCTATTTTAATACCGGATTTTTGAGGCTTTGCCGCCTGCGACACGGATCACTACCTGACCGCGAGCGGGCGCGGCGAGCAAGCGGCCTTGCAGATCGAAGTAGCGCACTTCGGCATCGGCATCAACTGCCACCGAGCCTATCGACAGCGAGGAGTCGACAAGGTAGGTGAGGGTGGTGGCGTTGCTGAACCGGGCGTCGGACATATTGCCGCCAAGTGTGAACGCACGGCGCGGAAGCGTTATGGTGTATGTGCCGGAGGCAGTGACAGGCTCGCTGAGACGGATTCCTATCTCATTGCCCGACATGGTGTTGGGGTCGTAGAAGAATGTGCAGGCAGCCACGGCATTGCCCGAGGCATCGAGCACGGAGATGCCGGCGAGAACCTCGCGGTTCTGGTAAGTCTGGTCGATATTGTCGAAGGTGAGGACGATTTCGTCAAGCTGTCCCACGGCAACATTTTCCTCGGGGTCGGAATATATCACTTCGGGTTCGTAAGGAATCACTCCGGAACCGTCGACAACATATGCGAAGCGGTATTCGGGGAAATCCTCGTCGGTCATGCCGTCGTAGAAAAGATTTTCTTCGCATACGAGGACGTATTCGCCGGCTTCGGTGACGGGAGTGTCGAGCTCTACGTCGGCATCCCATGTGCGGGCGCCGTAGCGCACCTTGGCCGATGCCACTTCCTCGCCGGAAGCCTTGGAGATGAGGCGAGCCTTGAAGTTGCCGTTGACTTCGACAAACTGGATATCTTCGAACGAGATAGTAAAGGCGGTGAGGGCCGACACCTCGCCCTGGGCAGGCTTAATCGACACGCCCTTGTTTTCTATGGGCTTGAACGGCTCTACCTTATAAGCGAGGGTGAATGAGCGGTTGTAGCGGGTCTCGTCGGTGCCTTCGAGGATTATATTGCGGGCGGGCACTTCCACGGTGTATTCGCCGGGTTCGGTGATGGCTTCCGAAAGAGTGAGCACCATGATGTGGGCTTCCGAGCCACGGTCGACAGTTCCGGTGGCGACCTGTTCGCCGGCTGCGTTCTTCGCTACAATCGGGCCTTTGGGGTCGTGGTAGGCGGGCGAGATGGGATAGGTGTCGAAATCGATATCGAAGGCAAGTTCGATTTTGTCGAGTTTTGTCACCGTTGCGCCGTCGGCAGGCGTAGCCGTTACATATTCCGGCTCCTCGACAACGCCCGAGCCGGTGCCGTCGAGAATATATGCAAACTTATACTCGGGATTCTCATCGTCGTAGACGTCGTAGAATGCACCGGCAGGCACGACAAGAGTATAGTGGCCGGCGGCCGTGATCGGCTCGGCAAACTCTACATATCCGTCGTTAAGTCCGCTTCCGCCCTTGCCCGGGGCAGATGCCACAACCTCGCCCGTAGCGTCGTTGACAAAGGTAATCAGCTTAGTAGCATTTCCGTCGACAAGGAAGAGGTCGAGCTCAAAGTCGAAATGCTGCAATATGCCGTAGGTGCCCTGGGCGGGTTTCACAGCCACATCGTCGTATTCATATGGCTTGAACTCACCGGGCTGCACCGGTTCCTCGGGCGTTTCGACGCCCTGAGAGCCTTCGATGTAGTAGGCGAATTTATATTCGGGGCAGTCGTCGTCGGTAAGGAGGTCGTAGAATGCGCCCTCGGGCACGATAAGAGTATAGGAGCCCGGCTCGGTGATGCGGCTGTCAAGAGCCACGGAGCCGTCGGCATTAGAACCGGAAAGCGCGTCGGCCGGCTTGCCGGATGCCACAACTTGACTTGTGGCGTCGTTGACGAGCGTGATGGTCTTCGAGGCGTTGTAATCAGCGCCCCAAGAGAAATCATGAAACCAGAAGTTGAACGACAGCAGTTCGGTGACGGCACCCTGCTTGGGGTCGACCGTAACATCAGAATACTCGTAGGCCTTGAATCCGGCCGGCGCTTCCGAACGGGCTACCGACGGCAAAGCAAGAGCGACGACGGCCACGACAATATTCAAAAGCGATGTGTAAAGTTTTTTTCATAAGCAATAGTGGCTTTTCTACTTTTGATGACTATTATTTAACTTAAATTTGCGCAAATTTACACATAGATTTCAATATCACAAACATTTTTCCAATAATTTTTATATTTCCATATCATTTTGTTGCGTTATGCAATAAACCGTTGATAATAACAGCTGTTTTTAGCCCATATTTGCTAAAATTATATTTTTATTACATTTTTCAAACAAAAATATCAAAATTCGTTCTATTTGTTTTAATTTTGCACCAAATTATCATCACTCATCATTTTATCCCAAATGAAAAAACTTTTTATTACTGCAATCGGCGCGGTATTATCCACCGCGGCCATGGCAACGCCTTTGGCACCCATGTCGACAGCCGAGCTGCTGGGACTGCGTCCCGGAACCGCCGCCACCTCCGGCGACGCGTTCTCGCTTTCCGGCACCGGCGCCTTAATCCCGGCACAGTCCGGCCCCATGCGAATAACCGGTGTTGACACCTCCGACCCGTCGAAAGTACATATCGTGGGATGCGTAGTGTCGCCCGACCACATCACCGGCATGTGGAGCTACACCACCGACTCGTGGGCGCCCGAGCGTCTCAATGAAGAAGCCAACAAAGTATTCGCCACCGGCGGCGGCATGGCCGCATCCGACGGATACTACTATGTGACGCAGTACCGCGAGGCCATGGGTTTTGAGGAAATCAAAACCATAAACTACAAGATGAACGGCGACTGGTCGGAATACGACAGCTACACCTCCGACATTACGAAAGTGGCCACAACAATGGCATACTCTCCGGCCCGCGACCAGGCTTTCGGCTGCTTCGTCAACGCCGACCGCAACGGATATGTGTTCTGCGAATACAACTATTCGTATTTCGGAATCAAACGCACCATCGCCGAAATCGACACCGACAAGGTGTGGGCCGGCAGCGCGTTCTCGTCCGACAACACCCTCTATGCCATAACCCGCCAAGGCGACCTCTACACCGTCGACCTGAGCACCGGAGCCATGACCCTCGTGGGCAGCACCGGCATCGAGACCAAATATCTCGCCGACGCCACAATCGACACCGACACCGACACTATGTACTGGTGCGTGAACTCCGACACTGAAAACGCCCTCTACACCGTAAATATAAAGACAGCGGCCGCCAGCAAGCTCTACGACCTCACCAACGAGGAGCAGATTTGCGGCATGTTCATAGCCCGCGCCGAAGAAGAAACTCCGGCCACGGCTCCCGCGGCTATATCGTCGTCGCCGTCGCTGTCGTTCTCGGGCACATCGCTCTCGGGCAAGATTTCTTTCTCGCTGCCCCGCTACCAGTTCGACCAGCAGGCTTTGCTTGACGCCGACACAGAACTTACCTGGACCGTCTACGCCAACGGCAAGGAAGCAGCCACCGGCACAGGCCTGCCCAACGCCCGCATCAACGCCGACATAGCCGTCGACGCTCCCGACAGCTACTACTTCACCGTGGTTGTATCCAACGCCGCCGGTTCGTCGCCGGCCAGAGGCATCAAGAAATACCTCGGCCCCGACACCCCCAAGGCTCCTACATCGTTCCAGCTTAAATTCAGCGGCTCTACCGTTACGCTCAACTGGAACGGCACAGGCAGCTCCGGCGTGAACGGAGGCTCGGTGGCTTACAGCAACGCCACCTACACCGTGGTTCGCTATCCCGACATGAAGACAGTGGTCGACAACGAAGCCGTGCGCACCGCTACCGACGAGATTCCCGCATCCGACGAGCATATCGACTACTACTATGTGCTCACCGCCACTGTGGAAGGCCTCACGTCCGAAGGCAAGAAATCGGCAGTGCTCCCCACCGGCCCGATCGTGCCGGCAGCTACCGTCAACTTCGACGCATCTACCTCTACCTTCGGCTGGACATTTACCGAAGGCGACCCTGCCGACGGCACCGTATGGGCCTGGTATGACTACGACAAGGCCGTGCGCATGTACGCCTCCAAGGCTTGCGACGACTGGGCCATCTCTCCGGCCGTGATCGTGAAAGGCGGCTCGGCATATCCCTTTGCCATCGACATCAAGACGTCCAACTACTACGAAGAAACCTTCGAAGTGCTCTGGGGCACCGAACCCGCCATCGAGGCCATGACCAACACCATCGTGGCCGAATCGAAGCAGAAATCCACGACATACACCACCTACACCGGCTCTATCAACACCGTGGCCGACGGCAAAATCTACTTCGCCATCCACGACAAGACAGCCACCGCATCGCAACTCTACTTCCGCAACATCGTGATAGGCGAAGGCGTAATCACCAAGGCCCCCGCCGCCGTGACATTCTCCGTAAAACCCGAGACCGACGGCACCGCCAAGGCAACGATAACCTACACCGTGCCCTCCACCGACATCGAAGGCAACCCCCTCGACGAGAATTCAGCCCTGACAAAAGTTGAGATTGTCCGCGACGGCGAGACAATCGCCACTCTCACCGACAACATCCCCGCCGAAGCCGACGCCACATTTGTCGACAGCGAAGGCCTCACCCTCGGCAAGCACTCGTATAACGTGGTGGCTTACAACGCCTACGGCGCCGGCGCATCCGAAGCCGTGGAAGTGATGGTAGGCCCCGGCAAACCCGCAGCCCCGGCAAACGCCAAGATGATCGAGGAAGGCAACACCGGCAAAGTAACCATAAGCTGGGACGCCGTAACGGCCGATGCCGACGGCAACGCCATCCTCCCCTCCGCAATCACCTACAAGGTTGTCGACCGCGCCTATAACGTGGTGGCAGACAATCTCACCGACACATCCTTCTCTCTGCAAGCCGTGGAAGAAGGCAAGCAGGAATTCCGCCAGTATGGCGTATATGCCGTGACAGTGGGCGGCGAATCCAAGCTCTCCGGCACAGCCTACAAGCCCGTGGGCACTCCCTATCCCACTCCCTGGGCTGAATCTTTTGCCAACGGCGGCGTATCGTCGATATTCGGCTATAACTACATCTCCGGCAGCGAACCCTGGCAGTTCGGCCAAAACGCCGAATGGTCGGCAACGCCGCAAGACGGCGACTTCGGCCTGGCCTACTTCGAGGCTTACGGCCTGGACCAGACAGCCCTTGTGACAGGCAAAATCGACCTTTCGGGCATCGCCAACCCGGCCATCACCTACTACACCTACCGTTACAGCAGCTCCGATTACAGCAACGTATTCACCGTCGAGGCCGACCGCGGCGACGGCAACGGCTTTGTCGAGGTGCAGACCGACCCCATCTTTATCGGAGAGGCCGCCACATGGCATAAAGTAACCGTCGACCTCAGCGACTACGACGGCGAGAGCGTAGTGTTCCGCTTCAACCCGACCACCGTCGACGGCACCTCCAAAAATAAAGGCGCATTCTACTTCCTCGACAACATCCGCATTACCTCCCACTCCGACTACAACCTCACCGCATCTCGCATCGAGGCCCCGTCGGTTGTAAACGCCAACGAAGATTTCGAAATCAACGTGACTGTGACCAACACCGGCGACAAGGACGTGCGCGCCTACGACATCGAACTGTGGTCGGGCGACGACTTCATCGACAGCAAGCCCGGCTCCGCCATCGCCCCCGAAGCATCGGCAACCGTGACCTTCGTCACATCCAACACCGTGCTCGACGGCGAGACACGCTCCTACCACGCAACGATAGTGTTTGCCGACGATGAAATCGAATCCGACAACACAACCGAGCCCGTCACCGTAGGCATCGTCACCGCCGCCGTGCCCGTGGCTTCCGGCCTTGCCGCAACCCAGGATGGCGACAACGTGAACCTGACATGGACAGAGCCCGACATGGCCACAGCAGCCCCCGCAGCCGTGACCGAGACATTTGAGACAGCCGACACCTGGGCCCAGGCCGTGGAAGGCTGGAAGATAATCGACGGCGACGCCGCTCCGCTCATCTCCGTCAACAACCCCAAATTCCCGTTCAGCGCCGGCAAGCTCGCCGCCTGGTGGATCACCGACCAGGGATGGGACAGCGACAACGAAACCTCCGTCGACCTATGGCGCGCCCACAGCGGCACGAAATATCTCACATCCGGCTCGGTGATGCGCGGCTCCACACCCGTGCAATGCGACGACTGGGCCATCTCGCCCCGCCTCTTCGGATGTGAGCAGGTTATATCGTTCTACGCCCGCAGCTTCTTCGGCCAAGGCTCCTACGCCGGCGCATACCAGGAAGACTTCGAAGTGCTCTATTCCACCTCCACGACCAATATCGACGACTTCGTGTCGGCCGGCGAGGTGAAAAAAGTGCCCTTCTCGTGGACCAAATATTCGTTCCGCATGCCCACAGGCGCGCTCTATTTCGCAATCCGCTCGCGCTCTACCGACCAGTTCTTCCTCTTTATCGACGACGTGACCTACATTCCCGCCACCGGCGAGGCATCGGCCCCGACAGTAAAAGGTTATAACATCTACCGCGACGGCCGCAAGATAAACACCGAACTCGTAACCGGCACATCATACACCGACAACAGCGTCCGCACCGAGGGCGACCATACCTATGTGGTGACAGCCGTGTACGCCGAAGGCGAATCGCGCCCGTCGAATGAGGCATACCTCTCCTACTCCGGCGCACTCGCTCCCGGATCCGCCACCCTCACGGTAGTCGCCGGCGAAGGCTTCATCGAAGTTGCCGGCGCCGAAGGCATCGACATCGACGTGTTCAACGCCTCAGGCATGACCGTAGCATCGGCACGCGGCAAAGATGCCGTCCGCTTCACCGTGGAAGCCGGCATCTACATCGTGCGCGCCGGCTCGACAGCCGCCAAGGTTGCCGTAAAATAACGCGTAACTGACACATATCAATCGCCCGCGGGCCGCATCTTTTCGGTGCGGCCCGCTTTTTTTGCGAACAAAACCTGCCGCCGGCGTGTTAAATATCAATAACTAACGACTAAGTAGATGTTCAAAATTAACAGACAATATATTCGAGATGATTTTTGAGGCGATTTCTTCCGATGAGGAAGGAGCGTAGCGAGCTACGTGACTGACGATGAGGGAGAAAGCGTCCAAAAAGCATCCAAAGATATGGCTGTTGAAATGAAACAACATCTGCTTGTAAATATAAATTAATTTTTAACATCTACTTATGTTTATGAAGCACTTGATACTCTACTCTGCCGCAATGTTCGCCATTATCTCAATAGCGGCATGCGACCGTCGCCCCGACGTGGAAGGTTCATGGCAGGGCGCCCCTCAGCGAATCGACCTGGCTCAGGCCTCGACAGCCATGGCCACGCCGGCAATAACTTTCCGCGCCGACTCCACCGTCACAATCATGTCGACCATAAACTTCACCGAGCCAATGCCACAGTCGCAAAGCCTCGACGCGCCCTATCAGATAAGCATCTCGGCGATAGCCACCGCCGACGGCCGCTGGCAATACGACCCTTCCGACGACGATGAGATAATCATCACCGTCAACCCCGACAACGTGTCGGTAACGGTCGACACCGATGCCGTGACTTTTGCCCAAAATATGCTCAACGGCAACCAGACGCCTGCCGTCGACTCGCTTCGCCCGCAACTCGCCGAATATTACCGCCGTATGCTCACCCCGGCCATGCAGGCCGAGTTTGCCGCCTACCGCCGTCTCGAAGACGTGGAGGTAAAATCGGGAGTGCTTAAATTTGAGATACTCGACCGCGACATCACCATGACCGCAACCCCGGCAATGCCCTGATATCAGCACATAAAAACGATAAAAAGGCACAAGCCGAAAATGCGGAGCATGGAATCGCGTAGCGATTCAAGAATGTAGCCGGGGGTGAAGCGATAGCGGAACCCCCGGTATGTTGAGGTTGGTTCATCGTGGTATCGGAGCGAGCGGCAGCGTAGCGTTCTGCACCACGGTTGGCGTTATCGAACGCTCCGGCAGGCTCCGCTCCAACACCATAATAAATAACATCCACGCCCCCCAGGGCTGTCGCCCTGCGCTACAATATTTGTCTCCTAACGGAGACGCAATGCACCGTAATTACAGCTTGACCCGATAAAAACAGCCGGGAGACCCGACAAAATGTCGGCTTTCAGGCTGTTTTTTTTCAATAATATTCAATTTTAACATTTCATTGCATTTTTTTTCGGATTTTATAACTAATTTTACGCCTTGTTAACACTACTCACTCCACCGTTGAAAAAAAAGGTTCAAGAGTGGGCCTTAATCTGTGAAAATATTTATTCATTTATTTTTAATATGAGACTAAAACTGTTTGTGCTTCTGCTTTTGTCGGCCTCTCTGCCGATATTAGCCCGGACCGTCAAGCTGCAAGGCGTGGTGGTCGACGCCGCTACGGGTGCCCCGATTCCGGGTGCCACCATTTCGCTACGCACGCAAGGCATCGCCTCACCTTCCGGTGTTGCCGGCGACTTCCTTCTTCCCGGCGTAAACGCCGGCCAGGACTATCTCCTCATCGTTGCCGACGGATACAGCCCGATGGGCATCGACATCAACACTCCCAATGTCGCCGACTACACTATCGGCGAAATCAAACTCTCGAAAGAAGGCGCCGACGCCGTCGAATTCTACTCACAGGCTTCCGACATGGTCTTCGACGAATCTGTAATCGAAGACGAAGAAGGCAACACGCAAAATGTTTCCGCCCTTACCGGAGCAAACGACAATCTCTACTATTCCACCGCAAGCTACAACTTCGGCCCGATGTATTTCCGCTACCGCGGCTACGACAGCCAGTATCAGGACGTGTACATCAACGGAATCCGCTTTAACGACCTCATTCGCGGACGCTTCAATTTCTCGTCGCTCCTCGGCATGACCTCGCGCGCTTTCCGCAACAAGACCACCACTGTCGGCCTCGACGCCTCTGCCTACGGCTTCGGCGACATCGGCGGCTCCGTCAACTACAACACCCGCGCCGAGGACTATTCTCCCGGCTTCAACGGCTCGGTGGCCTACACCAACTCCAACTACATGCTCCGCGCCCTTCTGCAATATTCGTCGGGCATGAACAAGCACGGATGGGCCTACTCCGTGGCCGCTATCGGCCGCTATTCGAAAGAAGGCGTTGTCGACGGCACATTCTACAACTCGGCAGGCCTCTTCCTCTCTCTGGAAAAACGCCTCAACGCAGCCAACTCGCTCTCGCTCACCGCATTCGGCGGCCCGACACAGCGCGCCAACTCGTCGGCTACATACCAGGAAGCCTACGACCTCGTCGGCTCAAACCTTTACAACCCCAACTGGGGCTGGTACGACGGCAAGAAACGCGCGTCGCGCATCGTCGAGACCTTCGACCCCACCGTGATGCTCAACTGGCTCTATAAGAAGGACAACACCACCATCAACACCGGTGCCTCCATACGCTGGGTCAACTACTCCACTTCGGCTCTCCAATATTACAAAGCCAACGACCCCAACCCCACCTACTACCGCTACCTCCCCTCCTACTACGACGACAACCAGGAACTTTTCGACCTCTACACCGACCTCTGGCGCACCGACGAATCGTTCCGTCAGGTAAAATGGGACGAGCTCTACCGCATCAACGCCATTACCGTTGAAAACAACAAAGCCCTCCCCGAAGCCGAACGCTCCGGCGCATCCTACATCCAGGAAAACCGCCACAGCAACCAGTTCAACGCCATGTTCAACTCCTACCTCAACCATCGCCTCAACTCGCAGATGGCCATCCAGGCAGGCGTGTCGTTCAACTACACCAACGGCTCTTTCTACAAAACCGTACGCGACCTGCTCGGCGCCGACTTCTGGCTCGATGTAGACCCGTTCTCCGACCGCGACATCTCCATCGCTCCCGACAACCTCCAAAACGACCTCGACAACCCCAACCGCCGCGTTGGCAAGGGCGACCGCTTCGGCTACGACTACAACCTCTATGCCCTCCAAGCCACCGCATGGGCACAGCACGTGATCACAACTCCCCGCTGGGATGTGAACTACGGCATGAAAATCGCCTACACCCAATACCAGCGTGAAGGCCACATGCGCAACGGCCGCGCTCCCCTCAACTCGCTCGGCAAAGGCCAGATCCACCGCTTCGACGACGCCACTATCAAGGCCGGCGCCGTTTACAAGCTCGACGGACGCAACTACTTCTCGCTCCACGCCGAATACGGCACACGCGCCCCGCTCGTCGACAATATCTACATCGCTCCCCGCGTAAAAGATACTTCCATCACCGACCCCACCAGCGAGCGCATCTTCTCGGGCGACATCGGCTACACATGGAACTACCGCCGTTTCCGCGGCTCCATCACCGGTTTCTACACCTCGATGGCCGACGTGACCGAACGCTTCGGTTTCTACGACGAGCAGTACAACACATACACCAACTATGTAATCTCCGGCGCAAAACGCGTTTACAAAGGCATCGAACTCGGCATGGCCTACAAAATCACCCCGTCGATCACCGCCACTTTCGCCGGCACATACTCGCGCTACCAGTACAAGAACAACCCCGAGGGAACACGTTCGTTTGAAAACGGCCTCTATCCCGACACATCGCGCAAAATCTATCTCAAAAACTGCTATGCCGGCTCCGTGCCCCAAAGCGTGTTTAACGTCGGCATCGACTACGCCGCTCCCAAAAACTGGTTCTTCAACCTCAACGGCACATTCCAGGGCGACGCTTATGTAAACCTCGCTCCCGCCTACCATGAATCGCTCGCTCACCTTTGGCAACAAGCCGACGAGAACTCCGGCCTGGGCATGACCACCGTGGAAGAACTCGAAGCCCGCCAGCGCGAACTCTCCGCTCAGGACAAACTCAAAAACGCCTTCACCCTCAACGCATCAATCGGCAAGGCCATCTACTTCAAGAACAACCTCGCCCTCAACTTCAACGTGTCTGTCAACAACTTCCTCAACAACAAGGATGTCGTGACTTACGCCTACCAGCAGGGCCGCCTCGACACCAAGAATTACGACCGCAACGCCTACCCCAACCGCTACACCTACTCGCAGGGTATCCGCGTGTTTGTAAATGTAGGCATACGATTCTAATATATAATAATGTACACAATGAAAAATAAACTATTATATCTTGCCACAGCAGCCATGGCTTGCTTCGGCTTGTGGTCGTGCGACGACGACATCGAGACCCCGCCGGTGGTAATACCCTCCACCGATCTTGTGGCCAACACCACTATCGCCGACCTCAAGGCTGAATACTGGTCGAGCGATCGCAACTCCGCCGCCCTCGTGCCCTCACGCTCCGACGGCTCCCACACAATAATCCGCGGCCGCGTAATCTCGATGGACGCCTCCGGCAACATCTACAAGGCTTTCTGCCTCGACGACGGCTCCGCCGCCATCACCGTATCGGCCGACACAACCAAGCTCTACAAGCAATACCAGTTCGGCCAGGAAGTGCTCATCGACGTAACCGGCCTTTACATCGGCTTCTACAACGGCCTGATGCAGCTCGGCGGCCTGGGCGAATACAACGGCGCCCCCTCCATGACTTTCATGTCTACTACCGCCATGAAGCAACACGCATTCCCCAACGGACTGCCCGATTACGCAAAGGTCGACACCGCCACCGTGACCATCGCCGAAATGGCTGCCGCCAAACGCGACGCCGCCGAGCTCCGCAAATGGCAGAGCCGCCTCGTGCGCTTCGACGACGTGGAATTCATCGACGCCGGCAAGCAATTCTCTGTCGGCACCAACACCGACCGCTATATCAAGGACGCCTCCGGCAACCGCATCAACGTGCGCTGCTCATACCGCGCATCGTTCTGCGACGCCACCATTCCTTACGGCAAAGGCTCGGTAGTGGGCATCCTCTCCACCTACGGCACCGACTGGCAAGTGCTCATGCTCGACCAATATTCCTATTTCGGATTTGACGGCACCGCTCCCGACGTTCCCGACGAACCCGTAGGCAACGGCGACGGCACCGAAGCCAACCCCTACACCGTGGGCCAGATCATCGCCATGAATCCCCAGGGCAACAAGGACAATCCCGACGAAAAAGACAAGTGGGTGTCAGGCTACATCGTAGGCTGGGCCGACATGACATCTATCTTCTACATCAACAACGAGACAGCCAAATTCGAGACTCCCGCCACCGTGGCCACCAACCTCCTCCTCGCCGCCACTCCCGACGAAAAGGAATATGACAAGTGCCTCGGCATCCAGCTCCCCGCCGGCGATGTACGCAAAGCGCTCAACCTCGTTGAAAACCCCGGCAACCTCGGCAAGAAACTCGAAATAAAAGGCAACATCTGCAAATATTCCGGCGTGCCGGGTATGCGCGACGCCTCCGCCTACAAACTCGACGGCCAAGGCACCGGCGGCGACACCCCCAATCCTCCCGCAGGCGACGCCATTTTCAGCGAAACCTTCGTCAACGGCAACCTCGGCCAGTTCGTCGCTTCGGTAGAGACATCCGGCTCATGGACAGGCTGGTACGCCAAAACCAACTTCCCTCCGTGCGCCATCGCCAACTCATATATTGACGGCACCAACGAGGCTGCTACCGCATGGCTTATTTCTCCGGTAATCGACCTTAGCAACGCCACCGGCGCTACTATCACGCTCGAACATGGTTTCGGCTTCTATTTCCCGACCCAACAAGATAGCTTCTGCACAGTAAACATCCGAGAAGAAGGCGGCGAGTGGAACGCACTCACCCTCACGGTATTCCCGCCAAAGAAAGAGTCGGGCAACTGGACTGATTTTGCCGCAAACACCATCGACATCTCGGCCTATGACGGCAAGAAAGTCGAAGTCGGCTTCAAATATGTCAACGACGGCAACCAGAGCATCGCATGGGAAATCAAAAATTTCGCAATCAAAGGCTCCGTAAAGTAATTTTGTCATGAAAAATATCAAATCATATATCTTCGCCCTCGCGGCGGCCTCGACCTTGGCAATGCCCCTCGTCGGCTGTCAGGATGATTTCGACGATGCTGTGGTAAACGCGCCCGTATCGACGCTCACTCCCAACATGACCATCGCCGAACTCAAAGAGATGTATTGGTCGGACAACGTACAAGGAATCGACACAATCGGTATCGAAAATGGCGTGGCCGACGACAAGTCGTACATCATCCACGGCTGGGTGGCTTCGTCCGACGAAGCCGGCAACGTCTTCAAGAACCTCATCATCCAAGACGGCACGGCAGCCATAACCATGTCCATCAACTCCTACAACCTCTACCTCAAATACCGCGTTGGCCAGGAAATCGTAATGGACGTGAAAGGCATGTACATCGGAAAATACAACGGCCTCCAGCAACTCGGCATGCCGAAAAAAGAATATGGCCTTTGGTCGGCCACATTCATGGCTCCCGAATATTTCTACGACCGCGCCGAACTCAACGGCTTCCCCAACAAGGCGAAAGTCGACACACTCACCATCAAGCTTTCCGAGCTCTCGACCAACCCCGCCGAGCAGCGTCGCCTGCAAAGCCGCCTCGTGCGCATCAACAACGTGCACTTCACCAACGGCGGTGTGGCTAAATTCTCGAAGTACCATTCCTCCGGCGAGTCGCAGGAAATCACCGACGAGACAGGTTCGTCGCTCAACGTGCGCACCTCCGGCTACTGCAACTTCTGGAACAACGTGCTTCCTTCCGAAAACCTCGACATCGTGGGCATCCTGTCGTATTATAACACCGGCTCGACCAAAGAGCCCTGGCAGCTCACGCTCATCGACTACGACGGCTGCATGAACATTGGCAAACCCACCGCAAGCCCCGGCACCGAAGCTCGTCCCTACACCGTGACCGAAGCCGTTGCCCTCGAAAAGGACAACACTGTGGTATCGGGTTGGGTGAAAGGCTACATCGTGGGCGCTGTCGCTCCCGAAGTGGCAGAAGTGAAGTCGAACTCCGACATCAACTGGAGCGCCGACGACATCCTCGGTTCCACTCTTGTAATCGGCGCGACACCCGACACCAAGGACATCAACGACGCTCTCGTAATTGCCCTCCCCGACGGCTCCGACTTCCAGAAGTACGGCAACCTCGCCGACAACCCCGGCGTCTACGGCAAGGCCATCGAAGTAAAAGGCACGCTCCAATCCTATATGGGCACCTACGGCGTGACCAACAACTCCGGCTCCAAGTCTGAATTCAAGATTGAAGGCGTGGAAACCGGCGGCGGCGACGCCAACATCCCCGAAGGCGACGGCACAGCCGACAAGCCCTACAACGCCACCCAGGCCAAAGCCAAGGCTATCGCCAACGGCACGACAAGCACCGACAACGTATATGTCAAGGGCTACATCATCAGCGGCTCCATCAACATGACATACGGCACCGGCACATGGGTAATAGCCGACAACGCTGCCGGCACAGGCGACACATTCGAACTCTTCGGCACCTACGACACAAACAACAGCAAGTTCACCGACGCCAACGCCGTCAAGACCGGCGACCTCGTCGTGGCAGTAGGCCCGATCTACAACTACAACGGCAAGACCCCCGAAATGAGCAAGGGCCACCTCGTGTCTATCAACAACGAAGGCGGCAACACTCCGAATCCTCCCGTGGTGGGCGACGGCAACGGCACCGAAGAAAAGCCCTACACCGTAGGCCAGATTATCGCCAAGAATCCGCAGGGCAACAAGGACAACCCCGATGAAAAAGGAATGTGGGTTACCGGCTACATCGTGGGCTGGGCCGACATGTCGTCGATCTACTACATCAACGCCGAGACAGCCAAGTTCACCGTGCCCGCCACGGCCAACACCAACCTGCTGCTCGCCGCTTCTCCCGACGTGAAGTCTTACACCGAATGCATCGGCATCCAGTTGCCTTCCGGCGATGTCCGCTCGAGCCTCAACCTCGTCGACAACCCCGGCAACCTCGGCAAGAAACTCGAAATCAAGGGCGACATCTGCAAGTACTCCGGCATCCCAGGCATGCGCAACGGCTCTGAATTCAAACTCGGCGACGGCGGTTCGGTAACTCCCGACCCGGATCCCACTCCCGATCCCGACCCCACTCCTTCCGACGAGTACAAGGGTGATTTCAACACCTTCAACGGAGGCGTGCCCAAATCTTCGCCCTATGCCACCTACACCAACGCCACCGGCTGGACCGCCGACTGGTCTATCATCCTCGCAGGCAGCGACGGCACCGAGAACAAGAACCCCAACTTCCCCTTCATCGGCTCTGCCAAAACTATCGCTCCTTGCATCAACGGCAACACGGCAAAAGCCGGCAAGCTCTCCTCGCCGAAAATCGCAGGCGGCATCTCCACCCTCACATTCTCGTGGGGCCTGCCCTTCAAGGATAGCAAGATTTCATTCACAATCAATATCCTTCAAAACGGCACAGTCGTAGCCACCGACACCGTCGCTCCCGAAACCGTAGCGCAATACACCGCTTACTCTTACAGCCATGCTTTCAACGTAAGCGGCGACTGCACCATCGAGATTATCAACAACTGCCCCTCCGCCGCAGAAAAGAACGGCGACCGCTTTGCCATCTGGAACCTCACCTGGGAATAATCCTCCCCGGCTAAATAACGAAAAACTCCGCGCCCCAAAAGGACGCGGAGTTTTTTCTTTATTATCGTCTCGATTGCAGGCACACAAGCCTCCGGCTTGTGATAAAAACATTCACAAGCCGGAGGCTTGTGTTCCTGCATCGGAAGCTTGTGTTCCTGCACCGGTTATTTTTCCGGCACAATCCGCCGAGGGGTTCGGCGGGCTATTATCAACGGCACATTTTCTATGGTGGTGTTGCTCGTATCGAGACCCAGGGCCTGCTCTGGCGACAGAGCCATGCGGCGCAGCCGTTCATACACGAGCATCACCGTGCGTTCAAGGTTTCCGCACAAACTCGACGGTGAGAATATCCTGCGTATTATGCCGAAGCGGAAGTTTCCGGCAATGCCATGACGGCGCAGCGAGGGATAGTCGCTCACAAGGTCGATTTTGCCACTGCCGACAAGATCTTCCACAACCTGGCGGAAATACATGGAAATCTGCGGAGGCACCCGGAACCCGATCTTGAGCCCCACGCTCCAAAGCAAGCCGTCGAAATGCGGCTCCACCTCATAGGTCAACGTGTCGGGCGTGTCTACAAAGTCGACACGCAGCAGCCAATAGCGGTCGGCGCGCTTGGGCTGTTTGTTTATTATGGAATACAGAATCTTGCTCTCCACCCGGTCGGGCTGCTCGCTGTTGCTGAGATAGACGAGATTGGTTGCATATTTCGGTATTTCACGGTCGCGGCTGATGTCGGTGAGCAGCGTTCCGTAATCGTCAAGTTTTTTGTATTCGAAATAGCGCATACGTATGCCGTGGGCCTTATGCCATGCCAGCATCACGGCGCATACCAAGCCGGCGAGCAGTATCGTGTACCAGCCACCGTGCACAAACTTGAACATATTCGCAACAAGGAAACAACCCTCTATGCAGGTAAACACCACGGCGAACACCGCCACCCATATGCGCGACACCCCTTTATGCCCCATATAGAAACAGAGCAGGCACGTGGTCATAAGCATCGTAACAGTTATGGCAAGCCCGTAAGCCGCCTCCATGGCCGAAGATGTCCGGAACAATAGCACGGTGAGGATACATCCGCCCATCAGGAACCAGTTTACCGACGGAATATATAGCTGGCCTTTGACAACTGTCGGATATTTAATTCGAAGTCGTGGCCAGAAATTAAGGTTTATCGCCTCGCTGAAAATGGTGAACGAACCGCTTATCAGGGCCTGGCTCGCAATAATGGCCGCGCCGGTCGACATCACAATGCCCAACGGCAGCATCCACTGCGGCATTATGGCATAGAACGGATTCAAATCCGCGCCGGCCACTCCCCGATTGGCAATGAGCCACGCTCCCTGCCCCAGATAATTCAATATCAGCATCACCTTCACAAATATCCAGCTTACAGATATATTCTTGCGCCCGCAGTGGCCCAGGTCGGAATACAGGGCTTCGGCCCCGGTGGTGCAGAGAAACACGGCGCCTAAAACGAGAAACCAACCGGGATAGTCGACAAGCAGCCGCACGGCGTAGAGGGGATTGAACGCTTTCAGTATCGCCGGGAAGCACCCGAGCGAAGCCACGCCGAGCGCGCCGAGCATGAGAAACCAGCACAACATGAAAGGTCCGAAACATCGTCCGATTTTCGACGTGCCAAACTGCTGCACCACAAATATCAGGGCTATAATCAAAATCGAGATACCCACGACGGGCGCCTGCGGATATAGCGCCCCGAGGCCCTCGATGGCCGAAGTCACGGTCACGGCCGGCGTTATCACGCCGTCGGCAATAAGAGTGCTTGCGCCCACCGCCGCCACGACATACAGCCATTTATACCGCAGCCGCTTCACAAGAGAATACAGGGCGAGGATGCCGCCCTCGCCATTATTGTCGGCGCGCAGGGCCACCAGCACATATTTTACCGTGGTTTGCAACGTCAGAGTCCATATCACACACGACACGGCTCCTATAATATAGTCGGCGCCGGCGCCGGGATTCACGTTGCGAATAGCCTTCATTACATAGAGAGGCGACGTGCCAATGTCGCCAAACACAATACCCAATGCCACGAGCAGCCCGGCTGCCGTGAGCGGGTGAGCATGGATTACATTATCTGTCTTCATAACATCTGTCGCGGCTAAATTATAAGCCATCTATATGATAACGAATTTCAGACAGGATTATTTGAACATGGCACAAAAAAAATTATCCGTCATCACGACGAATAATCTTCTTACCTTAAATCTAATACCATGAAAAACTTATGCAAAGTTATTATTT
>VSPD01000024.1 GCA_009775125.1 Muribaculaceae bacterium | reverse complement strand
GACAAGGATGTAATCGAAGGTACCATCATCGCCCTCAACAAGCGCGAGGCTGTGGTTAACATCGGCTACAAGAGCGACGGCATCATCCCCATGAGCGAATTCCGCTACAACCCCGACATCAAAGTCGGCGACACCGTAGAGGTATTCATCGAAAACCAAGAAGACAAAAAAGGCCAGCTCATCCTTTCTCACAAAAAGGCTCGCGCAGCCCGCTCGTGGGATCGCGTGAACGAGGCCCTCGCCAACGATGAAATCATCAAAGGCTTCATCAAATGCCGCACCAAAGGCGGCATGATTGTCGATGTGTTCGGCATCGAGGCATTCCTCCCCGGCTCGCAAATCGACGTCAAGCCCATCCGCGACTACGATATCTTCGTAGGCAAGACAATGGAATTCAAAGTTGTTAAAATCAACGAAGAATTCAAAAACGTTGTCGTTTCTCACAAGGCTCTCATCGAGGCCGAACTCGAACAGCAGAAACGCGAAATCATCTCCAAACTCGAAAAAGGCCAGGTGCTCGAAGGCACTGTCAAGAACATCACCTCTTACGGCGTGTTCATCGACCTCGGCGGCGTAGACGGCCTCATCCACATCACCGACCTCTCCTGGGGCCGCGTGTCGCACCCCAGCGAAGTTGTGGAACTCGACCAGAAAATCAACGTCGTTATCCTCGACTTCGACAACGAGAAGAAGCGCATCGCCCTCGGTCTCAAGCAGCTCCATCCCCATCCCTGGGATGCTCTTGATCCCAACCTCAAAGTTGGCGACAAAGTCAAGGGTAAAGTTGTTGTCATGGCCGATTACGGCGCATTCCTCGAAATCGCTGCCGGCGTAGAAGGCCTCATCCACGTAAGCGAAATGTCGTGGAGCCAGCACCTCCGCTCCGCTCAGGACTTCATGAAGGTCGGCGACGAAATCGAAGCCGTGATCCTCACCCTCGACCGCGAGGACCGCAAGATGAGCCTCGGCATCAAGCAGCTCAAAAACGATCCCTGGGAAAACATCGAGACCAAATACCCCATCGGCTCACGCCACACAGCAAAAGTGCGCAACTTCACCAACTTCGGCGTATTCGTCGAAATCGAAGAAGGTGTCGAAGGCCTCATCCACATCTCCGACCTTTCCTGGACAAAGAAAATCAAACACCCCAGCGAATTCACTCAAATCGGTGCCGACATCGAAGTTGAAGTACTCGCTATCGACAAAGACAACCGTCGCCTCAGCCTCGGCCACAAGCAGCTCGAAGAAAACCCCTGGGATGTATTCGAGACCATCTTCACCGTTGGCTCCGTACACGAAGGCACAATCGTCGAAATGCTCGACAAGGGTGCTGTCGTAGCTCTCCCCTACGGCGTCGAAGGCTTCGCCACTCCCAAACACCTCGTTAAGGAAGACGGCTCGCAAGCCAAGGTTGACGAAAAGCTCGACTTCAAGGTTATCGAGTTCAACAAAGACAGCAAGCGCATCATCCTCAGCCACAGCCGCATCTTCGAAGATGTTGCCCGTGCTGAAAAAACAGCTGAACGCGCCGCCAAGAAACCCCGTCAGCCCAAGCGCGAGGAAACAGCTGCCGCTCCCGCCATCGAGAAAACAACTCTCGGCGACCTCGAAGCACTCGCAGCCCTCAAAGAAAAACTCTCCGGCAAATAATCAACAGCCGACAGCACAATTACAAAAACGCCGCCTCCCGCGGCGTTTTTTTTTGTGGCCAGGGCCGGCATCATAGGAAGCATAGAAAGCCTAAGAGTCCTATGATGCCTATGATGCCTAAGCCTCCTATGATTGCCTAAATCTTAAAAATAATTAATAAGGAAATTTTTCCGTATTATATTTCATCATTTCGGAAAAAGTTATTACCTTTGCATCTGAAAAAATAGATTATTGAAATATTCTATAAACAACATATTTATTCCGATTTTATGAGCCAGCTCGAAGAAATCAAAAAACAGCGCCTTGCAGGTGTCAAGGCCGACCTCGCAAAATACGGCATCGCCGACACCACCGAGGTAATCTACAACCCCACTTACGAAGAACTCTTCGCAGAAGAACAACTCCCCCAGCTCGAAGGATTCGAACGTGGCATCCCCACCGAACTCGACGCCATCAACGTTATGACCGGCGAATTCACCGGCCGCTCGCCCAAAGATAAATTCATCGTAATGGATGAAAACTCCAAGGACACCGTATGGTGGACTACTCCCGAATACAAAAACGACAACAAACCCGCTTCCGAAGAAGCATGGGCTGCTTGCAAGGAACTCGCTCTCAAAGAACTCTCCGGCAAGAAACTCTACGTTGTCGACGGCTTCTGCGGCGCCAACAAAGACACCCGCATGGCTGTCCGCTTCATCGTGGAAGTGGCATGGCAGGCTCACTTCGTGACCAACATGTTCATCCGCCCCACCGCTGAAGAACTCGCCGAATTCACTCCCGACTTCATCGTTTACAACGCTTCCAAGGCCAAACTCACCAACTACAAGGAACTCGGCCTCAACTCCGAAACTGCCGTTGTATTCAACATCACATCGCGCGAACAGGTTATCATCAACACATGGTACGGCGGCGAAATGAAGAAAGGTATGTTCTCCATGATGAACTACTACCTCCCCCTCAAAGGCATCGCCTCCATGCACTGCTCGGCCAACACCGACCTCAACGGCCAGAACACCGCCATCTTCTTCGGTCTCTCCGGCACAGGCAAGACCACCCTTTCCACCGACCCCAACCGTCTGCTCATCGGCGACGACGAACATGGCTGGGACGACAACGGCGTGTTCAACTTCGAAGGCGGCTGCTATGCAAAAGTTATCAACCTCGACAAGGAATCCGAACCCGATATCTACAACGCTATCCGTCGCAACGCCCTGCTCGAGAACGTAACCGTTGACGCTGCCGGCAAAATCGACTTCACCGACAAGAGCGTTACAGAAAACACCCGCGTTTCTTACCCCATCGACCACATCGAGATGATCGTTCGCCCCATCTCCGCAGGTCCTGCCGCCAAGAACGTAATCTTCCTTTCCGCCGACGCATTCGGCGTACTGCCCCCCGTTTCTATCCTCACCCCCGAGCAGACCAAGTACTACTTCCTCAGCGGCTTCACCGCTAAGCTCGCCGGTACAGAACGCGGCATCACCGAACCCACCCCGACTTTCTCGGCTTGCTTCGGCCAGGCATTCCTCGAACTCCACCCCACCAAATACGCCGAAGAACTCGTTAAGCGCATGGAACAGTCCGGCGCCAAGGCTTATCTGGTGAACACCGGCTGGAACGGCACAGGCAAACGCATCTCCATCCGCGACACCCGCGGCATCATCAACGCCATCCTC
This sequence comes from Muribaculaceae bacterium, assembly GCA_009775125.1. Lineage (GTDB taxonomy): Bacteria > Bacteroidota > Bacteroidia > Bacteroidales > Muribaculaceae > CAG-873. The sequence goes on along the minus strand of VSPD01000024.1, from coordinate 35,459 downwards.
GACGGCTCTATCCTCACCGCCCCCACCAAGAAAATCGACATCTTCGATTTCGAAGTGCCCACCGCACTCCCCGGTGTTGATCCCGCCATCCTCGATCCCCGCGACACCTACGCCAACCCCGAAGACTGGACCGTCAAGGCAAAAGACCTCGCCGGCCGCTTCATCAAGAACTTCGAGAAATACACCACCAACGAAGCCGGCAAGGCTCTCGTTGCAGCAGGCCCCCGTCTCTAATAATCGAGCCCGAAGGGCTTGACCGACTCACAAAATCCCGTTCCGCCAACGCGGAGCGGGATTTTTTTCGCCTTTATGGAAGAAAAATTAGCTTTTCATGGCATACATATGACATTTTTTCAAACTTATTGCTAATTTTGCATCCGGACATGAAAACCAAAATCGTAATATTACTCCTGTCTGTGATGCTTGGCGCAGCCTTCGCGCAAGCACAAATCGTGGCGCCCCCCGCGGAGTCATTCAACACCGACTCCGTGCGACGCGCTTTCGACAAACAGCCGTATTTCGGCCTGTACAAGGACAACTACTTCATATTCGGCCCTCCCATAGGCCACAAGCCCACCGCCGCAAACACAAACGTAAAATTTCAGATCTCAATATCGCAACGCCTCACAAAATCGACGCTCCCGTGGGGCACATACCTCTACCTATTCTACACACAGAAAGTGTTCTGGAACGTCCTGCAAAACTCCATGCCGATGACCGACCTCAACTTCAACCCCGGCATCGGCCTGGCAAAGCCGCTCTTTGTGCGCAACCGCTACATAGGCAAGGCCTTCATGGTGCTCGAGCACGAGTCCAACGGCCGCGACTCGATAGATTCACGATCGTGGAACCGCCTGTCGTTCGGAGCCAACATTATGATTACGCCCAACGTGCTGGTACACGGCAAATTCTGGATTCCGATAGTCGACGGACAAAACAACCAGAACATCACAAAATATGCCGGAATCTACCAGTTCGGCTTCCAATGGATGAGCGACGACCGCCGTTTCAACGCCTCCATCACCACAGTGCGCCGAGCCAAGTGGAACCCCTTCGACATGAACACCATCCTCGAGTTTGGCGTGCGCCTGTTCAAAAACGACAACCAATACCTATTCTTCCAGTACTACAACGGCTACGGCGAGGGCCTGCTCGACTACAAGCAATTCCACTCCCAGTTCCGCGTCGGCCTCCAAATCAAGCCCAGACTCTTCTCCGACTTCTAACCGCGGATTGGGCATGCCTGCGGCATGCTTGGACCGCAAATTACGCGAATTTCACAAATTACGTAAATTTATTATTTTGTATTTTTTGTAATGTGTGCAATTTGCGTAATTTGTGTAATTTGCGTAATTTGTGGTTGGGAATGCGGATTTTTTCGTAATTTCGCGACATGAAAGATTTTATGAACATCCTGCGGCGATTTGTGCCGCCCTACAAGAAATATCTCGCCCTCAATATCATATTCAATATCCTCGCGGCTTTCCTCACGCTGTTTTCCTTTGCCGTGATTATCCCGATTCTGGAAATGCTTTTCCAGATACGCGAGGCATCGTACTCGTTCATGCCCATTGGCTCGGCTTCGCTCAAAGAGGTGGCCGTAAACAATTTCTACTATTACACACAGGTATCGATCGAGCATTTCGGCCAGGCATCCACCCTGGCGCTGCTCGGCGCGCTGCTCGTGGCCATGACCGCGCTGAAAACCGGCGCCACCTATCTCAGCTTCTATTTCGTGATACCGCTGCGCTCGGGCATCGTGCGCGACATCCGCAATTATGTCTACGACAAAGTGACGCAGCTACCCATCGGATTTTTCACCTCCGAGCGCAAGGGCGACGTTATGGCCCGCATGTCGGGCGACGTGGCCGAGATTGAGACATCCATCATGTCGTCGCTCGACATGATGTTCAAAGACCCCATCATGATTCTTGTGTGCCTCACCATGATGATTGTGATATCATGGCAGCTCACCGTGTTTGTCCTAATCCTGCTGCCGCTCGCCGGCCTGGTGATGGGGCGCGTGGGCAAACGCCTCAAACGCAAGAGCCTCGAAGTGCAGGACCAGTGGGGCCTGCTCATGGCCAACATCGAGGAGACCCTCGGCGGCCTGCGCATAATCAAGGCCTTCAACGCCGAAGGCAAGGTAAAGGAACGTTTTCATCGCGAGAACCAGGTGTATTTCCGCATGTGGAACGCCATGGTGCGCCGCCAGCAGATGGCCCACCCCATGAGCGAGTTTCTCGGCACCGTGGCCATAGCCATCGTGCTGTGGTTTGGCGGCACGCTTATCCTCACCGGAGCCTCGTCGATGAACGCCGCCTCCTTCATCTACTATATGGTGATATTCTACTCTATCATCAATCCGGCCAAAGACCTGTCGAAGGCCATGTATTCAATACAAAAGGGCCTGGCCTCGATGCAGCGCATCGACAAGATTCTCAACGCCGACAATCCCATCGCCGACCCGGCCGACCCGCGTCCCCTGCCCACACGCGCCCTCGACATACGCTACCGCGACGTCGACTTCGCCTACGGCGAGCACCCCGTGCTCTCCGACATCAACCTCGACATCCCGGCCGGCGCCACCGTGGCCATCGTGGGACAGTCGGGCTCCGGAAAGTCGACCCTCGCCGACCTGCTGCCGCGCTTCTACGACGTGGCCCGCGGCTCCATCACCATCGGAGGCACCGACATCCGCCAGATGCGCGTCCACGACCTGCGCTCGCTCATGGGCAACGTAAACCAGGAAGCAATCCTGTTCAACGACACATTCTATAACAACATAACATTTGGCGTGTCCGACGCCACAATGGACCAAGTAATCGACGCTGCCCGCATTGCCAACGCCCACGAATTCATCGCCGCCTCGCCCCAAGGCTACGACACCCCCATCGGCGACCGCGGCTGCCGCCTCTCCGGAGGCCAGCGTCAACGCCTGTCGATAGCGCGCGCCATCCTCAAAAACCCGCCCATCCTCATCCTCGACGAGGCCACCTCGGCCCTCGACAGCGAAAGCGAGCATCTCGTGCAGCAGGCCCTCGACCGCCTCATGGCCAACCGCACCACCCTGGTCATTGCCCACCGCCTGTCTACAATCCGCAACGCCGACCTTATCTGCGTGCTCCACGAAGGCCGCATCGTGGAAAGCGGCACCCACGACAGCCTCCTCGCCCTCGGCGGCTACTACAAGCACCTCGTCGACATGCAGTCGTTCTAATGCAGGCTTGTGTTCCTGCATTTTTTGCGGAAAAATTTGCATTTTTATAATTTTTATTATATCTTTGCAAATATAAAACCGCATTTAAACCTATATATTATGACAAACACACCGCAAATCAAGCCTGAATGGCTCGAAATCATCGAATGTTGCTCCGCAAAAGTGCAAATCGACCTTATCCGCGCCATCGTGGCGTGGCAAACCGACGGCACCCTCCCCGCCTTCCGCGGCACCAAGAAGGCAATATTCCTCATAATGGTGCGCGACCTCGACCCTGCCGCGGCCGCTGCCATCGTCGCCGCCTCAGCCACGGGCACCAAATCGGACGAACCGGACGAACCAACAAAAACGACAGAAACGACAAAAACGACAGAACCGACGACAGAGCCAGAGCCGGAAGAAAGGCAATCGCAGCCGGCTCCGGCTCCAGCCCCGGCGCGCAAACGCAAAGACCCCCGGCGCAATTTCTTCCCTTACAGCCCGCTATACTAATTGTCTGATTCCTAATGCAGGAAGGTGTTTAATAATTTCAAAATGCAGGGCCGCACGGCATAAACATCCTATTTGACACAGTCCGACAAGCCGAATAGTTAAGAGTGGAATATTTTGCGTTAAAGAATGTTAAACATGCGAGCAGGTTTTGGAATTATACTTAACTTTGGTTGCCTAAATTAAGAATAATGCTAATAAACAATCTTTAATATCCTTTTTAACCTTAAAAGTAATGCGAAAATCTCTCACCCATTTGAGGGCATTGTGGCTTGTTATCGCGGCCATAGTGCTTTCTTCCCATGTCAGATTGCACGCTGCTGAAACGCCTACGCTCGAGAGCTTGCAGCTCGCCGAGTAGATGCGCCTGTCTGACACATCGGGCAAAGTGCTCGTTAAATTCAACATCACAAATCCGGTCCCCGGCAGCCGAATCGACGACCTCCACATCGTGAAACACGGAGGCCAGGAAGCCACCACAGTACGTCTTAACGACATCGACGCTTCCGTTTCTCCCGTAATTGTCGAAATGGACCTTAAAGGCCTCGAATCCAACGGCAAGACACCTCTCTATGTCAAAGGCCAATACCACGACAAAGACGGTAAAAACATTACATTCACCAGCAACGCCAAAAACATGTGCGGAAGCTGGAAAGGCACGAAATGCGACCACGGCTACTCCTTCGACAACAACATCGGCGAAGTGAGCACCGCAATAGCCGATTTCAAAAAATCCGTTATCCTCGGCGGCAACTTCCGCCGCTTCTACAAAGAAGGCAAGGAAGGCGGCCCCGAAGGCTGGTTCGACCCCATGACCGATGAAAACGGCAACTACACCGGCGAGCTCGCCTTCACCATAGCCCCGGCCAACGGCCTCGGCGCCGACTACTACCGCGTCTTCGCCATAGGCACCAACGGCAAATCCTACGGCCTCGACGTCAAAGTCACCGACTCGAAACTCAACTTCGGCTCGTTCTACACCTGGTGGGGCAACAACGCAGCAGGTCCCGAAATCAGCGTTGACGGCAACAACGCCAAGATTAACGTGACAAACCCCTCGACCGACCCCGACAATTTCTGGGGCTACCAGGTGTTCCTCTACCCCTTGCAGCAGCTTGCCGTGCAAGGAGGCAAGACATACTCCGTCACGGCCACGCTCACTGCCAACCGCGACCACGAAAAAGCATATTTCAAGCTCCAGCAAAAAAACACCGGCGGCACCAAATTCTTTACCGAAAAAGAATTCAGCGTAAAGGCCAACGAGCCCACGCCTATCCGCCTGCAAGCCATAGCCTCGGAGACTCTCGACGACCTCGAATTCCTGTTCGTGCCCGCCTACGCTCCCGAAGGCTCCTCTTTCGAGATTTCCGATGTGAAAATCATCGAGGAACCCGTTCTGAATCTGCACTGGACATGGTCCAATATCGAGTCGTTCGAGCGCACAATCAACGGCAACAATGTCACAATCAAAGCCAACGGAATTGACAAAGGCAATTATTGGGCCAACGCCATGTCTTTCTGGTGCAACGACAACACATGGGGCATGAAAAAAGGCCAAAAGGCTACTTTCACCGCCACCGTCACCAATGACGCCGCCGAAGACTTCGACATTTATATCCGCGTTCAGCAAAAAGACAACGACAACGTAAAAATTGCCGAACAAACCGTGTATCTGAAAGCCGGACAGCCCGCCGACATAAGCCTTTCAGGCATCGCTGCCGACGACTACGCCGACCTAACTCTCTATCTTAACATCGGCAACGCTCCCGAGGGCGTAACTATCGGCCTCAACAACATGACATTCTCCGGCGGAGCCGACGCCGACTTTACAAACCTTGTGGGCGGCGAATACGCCTACGCACAAATCAATGCCGACGGCAACAACCCCATAAGCGGCACGCTCCGCCTGTGCGGGCTCTCGCCCTATACCGCCGTGTCGCATCCCGGCACCACCGACCTCACCCACGAGCAGGCAAGCAACCTCGTGCGCCTCTACGCCGTGGGATTTAAAAACGACGGCACCGTTGTCGACGGAGCCGCCAACAGCCTTTTCCGCGAGCAAGACGTGAAATTCAACCTCCTGCCCCAGGAAGACCTCGTACTCGACTTCTCGTGGTGGCACGGCGAATTCATGGAACAGACCGGCAGCCTCCACCTCTATCCCAAATACGCCTATACCGACGCCGAAGGCAAATGGATTTATGGCTACGTGCTCGACCAGCCCGTGACGGTGACTCACTCCATCCAGTCGTTTATCAACGACAACTCGGGCTTCTCCACCGACGGCCGCCGCGGCCGCGGCACAGGCCACTCCTGGTGGGACGGCGACAACTCCCAGTGGGTACACCCCTACTTCGACGTGCGCCTCGCCGACTACTGGGTGAAGATGGAAACATCCGGCAAGTTCAAACGCAACGCCCGCATCCGCAACGGCGTGAAAGCAAAAGCCGTGTTCGTAAAAGTAGACCCCACAGTCGACGTGCACAACCCCGAAGTCGACGGCTACTCCACTCCCGCTCCCGGCTACGGTCCCTACCAAGGCGCCGACGGCAAGCTCCTCACCGACGTGAACACCTCGCTCAACCGCGCCTACAAGGTGCTCTTCTCCACCGCAGACCATGTGAAGGAAGGCGTAATCGACGACCCCGGCGAAAACTTCGACCAATACTATCTCCGCGCCCTTGCAGGCACTCCCCTCTACAACCTGCTCCAAAGCGCAGGCGTGGGCGTGCGTGAAAACAACGGCGAATCCTATATCGACGTGCGCTTCGTAAGCCACGGCCGCGGACAAGGCTTCTACCAAGTGAACCTCGGCCGCGAGCTGCGTCTGTCGCGCGACCAGGAATTCCAGTTCGTAATCGACCACGACGGCAACAAGGCCATCTCCGACAAGCAATTCTCTATCTCCAAGTCGGATGCCGACCGCTTCAACAACGTCACCTCCAACGTCATGATGGAAGCCAACACTTCCGGAAAATCGGTAATCAAGCAAGGCATCGCCTTCTACCGCATTATCCTCCAAGTGCTCCCCTCCGACCGCGGCGGATACTCTTATTCTATATATCTGGCCCAGAAAGGCAACGATGGCGACGTGCAGCTGCCTTACGGCTTCAACTCGCTCACCGACGGCGAAGTTATGCCCGTGCCCTCGCTGAAAGTGTGGGTCAACGACGAAAATTCATCGGAGCCTGAAAACACCTCCGGTATCGTGCGCCTCGCCGACGGCAAGCCCGTGGCTTCCGCCGAAAACTCCGGCTTCTTTGAAAACCTCAACCTCTTCGACACCAACCTCAACCCCGGCTACATGTTCTCGGGCAACACCGCTTTCGTCCCCTTCCGTCCCGTTTTCGACGGCGGCATCAAGGACGGCAAGAACTATGTCCTCCCCGGCAAGGTGGTGAAATCGGACGACCGTCTCATCGTTGAGAAACCCGCCGAGGCCGCACAGGCCAAGGAAGGCTGGCGTCAGATCCCCAACCTCTACTACATCGATATACCCGAAGGCATCACCCTGTCGCCCGAGCGCATCATCGACGGCAACACGAAATTCACCTATCCCAGCTACCGCAACGAAAAAGGCGAATGCCCCGAATTCGAATTCTGGCAGCTCCCCTACCAGACTTGGCGCGAGCAGCAGGCCGGCGACGGCAACTGGGCCATGCGCGACGACGAAAACGTGATACGCGACGTGTTCCGCCAGTTCAACTTCTTCAACATCGAAGGTGAAAACGGCCTTGAAGCCGCTACCCCCGAAAACGGCGGCCAGTGGTTCTATGCCAACGCATGGTGGTGTGCCAACCCCAACATCCGCGACCGCGAGGGCAACCTCAACCAGCGCTACAAGCCCGGCACAACCGGCGACCTTGTCATAGGCCAGAAGATGAAAGTATACGGCATCACCCTCTTCCGCATCACCGGCAACCGCTGGAACATGTACTCAAACCGCACCGGCGACAACAAGTACGACGACGGCAACCTCTACTACGTCTACTTCAACACCCTCCCCGGCCGCGGACCCGAACTCACCTGCCCGATTCTTCTCGACCGCTTCGGCGACACCGAGATGGAATTTGACGACAATGCCGAAGGCGTGGACATGCCCGAATATTTCTTCCCCCGCGAGGTATTCTACACCGACCGCTACACCACCGGCGCCGACCTCACCCAAGGCACCGACTACAACATGCCCATCGTGCGCAACCTCCTTGCCAAGAAACTCAAATACGGAGGCCTCAACCCCAACGGCGACGCCGAATATGTGGCTATCCTCAGCAACAACGCCAAGGCCGCGTCTCGCGCCGACGACGGCAAGGATGCCGAAGGCTACTACCCGCAGAAGGACTACAACTTCCGATTCATCGACGTGACCAGCACCCAGTACTGGGGCGGCGACAACGCCGACGTGCTCCTGCCCTCCAAGTATTCCTACTACTACGCAGGACAGCGTCTCGCGGCCCGCTTCGACGTTGTGGCCCAGTCGGCCAAGAACGGCAACACGTTCACAAAAATCCGCGACAACCACCGCTTCAACATCTTTGGCGGACGCCCTGAGGACGCTGCCGACACCGACCATTCCGACAATATCCTCGGCGGCATTGTCCACACATCGTCGTATCCCCTGCTTCTCGAGCTCATCAACAATGGCGAGAACAAAGACACATTCAAGGACTTCTACGAAAACGAAGGCTCGGGCTACAACGTGCCCGGCGGCGTGATTCTCGGCCGCACCAAGGTTGATTACAGCCGCATCGTCATAGCCACCAACTACGACAATGCCCGCTTCATGATCAAGGCCAACGTGCCCGTGATGACAGCCGTGTCCGACAAGTACACATCGCCCAACCCCGACAGCCCCGAGGAAAACGTGGTATATCCCGTGTCCACCGTCACGCTCCAGACCCCCTACTCCGACTCCGACCTCGCCAACCTCCCCGAAGGCGAACGCTTCTTCACCGTATCCATCGAGATTTCCTACAAGGATGCCGACGGCAACCCCGACGGCTCGCAGAAAATCGAGGAACGTTTCTATGTCGACTATGAGAAGAACGACGACGGCTCCTACAAACGCGACGAGAAAGGCAACCTCATCATGACCGGCACCGCCCGCACCCGCAAGCCCGAAGGCGCCGACGATTCCTGGCAGCCCATCGTTGTCAACATCCAGCGCTTCGACGAGGACAACGCCTCGGAAGAAATCTACCTCAACCACGACGAGAACCTCGTGCATGTGGAAATACCCTTCCTTGTCGACGCCAACACCGTAGACAAAATCAGCGCCACAATGTCGGTGGGCAGCGGCACATCCAACCCCGCCAACGACGTGACCGTAAACTACTCGATTCCCGAGGCCGACGTGACCATCGACGCCGAATTTGTAAACTACTCCGACGACGGACGCACCATCACCGCCGACGTCGACTGGACCTCGCCCGCCATCAACGAGACGATGCCCGACATGCCCCACAACTACACCGTATGGGCATGGGATGAAAAAGAACGCATCGACGCCGGCGACCCCGAAGTCACCGAAGAGCTCTTCCGTGAAATCGTCGAGAGCGGCAACATACCCTCCTACTGGCATGTAGTCGAAGTAAAGACCGGCAACGAGCACAACACCTATCCCTTCGAGGCCAACTACTCGCTCTACGACACATCGCAAGACATCGACGGCGTGTGGAGCTGGAAGATGGACCTGCGCTACGGCGTCCAGCTCGAATACATCGCCGCTTATCCCAAGCGCGACGACGACCCGGCAAAGCGCGGCTCTGAGATAGTAAGCGCCGAGGCTCCCGACAAGGACTACTCCGCTGTGCCCGACGCCTACCATGCCGACCGCTACACCGCCTACTCACTTGCCGCCCTCCCCTATCAGGTGCAGACCGGCATCGACGACGCCGAAGCCATCGAAGACGGCACGCCCCGCTACTTCGACATCCAAGGCTACGAGGTGGCCGACCCGCAGAGCGGCCGCGTCTACATCCGCATCACCCCCAAAGGCGCGGTGAAAGTACGCTTCTGATTCCCTCCTCCCATATAGTTATAGGAAAGAGCCTCCCGTATTCCCCGGGAGGCTTTTTTTACACTCCCGCCCTTAATGTCGTTTATGTCGTTAATGACCTTAAAGTGGCACAAGCCGAAAATGCGGTGCATGGAATCGCGTAGCGATTCAAGAATGTAGCCGGGGGTGGAGCGACAGCGGAACCCCCGGTATATTGAAATTGGTCCATCCCGGTATTGGAGCGAGCGGCAGCGTAGCGTTCTGCACCACGGTTGGCGTTATCGAACGCTCCGGCAGGCTCCGCTCCAACACCATAATAAATAACATCCACGCCCCCCAGGGCTGTCGCCCTGCGCTACAATATTTGTCTCCTAACGGAGACACAATGCACCGAGATTACAGCTTGTGCCCTTAAAGACCTTGTTGTCCTTAATGACTTTAAAGCCCTTAACAGCACCAAAACACCCAAAAAAGAAGGAAAAACGGCAGGAAAATGTTAAAAAGTTGCATTTTTTGAGAAAATTATAACGAATTTGTGAAAATTTGATTAATTTTGCATTTCACAGTACATTTTTAATTAATAATTTTTAAACCACCATATATCAATTAACAAAAACCAAGGCTATATCCGACCTTTAATTCACCACAAAAAATATTAATCAAATATATAATCCAAAGTATTTACCAAGTATGAAAAAGCTGTTTCTATTACTCTTGACGGTACTCTCCGTCACCCTGTGTGCGTCGGCGCAGACGCGTACGGTGACAGGTACTGTTGTCGACGCAGAGACCGACGAGCCGATTATCGGCGCCGCAGTCAGCGACCAGGCAGGCAAGGGCGTGAATACCGACATCGACGGTAATTTCTCGATCGTGCTTCCTGAAAGCGTCACGAAGCTCACAGTTTCTTCGGTGGGATACAACCCCATGGAAGTAAAAATCAAAGGCGGCAAAATGGAAATCCGCCTCACTCCCAGTGCCACGGCACTCGACGAAGTGATCGCCGTGGCTTACGGTACGGCCAAGAAATCGGCATTTACCGGTTCGGCCACTGTGATTAAGTCAACCGAAATCGAGCAGGCTCAGGTGTCGAACGCTCTCGACGCCCTCACCGGTAAAGTTGCCGGTGTACAGCTCAACAACGCTTCCGGACAGCCCGGTCAGTCCGACCCCTCGATTTTCATCCGCGGTATATCTTCTCTTAACGCCGGCAACGCCCCCCTCATCGTGGTCGACGGCGTGCCCTACTCCGGCGATATGAACAACATCTCCACCCAGGATATCGAGTCGATGACCATCCTCAAAGACGCCGCCTCCAACGCCCTCTACGGCGCGCGCGGTGCCAACGGTGTAATTATGATTACAACCAAGAAGGGTGGCAACAACGGCGAGGCTCAGGTTTCGGTAGACGCCAAGTGGGGTGCCAACATGCGCGCCACTCAGGACTACAAGCTCGTGAAGGATCCCGCCGCCTACTATGAAATGTACTACAAGTCGCTCTACAACTACTCGCACCTGCGCGGCTTCGACGACGGCAACGACGGCTTCATCAAATACGACGCCGCTCAAGCTCACATCTGGGCCAACCAGAACCTTATCAACGGCGCGGGCATGGGTCTTGGCTACAACGTCTACACTATCCCCGAAGGCCAGTACATGATCGGCACAAACGGCAAGCTCAACCCCAACGCCACCCTCGGCCGCATGGCCACATTCCAGGGCCAGCAATACTGGCTCACCCCCGACAACTGGCTCGACGAGGCCTACCACACCAGCCTCCGCCAGGAATACAACGTGTCGGTAGCCAACGGCAACGACCGCGGCAACTTCTACGCTTCGGCTTCTTACCTCAAAAACGAAGGTATCACCAACTCATCCGACTACGAACGCTTCACCGGCCGCCTCGCCGCCGAGACCCAGGCAAAAGACTGGCTCAAAGTGGGCGCCAACATGAGCTATACCCACTTCCAGAGCCGCGCTCTCGACGAAGACGGCTCCTCCGCATCGTCGGGCAACGTGTTTGCCGCCGCCACCCAGGTAGCCCCCATCTATCCTCTTTATATCCGCGACGCCAACGGTAACATCCTCGTTGACTCCAACGGCTTCCAGCGTTACGACTATGGCGACAAAGACAACGCCGGCCTCGAACGTCCCGTCTACGGCCAGTCCAACGCCCTGTCGCAGGCTATCCTCGACCGCGTAAGTTCCGAAGGCAACGCATTCAACGCCACCGGCTACTTCGAAGTGCGCTTCCTCAAAGACTTCAAGTTCACATCGAACAACAACGTTAACGTCGACGAGACCCGCTCGACCCAGTTCACCAACCCCTGGTACGGCCAGTACGCCACTGCAAACGGTATGCTCGCCAAAAGCCATGGCCGCTCCATCGACTACACCTTCCAGCAACTCTTGAACTGGAGCCACCAGTTCGGCGCACACAACGTGTCGATTCTCGCCGGTCACGAAAACTACTGGGCACGCTCCTACTCTCTCTCCGGCCAGAAAGAAAACATGTTCGACCCCTTCAACGACGAACTCGCCACTGCCGTAATCGTAGGCTCCACCAACTCCTCTTCATCCGCTTACAACACCGAAGGCTGGATTTTCCGCGGACAGTACGACTACTCCGACAAATACTTCGGTTCCGTATCGTTCCGCCGCGACGGCTCGAGCCGCTTCCACCCCGACCACCGCTGGGGTAACTTCTGGTCGGCCGGCGGCGCATGGATTCTTACCAAAGAAGACTGGATCTCGTTCCCCCAATGGGTGAACATGCTCAAGCTCAAAGCATCTTACGGCGAGCAGGGTAACGACCAGATCGGTTCCTACCGCTACACCAACACCTACACCATCGTAAACTCCAACGGCAACCCCGCCGCCATCCCCGCCACGATGGGTAACCCCAACATCACCTGGGAAAAGAACGCCAACTTCAACGTCGGCTTCGAATTCGACCTCTTCAACGCACGCCTCGGCGGTTCGGTAGAAGGCTTCTACCGTCGCACCACCGACATGCTCTCTGCCGTTTACCTCCCCGCATCGTTCGGCTTCACCGGCTACTACGACAACGTGGGTAACATGATCAACGGCGGTATCGAGCTCGACCTCCACGGCACTATCATCCGCACCAAAGACTTCTCTTGGGACGTGAACGCCAACTTCACATGGTACAAGAACGAAGTTGAGAAACTCGCCGAAGACCACAAAGGCCAAGAGGCAGAAGGTTACAAAGGCTATGCCAACGGCAACTACTTCATCGGCGAAGGCCTTCCCTTGCATACATTCTACATGCAGAAATATGCCGGCGTCAACCCCGAAAACGGTAAGGCAATGTACTGGCGCGACATCACCGAGACCGACGCCAACGGCGTGACCCGCGTCATCGGCCGCGAAAAGACCGAAGACTACAACGCCGCCACAATGTACCTCTGCGGCTCGGCTCTCCCCCACATGTACGGCGGTTTCGGCACCAACCTCACCTACCGCGACTTCGACCTCTCCGTCGACTTCACCTACCAGATTGGCGGTAAAGTCTACGACTCGGCCTACGCCTCATACATGGCCAACCCCTCTACCGACGGCCACGGCTCCAACTTCCACCGCGACCTCTACAACGCATGGACACCCGAGAACCCCAACTCCAACATCCCCGCTCTCGTGTTCAACGACCTGTATGCCACACAGTTCTCCGACCGTTTCATCACCAACGCGTCGTACCTCACACTCCAGAACATCAACTTTGGCTACACACTGCCCCGCTCGATCACACGCAAAATCCAGGTTAACAAGCTGCGCGTCTACTTCTCGGCCGACAACGTGTTCATCTGGTCGAAGCGTCAGGGTCTCAACCCGACCCAGTCGATTACCGGTAGCTCTTCCAACGCCTACTACGCACCTATCCGCACGCTTTCCGGCGGTATTAACATCACTTTCTAAGTTGAATCGCCAAATTAGACCTATATAATGAAAAATATATTTAAAGCACTTTCGATTGTCGCCGCCGGTGTATCAGCAATGACACTCACCGGATGTCTCGAGGAGACTTTCCCCACCTCCGGCGTTACCGAATCGCAATTGAATTCGTCCTCTGCCACCGGCGAAGCGATGGTATGGTCGATGCCGGCCTTCTACAACGAATTCCAGGTTGCCACCGACGGCCACTACGACTGGGGCTACGGCTCTATCATGCACATCCGCGACGTAATGACCGCCGATATGGCCATCGCCACATCCAACTACGACCACTACACCCCCTGGGAGCAGAACCGCAACATCTCCGAGGTGTACGCCTCCACCGGTTTCGTGTGGGTATTCCTCAATAAGATGGTGCAGCCCGCCAACGACGCTATCCGCTTCTACAAGCAGCACCCCGAAAACAAGTCCTACCAGGTTTACCTCGGCATGGGCTACGCTTTCCGCGCCGCCGGCTACCTCGACCTCGCACGTATGTACGAGTTCCTCCCCAACGACAAGGTGAATGCCGTGAACGACTACGGCAACGACGTGACCAACCTCACCGTGCCCTACGTGACGGAATACACCACCCAGGCCCAGGCCATCAACAACCCCCGTCTGCCCCACTACAAGACCGACAAGTTCGACGGAGCAAACATGTCCGACTCCATCCTCCGCGACCTTAACGAGGCCGAACGCCTCATCGCCGGAGCAGATCGCGCCGACAAGACACTCCCCGACCTCTCCGTAGTTTACGGCCTCAAAGCCCGCTACTACATGTGGAACGAGAACTATCCCGAGGCTGCGAAATATGCCGACCTCGCCATCGTCACCTCGGGCTGCCGCCCCCTCACCAAAGATGAATGGCTCAACACCTCGTCGGGCTTCAACACCATCGAATCGCCCGCATGGATGTGGGGCTCGCAGGTTGTTGAAGAAAACTCCGTGGTCCGCTCCGGTATCCTCAACTGGACATCGTGGTGCTCCAACGAGACAACCTACGGCTACGCCAACGCCGGTCCCCGCCTGCTCTGCGGTACCGACGAATTCTACTCGCGCATCGACGACAACGACTTCCGCAAACTCTCATGGGTAGCCCCCGAAGGCTCGCCCCTCCAAGGCAAAGAGCTGTTTGTCGACAACGTATTCTCGCCCTACGCAGGCGGCCAGTATGCACTCGCCCCCTACTCCTCGCTCAAATTCCGCCCCGCCATGGGTGGCTTCGAGGTGTCCTCCACCGGCTCTTGCTCCGGCTACCCGCTGATGCGTGTCGAGGAAATGTACTTCATCCTCGCCGAGGCTCAGGCTCACACCAACCCCGAGCAAGGCAAGCAGACCCTCCTCAGCTTCATGCGCTCGCACCGCAACGGCCTCTACCGCTTCGCCGGAACATCGCAGAAAGACATCATCGACGAAATCGTCTTCCAAAAACGTGTAGAGCTCTGGGGCGAAGGACAGTCCTACTTCGACATCAAGCGTCTTAACATCTCCGTTACCCGCGCCACATCAGGCTCCAACTTCGAATCCTATGCCCGCATGAACACAACCGGCCGTCCTGCATGGATGAACTTCGTGATTGTCCGCTCCGAAGGCCAGAACAACGCCGCAGTCCGCGAATGGAACAACCCCTCCACCGACGGTTGCTACTCACCCATCATGTAATCGGTAATCGAATTTTAAATTTACGACTCAATGAAACTCAATAAAATTCTTTCATACTCGGCTCTGGCGTTGGCTGCCGTATTCTCCGCTTGCTCCGACGACGAAAAGTACACCCCGGGCGCCCAGTCCCCCGGCGCGTACTTCCCGGAGACAAACCCCGCCACCATCACTGTCGGCGCCGATGAATCATCGTTCAACGTAACCATCATGCGCGTTGACGACAAATCGGCTGAAACCGTAAACATCTCGTGCACAGACGAGAACAACCTCTTCACATTCCCCACATCCGTTTCATTCGCAGCCGGAGCCACATCGGCCGAAATCACCATCGGCTACGACCCCGAAAAAATGGAATACAAGGAAAAATATCCCGCGTCGATTACAATCGCCGATGAGGCAGCCGGCACTCAATACGGCCCCTCATCCTACTCGTTCGACGTTATGGTCGCCACCGAATTCGTAGGCGAGTACTGGAACTTCGGTGAATACACCTACACCGCCATGCTCTCCGGCTACCAGACATCAATTCCCATCTACAAAGGCCACACCGTAGGCGACATCGAATCCGACACCACAATCGTGGTCGGCGGTCTTCCCAAAGGCCAGACCGACGCCTCTAAATTCGTGCCCTTCTTCGGCGGCATGTCACCCAACCCCGAGCAGACCCTCGTGATCAAGATGCACTACGCCGACGCCCAGCAAGGCCTCGTGCCCATAACCATCGAGCCCCAGAGCCTTGGCTACCAGACAAAAGAAGGCGAGCTCATCATAGCCGACTACGGCACATGGTTCGGCGCGATCGGCATGCCCGACCGTGAAGAAGCACTCTACGGCTCGTCGTACTACGACACCGAACGCGGCCTCTTCGACATCTACGCAATCTACTACACCAACGAAATGGAAGCCGGCTACGCATTCGGCGCAGAATACGAGGCCCTTCAGATCGACGGATTCCCCAACTACACCATATCCGCCGAATTTGCAGGCCTGTTCACTGCTCCCGACTTCACACAGACCTACGCCATGCTCAACGTTGACTCCGGCGAAGACCTCAACGAAGTGCGCATCGCAGTTTCCGGCAAACTCGCAGCCCAGGAAATCTACGACGGCATCAAAGCCGGCACCGTAAGCTACGAATCCGTAGCCTCCGGCGAAGGCCAGGAAGCCCGTATCCCCGTATTCGGCGACGGCCTCCACATCGCCGTGGCAGTAGGCTACTGCAACGACGAGCCCGTATCCAACTACGTGCTCCGCTTCAACGTCGGCTCCGGCACAACCGTGCCCAACGACCCCACAGCATGGAAGACTTACGGCTGGGCCGACATTTCCGACGGCTTCGTGCTCCCGCTCGTCTACTCCGCCGACAAACAATACGCCAACACCTACGGTTCGATGACCAACTTCCTGCAAGCAAACATGTTCCAGGTAGAAATCCAGTCGCTCATCGAGAACCCCAACATTCTCCGTCTGGTCAACCCCTACGGCGCCGAATCTGAATTCCCCTTCGCTTCGCAAAACAGCGTCAACCCCAACCAGAAATTCAACATCGTGTTCGACTGCTCCGACCCCGAATGTGTCGTGGTAAATCCCCAGTACACCGGCTTCCTCTCGAATTCAGTCGACAAATACATCCAGGGTATCAACGACAAGCGCAACCCCGCCAAGGATCACATCATCAACCCTGAAATCGTCTACAACGTTGAAGGCGAGCTCATCAACTACGAGAACTACTCGATCGAGCAGGTGAAAAACTTCTTCAAGAAAAACCGTATGAACCTCTCCACATACACCGAAGAAGACGGCCTGGGCATTATCTCCATCCGCACCCCCTACCCCGCTTACCAGGTTTACAACACCTACCGCGTCAACCCCGTTGAAGTGACCTTCGTCCTCGACGAAGACTCCCCCGCGGCAAAGCAGGCACGTGGCAAAGCAGCCCTCAAAACAATCCGCAACGACCGCGAATGGCCCCTGCAAATGCGTTCTGAAATCTACTTCACCATCAAAGATTTCCGCACAATCCCCTCCACCTCCATCAACCGCTTCAAATAAGCCCCGGCTTATAAAATAGCCCTACCAACGCGGCGCCCCTCCGGCGCCGCGTTTTTCATTTATATATATGAACTCAAACCCGGCAGGAACCTACCCGGCAGGAACTCCAAACGCGAAGCGCTTTGCCACAGGCAAAGAACCCTCCGGCCTGAGAGAATTGTCACAAGCCGGAGGCTTGTGTTCCTACACCCCAACTCCAAACTTTAACCACCCCAAACATGCAACTTCCAAAGTTTTGTCGTAAAAATTTGCAGGGTTACAAAAAAGATTGTAATTTTGCGAAATAGAACCTAAACCACAATGCGCGTAAAAATACATCACGAAGGCACAAACATCCTCATAATCTTGGCCGTGGCATTACTTATCGTGCTGCTGCCGCTATGGCTATGGGTCGACGTTGTTGCCGTGCCTATAACCGCCACGGTGGTTTTGGGCGTGTTTTATCTACTTGTTGTAAA
Organism: Muribaculaceae bacterium; assembly: GCA_009775125.1. Classification (GTDB taxonomy): domain Bacteria; phylum Bacteroidota; class Bacteroidia; order Bacteroidales; family Muribaculaceae; genus CAG-873. The sequence continues at coordinate 17,626 of VSPD01000024.1, read as the reverse complement.
CTTCTTCCGCTCGCCCAAACGCCAGTTTACGGGCAATCCCGAGAATGTGGTGGTATCTTCGGCCGACGGCACTGTCGTGGCCCTCGAGGAGGTATATGAGCCTGAATATCTGAAATGCCGCTGCATACAGCTGTCGGTGTTTATGAGCGTGCTCAACGTACACGCCAACTGGTTTCCCGTCGACGGCGAAGTTGTATTCACCAAGCATCATCCCGGCCGTTTCATGGCCGCGTATCTGCCCAAGTCGAGCACCGAGAACGAGCGTTCGACCGTGGTGATACGCACTGCTCACGACCAGCTTGTGCTGATGCGCCAGGTGGCCGGAGCGATGGCCCGCCGTATCGTAACCTACGCCCACCCCGGCGTGGAGGCCTCTATCGAGGATCACATGGGCTTCATTAAATTTGGCTCGCGCATCGACCTCTATCTCCCTCTCGGCACAGAGATTTATGTCAAAATCGGCGACAAGACCACCGGCGGCATCACCGAAGTGGGCCGGCTACAACCCAAAAAATGATTAAAAAGATTACCTCATTCATACCAAACACCATCACCAGCCTCAACCTGTTGAGTGGATGTATGGCCGTGATTTGCGCGTTCAATCTTTCCGAACCGATGTTCGGCACCGCGCTCACGGGCACGACATGGTGCTATATCTTCATAGCGCTTGCCGCAATGTTTGATTTCTGCGACGGCTTCTCCGCCCGCCTGCTCCACGCATATTCGCCTATGGGCAAGGAACTCGACTCGCTTTCCGACCTGGTGAGCTTCGGCGTGGCCCCGGGCATGTTGATGCTGAACACTATCGGCGCGCTGTCGACGGCTTCGTGGGTGCCGTTCGCCGCCCTGCTCATCCCCGTGTGCGGCGCGCTGCGTCTGGCGAAGTTCAACATCGACGACAGCCAGGCCACATCGTTTGCCGGCCTTCCCATCCCCGCCAACGCAATATTCTGGATTGGCCTCTCCGACTGGATGGCGCAATACAGTTTTCCTGGCAACACTTTTATTATCGTCACCATCCTGCTCATATCGCTGGCCATGGTGTCGCGTTTCAGGATGTTCTCGCTGAAATTCAAGAATCTCGACATCCGCGAGAATTTCCGCCGCTATATCATAATCCTTGCCGCCGCCCTTTTCGTATGGAGCCAAGGCATAGCGGGCCTTGCCTGGACCATTATCCTCTATATCATCATCTCTCTCGCGGTGCGAAACCGCGATTAACCTCAGTTAATTCTCTCTTCCATAAATGGGTACATTCCTTATACTTATAGCCATAGCCGGCCTCATATATCTTCTCTTGCCGGCAGTACGCCTTTTCCGGCAGGTGCGCCGGGTGCAACGCGAGCAACAGGATTTCTGGCGCAGTTTTACGGGCGGCGCCGCCTCCGAGGGCGCATCGGCTCCTTTCACACGCCGGGCCCGCCACCGCAAGAAAATCGACGCCTCCGTGGGCGAATATGTCGAATTTGAAGAGATACCGGGCAGCCACAGCAACCCGGCTCCATCGCCATTCACGCCTGAGCAGCAAATCTCCGACGCCGACTTCGAGGAGATTCAATAAGGCGGCATAATAGGAGACATAGGACACTTAGGAGGCGTAGGAGGCTTGGAACTTCAAGCTAATATTTTACGCAAACATGGCGCAGAACGCTCGACTTCGTTCCGCTCCAAATCCTTGTTTGGCAATTTCAACATACCCCGGGTTTCGCTATCGCTACACCCGGGGCTACTGTCTTGAAGCGCATACGCGCTTCCCGCCCCCTTGCGACAGCTTTTTGAAGCGGACACACCATCGCTGTGAACGAGATGCAAGTTTTATAGGATTCTTAGGAGGCATAGGAAGCATAGGAGGCTTGGGAGGGGTTAGGAATCGCGGGTAATTGCTGAAACTGATTCATATCATATGCCCGATATTCCGATTAGTCGACTTTTTGTAAAACTTTTTATCCTTTTGGGGAAATTCCATTGGGAAATATTTCGTAACTTTGTCGGCAAAATCGAAGAATATTGTTTTTTATGAAATTGAATCGTTTCTCAATCGGTACAAACCTCGCCGTGGCCGCCGCGCTCACGGCCATGTACTCGTGTTCGGGCGGCCAGCAGCAAGCCATGCAGGGCGCAGCCCCCGAAGTAGCCGTTATCACAGTAGAGCCCACAACTTCGGTGCTCAACTCCACCTATCCCGCTCAGATTAAAGGTAAAACTGACATCGCAATCCGCCCGCAAGTTTCGGGTTTCATCACCAAGGTGCACGTCGACGAAGGCCAGCACGTGCAGAAAGGCCAGGTTCTTTTCACTCTCGACCAGGTGCAGTATCAGGCAGCAGTCGACCAGGCTCAGGCTGCCGTGAATTCGGCAAAAGTGGCTGTTGACAACGCCCAGATTCAGGCCGACAACCAGCGTCGTCTTTTTGAGAAGAATATTATCTCCGAATCGCAATACACCACCACGGCCAACCAGCTGTCGGCCGCCAAGGCTCAGCTCGCCCAGGCTCAGGCCGCTTTGGCTTCGGCCCGCAAGAATCTGTCGTACACCGTAGTAACGGCTCCGTCGGCAGGCGTGGTGGGCGCCATCCCCAACCGCGAGGGCTCGCTTGCCTCGCCCTCGTCGGCCCAGCCTCTGACAACGGTATCTGACAATTCGCAGGTGTATGCCTACTTCTCTCTTAACGAGAAGGACATACTCGCCCTCACCGAAGGCGGAAAATACTCCCTCGACTTGCGCATCGACAATATGCCGTCGGTAAAGCTCCAGCTTGCCAACGGCACCGTCTACCCCATCGAGGGCAAGATTGCCACGGTGTCGGGCGTGCTCGACAATACCACAGGCGCAGCTTCTGTACGCGCGCTTTTCGACAACAACAACGGCATGCTCCGCTCCGGCTCGACAGGCCAGGTTATAATTCCTGAAATAACCGAAGAGGCTATCGTGATTCCGCAGAAAGCGTCGTTCGAGCTCCAGAATCTCCGTTATGTCTATGTGCTCAATGATTCCAGCAAGGCCGTAACCACCCCCATCACCGTGCTTAACGTGAACGACGGCAAGAACTTTGTCGTGACTTCCGGCCTCAAAGCCGGCGACCGCGTCATTACCGAAGGCGTGGGCACAATCGTGAAAGACGGCGTGACGGTAACTCCCGTCACCCCCGCAGCCGAAGCCGCACCTGCCGCAGAGGCCGCTGCCGAATGATAGATTCCGATAAGCAATCAACTGAAATTACAAAATGAAACTCGATACATTTATCAACAGGCCGGTGCTCTCGACGGTGATCTCTATCTTCATCGTCCTGTTGGGTCTCATCGGCCTTACAACGCTGCCTATCACGCAGTTCCCCGATATTGCGCCTCCTACAATCCAGGTGTCGACCACTTATGCCGGCGCTAACGCCCAGGCCGTGCTCAACTCTGTGATCGCCCCTCTCGAAGAGTCGATCAACGGCGCCGAGGGCATGACCTACATGCAATCTACGGCCACCAACACCGGCTCGGCCACCATCAACGTATATTTTGAGCAGGGCTTCGACCCGAACATGGCCGCTGTGGACGTGCAGAACCGCGTGGCCAAGGCTCAGAACCTCCTCCCCGCCGAAGTAATCCAGGTGGGCGTCCTCACCCAGAAACGCCAGACCTCGATGCTCTGCGCCGTGGCCCTTGTCGACGAGGCAGGCCTCTACGATGAAGAATTCGTGGAGAACTACATGAAAATCAACGTCGTGCCCCAGTTGCAGCGTATCTCCGGCGTGGGCGACGTGCTTGTGATGGGCGCCGACTACTCGATGCGCGTATGGCTCAAGCCCGACGTGATGGCCCAGTACTCGCTGATGCCTTCCGATGTGTCGGCGGCCCTGGCCGAACAGAACGTGGAGGCTGCTCCGGGCGCGTTCGGCGAGCAAGGCGACCAGACTTTCCAGTACACGATGAAATATAAAGGCCGCCTCACCACTCCCGAGGAATTCGGCGACATCGTGATACGCGCCAACTCCAACGGCGAGGTGCTCCGCCTCAAAGACGTGGCCGAAATAGAACTCGGCCGTGTGACCTACGGCTTCCACGGCGCTCTCAACGGCAATCCGTCGACAATCGCCATCGTGTTCCAGACCGCAGGCTCGAACGCCACGCAGATTATCAACGACTGTCTCCAGTTTGTCGACGACCTTCGTCCCGAGCTTCCCAAGGGCTTGGGCGTGGAAGTGCCGCTCAACAACAACGAATTCCTCTATGCCTCTATCCATGAGGTAATCAAGACCCTCATCGAGGCATTCGTGCTGGTGTTCTTTGTGGTTTACCTCTTCTTGCAGGACATCCGCTCGACTATCATCCCCGCCATCGCCATCCCCGTGGCCTTGGTCGGCACATTCTTCGTGCTCAAGCTCATCGGCTTCTCCATCAACCTCATCACCCTCTCCGCCCTTGTGCTCGCCATCGCCATTGTGGTCGACGACGCCATTGTGGTGGTCGAGGCGGTGCATGCCAAGCTCGACGTGGGCTACAAGAGCGCGCGCCGCGCGTCGATCGACGCCATGAGCGAAATTGCCGGCGCGCTTATCTCGATTACCCTCGTGATGATGCTCGTGTTCATCCCCGTGTCGTTTATGGAAGGCACATCGGGTGTGTTCTACCGCCAGTTCGGCCTCACCATCGCCATCGCCGTGGGTTTCTCGGCTATCAACGCCCTCACGCTCTCGCCGGCCCTGTGCGCCGTGTTCCTCAAAGCTCACGACGACAACCGCCCGCTCACCGAGCGCCTCGGCGAGGCATATTCCGCGGCCGGCGACGCCGCCAAGGAAGTGGCCAAGTCGCGCCTCAACCTGCACCCGATAATCATCTTCGCGTTCCTTTGCGCCACAATCGTGTTTATGATTCTGGGCTGGTATAACACCGAATCGCTTTGGAAACTCGCCGTGGCCTCGGTATGCGCCATAATAGCAGTTGTAGGCATCTTCACCCCGCGCTTCCACCGCGGATTTGAAAAAGGCTTCGGACGCGTGCTCGCCGTCTACAACAAATGCGTATCCTTCTTCAGCCGCCACAAAATCACATCATTTGCCACCGTCGTCGTATCCATCGTGGTGCTCGTGGGCCTGATGCGCAGCACACCCTCGTCGCTCGTGCCCAACGAAGACACCGGCACAATATTCGTAATGCTTACAATGCCCCCGGGCACATCGCAGGAACGCACCGGCGAGACACTCGACCAGATGGATAAGATTATCCGCAACATCCCGGGCGTGAAACTTACCCAGATGATCAACGGCTACTCGTTCATCGCCGGACAGGGCGCCACATACGGTACGTTTATCGTGAAGCTCAATCCTTGGGAAGAACGCGACAAAAGCCAAAGCTCCGACAACATCATCAAGCAAGTCTACGGCGCCACCCGCAAATACATCAAGGACGGTACGGTGGCCGCATTCGCTCCGCCTATGATTACGGGTTACTCCGTATCCAACGGTTTCGAGATGAAGATGCAGGACAAGACCGGCGGCGACATCAACGACTTCTTCGCCGTGGTGCAAGGCTTCCTCGGACAGCTCAACCAGCAGCCCGAAATCCAGATGGCCTACACCACCTTCAACCCCACCTTCCCGCAGTATATGGTCGACATCGACGTGGCCAAGGCCAAGCAGGCCGGCATAAGCCCGAAGAACATCCTTTCCACCCTGCAAGGCTACTACGGCTCGATGTATGTGTCCAACTTCAACCGCTTCGGTAAAATCTACCGCGTGATGATGCAGGCCTCTCCCGAAGCCCGCGTATCGCCCGAGACACTCAACGCCATAAAGATACGCAACGGAGCCGACATGGCGCCCATCTCCAACTTCGTGTCGCTCGAGCGCGTCTACGGCCCCGACCTTCTCGACCGCTTCAACATGTTCTCGTCGATATCGGTCAACGGTTCGCCCAACCCCGGCTACTCCACCGGCGACGCCATCGCCGCCATCCAACGCGTGGCCGCACAGACACTGCCCACCGGCTACACCTACGAATACTCCGGCATGACCCGCGAGGAAAGCAAGCAGGACGCATCGTCGACAGCCGTAATCTTCGGCCTCTGCCTGCTCTTTGTCTACCTGCTGCTCTCCGCCCAGTATGAAAGCTACTTCCTCCCCTGGGCCGTTATCCTCTCGATACCGTTCGGCCTGATGGGCTCGTTTGTATTCGCCAAGATGTTTGGCATCGACAACAACATCTACCTGCAAATCGCCCTCATCATGCTCATCGGCCTTCTTGCCAAGAACGCCATCCTCATCGTGGAATTCGCCGTGGAACGCCGCCGCACGGGCATGTCGATATTCAACGCCGCAATCCAGGGTGCATCGGCCCGTCTGCGTCCTATCCTCATGACCTCGCTCGCCCTCATCATCGGTCTTCTCCCGCTGATGTTTGCCCACGGCGTAGGCGCCAACGGCAACCGCGCGCTCGGCGCCGGCTCTGTCGGCGGCATGCTCATCGGCATGATCCTGCAAGTGCTCTTCGTGCCCGCGCTCTTCATCGTGTTCCAGACAATCCAGGAAAAAATCTCGCCCATCAAGTTCACCGACGAAGAACCCGGCGGCAACATCGAAAACGAGATCGAACAATATTCCCGATAACATAAGGCCGAATCCGTTTCCTCCCGGCAAATTACCGCCGGGGGGAAGCATCCCGGCCAAAACCAAACAACATCCCGATGAAAAAAATAATATACATGGCTGTCGCAGCCTCCATGACATTGAGCCTCGGAAGCTGCCACATCTACAAAAAATACGAGACGCCCGACTCGACGGCCCTCACCGCCGAATACAAGCAGGCACGCCAGGCCGAGCCGGATTCCGCCGCCTTCGGCAACCTCCTTTGGGAAGACGTGTTCACCGACCCCGTGCTTGTCGACCTTATCAACCGCGCCCTCGCCGAGAACACCTCCCTGCGCAACGCTCAGCTCAACGTCGAAATAGCCGACGCCCAGCTCCGCGGCGCCCGCCTGGCCTACCTCCCCTCGCTGGCGCTCACGCCCAACGGCGCCGGAGCCTCTTATGCCGGCTCCGACCTTTCGTGGACCTATACCATCCCGGCATCGGCAAGCTGGGAAATCGACGTGTTTGCCAAGCTGCTCAACTCCAAGCGCGGAGCGCAGGTGGCCGTCTACAAATCAGAAGCCTACGCCCAGGCCGTGCGCTCGCGCATCATAGCCGGCGTGGCCAACTGCTACTATGCCATAGCCTCCGTAGAGCGTCAGCTCCATCTCTACCGCACCACCGCCCAGCTCTGGAAAGAATCGGTGCAGATGATGAAAGACATGAAAGAGGCCGGACGCACCACCGAGGCCGCCGTCGTGCAGATGACCGCCAACTACAACAATGTGCTGGCCGGCATCACCGACCTTGAAGTGAGCCTCGACCAGCTCAACAACACCATGTCGCTGCTGATGAACACCATGCCCCAGACCTGGGCCGTAAGCCCCGACGCCTCGCTGCAAGTGCCCGAAATGCTCATCCAGGGCGTGCCCATGCAGTACCTGGCCATGCGCCCCGACGTAGCCGCCGCCGAGCAAGACCTCGCCGTGGCCTACTACGCCACCAACTCGGCCCGCGCAGCCTTCTACCCCGGCATCACCATCTCGGCACAGGGCGGATTCACCAACCTTCTCGGCTCGTTTGTGAAAAACCCCGGCGACTGGTTCTACAACCTCGCAGGCTCGCTCGTGGCCCCCATCTTCTCGCGCGGCCAGAACATAGCGCGCCTGAAAGCCTCCAAAGTGCAGCAGCAGCAGGCCATGAACAACTTCGAGTACACCCTGCTCACCGCCGCGGCCGAAGTGTCCGACGGCCTCACCACCTACCGCAAGGCCACCGAGAAATCGACCTACCTCGCCGAACAGGTCGCCAACCTCGAGAAATCCGTGGAATACACCGTCGACCTCTTCCAGTACTCCAACGGCACCTACCTCGAAGTAATCACCGCGCAGCAAAGCCTGCTCGGAGCACAGATGGCCCAGCTCTCCAACGAGCTCACCACGGCCCAGTCGATAATCAACCTCTACCAGTCGCTCGGCGGAGGACGCTAATACAAAAAAAGGATAAAGTATAAGTGATGAAGCATAAAGTGGCATCACTTATACTTTATCGCTTATCCCTTATCACTCATAACTTATACTTAATACCTGAATTACAATGATCAGTCCAATGGCACACGTCGATCCGTCAGCCAAGATCGGCGAAAACGTAAAAATACACCCGTTCGCCTTTATAGACGCCAACGTCGAAATCGGCGACGGATGCGAAATCCTCCCCTACGCCTCGATCATGTCGGGCACACGCATGGGCAAGAACAACCGCGTGTTCCAAGGCGCGGTAATAGGTGCCGAACCCCAGGACTTCCGCTGGAACGGCGAACCCACATTCTGCTACATCGGCGACGACAACACAATACGCGAGCACGTGATAATCAACCGCGGCATCGCCCCCGAAGGCGGCACGCGCATCGGCACCGGCTGCTTCATCATGGCCGAAACCCACATCGGACACGACTCCCACATCGTGGGCAAATGCGTGCTCGGCAACGGCGTGACCATAGCCGGCGGAGCCTACGTCGACGAATGTACAATCCTGTCGTCGAACGTAATTCTCCACGAAAACTGCCGCGTGGGCCGCTGGGTGCTCGTAAAAGGCGGATGCCGCATCGGCTCCAACGTGCCCCCATACATCATCTTAGCCCACAACCCGGCGTCGTACTACGGCATCAACTCCGTGGTGATGCGCAAAAAAGGCTTCTCCGAAGCCGAAATCGACGACGCCGCCAAAGCCTACCGCCACATCTACCAATGCCAGACCTCGGTGTTCAACGCCCTCAAACGCATCGAAGCCGACATCGACGACAACAAGATACGCCGCACCATCGTCGACTTCATCCGCGACAACCGCCTGCGCATCGTAGCCACCAACTCCGACCTCGACTGACCCCCTCCCGTCCCACACCATAACCGCGCGCGGCCCGGCACCTCCACAGTGTCGGGCCGCGCCGATTTTTTATACACCCATCCTTTGCACATTTCTACCTTTTTGTGTATTTTTGTATTCTATACAACACATCTTTATGAAATTCTCCGAATTTGAAGATATAATCTCTCCTGAAAGGATGCGAAGGTACCTCGCAGCATGTAATTATAACACTCGCAAAGCCATGACATTATACCGCTATAACATCAGGCTTTCACAAGAATTGCTGGCTGTTGTCGGGTGTTTTGAAGTTGCTTTGCGTAATAAAATCAATAAGCAGTTTGTTTCACAGCATGGCAATAATTGGCTCATGGATTTTATTATGCCCGGCGGATGCTTTCATTCCGACCATAGAACGGCAAAAACAAAAAATATAATTGAAAAGGCCTATAACGAACTGCTTCGCAACAACCAATACAGTCACACAAAACTTCTTGCTCAAATGGAGTTTGGAATTTGGAAGTACATGTTTTCAAACGTGCAATATCAGCTTACCGGCCAAACTCTACTCGATATTTTTCCAAACAAGCCCCGTTCAACCCGTAGCCAACGCTACAATAACACATATATTTTCCAAGAACTCGATTATATAAATAATTTACGAAACCGGATAGCCCACCATGAACCAATATGTTTCGGTACGGGCACAAACCGTACGACCATTGATACATTCTATGCCCTAAATCGCTACTCTCGAATACTCACTCTTTTGCAATGGCTTGATATTGACAGTCCTTCTCTGCTATATGGATTAGGCGACGTTGTAAGAATATGCAACAAGATTAAGACTCTATGACTCTTAAAAAAACTTAAATTTCAGCCATAGTGGTTATATACTTGCTTGTTTACTTGTTTGATTGATAAAAAAGCATTACATTTGCAATGTTTATTCCCGGTAGCCTCTGGTTCAAGCTATCGGGTTTGGTTTTTATACACTCCCACAATAATGTGATGGCCCGACACCTCCACAGTGTCGGGCCGCGCCGTTTTATTTGCACATTCCCTATTTTTTATATACCTTTGCTTAAAACAAAATAAAAGTATTATGAATCTTTGGATTTTTCTTCCGATTGCAGCCGGCATCATTGGCGGCATAATCGGCGGCCGCGCCTACAAGAAATACAACGAACGTCACAAAAAAGACTAATCGCCTGAATCCGATTCACGACAAGGCAAGTACGCACTAACCGGACCATTAATACAGGTTCGGGATAAATTATCGTAAATTATGTTTGAACTCGAAACCCTTACACAAGAGCATAATCTTCGTAAGGTTTGGCCCAATGAGGCTTCTGATTTTACTCCTTGGCTTGCCGAACACCTCGAATATATCGGGGATATTCTCGGCATGGACTTAGAACTCATTGAAAAAGAGTCAAAGGTCGGCGGCTATTCGGCAGACATTTTAGCAAAGGAAGCCGATACCGAAAATTATGTAATTATAGAAAATCAATTAGAGGATTCCAACCATTGCCACCTTGGACAATTGATTACATATGCCTCCGGCAAAAATGCCAAAGCAATCGTATGGATTGTAAAGAAAGCCCGCGAAGAACATCGCAACGCTATTGACTGGCTAAACGAGAACACCGGTTCTCATTTAGGCTTTTATCTTCTTGAAATTGAACTTTGGTATATCGGAGATCCCTCGAAACTCGCGCCGAAGTTCAATATAGTTGAACAGCCTAATGAATGGGCGAATACTATAAAGCCATCGGCAAATGCTTCCGACACTCAAATCTTACAGCTTGACTTCTGGCAGGCCTTTAATGATTTCGCGAAGACTATGGATTTTACAAAATCGTTCAAACTTCGGGCAGCAAAATCACACAACTGGTATGATTTGAGCATCGGAGACAGCAGATGCCATATTTGCATCGAGGCTAAGAAACAAAAAGGAGAGGCAACCGTCGGCCTTTACATCCAGGAAGACAAGGAATTATATAAATCTTTTCGCGCCAATAAGGCGCAACTTGCGGCAGAGCTTGGCTGCAATGAGTCAGAAATAGTTTGGACCGGTTCAGAAACGAAAAAAGCCTCTCGATTCTATCTCACCAAAAAGATTGACATGACAGATACCAGACAGTGGCCTGCCATATTCAGATGGTATATCAGCAATTGTCTTGCGATTAAGAAATTTCTGCCATCAATTCTTTGATATTAATGCCGATTTATACGCATACGACGAAAACTCCGAACATGAATGCGGCCAGACCGAGGGAGGTTTGGCCGCTTAACAGGGATTTATCGCACACACATCAACACTATTACATAATTAATACTCAATAAATTATATTTCAATTTATCGCAATTTGAGATAAATTGCGATAAATTGCGAAATACGGCACAATCCGTAAACCCGTTGCATGTGCAGCTAAAAACATTGCAAATAGGGAATTCAAAATCGCTACGCGATTCCATGCACCGACATTTCGGCTTGTGCCATTAAGGATCAAGCCGTAATTACGGTGCATTGCGTCTCCGTTAGGAGACAAATATTGTAGCGCAGGGCGACAGCCCTGGGGGCGTGGATGTTATTTATTATGGCATTGGAGCGGAGCCTGCCGGAGCGTTCGAAAATGTCAACCGTGATGCAGAACGCTACGCTGTCGCTCGCTCCAATACCACGGATGATGCCAATGACGATACCCGGGGTTCCGCTATCGCTCCACCCCGGGCTACATTCTTGAATCGCTACGCGATTCCATGCACCGCATTTTCGGCTTGTGCCGTAATTTATGCAAATATCGTAATTTTTCAAAATTTACGATAAATTAATTTGTAAATATTAGTTTATCAACCTTTTGCGGGAATAGATACGTCTATATCTACTTTAATTCCCCCTTTTACAAGGAGGTGTTTTTTCGTGGGAGAGGATGCGAGGTATCGTTTTTTTTGTTTATCTTTGTGTTATGAAACATTTTCTCCTTACGATATTTTTGGCGGTGGCGGCTGCGACGCAGGCGCAGGTCACGGCGGAGAAGGCTTTTACGGTGGCTCCCGATGAGGTGATGCTGCTGCTGGGGCCGTCGGTGCGCCTCGATATGCTCGACTATTTCCATGCCGGTTCGACAAAGCAATCGGCCAACGCCACGGGCGGACGATGCCGCATCGTCGACGAGAAGCCTTACAGCCTTACGGTGCAGGCTTCCGACAGTACTGTCTATCAGATTTTTGTGCTCAACCCCATGGAGGAGCGTCCGGTGCTTGGCGTGATCGAGACTGTGGCCACGCCGGTGCGCGACAGTGTGATGCGCCTCTACAATTACCGTTGGGAGCCGCTCTCCAAGTCGCCTTTCACGCCTCCGTCGTTGCGCACATGGCTTATCGACGACAGCAAGGATGCCACGGCGGCGGCCGAGGCTCAGATTCCTTTCATGCTCGCGGAATATGCCTATAATCCCGACTCGGCCATCTTGACTCTCACGCCTACTGTGGATCGGTATTTCTCGCCGGGCGACCGCCCCGACGCTCTGGCCAATATACGCAAGCAGCTCAATTATTACTGGAACGGCAAAAATTTTAAACTTCTCGACCGATGAACGGCACGCAAGCTCTTACCCTTTCGCAACTTAACGCGGCCGTGAGCCGCGCCGTGGCATCGGCGCCGGGCACTCAGAATGTGTGGGTGGTGGCCGAGACTGCCGATGTGCGCGTCTCCGGCGGCCACTGCTATATGGAGCTCATCGAGAAGGACCCGGCGTCGGGGCAGCAGCGGGCCAAGGCGCGCGCCAACATATGGGCCTCGGCTTTTTCGATAATATCGCGCCAGTTCTTGCAGGCGACAGGGCGGCCTTTCGGCTCGGACATGAAGGTGTTGGTGCGTGTAACGGCATCGTTCCATCCGCTCTACGGGTTCTCGCTCAACATCAACGCCATCGACCCCTCATACACGGCCGGCGACTTGCTGCGCCGCCGCGCCGAGATACTGGCCCGGCTCAAAGCCGAGGGCATCCTCGACATGAACCGGACGCTGCCGTGGCCCGACGTGCCCTCGCGCATAGCCATAATATCGGCAGCGGGAGCGGCCGGCTACGGCGACTTTTGTCGCCAGCTTTTCCTCAACCCTTACCGCCTGCGCTTCACGGGGCGTCTTTTCCCGGCGATAATGCAGGGCGAACGTTCGGCCGAGTCTATCATCGCCGCGCTCGACGCCATCAACGCCGACCTCGACGCGTACGACTGCGTGGTGATAATTCGCGGCGGCGGCGCCACGTCGGATCTCGGTTCGTTTGAAAGCTACGACTTAGCCGCCAACATAGCGCAATTTCCCATACCGGTGATTATCGGCATAGGCCACGAACGCGACATTACGCTTCTCGACTATGTGGCTAACATGCGCGTGAAGACCCCGACGGCAGCCGCGGCATGGCTCGTGGGGCGCGGAGCCGACGCCTTGGCGCGACTGGCCCAGACGGCGGCGGCGATACACCGCTCTGTGGCCGACCGCATCGGCGGTTGCCGCCAACAGCTCGAATATATCCGCGGCGCGCTGCCCACCGCCGCAACAGCCGCTCTGTCGCGGGCCCGCAACCGCCTTATCAACGTGCGTGCCGGCCTCGCCGCCATACCCGACAGCCGCCTGCGCCCGCAGGCCGCCCGCCTCGACGCCATGGCCGGAACCTTGACGCAAGCCGTGGCCACTGCCATCGACCGCCAACGCCGGCGCCTCGACGCCGACGCCCAGCTCATAGCCGTGCTGTCGCCCGAGGCCACGCTCCGCCGCGGCTACTCGATAACGCGCGTCGACGGACGCGCCGTGACCTCCGCGGCCGATATCGCCCCCGGCACCGAAATCGAAACCATCCTCGCCTCGGGAACGATACGGTCAACGGCAAATTAGCACGATGCACGATGCACAATTTCACAAGCCGGAGGGTTCTTTGCCGATGGCAAAGCGCTCCGCGGTTAGTGTTCCTACCGCCCTACTACCCAACTTCCAAACTCCCAAACTTAAAATAAAATGGAACTTACATATCAACAGGCTGTTACTGAACTTGAAAATATTTTGCGCACAATCCAGTCGGACAGCTGCGACATCGACCGCCTCACCGCCCTCACACGCCGCGCCACCGAACTTCTGTCGGAATGCCGCTCTCGCCTGACAACCACCGAGACCGAACTGCGCACCATCCTCGCCTCGCTCGAAACTCCGCAGCCTTAAATCACCAACAGGTGTACGAACCTTGTGACACCCAGGTCGACCCTTGATAAAACATTGGATTCCCGTTTTTTAGATAGGTGCTCTCGAAATTTAAAGAAGCGTCCATCCCGTTTTTCGTGAATTTCAATTTTATGTAGCAACGGTGTTTTCTTACAGTGGCGCAACCATAGCGGGATGATGTAAAGCAATATCTTTGATTACTACCAATCCACCCGGCTGCCTTGCCATGAATACTGTATCCACCACTGCCACGGCCTACAAGAACATCGCCGTTTTCGACCCAGTATTCACCATATTCGGGTGCCTCATCCTCAAAGTCGGCATAAAGGGTGCCATTGTAGAGTTTGCCGGTAGTGGTGAATACGCCGTCGGATGTGGAGAGGCGGATTTTGTATTTGTCGCCGCCCATGCTTTTTATTTTGATGTCGCCCAGCCAGGACGCGCCGTCGGGGGTCCAGTCGCCGGCGATGTTGTCTTGCGCGGCGATGCCGGCAATGCCAAGCATCATGATGCACACAAATGCGATAAGCTTTTTCATAAGACTTGTTTTTTGATTTTAAGTTGACGTTTTGGCAGAGGCAAAAATGCGCTTCATAGGATAAAAAATGCCGGCGGCTCCCGGGCGGCCTTTACGGTAGGAAAAGAAAATGCGTGAGAGCCTTACCTTGCTGCCCGTTCTCACGATTAGAGGCCTTCGCATTGCCCGATATAGTTAGAACGGGCAACACATGCAGAGACCTCACGCAAATATGTATAGGCAAATACCGTCGGACACAACGCTCTCGCGCAGTCCGCCGGCCGATAATATACATATCCACATCAGACATCTACCGGTTGCCGATTCCTGACTATATCTGAGAAAGTTGCGAAGTTTCTAATCGTCAAGAAAAAGCGTCGATAAACGCATTCCAATATGTCGTCGCACCCGCCCGCAAGCCCCATATCGGGTCTCTGCAAGCGATATGCGGTTGCAAATTTAACAAATATTTTTTAAAAAGCAAGCCGACATATATACTTTTTGACGGGATTGAGGGAAGGGTGATTTTTTCATCTATTTTTGCCGTTTATGCGAAAATGTGTATATTTGTACCAAAATTTGGAGTTTTAGAGCATATTTCATGGAACAAATCATACAATTCGAACGCTTCGAGGAAATAAAGAAATATTCATCGCATTACGGACAGCTCGGCGACGATTATATTTTTTCACGCATAAAGCCGGGCGAGGACGGCATCGAGATACTTTCCAATCCCGTGAGATTCGCGGGGCTCACGGTGTGCCTGGTGCTTAAAGGCGAAATCTCGCTCGACGTAAACCTCAACACTTACACGATAAGGCAAAATTCGATAGTGGTGCTCGGTTCGGGGTCGATAATAAAGGTGAACAAGGTGGATTGGTCGAAAGTAGAGGCATATGCCTTATTCGTGTCAACGAAATTTATGCATGACCTCAATCTCGACCTCAACGCCATAAATATAAAGCAAATGATCGACCGGCATGTGTCGCCCACGGGCAACCTCTCGCCCGACGAGGCCTCGCAACTTGGCCAGTATATGGAACTGCTCCACCTCAATGCCACGCGCAACCGCGAGGCTGTTTTTTCCAAGAACATAGCCCGGTCGCTCATCCAGGCCATAATCTACCAGATGCTTCAATTCGAGGAAAACCACACAGGGCCTAATTCCGAGAACTCGAAGCAGCCTCAGTCGCGCAAGCTCAACTATGTGCATGAGTTTATGAATCTCGTTCAGCTTCATCACACCCACGAACGCTCGATAGCTTTCTACGCCGACAAACTTTTCATATCGCCGAAATATCTGTCGCATATCATAAAGGAGGCGACCGGACGCTCGGCCGCGGCGTGGATCGACGAGTTTGTGATACTCGAAGCCAAGAACATGCTTCGTTTCTCCAACAAAAACATCCAGCAAGTGGCCTATGCGCTCAATTTCAACACCCAGTCGTCGTTCGGCAAGTATTTCAAGCACATCACGGGCATGTCGCCCACCGAATACCAGAAGTCGTAGCACGACATCGGCGCCCTCATGTTTAATAATATTTAACACTATTTAACAATTATGGAGGGGTGATTTATATAATTTGATTTATCTTTGCAATCTACGCCTGTCGTAACGGATTTTACACACAGAACACACTATCTTATGAAAACTCGATGCTAATAGCAGAAATTACAGGCGGAGAACATAACGGAACGAAGTATATTGCTGACGATAAATAAATATATGCCGGATGAATACCGCAGCCGCTACGGGCTGCGAGCCGTCGTTGCGGTTTTCATGCTTCTTTCCGCCGTGTGGGCCACAGCGCAAGCTCCGGAGCCCACGTTTACCGAAGAAGTCGGCGCCTCAATGCTGGTGACATCGCCCGGGCCGCTCTTTTATCAGGCCACCGGCCATGCGGCCATACGCCTGCAATGCCCGGCGTTTGGGCTCGACAATGTATTCAGTTTCGAGACAAGCACCGACAATGCCCTCGGTCAAGTTCTGGGCCATGCAAAAGGGCGTTTTGCGGCCATAGGCATTGACGAGTATCTCGGGATGTTCCGCTCGGAGGGACGCGAGGTGAAAGAATATCCACTCAACCTTACCGACCCGCAGATACGCACACTGTGGCGTCTGCTTGATGACGCGGTGGAATCGGGCAGCGAGAAAGATTTCAACGTCAGGTTCCGCAGTTGCAGTTCAGAGGCCATAAGAAAAATCACAGAGGCTCTCGGGAACGATGAAATCCGGATGAACAACCGCTTCCAGGCTATGGATAACGGCACTCATTTTAAAGAAGGCCTCAAAGACGAAAGCCCGTGGTCGACATTGGTTTTCACCGTAGGTCTTGGCACCGACTGCGATGTTTCCGACCATTGGCACACTTCCCTTACACCCCGGACCATGGACGAATGTCTCCCGTCGGCCTCTATCGTGTCGCGCGACGGCACGGTAAGACATTTGCTTTCAGGAACGCCGGCGGTGCTTGTCGAGGCGACACGGCCGAACGGACCGCAGCCCGTAACACCCGTGGCGGCTGCCATAGCGATATTGATTCTCTCGGCAGCCGTATCGGCAATGGATATGGCAGGCCGATGGCCGCGCGTGGTGAAGGCAATTGATATCGTGGCGCTCGGGCTGCAATCGTTGGCCGCACTGGCGCTTATAGCCGTAGCCGTGATTCCGGCGAGCATCGGTTCGGCATGGAACTGGATGTTTATACCATTCAACCTGCTTCCGCTTTTGGCCGGGACGCTACTGCGCGGAACACCGCTCTGCCGGCCGGTTTTCTTAATCTATTCAGGCGCGTGCGTGCTTTTCATAGCCGCGCCACTGCTTACATCCGAAGCCGACACATGGAGCAGCATCCTTTCGGCGGCTATCGCACTCAGAATACTGTCACATTTCCTTAAGTAAGTATATCGTAAAAATAAATTAATGTATTGATATGTTAAGCCGCAGGTCTACAGAAATTAATCATGTATC
>VSPD01000023.1 GCA_009775125.1 Muribaculaceae bacterium | reverse complement strand
CTAAATCGTAACCTATTACTATCAAGAGCAATTAACCTACGCTCATTTCCAATAAATTACACTCTTTTCGTAACTTCGGAAAGCAAAGTTACGAAATTATATTGCACGCTTACCTTTTTTTCTGTACTTTTGCATTATGAAACGCATCGACAGGGAAACAGTGCAGAGAATCCTTGACGCCACCGACATTGTGGAGGTGGTGGGCGATTTCGTGTCGCTTCGCAAGCGTGGAGCCAACTACTTGGGGCTATGTCCGTTCCACAACGAACGCACACCCTCTTTTGCCGTGTCCAAAGCCAAGGGCATATTCAAATGTTTCAGTTGCGGAAAGGGCGGCTCGGCCGTCAGCTTCCTCATGGACCTTGAAAACATGTCCTACAACGAGGCGCTGCGCTACCTCGCAAAGAAATACAATATAGAGATTGTCGACCGCGAGATGACCGACACCGAGCGAGAAGCCGAGACCGAGCGTGAGTCGCTCATCGCCGTGCTCGCCTTCGCCGCCGGGCATTTCGAGCACATCCTTGCCGACACCGAAGAAGGACGCGATGTAGGCTATGCCTATTTCCGCGAACGAGGAATTAACGACCGGATGATAAAAAAATTCCGTCTCGGTTATAGCCTCGACCGTGGCGACTCTCTCCTGCGCGACGCGCAGTCGAAAGGTTTCAGCGACAAGTTCCTGCTTATGGCCGGACTTGTGGCGCAGTCCGACCGCGGGCTTTACGACCGCTACCGCGGGCGCGTCATTTATCCAATTTTCTCCGTGTCGGGGCGTGTAATCGCCTTCGGCGGACGCATCCTGTCGTCCGACAAGAAAAAAGCAAAGTATGTAAACTCGCCTGAGACTCCTGTCTATCACAAGAGCAACGAGCTTTACGGACTCTATCAGGCGCGCCAGGCCATTTCGAAGCAAGACAAATGTATTCTCGTCGAGGGATACATGGACGTGATATCCATGCACCAGCTCGGCATCGAAAATGTTGTCGCCTCGTCGGGCACGTCGCTCACCATCGGTCAGATTCGCCTATTGCACCGTTTTACAAAAAATATAACGGTGATTTATGACGCCGACCCCGCCGGTATACACGCCTCGCTCCGCGGCATCGACCTGCTGCTTGCCGAAGAAATGAACATCCGCGTGCTCCTGCTCCCGCCCGGTGAGGACCCCGACTCGTTTGCGCAGTCGCATTCTCTTACCGAGGTGGAGGAATACATAGCGGCGCACGAAGTGGACTTTATCTCGTTTAAGACACGCATATTGCTCGAAGGCGTGGAAAACGACCCCATAAAGCGGGCGGGTGTTGTCACCGAGGTGCTCCGGTCCATTGCAGTGGTGCCAAACGAGGTGATGCGTGCCGAATATGTGCGCCAAACATCGCGTATGCTCGGAATCGACGAGCGCACTCTCGCCCTGCGCCTCACGAAAGAAATTGCCGCCGTTGCGGAAAAACGTCCGTATTCTGACGAGGCCGACACCCAACCGGATGCGCCGGCCGCAGCAGCGGCATCGGCCACAGCCTCGCCTGCCGTTACTGCTCAGCCCGCAGTTGCCGCGCCTATTTTGACGTCTGCCGACCGGCGTCGTCGCCAGTGTGAGCAAGCTATCGTCCGCCTGCTGCTCAAATATGCCATGGTGCAGATAAACGCCGGCGACACCCCCGACGAATCATTTTCCATGCTCGAGTTTGTAGCGTCGGAACTTGAAACAGACGAGATTGAATTTATCGACCCTCTTTTCCGCCGCATTTTTGATGAAGTGGTCGCTTTTGCCGGTGGCGAATGGAAAGACGCCGTGGCAAATGCCCGGGTCAAAGCAGACGAAGTGCGTCGTCGCATACTCGAAGAAGGGCATGAAAAAATACGCCGTGAGGCCGAAGGCCTTGCCGATATTGAGATACGCGAGGCTCAGCTTGCCGAAGAAGCCGATGCCGGATATTTCGCAACCCTCGACGAAGCTCTTGAAAACATATCAGAATCCACATTCCTGTCGCATCCCGACGATACGGTGCGCCGCGTGGCTTCCGACCTCATTGTCGAAAAATACCAGCTCTCGAAAATCCATACCAAATATGTGCACGTAGCCACCGAGCGCGAGATGCTTCCCGAACTCGTCTCACGTGCGGTCATGGAATTGAAATACTGCGTTATCGACAGCGAGATTGCCGCCGCGCAGGCCCTTATTAAGGCCATGTCGTCTGCGCCGGATACCGACCCGGCAAAAATACAGGCTCTTGTCGCCGACCTGCAAAGCCTCTTTCAGGCCAAGTCGCTGTTTGCCAAACGACTCGGCGACCGTATTGTCACTCAAAAATAGTTCTCCTCATGAAAAAACTGGAAAAAACAAACGCCGCCCGGTTGCTCGACAAAGCCAAGATTGCTTACAGCCTTATCCCTTACGAATTCGACCCCGACGATCTTGCAGCCCAGCATGTGGCCGACAGCCTTGGCGAGGACATCAACCGCGTGTTCAAGACTCTTGTCCTTCGTGGCGAGCGCAACGGCATCTTCGTCTGCGTGGTGCCAGGCAACTGCGAGGTCGACCTCAAAAAAGCAGCCCGCGCTTTCGGCGACAAGAAAGCGGAAATGGTGGCGATGAAAGAATTGCTCGGCCTTACGGGATATATCCGCGGTGGATGCTCGCCTATCGGCATGAAGAAGCCATATCCCGTCTTCATCCATGCCACAGCCTCCGATTTCGACAGCATATACATCTCCGCAGGCCAGCGTGGTCTTCAGCTCTGCCTCGCCCCCTCCGACCTGGTGGCTTTCACCCGCGCCACCGTGGCCGACCTTGTTGTCGCTACTGATTGAGCGATTTCACCGTCGTTATTCCCGGGCGGTTGTGAAGCGTGAACGCCACGAAACGCGACAGCTTGTCGCTGTGATACGATATGTGATAAAATGCCGGAGCAAGATTGTCGAGAGTGAACATGGCGTCGGCCACAGGGTCGTCGTACATCGAGCCCGCCGACAGCCGCTCTTCAATCGAAATATCATTCCCTTTTATTTTCACCGCAAGGCTCACCGCCCCAGAGTCGGTCATGCCGTCGAGCCCATGACGTATAAAAACGACACGTCCGCCGTCGGAGCACCTACATTCGATACTCGGTTCGTCCTTTTCGCCCGGCATTGCCGGCAACAGCTCGGCAGCCAGCAATTCCTCGCGTACCGGCCCTGTGAATGCCGGACGCGCCGCCGCCGCCACAATAGCCGCCGCCACCACGGCCAGCAATATATAAAACTCCGCCGACCCGAAAAAGCCGACAGCAAGCATAATAGTCATATCCATATCCGCAAAGATAAAACAAATTGCCCGATCCTGCAATCCCCCCACGCTTTTTCCCCGATTTATTGAGAAGTGTATAAACAGCCCCTCAATTTTTATTGAAAAGTGTATAAAATACTTGCTGAAATCTTTTGAAAAGTGTATTTTTTAGAAAAACAGCCTATTTAGCATAATAAATACTGCATATACTGCAAGTGTTTTGTATGCAGGAGCACAAGCCTCCGGCTTGTGAAAATTGCCACAAGCCGGAGGCTTGTGTTCCTAATAGATTCCCGCTGACGATTATCATTTGATTTTGTCGTAGAGCAGGCGGGCATCGGAGAGGGTAGGGTAGCGGCGGAGCCAGGTGAGTTGCTTTTTGGCGTAGACGCGTGTGTTTTTCTTGATGCGCTCGATGGCCACGGGCAGGGGCATGGTGCCGTCGAAGGCCGCGAACAGTTCTTTGTAGCCCACGGTGTTGAGAGAGTTAAGGTGACGCAAGTGATAGACGCTGCGCGCTTCCTCTACAAGGCCGGCTATGACCATTGCATCGACGCGGCGGTTGATTCTGTCGAACAGCTCGGCGCGCTCCATCGGCAGATAGTACATCTCTATGTCGAAAGGACGCTCTTTGGTCTCCCCCGTGAGTAGCGTGGAGGCGGGCACTCCGGCCTCGATGCATATTTCGAGCGCATGTATGTTGCGCCGGGGATTTGCCGGGTCGACACGGGTGGCACCGACAGGATCGAGGCGACGCAGTTCGGCGCGCACGGCGTCGAGGCCATGCTCCTCATAAAGACGCATTACCCCGGCCCGCACTTCGGGTGAAATAGTGGGCAGCTCGTCGATGCCGCGTACCACGGCGTCGATATACATCATCGACCCTCCGCACATCACCTGCACCGGATTCTGCTCCCACAGCCGCGGCAGCAGTGCCATAACGTCGGCTTCGTATTGTGCGGCGGAATATTGCCGGTCGAGGTCGAGCGCAGCCACGAAATGATGGGGCACGGCAGCGAGCTCGTCGGCAGTCGGGGCGGCAGTGCCGATAGGTATGCCACGGAAAATCTGCCGTGAGTCGGCAGATATGATGTGGCATCCGAGCCGTCGGGCAATATCAAGCGCCACGGCGCTCTTTCCCGAGCCCGTGGCGCCTGTTATGACTATGAGTTTATTTTTCTGCGACAAGACGTGCTATTTCTACGATAACCTGTTGAGCTTTCTCCATCGAGGGGATGGGCACAAATTCGTAGCGGCCGTGGAAGTTGAGTCCGCCGGCGAAAATGTTGGGGCAGGGAAGGCCCTTGAACGAAAGCTGTGCGCCGTCTGTGCCGCCGCGGATGGGCACTACATTCGGCTGGATGTCGGAGCGGCGCATTGCCTCCTCGGCAATGTCGATGATATGGCGCACCGGCTCGATTTTCTCGCGCATATTGTAGTATTGGTCCTTGATTTCGAGGGTGCAGCAGTCGGGGAACTCATGGTTGATTTTGCGGGCGAGATGCTCGAGCTCGCGCTTGCGACGCTCGAAGCGGTCGCGGTCGTGGTCGCGGATTATGTAGGTGAGCACGGTTTTCTCCACAGAGCCTTCCATGCCCACAAGATGATAGAATCCTTCATATTCCTCGGTATGTTCGGGAGTTTCCCAGCGCGGAAGCATTATCACGAACTGGTTGGCGATGCGCATCGAGTTTATCATCTTGTGTTTGGCGTAGCCCGGATGCACGTTGCGGCCCTTGAACGATACGCGGGCCACGGCAGCGTTGAAATTCTCGTATTCCAATTCTCCGATTTCGCCTCCGTCCATGGTGTAGGCCCAGTCGGCGCCGAAAAGCGATACGTCAAACTTGTGCGCGCCCTGGCCGATTTCCTCATCGGGGTTGAAAGCGATGCGGATTTTGCCGTGCTTTATCTCGGGGTGCTCTTTCAGATAGGCCACAGCCGATACAATTTCGGCGATGCCGGCCTTGTCGTCGGCGCCGAGAAGCGTCGTGCCGTCGGTCACGATCAAATCCTGGCCGACATAGTTTAGCAGTTCCGGAAATTCAGAGGGCGACAGCACAATACCTTCCTCAGCATTGAGCGTGATGTCGCCGCCGTCGTAAGCCTCGACAATACGCGGTTTTACATGACGGCCCGACATGTCGGGCGACGTGTCGAGGTGAGCGATGAAGCCCACGGTTGGCACATTGTCGGCAGTATTGGAAGGGAGAGTGGCCATAAGATAGCCATTGTCGTCAAGAGAGATATCTTCGAGCCCCATCTCCTGGAGACGTTTCTGGAGATACTGGGCAAAAATCATCTGTCCGGGTGTCGACGGCGTCATATTTGTCAATTCGTCACTTTGCGTGTCGAATCTCACATAATCAAGAAATCGGTCAACTACATTCATGGTTTCGAGGGTGTGTATTGATAATATGCCACAAAGATAACGAATCTCCACCTAAAACGCAACAATTCCCCAATAAAATTCCCCGAAACCAAAAATCGCTATAAAAACTCGTTGAATATAAAGTGAGCCTTTTCGAATTTATCCCTCTGAAAGAGAAAATATAGAAAGAAAATATGCTGTCAGTTTAGTTATTTGTTTTTTATATTCTAACTATTTGTGAAAAATTGTTTTGGGTGGGAATTGTCAATCTTGTTAGTTTTATCAAATATAGGTGGGGATGCGTGACTTAATGAAGAAACGAGCATGATTATAATAAGCCTCCAAAATATAGATGCTAAGATAAAAGCAATTAAAATAATCCAATTCCAAGGAGCCTTAAAATCTTCAAAGATAATACTAATCGCACCTACTATGCATGCCATAATAAAAAATGATGGCCAAACTATTAGATATTGCCTTTCTCAAGTTCTTTGTTTTGGTTAAATGATAGGTCAAGTGTATTTTTATTGTGTTGAAAATGTTTTGGTGCAGACGCACGAGCCGTACTTTCCTACACCATGATTATAATAACTTTCTAATCAAAGACACTTAGCGGTATAAGTTTAATATATTTGTCAAATTCAACTTTTGCGTTTTATGTTCGATTAAATACGAATTGATTTTTACGGCATCAGGCATATTTGCATATGTGAAAAGTGATATTGAATGATCTCATTCTTATATAAGATGGCAATTGGTGTTCCGATTTTTATTCGATATAAAAAGTGTCTTTTGGCGTAAGATATTGACTTTTTCTCCCGTAATCATCCTCAATTTTAGTAGACCCGAAAGCAACGTTACGGACGCCCTCTGTTAGTTTGTATTCAGCATCAAGGAACCTGCTGGATTTGTATTTACGGGCTTCAGACAATGGAATAGTGGCTAATAGGTAATCATCGTATTTCATTGTTACATTACCGTATTTGTCGGTTTGCGGATTTTCAAAGAACACCCAGACATTTACACTCCCTGATGATTTAGAAGTCGAACATTCTTTATAAATATCTTCAACAACTTTTTCAAGGTTTACGCCTCGCCAATCTACTAATCCAGGGTGGACAATTCCCATTGTTGGATGAGGAATTGTGATACATAGATTATTGTCTTGCCAATATATCGTGTATTTATTTTGTTCGAAATCTCGTTTATAGGAGCACGAACTAAGACATTGTAACATTATCAGTGGGAGTAATATATATTTTATCATAGTTGTTATATTATGCGGATTCTAATAATTGCATAAGAAATAGCTACAATAGTACATATTACTATGAATGGTGCATTACTATTTTTAAACTGCTCTTTCCAAGACTTGCTAAAAGAAGTGCATAGACCTTTTATGCAAATCGAAACGATTGTAAGAACAAATATCTGAGTTTCAATGCTATTCCAATAACTGAAATAAATATCAATGGTCGAATTTAGTACGCTGTTAATTAATGGTAAGCCAAAATATAAAATATTCATTATCATAAATCCTCTTAAAAGGATTGTCGCAGACCGCTTTGCATAGGCAATAGAAAGATAGGTCCACCATGAGAAAAGAGACATTATTAGAATTATAGCAATTTGTTTAATAGATGAATTGACGGATAATGTGTTGGGTTTTATGTAGTCTAAAATGGTTACACATAGAATTGCAGAGAGGAACCCTGAGTATATACATATTCCATTAACAATGGATTTTAGCGCCGGATAAGTGTTCCATTCTACAGGAGATTTACTAATTAATTTATCATGAATTATAACAACTAAATAGATGAACGCTCCAAAAGCCACATTGAATATAATGGATACAAAGGTTTCAAGAGTATTTGTAAATAAATCATATATGAAGTTTGCTGCCAGAAATAATCCTATAATTATTAAGACAACATTTAATATGACTTTATAGACTTGTTTCATGTGAATGATACGTTTCTCATCCTCCATTGAAACGGGCTATGTTATTAGACATGAAAAAGGTGTGAGGATTGTATTTTGTTTTATCCGTAATTCAGGTCTTGGTCTACCTTTCTGCATGAATAAAACAATAGCCCCACACCGATATTGCTATATAAACCGCCAATCACGGCAGGGTATAAGCAACCGATGCAGGTGCTATTGCCAATCTCATCTTCATGCAGAAATTCTAACGACCAAGTTTGAATTACGAAGATAAAATTTCAATAACACCTTTTAAAAAATGTGTTGATTTTGTCTGCCAACTCTATGGCTCTGAAATCAAATGCAAATATATAAAAAAAATGTCATTGGTGGGGCTTTGGCGCAGAAAAAAATAAGAATTTCATGTTCTGCGCTCCTATCTGGGGTTAAAGATGTTGAATGAAACGATAATGAATTCGATAATGAATTCGCAAAAACGGCAGAAAAAACTTGTTAATTCGAGATAAGTTTTGTAATTTTGCATTGAAAAATCGAGATGCGCCCGTAGTTCAATGGATAGAATAATGGATTCCGGTTCCATCGATTGGGGTTCGACTCCCCACGGGCGTACTTTTGAATCCTTTCGGCAATTTGGTTGCCGAAAGGATTTTTTTATTATAAGCCGTAATTCCAGAGCATTATTATTTAACAGGCAAGTAGTGAATCCACCCGGTAGGAACATAATTTATTCAAAATAATTTGTGAAATCCGCGAAATTTGTGTAATTCGTGGTAAAAAGAGCCGGTTTTTATGCAAATAATCATCGGAAAATTTGCAAATTGCAATAATATATGCTATATTTGCAAACGGAAAAATGAACCTATATCTTTTTAAATATGGAAAACAAACCTGTTATCTTGCCTCATTGGCTCGAAGTGCTCGATTGTTGCGGCGTGAAGACGCAGCTCTCAGTGATTAAGGCACTTGTCAAATATCAATCGGAAGGCGTTATGCCCGATTTCAAGGGAACCAAACTTGCGTTATTCAACTTTCTTGTTCGTGACTTGTTGCCGGCAGAGGAAGAAAAGGTGACCGATGGCAAGAATAAACCCGACAATGCGCTTACGCCGGCTGAAAAGACACGCCTCGACAGCCTGATGATGACGATTGCCGCAGACCCGGGGCTAATCCCCGAATTGACGGCCGCCTCGGGGTTAAGCCCGACGGAATATATGACCCGCCTCAAAGACGCCGTCCTCGCCGACCCACCCGCCCGCATAATGTCCTTCGACCTTCAAACCTTTGTCTCTTATATCAGGGACAAGGGCGGAAGCCTTGCTCACGGATAAAAATAATTTGTTATATTTGCAAGTCAGGATGTTTTGCTCATCTGCGGACGCACGAGCCGTGTGTCTCTACATTGTGATTACTCTAAATTTTTAATCGGAGATATTTATGACTATTGGCGAGGCTTTAAAGGATATTGAGGGGCGGCTTGCTCCTGCCGTTGGCGAGGGCGAGGCCCGGGCTATGGCGAATGTGATAGTGGAGACGGTGAAAGGGTATAAGCCGGTGGATGTGGTGCTGAACCGCAGCCGTGTGTTGCTTGATGACACGGTGGAAAATATCCACCGTATCGTTGGGCGCGTGCTCTCCGGCGAACCTTTGCAATATGTGCTCGGAGTGGCGTCTTTTGCCGGACGCGATTTCGAGGTGACGCCGGCCACTTTGATTCCACGGCCCGAGACAAGCCAGCTGGTCGACTTTATTGTCAAGGCTTATGACGGCCGGACTGACTTGCGTGTGCTCGACATTGGCACCGGCTCGGGATGTATCGCCGTGACGCTCGCCGTGGTGCTTCCGTTTGCCCGTGTTACGGCAGTGGATATTTCGGCCGACGCCTTGGCTGTGGCGCGTAGGAATGCGGCACGCTACCGTGCCGACGTGAAGTTTGTCGAGGCCGACATCCTGAAAGACAATATTGACGGTGAGTTCGACATAATAGTAAGCAATCCACCCTATGTGCTTGATAGCGAGCGCAAAGATATGGATATGCGTGTCGTGGACCACGAGCCGGCTTCGGCGTTGTTTGTTCCCGACGACGATGCCTTGCGGTTCTACCGTCCCATCGGGCGGCTTGCGGCGCGGAGCCTTGCCTCGGGGGGGAGTCTTTGGCTTGAAATCAACCCTTTGTGTGCCGAATCTCTCGACAAGATGCTCGAGTCCGACGGATTTTCCTCGGTAGATGTAATCCGTGATTTCCGTGGCGCCAACCGTTTTATATGTGCCCGACGATGA
This sequence comes from Muribaculaceae bacterium, assembly GCA_009775125.1. Taxonomy (GTDB): domain Bacteria; phylum Bacteroidota; class Bacteroidia; order Bacteroidales; family Muribaculaceae; genus CAG-873. The sequence continues at coordinate 28,961 of VSPD01000023.1, read as the reverse complement.
AGCAGATTTCGGCAAAAGACGCGCTTGTGCGTCTCGAGACGCTGTGCGCGCGCTCCGAGCAGTCGACAGGCGAGGCTCGCGAGAAACTTCGTCGCTGGGGGATATTGTCCGGCGATGCCGAAAAGATTATCGACAGTCTTGTCGACCGCCGGTTTATCGACAATGCCCGCTTTGCCCGGGCTTTTGCCCGCGACAAAATCCGCTTTTCAAAGTGGGGGCGCATCAAGGTGTCGCAGAAATTGCGTGAAAAAGGTGTCGGCCGCGACACTATTGCCGAGGCTATGGATGAGTTTGACGATGAGGAATATAAGTCGATTTTGGCCGATGTGCTTGCTTCGCGTATGAGGCGCGACCCCGGACTGATAGAGTCGTATGAAGGACGCACGGCTCTTTACCGCTTCCTGCTCAGCCGTGGATTTGAATCCCAACTCGCGGCGGCGGCCATACGCGCGGCCAAGGCCTCGATGGAAATGGAATAGACCTCAGCCCACTTTGATGCCGAGGGCTTTTTGAATCCGGAATGTGAGCAGGAAGAAATGCCACGAGAGCCTGTGGAGCAGGCGCATCGGCAGCGACGCTCCGGAATAGTGCTCGACATAGTGGCACGCGCTTTCGGCTCCGGCTTTCATAATCGGATATGAAGCCTGCGACGGCGCAGAGGTGGTGGCGGCTCCGAGGTGGATGCAGCGGTGGTCGAGCGACAGATAGTTGCGCAGCCCTATCGCCTCGGCGCGGGCATTCAGGATATTTTCTTCGTAGAACAGGAAAGTGGCAGGGTCGAATCCTCCGATACGTCGGAAAACATCCTTGCGCAAGAGCATGCACGAGCCCGACGGCAAGTCGACCGGGATTACTCCGGAGGTCGGGGCAGATTCTTCCGCGAGGATATATTGCTCCTTCGGCCTGTATCCGCGCAGCCTCCACCAGTAATGGAGCAGATTGGCCTTGATTATCGCCCCGACAGCAGGCTTGCGGCGGGCGCAGTTGAGGTCGAGTCCCTGCATGTCTTTTTTGTAGAGCACGGGCGACACCATGGCGGCGTCGGAACGAGCGTCCAGTATTCCGAGTAATCCCGGAATTATGTCTTCGACAAAGAGAATGTCGTTGTTGAGAATCATCACCGTGTCTACATCGGGGTCGGCGTAGGCCAGTTCGAGCCCGGCGTTGTTGCCTTGCGCATAACCCGAATTTTCGGGGCACAGCAACAGCGCGGCATCGCGTCCGCACAGGGCATCCCGAGCCCCTGTGGCCGTTGCTTCTACAACGGCGGCGCCATCTCCGAACTCCCGGCGGAACACGTCGATGAGCGCTTCTCTTTGCTCGGGGCGCGATGCGTTGTCGACCACCACGGTTTTTATCCGTGCCGAGTTGTAAGTCCGCACCGAGCGCAGGCAGTCGGCCGTGGCCGCCGCGTTGTTATAATTGAGGATAATGAGGGCGGTCGCCTGCATATTCCGTATTGTTGGAGTTTGACGAGATTTGTTGAGTATCGTTTTCCGGGGCATTGTCTTTTTTGCGGTAAACCATATATAGCACCACCATTATGCCTACAATCTGCCAGTAGATTACCGGGGGCCCGGAAGCAAACGATGTGACAAAATAGAAAATGAGCGAGTATGTGAGAAACTGCTCCTGCGGAGGCTTGCGCCGGAAAATGGCTGTGAAAATAAGCGCGAGGAGGCCTATGGTTGAGAAAGCTCCGAAAAGCCAGTAAAATCCGGCCCAGCCTACATCGACCCAGAAAACTCCCTGATCCAGAGTTTCAGCATCCATTATTATGCCCCAGCGGCTCACGCCAAGAGCAGGCATGCCGTTGCCCAAAATAGATGAAAGCGTATTGGTCTGGTTGTCGTATGTGTAATATCGCCATGCGGTGATGCGGATGTCCTCTTCTTCGGTATTGTCGTCGGCTTGTTTCTCGGTAAGTTCCATCATGGCCTGATACATCGGAATACGTGGCAATACAAATAATCCGAAGGCCACGACAAGAGCGATTATGCCAATTCTGATTTTTGTGTTGGCTCGTTTGAGTATGAACCACAGGCCCAGCAATGCGCTGAGGCCTATCACCTGCCGTATTACCGAAAGCACAATCATCAAAGATGTTCCTCCGGCGAGAAAAAGCCATTTAAACTTGCCGTCGAGGAGCCAGCGGTTGATGGCATAGAACAAAATTACAGGGAAAAATTCGACAAACACGAGCGGAAGGCGGAGAATACCGCGAGCATCGTCGGCATCGAACATCGGGCGTCCGAATATGTTGAACGGCATCGTTGCCAGATTTATGAAATAAACCACAGATGCGCATGCACAAAGCACCATATAGGCTTTCATCAGCCGCTCCGTGGGGATGTCGAAGCGCATGAGCACGAAGAACATCAGGTAGGCGAGCATGTAGGGCATCGTGGTGGTTACCGACTCGGTGAATGTCTGCATATGGAAGGCCGAAGCCATCAGCACCGACACGGCAATGCCGCCGATAATGAAAGCGTAGGCCCATCGGGGATAGCGCACGCCACGCAGCGACACTCCGTCTTTGAGCGCCACGAAAAGGCATGTCACAACCGACATGTAAAACAGTAATTTGCCGATAGGGCCGTCGAGGCGGTGCCCCGGGTCGAAAAACGACACGGATGCCAAAATCGTGAAGATGAGAAGATAGAATCTCAGTTTCATTGCCGCGGGGTCCTCACATACCCAAGTAAGGCATCCTGCATTTTGCCGAATACCGGATTTTTAATGTAAAAACGCTGCACTGCGTAGAAATAAGGAATGAGAATTATGCCGCCTATTATCATTTTCACGATTGGCGAAAGTGCGGGAATGTATAGAAGCAAGCCCGACAAAGCTATGAAAGGAGCATATCCGATGATATTGCGGCACAACGACCTCCAAGGAAAATGGAAATAACCTTTGCGCGACACAAATCTCTGGGCTGTGACAAGCACGGCTATTTCAGCCGCAAACCACACTATGGCCGAGCCTGCCGAAGCAAGATGACGCACAATCAACAGATTGCCGATCACGCCAACTGTGGCGCCTACTATCGAGTTGATGAGCACGCCGCGGTCGGAAGTGAGCGGAATCATTACCTGCACCACAAGAATCTGCTCGTAGCCGATAATGAAAAGCAAAGGCATGGTGATGATTACAGGTATGATAGTAGGGGCGAATTCCTCGCCGGCTATGGTGTAGACGATGCCACGGGAATAGAGCATGCCGAAAATGGCGATGGGTATGGCAAACATCATAAGCGCGTTGACCGACATGGATATCAGCCGGTTGAATTCTTCCCTACGGCCTTCGCCAAGAAGCGAGCTTGCCCGCGGGAGTATGGCCAGCGAATAAGCGGAATACATGGCCAGGATTATGTGGAAAATCTTGGTTGCGGTGGTGTAGTAGCCGACTTCGGCCTCTCCGGCGACAAAGCCGAGATACATCACGTTGAATGTGGTGTACATAGAATTGAGCACCAGGTATGAGCCTAATATCAGCGACGGCAACATAAGCGCGCGGATCGACGGGAAAGAGAAGCGCAACGATACCAGACGGGTTGCACGCAGGCAGTTGATTGCGGCATTTATGGCCACCGACAGGCACAGCAGCAGGAAATAGGTGGTGTATTCAGATTCGTTGTGAACGAAGATATAGACGGTGGCCACTAAAAGCAATTTTACGATAATCGACCGCAGCGTGATGTATTTAAAATCTTCAAGCCCCTTGAAGAACCATTCCAACAGCAGGAAATTGCCCCACAATTTAAGCTGTCCTATCAGCATCACCTCCATATGCTCCGACAGTTTGGGCACAAGGAAGGTGGCCGCGAGCAGCCCAATGCTTACAACAATGGTGAAGGCTCCGGAAATAATGAACAAGGATGTGAAATCTTTCGCCATCCGCTCTTTGTCGCCTTTGCTCTTGGCAATGATGCGCACCCCCACGATGGGGATGCCGATGAGCGAGATTAGCGAGGCCCAGGTGACGATGCTGTCGGCAAAATTGCAGATGCCGAGGCTGTCCGGGCCCAATACGCGCGTTACGTAAGGATAGACCAGGAACGGGAACAAGTAATTCGAGACAGAGAGAATTACGTTGAACACTATGTTGCTCGACAAGCTTTTCGACATCCTTATACTGTTTCTGCTAACTAAGTTCTACTCCGTGGTTTCAGACGCACGAGCCGTGCGTCCCTACAACGTGACGGTTATTATGCTATCACAATCGAGAGGCGCGGGAAGCGGCCTTGACGACGGAGCCCGCCAAGGAATTCGAGGTCGGCCGGAGTGGCCGAGTGTGCATCGACAGCCGTAAGGGTGATGTCGACATCGGCGGCAAGGGCGTATGCTCCGCTGCCTTCGGCAATGGCCGGCGAGGCTATCACTACATAATCGAACCGTTGGCCAAGACGCTTTACAAGGGCGGCGAAAGCCGGAGACGCTATGATGTCGGCCGCGGCGCGTTCGGTTGAGCCGGACGGAATCATATGCAGATTGGGAGCCGCTTCTTTTGTGGCATCGCCGGATGCCCCGGCGCAGATTTCGGCTACCGACGTGCCGGAGACGGAGTTTTGGCCCGAGAAAGAGGCATCGACCAACACCGTGGAGTGTCCGGCGCGGGCAAATGCCGAGGCAAGTTCTGATGCCAAAGGCATTGAGGCTTGTCCGAGAGTCGTAACCATTATATTTTTAGCTCCGAGCGGGTCGAGGATGGCGCGTAGATCGGTGCGCAGCATGTTTATGCCTGCGAGCGGGGCGTTGGCTATTTCAGCAAGTACGGGCACTGTGCTTGCGTCGGCCACGGCTTCGGAGGAGCCAAGGGGAGTGCGGGGCATCTTGCGGAAGAATATCCATGCGGCGGCTCCGACCATAGAGAAGAAAAAGAGCACCATGGCGAGCATTTTGGGTTTCAAGCCCGGAGTCTTGGCCACGATGAAAGGCTCGTCGAGGGTGATGAGGGCATCCATTTTCTTTGTAAGGCCCATGCGTGCATCCTCGCGCTGTTTCAGCAAGAACAGGTATAGCTGTTGTTTGAGCATTACGTCACGCTCGAGGTCGATGTACTCACGTTCGAGTTCGGGGATTGTGCCCATTTTGCTGAGAGTCTCGTTATTCTGGCGATTCATGCTTGCGAGACGCACATTCGAGTTTTCGAGAGTGCGTGTTATGGATTCGCAGATATTGGCTCGGAGCATCGAGAGCTGTTTTTCGAGTGTCTCTATCGTGGAGTTTGTGGTGTTGACCCTCGATAGTTCTTCGTTGAGTTTAAGAACCAGTATGTTGTATTGCTCGATGGCGCCGACAGATGATGGAGTCTCTGTCGACGACAGAGTAGTAACGCTCATCGAGGGAATCATCTTGCGGTCGTTGGCCGGGTTGGCGATGAAATCGCGCGTCATGCGCAGAATTTCGTTATATGTCGTGGTGCTGGCAATCTGGCCGTCGAGGGTGGCTGCTTTGTGGATAAGCATGGATGCGGCGGTGCCCGGTTCGGTGATTTTGTTCTTTTCCTTGAACTGTTGCACGGCTGTTTGAGCGTCGTTTAATTCTGTTTCAAGAGTTACGAGCCGGTTCTCTACAAATTCCAGATTGTCGCGCTGTGTCTCTGCAAGCTGGTCGTTGCGCAGCCAGTTGTAATTGTCAATGATGGTCGAGAGCAGTTTTTTGCCGAAATCGGGGTCGGAAGTAATAGTCGACATAGAGATTATGTCGGTTTTCTTGTTGGGAGCGAAAATGCTGACAAAGCCGCCGAGATTTTGGGCGGCGACGTTGTAAGAATCGTAGGTTATCAAAAACTTGGGATAAACCTCTTCTTCGTTGAAGAATGCAGTTTTTTCGAGGCGGAAATCGGCAAATGGGGTCTTGATGTCGGCCGGGAGGGTCACATCTTTAAGTTTTGCGATCCGAGTGTCGAGAGCTGTATTTCGGATTTCTATTTCGAAGTTTCGTCCTTTGCTGTCGGGCCAAATGATAAACATGAGGGAGTACCGGAATGTATCGGCAACCGCCGGGTCGACCGACAGGTGCAGCTGTGCGCGGTCGTAGGCCGGAATGGTACGCAACATGCGTTCTTTTTCGAGATAGTTGATATTGAGGCCGAGCTGGCGCACGGTGCGGTCGTAGACGGTGTGCGACTGCATCACGGCAATTTCATTGTCGATGTTTGATGCCCCAAACATGTCGCCCATCGAAAAAGAGCTTGCAATGTCAGACAAGGCGAGCATGCCGGAGTTTTGGGACGTTTCCGGAGGAAGTATCAGCGAGGCGTTGACTTCAGTGCCCGGTTTGCGTACAAAAGTGTAGGCCAAGGTGATGAGGACGACGGCAACGATGGCTATGGCATATACCATCCATGCTTTGAGGCTTGCACGTATAAAACGGCGTATTTCGACAACGAGGTCGAATTTCTTATTTGTTTTTTCGTTCATAGACGTGCTACTTTACGGTGAGTGCTATGATGAGAGACGCTATTACGGAGCAACCGCTTACGATAGTGGAGACTACTGAAAGTTTGAAGGAGTTGTTCTGGTTGTATTCTGCATTGTCCTTGCGCACTTCCGATGGCTCGATATAGATGTAGTCGTTTTGTTTGAGGAAAAAGTAGGGGGAGGACAGGGTGGCGGCATCGTTGAGGTTGAGGCGCACGGATTTGCGCACACCGTTTTCCTCGCGGATCAGCAGCACGTTGTCGCGTTTGCCGTAAGGCGTGAGGTCGCCGGCCTCGGTTATGGCGTCGAGCACGCTGTAACGGTCGGCGTTTACGGGGATTCGTCCCGGACGGAGCACTTCTCCCGCCACATCGACGGTGAAGTTGACAAGCGTTACTTTCACCAGCGGATTTTTCACATCACGTGCTATGCGTTCGGTAAGATTTTGCTGAATTTGCTCGGTGTTGAGTCCTGCCACGTGCACACGCCCGAGCACGGGCATGGTTATGTCGCCTTGGGAGTCGACAATATATGTCTGGTTTTGCGGCTGGCCTGAGAGCACGGTGGTCTGGGCTGTGGCCGGGTTCACCTGTGCCACGTTGTAACGTGCTGTCACATCGGGATATTCGGAGTTTACGGAGACGAAAAGTTCATCGCCGGGCTCCACCTTTACACGGTAGTCGGATATTGGAGTGGAAACCGATGTGTCGATGTCCTCGAAATAAGTCAGAGGAGTACGGTTCGATGAGCACGAAGCCAGTAAAATGCAGGCTGAGGCAAATATGGTGGAACTGAATTTATGAAATTTCATATTATTTCAAATCAATGATTCAAGATAATAACGCGCCGTAGAGTAAAATATTGTTAGAGACGGCCTTTTTTGTTAAAAAATCTTATCGGCGCAGCTGCCGGAAGGTTTCGGCGGGGAGCAGCGAACAATTTTCCGCCCGAGGCGTTCTATATGCATAAGAGGCATTTTTCTGGCTTCATTAAAAAAGCCGACAATTCGTTATGAAAGCGTCTCTATTTTCCCGCGACCATGCCCCATGGCGCGGGATTTTTTTTGCCCCGATCCGTAAATTGAAAAGACAAGGCAGACCGCAGTCGCGGTCAAATACGGTAGGCACGGGCAATAGCCCGTGTTTAGTTTAGAGCCGTTATCGGCGCAGCTGCCAGAAGGCGACGGCTGAGGCGGCGGCCACGTTGAGGGAGTCGACGGAATGTGACATGGGGATGCGGGCCACATAGTCGGCGCCGGCGATTACGCGGTTGCTAAGTCCGTCGCCCTCGGTGCCGAGAATCAGGCCCAGGCGCGGCAAGGCGGCGAGCACGGGCGAGTCGATAGCCACCGAGTCGTCGCGCAGGGCCATGGCCACGGACGCTATGCCGAGGCTGCGGAGGTCGGCGATGGGGTCGTCGATCCAGGCCCATGGCACGAGGAATACCGTGCCCATCGACACGCGTATCGACCGGCGGTTGAGCGGGTCGCAGCTCTGGCGTGTGAGCAGCACGGCATCTACGCCGAGGGCGGCCGCCGAGCGGAATATGGCTCCGATGTTGGTGGTGTCGGTCACGGCGTCGATCACGGCCACGAGTCTCGCGCCGGCAGTGACTTCGGATGCCGGGCGCGGCGCCGGGCGTCGCATGGCGCAGAGCACTCCTCGGGTGAGGGTGTAGCCGGTGAGGCTGCCGAGCGTGTCGCGGTCGGCGGTGTAGACAGGCATGTCGGGGCAGGCGGCTATGATGTCGGCGGCATCGCCGGCGATATGCCGCCGCTCGCACATCAGGGCTACGGGGCGCAACCCTTGCTGCAACGCCACATGTATCACTTTCGGGCTTTCTACAATGATGAGAGCCTCGTCGGGATTGACTTCGCTGCGCAGCTGCCGCTCGGTGAGAGAGGCGAACATGGCTATTTCAGGGGCGTTGATATCGGATATTTCAATTATCATAATGCTTCAAGGTCGAGTATTGATGACAGCACGGCTATGGCTTCGGCCACGGTGGGCACGCGGTCGATAAGGAATGAGCGCCGGCCTCCGCGGTCGCGGATATGGACGCGTTTGGGGTTTTGTTGCAGATAGTTGACTATGCGGCCAAACATGGGCGACTGGTAGTAAGCCTTGTTTTCCTCGCCCACGAAATAAAGATAGAGCGCGCCCTGCTTGAGCAGGATTTTTTCGATGCCGAGTTTGTGGCCGAGGCGACGAAGACGGGGCACGAGCAGAAGCTCGGCGGCTTGCGGCGGTATTTTGCCGAAACGGTCTTCGAGGCGGCTTTTGAACGCGTCGAGGTCGGGCTCGCGCTCGATATTGTCGAGTTCGCGGTAGAGATTTATGCGCTCCGATTCCTGGGGTACATACCAATAGGGGAAAAGGAGCTCGAGGTCGGTGTCGATGGCGCATTCCACCACATATTCGTTTTCACGGCCGGAGTCGGCGGTGAGCACGTCGGCAAATTCCTCGTTGCGGAGTTCGGTTACGGCTTCGTGGAGAATCCGTTGGTAGGCTTCGTAGCCGAGGTCGGCGATGAATCCGCTTTGTTCGGCGCCGAGCAGATTGCCCGCTCCGCGTATATCGAGGTCCTGCATGGCGATATGGATGCCCGAACCAAGGTCGGAAAACGACTCGATGGCTTGCAGGCGTCGGCGTGCTATGGGCGTGAGCGGCAATCCCGGAGGCACGAGCAGGTAGCAGAAAGCCTTGCGCGCGCTTCGGCCCACGCGGCCACGGAGCTGGTGGAGCTCGGAGAGCCCGAACATCTGGGCGTTGTTTATGAGGATGGTGTTGACGTTTGGCATGTCGATGCCCGACTCTACGATGGTGGTGGAAAGCAGTATGTCGTATTCGTGTGCGGCGAAGTCCACAATCGCGCTTTCGAGTTTTTCCGGGGGCATCTGTCCGTGGGCCACAATGACGCGGGCATCAGGAACAAGTCGTGCGATCATGGCTTGCAGGTCGTAGAGCCCCTCGATACGCGGATTGATGATGAAGGCTTGGCCGTTGCGGGCAAGCTCGAAGTTGATGGCCTCGGCCACGATGTCGTCGGAAAGGGAGTTTACGGATGTGAGAATCGGGTAACGGTTCTGAGGCGGGGTGTTTATGGCCGAGAGGTCGCGCGCGCCCATAAGGGAAAACTGGAGGGTGCGCGGAATCGGGGTGGCCGACATGGTGAGGGTGTCGACATTGGTTTTCAGCTGTTTCAGTTTTTCCTTCACGGCCACGCCGAATTTTTGCTCCTCGTCGACAACGAGCAGCCCGAGGTCTTTGAACCGGACCGACTTGCCGATGAGTTTGTGCGTGCCGATTATAATGTCGATTTTACCCTCGGCGAGGTCGGCGAGGATTTCTTTTACCTGCTTGGGCGAGCGGGCGCGCGAGAGATAGTCGACGCGCACGGGGAAATCGCGCAGGCGGTCGGAGAACGTGTGGAAATGCTGATACGCGAGCACCGTAGTGGGCACAAGCACGGCAGTCTGTTTGCCGTCGACGGCGGCCTTGAAAGCGGCGCGGATGGCGATTTCTGTCTTGCCGAAGCCCACGTCGCCGCAGACAAGGCGGTCCATAGGCCGGGGGCTTTCCATGTCGGCCTTGACGGCGCGCGTGGCAGTGAGCTGGTCGGGGGTGTCCTCGTAGATAAACGAGGCTTCAAGTTCTTGTTGAAGATATCCGTCGGGCGAGAACGCGAAGCCTTTCTCCTCCTTGCGGGCTGCATAGAGGCGGATAAGGTCGCGCGCTATGTCTTTGAGCTTCGATTTTGTGCGCTCTTTCATGCGCGACCACTGTCCTGAGCCGAGCTTGCTTATTTTTGGCGGAATTCCTTCTTTGCCGCGGTATTTCGAGAGTTTATGCAGGGCGTGGATTGGCACAAACACTATGTCGTCGTTCTGATAAATAAGTTTTACCATTTCCTGCACGCGGCCGCCCACATCGGTGCGGAGAAGGCCGCCGAAGCGTCCGATGCCGTGGTCGATATGCACGATGAAGTCGCCCGGCTCTATCGATGTGAGTTCTTTGAGCGAGAGCGCGAGTTTGCCGGAGCGGGCGCGCTCGGAGCGGAGGGTGTATTTATGGAACCGGTCGAAAATCTGGTGGTCGGTGAAAACGCAGGTGCGGGTGTTGTGGTCGACAAAACCTTCATGCAGGGTCAGATTCATGGCCGTGAATGAGATGTCGTCGCCACGGTCGGCAAAGATAGCTCGCAGGCGGTCGAACTGCTTCGGGGAGTCGGAGAGGATATAGAGACGGTATCCTTCGGCAAGCAGCTGTTTGAACGAACTGCTGATAAGGTCGAAATTTTTGTGGTAGATGCCTTGCGGCACGCATCCGAAGTCGAAAGCCGCCGGGGTTTCAGCCGGAGCCGTGTTTGCGGCTGTGAAAGCGAGACGGCGGAATTGAGAAAGCCTTGCGGCGAAAGCCTCCGGGTCGACCACTTGCAGCAGGGCATGGGCGTCGCCTTCGCCGGCCACGATGGCCGATTCTGAAAACGATTCTGCGGCTATGGCCTCGATGCGGCCTATGGTGAAACGTTCGTCGCGCAGGCATACCAGGGTATCGTCGGGGATGAATTCGAGCAACGACACGCCGCGGCTGTCGGCAGTGGTGTCGACGTTGGCGGCTATTGTCACCATGTCGAGCCGTTCTTCGGAAAGCTGCGTCTCGACGTTGAATGTGCGTATCGAGTCGATTTCGTCATCGAAAAAGTCGATACGGAAGGGCAATTCAGACGAAAACCCGAAAATATCGAGGATTGAGCCGCGCACGGCGAAATGCCCCGGCTCGTAGACATAGTCCTGCTCGACAAAACCATTGTCGCGCAGCCATTGCTCGGTTGCCGACATGTCGGCTTTCCCGCCTTTCCGCAGGGAAATGGTATGCTCCTCGAGCGACTGCCGGGTAGCCACTTGTTCGGCCAGAGCTTCCGGATATGTCACCACGATTCTGAGGCCGGTGTCGGTGTGCCAACGGCCCAGTGCGTCGTTGCGCAATATGCGGTTGGGCGCGTCTTCCTGCCCATATTTGATGTCGCGTTTAAATCCCGACGGGAGCATTGCCACAGCCCCCTCGCCGAGAAGGCGCGACAGGTCCTGATAGAGATAGCCGGCATCGTCGAGCGAATCGCCCACGGCAAGCACCGGGCTTTTGCGTTTGGGAATAGACGCCAGCAGCATCGCCGCCGCCGAACCGGCCAGCCCATATGCCGCGCTCTGCCGGTGACGCAACAATCCGGCGACAGCCTTAGCCCTCTCCGGAGTAAAAAATATATTTACCAAATCCTTTTCAGAATCCATTTATCTTAGGTTGGGAATTATTTGGTGTAGGACGCACGAGCCGTGCGTCCCTACACAAATAACACAATTCATCTATTCTTGTTGATGCGCCAGACGGTGCCTTCGATGAGGGTGGCGTAGACGGTGCCGTCGGGGGCGACGGCGAAGCCGTTTACTTCGGATGTGCCGGCGGGGAATGACCAAAGCAGGCGGCCTGTGGCGGCGTCGACGGCGCAGATAACGCCACGCCGCGAACCGACATATGACACGCCGTCGGATACGGTGATGGGACATGGGGCATGGTCGTAGCCGATGCCGAGGTCGGTGGCCCACAATTCTTTATAGCCGTCGGGGTTGATTTCGACTGCCACGAGGCTTCCGTCCATGGTTTTGGCAAAGGCCGTGCCACGGCCGTCGGTGCCGAGGCTCTCGCGGAAGCGGTGGGAGTTGTCGCGCCAGAGGGTATGGCCTGTGGCGCGGTCGATAGCTGTGATGTAACGGTCGGGTGCCACGATAAGCACGATGGAGTCGGTAACGACGGGTACGACGTTGCCGGGGCCGAGCATGTTCGCGCTCTTGCCGTTGTTCCATTTCCAGCGCAGACGGCCCGAGCGGAGGTCGAGACAACGCAGGTAGGTGTCCCATGCTCCGAAAATCACGTCGTTGCCGTCGACGACGGGTGCGCCTTGGCAGTAGTTGGCGAGTGAGTCATATGACCATACGATGCGCCCCGAGCGCGGGTCGCGGCGGTCGATGCGTTTGTAGCCGCCTTGAATCCAGTATTTGTCGGAGGCTATGCCGTCGGCCACATAGGGAGTGGCGCCGTCGAGCCGAGAGTGTTTTCCGTCGGGTTTGGCGATAATAATGCCGTCGCTTACCGGGAAAGCTGCTTTGCGGCCGGGCAGTACGGCCGGGCGCGAGAAAACGGGGGCTCCTGTGGCTATGGAGAAGGCTTGCCTGCCCGACGCTGTGTCGACGGCGCGTACGGCTCCTGTGGAGGTGCCGAAATAAATGCGCGAGGCGTCGACGGCCGGAATTGTAAATATAGAGGCGCTGTCGGCCCACAGGCGTGTCACGTTCCAGCCTTCGGGCACGGCGGCATCCAATGCCGCGGATGCCGAGCGCGTGTGGGCTGTTTTGGTGGGGAAAGCGTATTTTGGCTGTGCCGCTGCGCCGAGCGGCTTGTCGTAGACGTGAATCCAGTCGCGGTCGATGTCGACAATGGTGTATCCGTGGTCGTTTTTCATGTCGAGTGCGCGCACGCTCACGGCATTTATGTCACCGCCCATATAGCATTTCCAAGAATGGTAGTGCCCGTTGATGTGGCCCACCACGGGGTAGCGTTCGAGCACTTCGAGATAGGCGTCGATATTGTCGATGTCGCGGTTGAGCGGATAGTGGTTGAACGACAGCACCCGTTTGCTCGGTGTGGCTTTTTGCGCGAGTGTGGCATCGAGCCAGTGGAGGTCTTCCTGCTTTATGTGTCCGTCGCCCATTTTCATATACGGGCCGCAGTTGATGCCGACAATAAGCAGCGAGTCGAAGTCGGCGACAAAGCGGTCGTCGTCCCACAGGCGCGGGAAGGTTGTGCCGGCCGACTGGCTCCAGTTGTTTTCATGATTGCCGGGGAGCACGTAGAGCGGGGCCTTGATGCCGTCGAGTATCGACTTGACATTGGCAAGTTCGGCGTCGGACCCCTCGTTGGTGAGGTCGCCGTCCATCACGACAAAGTCGAACGTGCCGCGGTTGATTTCGTCGACGGCAATTTTCAGCTGCTTTTCGGCTTCATTGCCGGGAGATACGTGCACGTCGCTGAGCACGGCGATGTGCTGGCCGAAAGCGGCTACCGCGACAGTCAGGAAAAAAACGGATATAAGGCTTTTCATATTGGCTATTGCTCGTCGAGGGGGTTGGGCAGGTCGGGGTGTGTGTACCAGCGTGAGTAGAGAAGATAGTTGTGGGCTATCTTTTGGTTTATCTCGCGGCTTTGTTCGGGGTCGACCTGTTTGATGTATTTGGCGGGAGCGCCGGCCCAAAGTTCGTTGGGGCCTATTTTTGTGCGCGACAGCACCACCGCGCCTGCGGCCACTATCGCTCCTTCGCCCACCTCGGCATCGTCCATCACAACGGAGCCCATGCCAATGAGGGCGTAGTCGCGGATTTTTGCGCCGTGGATGGTTACATTATGTCCGATTGACACATCGTTGCCGATTTCAATAGTCGATTTTTTGAAAAGTGTGTGGAGCACGGAGCCGTCTTGTATGTTGACGCGGTGGCCGATGCGGATTGAATTTACATCGCCACGGAGCACGGTGTTGAACCATACGGAACATTCGTCGCCCATTACGACATCGCCGACCACAGTGGCGTTTTCTGCAAGGAAACAGTCGCGGCCTATTTCGGGATTGTGGCCACGGAGGGGTATGATAAGAGCCATTTTATTTAAGTATGAGGTATGAGTTATAAGTTATAAGGGGAGGGGGCGGGTTTTCTCGGCGAGCCATGCGCGGGCTTCGGCGTCGAGGCCGGGGGATAGCGTCTCGCGCACCGTGGCATGGTAGTCGTTGACCCATGCTATCTCGTCGGGGTTCATAATTTCGGTCTCGAACAGCGAGAGGTCGAAGGGAAAGAGCGTTATGGTCTCGAAACGCAGGAAGCGTCCGAATTCAGTGGTCATGGCAGGCACGGTGAGCATAAGGTTCTCACAACGGATGCCATGGATGCCCTCGCGGTAGAGGCCCGGTTCGTTGGACGTGACCATGCCGGGCATGAGCGGGGTGGGCACGTCGTTGAGCCGGATGCCTTGCGGGCCTTCGTGCACATTGAGGAAATGGCCCACGCCATGCCCCGTGCCATGTAGATATGCGAGGCCTTCGCGCCAAAGATATTGGCGGGCTACGGCGTCGAGTTGGGTGCCGCGTGTGCCTTCGGGGAATACCATGCGCGCAAGGGCTATGTGTCCTTTCATCACGAGGGTGAAGTCGTGGCGTTCGGCATCGGTGGGCGTTCCGCAGGCTATGGTGCGTGTTATGTCGGTGGTGCCGTCGAGATATTGAGCGCCGGAGTCGATGAGAAGCAAGCCCTCGGGGCGTATTTCGGCATTTGAGGCTTCGTCGGCCTCGTAGTGGACGATTGCGCCGTGGGGGCCGTACCCGGCTATCGTGCCGAAACTTTCGTCGAAGAAAAGAGGCTGAGCCGAGCGATGTTTCAGCAAAAGAGCGTCAACGTCCATTTCCGTGATTCTTCTGCCTTCGGCCAGAGCTTTCTCCACTGCCATCATGGCATGTGTCAGGGCTATGCCGTCGCGGACCATGGCCTCGCGGATGCCTCGAATCTGTGCCTCGTTGCGGCAAGCCTTGGCCAAGGCCACGGGCGACTTTCCTTTCACGACGCGGTCGCCGAGCAGGGCGGCAAGTGTGGCCGATGTGGAGGCCGGCTCAATGAGCACCTTCATGTCGGCGGGAAGATTGGCGATAAACGACTTTATGTCGGCGTAGTTGCAGGTCATCACGCCTTGCGACAGCAGATAGTCGACAATGTCGCGGTCGGCCTTGTCGGGGTCGGTGAACAGCACCCCGCCTCGGTCGCCGACAAACAGGTATGCCGTGACAACCGGATTGTACTTCACGTCGCGTGAGCGGATATTGAGGGCCCAAGCAATTTCGTCGAGCGCGGATATAAATGTGGCGTCGGCCCCGTGGCCGCGGGCTTCGTCGAGGATTCCGGCAAGTTTGTCGGCGGCGTCCTGTCCGGCGTATTCCATGCCGTGGATAAATATCGGCTCCTTGGGCAGCGGCGGACGGTCGTGCCATATATTGTCGATGATGTCGAAAGAGGTGTCTATCTTGATGCCGTGTTTGGCATATTCCGGGGTAATGCGTTCCACCTCGGCGGCGGAAAGAAGCATCCCGTCGACGCCCACAGTGGCGCCCGAAGGCAAGTTTGAACAGAGGTATGCGGTGATCGAGGGGGTTTCGGGCAATCCGTCCTTCATAAGGGCGATTCCTGTTCCGTCGAGTTGGTCGGCGGCCTGTATGAAATAACGCGAGTCGGTCCACAGCAGAGTCTTGTCTGCGGTGACGACGAGTGAGCCGGCCGAACCGGTAAATCCCGACAGCCACCGCCGTACCTGCCAATGGTCGGCAAGGTATTCGCTTTGGTGAGGATCGGTCTGAGGTATTATCACAGCATCGATGCCGGCGGCACTCATGGCTGCGCGTAAAGCCTCGATACGCAAGTTTATTTCATTTTTCATTACTATATTTTTCTACAAAAATACGCGAATTATGTTGGTCGGAAAGCCGTGTGGGCGTTAAAAAACATTAAAACCAGCTGTCGGGGTCGACGTCGGCCAGGGTGGGGAACACCGTGGGGGTCAGAGGCGTAAGCCGTTCGGGAGAGTTGGTGGTGGAAAGGGCTATCACTTTTGCTCCGGCGGCAATTCCGGCTTTGACGCCGTTGAGCGAGTCTTCGAACACGATGCAATCTTCCGGCGCGACGTCGAGCCGGCCGGCCGCTTTCAAATATCCTTCGGGGTCCGGCTTGGAGTTTGTCACATCCTTGTCGACAATCACAGTGCGGAAGAAGTCGCGGAATCCGGGATTTTGCTCAAACAGGCTGTTCATTTTTGTGGCGTTGCTGCTTGTGACAATTGCCATTGGAATTCCTTTTTTCGAGAGTTGCTGCAAGAAATGGAGCACACCGTCGAAAAGGATATATCTCATGGTCTTCTCATGGTCGGCAATAAGCGTTGCCACCTGCGACCGGATGGTCTCGTCGGGGAAATATCGGTTGAGAATCTGCTCGAGAGTCGAGCCCTTGATTACTTGTTCGAAATTGGGAACGCCCACCTCAAAATCCTCTCCGGTCTTTTTCCAGAAATCGGAATATACACCTTCGGAGTCGACGAGAACTCCGTCTAAATCGAATAATGCTGCTTTGTACATAAAATATTTATGGTGATGTTGATGCAAAATTAAAAAATTCCGCCGACATGGCAAAAATCATTGACGCCTGTGGCGTTTATTAAAATAAAAGTTATAAATTTGCAACATGACACAAACAGCCATCATAGAAAGGATAAAAGAAGTTATGCAAAAGGCAATCCCGCCATGTATGACAATTTTATACGGCAGTCAGGCAAGAGGCGATGCTCGGTCAGATAGCGACATAGATTTGCTTGTGCTGGTTGATGGAGAGTCATTGTCGATTGAAGACGAGTTTCGTATCACCGCTCCGCTTTTTTCTATCGAATATGAAACCGGGGTGGCGATAAGCCCCTATGTCATGCTTCGTAAAGATTGGGATAATCGACCGTTTAACACACCTTTTTCAAATAACATATCAAAAGAGGGCCTGATACTATCATGAAAATCAAGGACAGCGCATATAAGGTGTGGCGGTTTTACGTCGACGGGTTTCGCGGAATGACCGTGGGACGCTCCCTGTGGCTGCTCATTCTTGCCAAACTGGCTATTTTTTTTCTGATACTCAAACTGTTTTTCTTCCCCAACCTGCTCGAGCGTGACTATGACAATGACGCCGACCGGGCCCGTGCCGTGAGGGAAAACCTTACACGTTGACAAAATATCTAAATTAAATATCATGAATGATCTAATGAGTGTAGTAGACTGGTCGCGCGCGCAATTCGCGCTCACGGCCATGTACCATTGGCTGTTCGTGCCGCTCACTATCGGCTTGTCGCTTATCGTGGCGATAATGGAAACGATTTATGTGCGTACCGGCGATGCTAAGTGGAAGGGTATAACCAAGTTCTGGATGACGCTGTTCGGCATAAATTTTGCCTGCGGCGTGGCCACCGGCATCATCCTTGAATTTGAGTTCGGAACAAACTGGTCGAACTATTCTTGGTTTGTCGGCGACATTTTCGGCGCTCCGCTTGCCATAGAAGGTATTTTGGCCTTTTTCATGGAAGCGACCTTCGTGGCCGTTATGTTTTTCGGCTGGAAGAAGGTTAGCAAAGGGTTCCATCTTGCCTCTACATGGCTCACAGCCCTTGGCGTGTCGCTGTCGGCACTCTGGATTTTGATTGCGAATGCCTGGATGCAGAACCCGGTCGGCATGCGCTTCGATCCCTCGCAGATGCGCAACGTTATGGATAATTTCTGGGAAGTGGCGTTCAACTCCGTGGCCATGAATAAATTCTTCCATGCCGTAACGTCGGGATGGGTGCTTGCCGCCGTGTTTGTTGTGGGCGTGAGCTCTTGGCTGCTCTGGCGCAAAAGCAATGTCGAGGCTGCTAAGAAGTCGATGAAAGTGGCTTCGTGGGTAGGTCTCGCCGGCGCAGTGCTCGTGGCCTGGACCGGCGACGGTTCGGCCGTAGAGGTGGCGCGTGTGCAGCCTATGAAACTTGCGGCAATGGAAGGTCTCTACAACGGTGCGAAAGGCCAGAGCCTTGTCGCCCTTGGTGTAGTCAACGCCGACAAGCGTCCCGGCGACACTCAGCCCGAAATGCACTTCTCGATAGATATTCCCTACGGCCTGTCGATACTGGCTACGCACGACCCGAATGCTTTCGTGCCGGGTATCAATGACTTGATAGACGGCATCGAGATAAATGCCGCCGGCGACACCGTGAATACCGTGTCGTATGCCGAGCGCATCGCCCTTGGCAAGAAGGCGCAAGACGCGCTCCGCGCTTATGGCGTGGCTGAAAAGGCCGGCGACACCGAGGCTATGGCTGCCGCGCAGGCCGACATCGACGCCAATTTCAAATATTTCGGCTACGGTTATCTTTCGAGCCCCGAAGATGCCGTGCCCAATGTGCCGTTGACATTCTACTCGTTCCGCATTATGGTAATGACCGGCGGCTATTTGCTCCTTCTTTTCATCGTGCTTCTTTTCGTGTCTTATCGCAAGACGTCGGTGCTCGAGAAAGGTTGGCTGCACTGGGTGGGCATCCTTTCCATACCCGTCGTGTGGATATGCTCGCAGTCGGGATGGATTGTAGCCGAGGCCGGACGTCAGCCTTGGGTTATTCAGGACTTGCTTCCCACAGGAGCGGCGATTTCCGACATTCCGGCCGGTTCGGTTGCCACCACATTCTGGATTTTTGCCGTGCTTTTCACATTGCTCCTTTTTGCCGAGATAAGCATCATGATTCGTTTCATCTCTAAATCGACCGGCTCCGACATCGAGTCCGCTAAATAATTATGGAAATACAAGTGTTACAGGCCTATTGGTGGCTGTTGATAGCCGTGCTTGGCGCGGTGTTGGTGTTCCTGCTTTTTGTGCAGGGCGGACAGTCGATGCTGCTGGAAACAAAACAGCAATATAAATCGCTGGTGGTAAACGCCCTCGGACGCAAATGGGAATTTACGTTCACCACGCTTGTGGTGTTTGGCGGCGCATTCTTCGCATCGTTCCCGTTGTTCTATTCCACAAGTTTTGGCGGAGCCTACTGGCTGTGGATGCTCATCCTGGTCAGTTTTGTGGTGCAGGCGTTCAGCTATGAGTTCCGTCGCAAGAGCGGCAATCTCTACGGCACACGCCTCTACGACGGCTTGCTTATGTTCAATGGCTTCTTTGGATGCGTAATGCTCGGCGTGGCCGTGGGCATGATGTTTTTCGGAGCCGAATTCACGGTAGCCAAAGGCAATATCCTCGACGGAGCCGCTCCCGTGATTTCGCAGTGGAGCGCCACGCATGGCCTCGAAGCCATGACGGAACCCGGCTGTCTGCTGCTCGGATTCACCGTGTTCTTCCTTGCGCGCACACAAGGCGCCATGTATCTGCTGAATGCCGTCGACGGCGGCGAAGACATGGCTCGCACGCTTCGCACCAAGACGTTGCTCAGCGGCGCGATATTTGCCGTGCTCTTTATCGGTTTCGTCGTGCTGCTTATGCTTGCCGACGGCTATCGCGCCGATGCTTCCGGCACGATGGTAAAAGAAGATTATATCTATTGGAACAATCTCTGGCGCATGTGGTGGACGGTGCCGATGCTCCTCATCGGCGTTGTCGGTGTGCTTTACGGCATCATCCGTTCGGCTCTCGACGCAAAATTCCGTACAGG
Source organism: Muribaculaceae bacterium (assembly GCA_009775125.1). GTDB lineage: Bacteria > Bacteroidota > Bacteroidia > Bacteroidales > Muribaculaceae > CAG-873. The sequence continues at coordinate 9,233 of VSPD01000023.1, read as the reverse complement.
CATATGGTACTCCGGCATCGGCACGGTGCTTGTGGTGATGGTGCTGTTCTTCCTTGCCGGATATGAATCCACGGCCTACTATCCTTCGTTGCTCGACGCGCAAAGCTCGTTGACAATCGCCAACAGTTCGTCGTCGCACTTCACGCTCACCGTCATGTCGTGGGTGTCGCTGCTCGTGCCGTTTGTCATAGCCTACATCTGGGTGGTGTGGCGCAAGATGAACGCGACCCCGCTCACCGACAGCGAACTGAATTCGGACTCTCATATTTATTAGAGCCTGTCCCATAATAAATGGTAAAACGTGGGCGGTTTATCTTTGAGCGAATTTTGTGTAACGATGAGGGAGTGTGGCGAGCCACATGACCGAAGAGTTGCACGAAAGGCGCCAAAGAGAAACCGAACCTATGGTAATTTTATTACAGAATCAAGCATTTAATGATTATTTTAGTTAATTTCTATATATATTTATTTAAGAGTATGTTTGTATAAAATTGACATTGAAAATACCTTTTGTTCCCGTCTTTTGGGCATCTTTTCCGCTTCGTTTCAGTCGTGTACGTCCAGTACACTCCTTCAACTCACCGAAAAATCTGCTTCAAAATCCGGGTCCCACGTTTTACCATTTATTATGTGACAGGCTCGAATGAAATATCAGACACTCGCGGCGCCGTCGGAAGGCATCATCCGCGAAAAAATGAGTAAATTCATGGCTTTTGCCGCCCCGGTGGATTCCGCCGAGGCGGCTCGCGCCGTGATAGCGCGTATCGCTAATGAATATCACGATGCCCGGCATGTGTGCTGGGCTTATATGATCGGCGCCGACCGCGCCACCTTCCTTTCGTCGGACAACGGCGAGCCGTCGGGCACCGCGGGCAAGCCCATACTCGGGCAAATAAACTCTTTTGGACTTACCAACGTGGTTATTGCCGTGGTGCGCTATTTCGGAGGCATCAAGCTCGGCACATCGGGGCTGATTGCAGCCTATCGTGAGGCCGCCCGCGCCGCCATTGAAGCCGGAGAGATAATCGACGTGCACGAGATGGCGCACATCGAGTTTACATTCCCGTACCTGGCTATGAACGACGTGATGCGTGTGGCCAAAGGCGACGGTGTGCGCATTGTCGCTCAGGAATTTGACAACAGTTGCCGTATGACGGTGGAGCTGCGTCTCGACGACGCTCCGCTTTTCACATCGCGTTTTGCCGCCGTCGACGGCGTTTCTATAATTGATTGACAGAATGGAAAATTTCACCTATTGGGCGCCTACCAAATATGTGTTCGGGCGCGATACGGAAAGCCGGGTCGGCGAACTCGCCGCATCCTTCGGCATGAAAAAAATTTTGGTAGTTTATGGCGGCGGCTCGGCTGTCCGCTCCGGCCTGCTCGGCCGCGTCGAGAAATATCTCGCCGACGCCGGCATCGAGGCCGTGAGTCTCGGCGGCGTAAAGCCCAATCCGGAAGACGACCTCGTGTACAAAGGCATCGACCTCGCCCGTGCCGAGGGCGTCGATTCGATGATTGCCGTGGGCGGCGGCTCGGTAATCGACACCGCCAAGGCAATTGCCGTGGGCGTGCCTTATCAAGGCGATTTCTGGGATTTTTATAGCGGAAAGGCAAAGGCCACGACTGCGCTCCCCGTAGGCGTTGTGCTCACCATTCCCGCCGCCGGCAGCGAGGGCTCGGGCAACTCGGTTATTACCAAGCGGGAAGGCCGTATAAAGACAGGGCTGCGCACCGAGTCGGCGCTTCGGCCGCGGTTTGCCGTGCTCGACCCCGTGCTCACATTCACCCTTCCGCCTTATCAGACCGCATCGGGCATCTCCGACATGATGGCCCATATAATGGAACGCTATTTCTCCAACACCCCCGACGTGGAAGTCACCGACCGCCTCTGCGAAGGGCTTCTGCGAGCCATAATCGAAGAGTCGCCTAAGGTAATGGCTAACCCCGAAGATTATCAGGCGCGCGCCAACATAATGTGGGCCGGAACTCTCGCCCACAACGGCATCTGCGGGTGCGGCCGGCAGGAAGAGTGGACGTCGCACGCCATGGAGCACGAGATTTCCGCCGTCTACGGCGTTACCCACGGAGCCGGCCTCGCCGTGGTGTTTCCCGCATGGCTCCGATTTATGGCCGACCGCAATCCCGGCAAAGTGGCGCAATTTGCCCGCCGTGTCTTCTCTGTCGAGGCTCACGACGACCGCGCCGCCGCCCTCGAAGGCATCCTCGCCCTGCAAACATTCTTCTCCGACACCCTCAATTTGCCCGTGTCCTTTGCCGCCCTCGGCATCGAGAATCCCGACATCGACCTGCTCTCCGACCGTCTCCATGCCCTTAAAGGCAACCCCACCGGCTCATACTATCCTCTCACGCCGGCCGACTCACGAATGATATATCAGATGATGCTTTAAGATGATAGACGAAATCCTGAAACACAACCGCGAGTTCGTAGCCTCACGAGGCTACGAACGCTTTATCACATCGAAATATCCCGACAAGAAAATAGCCATCGTCACATGCATGGACACGCGCCTTGTCGAGCTCTTGCCGGCCGCTCTCGGCTTCCGCAACGGCGATGTGAAAATAATCAAAAACGCCGGAGGCACCATCACCAATCCCTTCGACTCCACGGTGCGCTCTCTCCTTGTGGCTATTTACGAACTTGGCGTTAACGAAGTGATGGTAATCGGCCACACCGGATGTGGCGTGCAAGGCATGGACGCCTCCGAGATGCTCGGCCTTATGCGCTCGCGCGGCATCGACGACGAGCATATATCGCTGATGATGCACTGCGGCATCGACCTGCTCTCGTGGCTGCACGGATTTGACGACACGGAAAAAGCCGTTTCCGACACCGTCGACCTTGTCCGCAACCACCCCCTCGTGCCCCGCGACATCACCGTCCGCGGCTACATCATGGACTCCGTCACCGGCGCCCTCACCCCCGTCGAATAAGCATTTGGTTTTACGGCATAATCACGGCGAAGCCGTGACGTTTGATGTTAACCCCGCATGGCCGGCGCAGCCGACATGCGGGGTTAACATCAAGCGAATCAATCGCGGTTTTGGAGCGGAGGCCGGCCGGAGCGTTCGACGGCAGCAACCTTGCCACGAGGCACAGCTTCGCCGTGCTTTTAGCTTCCATAATAGACCGGGCTTGTCGGCATTCTGCCTCCAAACCCGGTTATCCAAGGAATCACGGCTTCGCCGTGGCTTGCTTGCGAAAATTTGATTAATGAATAATTTGCGGCAATTAACGCAAAATTCGTTTTCACGAGAATTTGACAATCCACGTAATTAACGTTGGTAACAATCTCTAAATCAGCGTTTTTGAATACATAAATTGGGGGTCGCACTTACCGGGATAGGATTATAGACAGCACTTTTTCGTATTCGAGACCGGGCATTTGTGTGCCGACAGGTGCCCCGATATATGTCGGGTCGCATACTATGAATTTTCGACTGTCAATCAGCATCGCATCTCCGGCAACATCGTCATTAAAGCAAACGGCAGTTGCAAGGTGCCCCGGATAATAGATGAGAGCCACGTCAAGCCCAAGCAGGTCCCTGACAAGCCGGGAGAAAAGTATAGATCGGTCCTCGCAGTCGCAGTAAGGATAGTAAAGGCTCTCCTCTGCAAAGAAAGCGCGGTCGTGCCCCCACACTTTGTCGTCGTATTCATATACGAATCCGGTTTGCACCCAGTTGAGAAGCATATTCGCGGCCTCATGTGCCGATACTCCTTCGATTGCTTTTCTCAACGTGGGATAGACCAAGTCTCTCGTCTTCTGCGCCAGAGGGGTGTTGGCATACATCGCCCATCGGGTCATGTGATTGCCGTCGATTGCCGAAGTCGGGTATCCGTCGTAAAACTTCACAAGATTCTCCGGAACACGCGACTGCACCTCCATGGTGGCGTATAGCCGTGATTTTATGTCGCGTTCGGCCGACAAATCCCCGCCGAGCATCGGCTCGCGGGTAATCAGCAGCGACAATGGCGTCTCGCCTTCAAAGGCGGCATCGCATATGCTGATTGAATTTGATGTATTGCCATACGGATAAAACTTCAAGCCATTCAAAGAGAAATATCCCATGTCGTATATTTGATGTTTGCTACCATAAAGCATAACGAGATTACCGCCATCAACACCCAATCGCATCTGATAGCCTGACTGGCAATAAAGAAAAGCCATGAGCAGAGTAGCCGTATTTTTGTCCGGACAAAAACTATTACAAAGTTTGTCAAGAAACATAAGATAAGCCCAGTCGCAAAGATTATAACGGATTCGCGCTTCAAGGCAGTCTCTGATGGCATTGTTCATGTTCGGAGAACACAGTCGTTTCCAAGAGTCCGAAATAGATATTGGAGAACAATCCGACAATTTGAAGTTTGCCGTCGCCCACATTCTGACCTGACATGAATTGCCATAAAAATCAAATGTAAAATAATTATCTTCCGGAGTGGATTGCTCTTTTATCGGCTCTATGGGTTTTGGCTGTGGAGTATCTTCTATTGGCTTAATACTAATTGGTAGAACCTCGACAGGGGTGTCATGCCCTTTGCCATCATATGGTTTCGGTGGCACCGGCCTCTCATCCTTAGGCATCGGCATCGGGGCTTTACCCTCGTGCCAATCCCACGCCGTCAGTAAAAACTCCGCATATTTTTTGTTGCACTCGTCGCGGAATGAAGAATACTCATGTTCTGCCTCCTTTCGAAAATCCTCATATATGGCTTTGATGTTTTGTGCGCTAAGGCAAAGCGTATGGCACAATAATAGTATGGCGATAACGTAACGCATGTGGCAGCTAATTTAATATCCAGTTTTTCCATTCATTCCCTACTGTTTGTGCCGGGATTGCCGAAGGAGTTTGTGTTTTTCCGTTTACAACAATGGATTTTTTAGTCACGTTGTCGATTATGTAGTCGGCCAGGTCTCCGACAGATGCCTTGCCTTTTGTGTCTTTGATTTTTTTCAGCAGGTAATATGTGAAAAGTCCATGTCGTTTCTCGTTGTAAGGGTAGGCAGTCTCGTCGGCGGAGGCCGATGTAATTACTACCATGTTGCCTTGCGGAACAGACGGCTTTGCCTTGATTGCCACACCCCGGGCCGACGCCAGCATATTCTTACCATCGCGTGACGCGCCGCTGAAGCATGCGTCGATAAAAACTATTGTTTTACGCGATGGCATGTTCCCAAGGGAGGCATAAAAATCCGACAGCCTGTAACATGTGGATATGTCTGCGGTGTATCCGTCGACAGGCAACATAAATGCGTCGCGTGTCGATTCATCCGGGATGCCGTGCCCTGCATAATATACAATGAAAGCCGCCTCTCCTTTGTAAGCCTCGGCAATCTTTGTCATTATGTTTATTTCGCGTTTAATATTATTAAGGGTGGCGTTCTTAACAAGATGAATGTTGGATTCCGGCAATCCGAGGGTGCGGCTGCAATATTTGGCCATGATTTCACCGTCGTTTATAGCATTGGGTACGGGAGCGACATCTTGATATACCTCGTTGGCGATAATCAGTGCGAATACGGCTGTTTTTTCGTCATGAGATTTTGGAATATCGATGTCAACATCAGATCTTTCAGCAATATTCGGGACAACGTATGTCTGTGCCGGCGGCGTTTGCGCAGGCTGTGGGGGTGTCATCGGATATGTCTGTGCTAAGGGAACCGGCTTTTCGACATCTGAGTTATCTGTATCGTGAGATGCGATTTTCTCGTCATCGCCTTTAACGGAGGCATATAATATTTTGCAGATGTCGGGGATAGTGGAAACTTCTGCGCGTTTTGCATAGCGCGACATCCATTCGTCGGCACGAGCCGGATTGGGAGCGACGCCAAAACCTTCTTCATAGCATCTTGCCAACATAAGCATAGCGGGAGCAAAACCACGTTCGGCTGTTCTGCGGTACATCAAGAATGCCTGTTGTGGATCGACCTCCATTCCGATGCCGTGTTCGTAGCATTGCCCTATATAAAACTGTGCCACTACGTCGTTGGTCGCTGATTTCTGCATCAGTTGCGTCACGGCCTCGCTGATATTGCCGTTTTCCAGTTCGTGCAGGGCTTCAATCACATTATTGAGATTGTATGCGGAACAAAGTATGGCAATATTCAAATAAATTGTCAGGATGAACTTTCGCATAGTTGAAAAAATGCCGGAGGTACGCGCCCGTATCTCCGGCAGTATTGGCAGGTGCAAGTCCTGCCGGATTGATTAGCGTTTATTGTTGAATTTAGACAAGTCTTTGTTGTCGAAATACTTCATCTTGCCCCAGTTGCTGTTCTCGCCATCGAAGACGATTTCTTTTTTATAAAAGGTTTTCTCATTATCGGTGAGGAGCAAGGCACCAAAGCCTCCTGTTGCCATTGTGAGAAAAGTGGCTCCAAGAATTTTTCCAAAATTCGCTCCTTTTTGTTTGGTTACCCAGGTGTAGTTGAGTGTGAATTCACCTTTTTTGAAATCGCCGGTCCAGTCGAAAACGATAATAGGGGATTTGTCTTGTTCGAATTCGAAAGGAGTGTCGGCCTTGACGTGAAGTTTGGATGCTTCGGTCTTCTTCACTCCGAACCCGCGCTTGTCTTTTTTCTTAATGTCGTCCGGCATCTCAACATAGTAGGGAGCGAAATACACATCGCACACCCAGGTTGAGATTGTTACGGGTGTCCATTCTTCCGAGCGTTTGTTGAAGGCATATGCAATAGATGCGCCGATATTGCTTATGCTTTCGTCTTCGGTGAGATGACGGGTGGCAGTGCCACGGTATTCTTTTCCTTTGGGGTCGGCTTCGAGGGATTCAGTCAAAAGTTCGTTGACAAGCGAGAGCATGCGTTCTTCGTATTCGGAGAAAGTCCCTGATGGTGACTCTGCGGTGGTGTACTTGCCATATATGCCGCTTGCGAGGTTGCAAATGAATGTCTCATTCTGCTTAGCTCCTGTCGACGGTGCTATTGACAGAAATTCGTCGATATTGGTAGATACTTTTTTCTTGGAGGCGTGGCTGTCGTCCTGGTGCTTTTCAAACATGGGATAGGAAGAGCCGTTGTGCAGGAGGAAGCACTGGGAGAGGTCGATGAAGATTGTGCGCGTGGTCTTGTTTGTGGCGTAAAGTTTTTCGTTGTAGATTTCAAGTTTGATGTTGTCATCTTCAAACACGCTGTTTGTGGGCGAGTAGGCCAAGATTAGGGCATTGCGGTAGTTGGTCTTGACCTCGTTGCCGGCAAAGGCAAGGGGGAGGCACATGATGACCATGGCTACAATAGAAATGAATTTCTTCATAGAACAGGTTTTTTTAGTTAATAATAGTGATTGGTTTTTTTATTGTTTGAATATTTTGTGGGGTTGACAGCAAAGTGGAGTACCATCTGTTAAATTCTTTCAGCGACATTTGCCGGGGCAATGTGCCGGATGATTGCCGGGTATTGCCTTTAACCATAGGCTCGGGGGAGAAAAGGAGAATGATTTCATTATAATCTGTGCCTGATGACGATGAGCATGTGAGGGTGTATTCGTCGATGATGCTTTTGTCGAATAGTCCCGGATGCTCAGATGAAAAGAACGTATATTCGGTGTCGGGTCGGATGGGTGCAGATGGGGAATCAGAGGCAGAGTATGGGAGCAGGCAGAAAGCCTCATCAGAATAATGGTCGATTAGATAGACCAGAAGGAACCCGGAGACTGGGGATTGAAAATTTAGATATATGTCATCGCCGCTATGGAATGTGTCGCTTTCGTCGTGGAGTTCAAAGCCGTTTCGAAGGAGGCTTGCCATAAGCGGGATTCGGATATCGGGTAATTGCTTTATCTTTCCGCTTATGCTTGCGTTGACAGTAAGCATGCCGTCGGAATATGTTATTGTGTAGTCGGGGCCTTTTGTCGTCTCAATCCATTCGCCCTTGATATCGGACCCGCCAAGGGAGAAAAACTTTGAATCGGTTTGGCCGTTATTGTTTGATACTATTGTCGAGGTGCTCTGGGATATGAGCGTTCCGAATTCATCTGCGATGGCTTGTATTTTAGCCCTTTCAAGGGCCGTCCTCTTAGCTTCTTCAACGGATATGGTTTCGGGAGCATAGTAGGTGTATGATGCAGAAACTTTCTTTATGTTTTGGGCGACAGCACATAAAGGAAATGTTATCGAAAGCAGCAATATGAGAACGGATTGCGACATACTTTACCAGCCAAGGAGTTCGTCGAGTTTGTTGTGGAGGGAGTCGCCGCGCTGCTCGAGTTCTTTTTTGACGGCGCGTTTGGCGGCGGCTTTTGCCATGTCTTGGCTGTATGCAATGCGGATTAGGACTTCGCGGTTGTTGCCGTTGACAACACGATAGGTCTCGACTACGGGCACGACACGGCCAATGCTTTGCGAAATCAGGTTTTTGGATGCCATGACGCTTCGGGTGATGGATGCGGCATCGCTTTGGTCCATCTGCTCGTTGGCGATGGTGTTTTCAATCAAGGCTGTTACTTCGGTCTGAATCTGGCCGGCGAGATTTTGCTTGGCGAGTTCGAGGGCTTGCATTTTGGCGGCGTCGTAGTTTCCTCCGGTGCTCATTGCCTCGGCCATAATGAACTGCGGAAATCCGTCGGCATCGTATTGATATTGCATCATATACGATTTGTCGAGTTGTTTTTCGAGAGGGAGTGCTCCGGGTGCGGTTTTCCAGCCTTCTTTCGAAAGTCGTTTCGCTTCTTTTCGGGCGGCTTTGCTTGCCTTGTTGTTAAGTTCTTTCTTGGATGCCTTGGCAAGTTCTTGACGCTCTTTGCGTTGTTCTTTTGTGGATTGGGCATAAGCCAACCCCGATGCCGATAACAGCATCAATGTGATTAGTCCGAAAATAGTCTTTCTCATAGATGGACTGCGACGATTGGTTTTGTGTTGGAAGATTCCACAGTCCAACTAAGGCACAAAAAAAAGCGTAGGAATCTGTATCTGTTGCCATCCTACTATCAGAGGCTTCTCGCATTGCCTTGTCTATGTCGGACGGCAACGCAGAAGCCCACGCTGATATATGTAATCTTAGGCGTCCGGCTATACCTTTCGCAAGGTATCGTGCCGGAAGCATGATATTACATATCCACGGGCATCTACCGTTGCACAACCCTTGACATAGACATGAAATTTTGCGAGAATTTCTGATAGTCAAGAATCAGCGCGGATAAACTCTAACTTTGCAGCAGCAAGTGGGAAAATGGCAAATTCGTCTTAAAAAAGCCAA
>VSPD01000022.1 GCA_009775125.1 Muribaculaceae bacterium | reverse complement strand
GCCTCTGTCTTTCTATTTAACAATTCAGATGGTAATTGTTAACTCTGAATCTCGTCTGCAAAGCTAAAAGTTACGCTGTCGCTCCACCCCGGGCTACATTCTTGAATCGCTACGCGATTCCATGCACCGCATTTTTGGCTTGTGCCATTACAAATGACTAATGACGAATTATTACTCCGAAGGCAATAATTCGTCATTAGTCATTTGTAATTCGTAATTCAAGATTATATCTTAATTCAAGATTATATCTTGATGTAGATTCGCTTTTTGTAGAGGAAGTATCCGAAACACCAGGTGAATACGACGAAAAGCAGGGCGTAGCCCAGTGAGGCGAGCGTGAGGTTGCCTCCGCAGAGGGGTGTCATCACGAAATCGTAGAGGAAGGCGCGCACCGAGGCAAGGCCGTGGCCGCTGAGGTCGGTGACGGGAAGGTGGATGTTGCGGAACAGGATGGCAAATACGGCGGCAAGGCAGTACATAAACAGCGGGTTGATGCCGAACGCCTCGAAAAAGCGGCACCAACGCTTATGGCCTTTTATGTCTATAATCCATATGAGAAGACCGAGCAGCGAGGCGGCGAGTCCGCAGGTGGTGAGCACGAAGGTGGGCGACCATATTTTTTTGTTGAGCGGGCATCCGTAGGCGAGCAGGAAGCCGGCGAATGTGAGGATGGCGCCAACGATGAACAGGCGGTTGATGCGCAGGGTGTTGTCCTTGGTAGACACGATCAGCCATCCGCAAAGGAAGCCGATAAGGCAGTGGGCGACAGAGGGCAGGGTGGCGAGCAAGCCTTCGGGGTCGAATTTCAGCCGCACGCCGTCGATTTTCGACGAGTACACATGGTCGGCGCCAAGCACTTTTTGGTCTACGATGGCGAGGACATTATTGTCGGCGAACTCAAAACCGTGACCGAAGACAAGAATCAGGAAATAGCCGAAAAGCAATAATACGATTGTCCATGCCAATTGCCGACGCGATAAAAGCACGGCGAGGATGGCCGAAAAGCCGTAGGCCAATGCCAGGCGCGGCATTACGCCGAGGATGCGGATTGTGCTGAAATCGAACATGGCTTCGGCGATAGACACATCCGGCTTGTTGAGCGCGCCCACCATCTTGCCAAACCAGGCGAGGGCAAAGCCGATGAGGAATATCACCACGGTGCGGCGCAAGATTTTCGCGACGCAGGGCCATGAGAATTTAAATTCGTATCTCCGCAACGAAAAATATGTGGAAATACCCATTATGAACATGAAGAACGGAAAGACAAGGTCGGTGGGCGTAAGTCCATGCCAGTCGGCGTGGAGCAGGGGAGAATAGACATTTCCCCACGAGCCGGGATTGTTTACGAGAATCATGCCGGCTATGGTGATTCCGCGCATTATGTCGAGCGCAAGCAGACGGCTGCTGCCCGATTTCGGTTGTGTGTTGTTCATTTGCTATTTCATAAATGTGATAAGTTCGGCAACGGAAGGCAGGGTCAGGAACGGGCGCGGGTCGGCGGCGAGCGAGGTGTCGAGAGTGGTCTCGCCGGAGAGGACGAGGATGCCGAGTGCTCCGGCAGCGGCAGCGGTGGCCACGTCGGTGTAGATGCGGTCGCCGCACATGGCCACCTGATTTGGCTCGAGCCCTCGTTTTTCCATGATGCAGCGGAGCATGCCGGGGTTCGGCTTGCCGATTACCAGGTCGGGGCGGCGGCCGCAGGCGTGGAATATGCATTCGCATATCGAGCCGCAGTCGACAAGTATAGTCTGCCGGTCGGTGGGGCAGACGCGGTCGGGATTTGTTGCGATATATGGAATTCCCTGTGCGGCGAGCCATGTGGCATGGCAAAGGCGGGGATATGCAAGGGTAGTGTCGAAAGCCACCACGAGCATGTCGGGGATGTCGCCGTCGGCATCGGAGGCCATCTCAAAGCCGGCGGCCTCAAATTCAGCAATCATGCCGGGTGTGCCGAGCACAAAGAGGCGTTTCACCTCGGGATAGTGCATGCGGATATGGTCGATAGTGGCCACCGACGAGGTGTAAATTTCATCCGCTCCGGCCTCGATGCCGAGCTTGCGGAGTTTCTCCTGATATTGGGCGACGCTGCGTGTGGGGTTGTTGGTGAGGAATGAATATGTCACGCCCATATCCGAGAGCGATTGCAGGAAGGGGATTGTGAAAGGGAACAGTTGGCTGCCGAGGTATATTGTGCCGTCCATGTCGAGGGCTACATGGCGTATTTGCCGGCATGCTTCGCGTATCTCCTCTTCGGCGAGGGGCGACCAGAATTGCGGTTTCATTGTCAGTCTTCGTAATTTATGGATGCGGCCTTGGCGTAGCCGTCGCGCGGTGCGCGCCACATCGATATTAATATTATGGCGCCGATTACGGCCACCACTATGATAGTCTCGAATACGGCAGTCCAGCCGTACCAGTCGGCCACATATCCCACAAGCAGACCCGACAGGCCCGAGCCTATGTAGCCGAGGATGCCGGCAAGGCCGTTGGCGCGTGCCGAAGCTTCTTTGGTGGCCTGGTTGCCGAGAGCGATGCCGATAAGGGCCTGAGGGCCGTAGATAAAGAAGCCCGCGCCCACGAGTGTCGCTGCCGTAACGGTGATTCCGGCCGATACGGGCAGGAAGCGGAAGATGGTCATGAATATGGCCGCTCCCACCATGCACACCACGCACATGCGGTGGGCTTTGCCACGGAAAAAGCGGTCGGTGGCCCATCCGGCGAAAAGAGTGCCGACAATGCCGGCTATCTCGAAGGCGGCTACCGTCCAGCCCGCGCTTTGGATGGAGAGGTTGCGGTTTTCGGTAAGGAATTTCGGGCCCCAGTCGAGGATGCCCATGCGCACGATGTAGACAAAGAGGTTGGCGATGCAGAATGTCCACACCCAGCGGTTGCGCCACACCATAACGAGCTCGAACTTGCGGCGCGCCTTGGGGTCTTTTGCTCCGTCGTAGTGTCCGAGGCCGGTGTCGGGCAGGTCGGGCAGCCCGGCATCCTTAGGCTCGTCGCGGAGGCCGAAGAACACGAAAATGGCACCGGCCACGGCTATGAACGCCGGAATCCAGAAGCACCATTTCCATGCTCCCATGTGTGAGGCATATGATATGGCCTGTGTGTTTATGTCGTCGCCGGTCACGCCGTTTGCTCCGAGGTTGGCGGCGATGTTGTCGACAATTTCAGCATTGCCCGACATGTCGGTGCCCATTGCGCCCATGATATATCCGCAGACAATCACGGCAAGCGCGGCGCCGAGCGAGTGCGAGCAATTCCATATCGACATCTTGGTGGCAAGTTCCGACGGGTGTATCCAGTGCGGCAGGATGCGCGCGCAAGGCGGGTAGCCCATGCCCTGGAAATACTGGTTAATTACAATAATCACACCCATGAAAAGGATGAGAGTCTCTACAAGGCGCGGGCCGCCTTGGGTGCCGGTGACCCATGCGCTGAGGTCGGCGCCGAAGCCGAAAGCAAAGTTGGCAAGGGCGCAGAGCAGAAGGCCTGCGGCCATTACGATACGGCCTTTTACTCGGTCGACGAGATAGCCGTTGGCAAAACGCGAGAACCCGTAGACGAGCGACCCGGCAAAAATAATCCAGCCGAAACTTTTGTTCGAGATGCCGTATTCAGCCGTGAGGCCGGGCATGGCTATCGAGAAATTCTTGCGTACAAAATAGAAAATAGCGTAGCCGAGCATCGTGACGAGGATGGTCTTCATCTGCCACGACAGGAAGCGTTTGCGGTCGGCTCCGAGTGAATTATAGGCCGGATTCATTTTTTATCGGTGTTTTTTTTGTTGAGCAAATGTTTTTCCTGACGGAATGTGAAGCCCATGAGGGCTATTGCGAGCAGACACGCCACGATAAGGAGTATGAACGTCTGGTTCCATCCGTAGTTCTGCGCCACATAGCCTATTACGGTGTTTGCCAGAATTGCCGTGCCGAAGAAATAACCGAAAAATCCGGTGAGGCCGGCGGCTGTGCCTGCGGCATTTTTAGGAGCAAGGTCGAGGGCTTGCACGCCGATGAGCATCACCGGGCCGTAGATGAAAAATCCGATGCCGATAAGGGAAATAAGCACCACGGTAAGGTTGTCGATAAAAGCCCAGTAGAGTCCGATGAACACGGCCACGATTGCCATGAATATCATTGTGGGCAAAGCGCGCGCGCCATGGAAAATCTTGTCCGACATCCATCCGCATATCAGCGTGCCGGGGATGGCCGCGAACTCATATGCGAAATATGCCCAGCCGGCCGATTTCAGGTCGATATTCTTGGCTGTGAGCAGGGTAGGAGCCCAGTCGAGGCATCCGTAGCGCACCATGTAGACAAAAGCGTTGGCCATGGCGATGAACCATAGGAACTTATTGTTGAGCACATATTTGAAGAAGATGTCTTTTGTCGACAGCACGGTTTCCGACTCGGCGGAGTAGTTCTTCGGATAGTCGTTGCGCCATTTCTCAACGGCGGGAAGGCCGCACGACTGGGGAGTGTCGCGCAGCAGGCAGTAGGCTATGATAGCCAGCAAGATAGCAGTGGCGGCCGGGAACAGGAATGTGCCGGCGAGAAAATAATACTGGGTGTGCGCTCCGTAGAACCATGAGCCGAACCATGTGGCTCCGTACACGGCCATAGGGCCGACAAGAGCCCCGCCCACGTTGTGGGCGCAGTTCCACACCGACATGCGTGTGCCGCGTTCGTTCTGCGAGAACCAGTGCGTCATGATTCGTCCGCACGGAGGCCAGCCCATGCCGTTGAACCAGCCCACCAGGAAGTTGAGCACGCCCATAAGCACTATTGCCAGGCCTTTGTGCTCGGCCCCGAGAAATTGCACCGGCACCACCATGAAAGCCATGGATACGGCAGCCAGAAATAGTCCCAGAGGAAGAAACTTGCGGGCGTCGGAACGGTCGGAAACGCTGCCCATAAGGAATTTCGACAATGCGTAGGCTATGGCATTCATGGCCAGCACCGTGCCCAGTTCGCCCGGACGGAATCCGAACGGCTCGAGCATTGGAATGGCCATCGAGAAATTTTTGCGTACGATGTAGAAGGCGGCGTAGCCGATGAAAGCACCCAGAAACACCTGGTTGCGAAGTTTTTTGTAATCTGCGTCAACGCCTGCGTCGGTGCGCTCTTCGATGTGGCGTGGCGGATCAAGTAGTCTTCCCATGGTATATTTAAGTCTTTTAGGTATATTCCTTTTTAGGTATATTTCAATATGGATTAGACGGTGCAGGAACACAAGCCTCCGGCTTGTGAATGTTTTTATTTCACAAGCCGGAGGCTTGTGTTCCTGATTGATTTATTTGCAAATTTAGCTAAAATTATGAGTTTGCGAGGCGTGTTTTTTCAAAATCAATCATGCGGGCAAGTATCGAAATGGGATTTTCAACCTTATAGGGGGTCGACATCTCAATCTGCCATTTGCATGTCTCGCAGTCGGTGGCCACCGAGCCGGGGTTGAATTCGGCTATCGAATCGAAAAGTTTCTGCCCGATTTGCTGCGACACTTCGTAGTTCTCTTTCTTGAAACCGTATGTGCCGGCTATGCCGCAGCAATTCTGCGGAAGCACTCTCAGTGTGAGCCCCGGAATCATTTTCAGCAACGATATCGGATATATGGCCCAGCCAAGACGCGACATGTGGCAGGGGGTGTGGTAGGCGATGGTCTCGTTTATGTCGTTGCGGAACACGAGCTTGGCCTCGCCGCGGTCGATGAGCGAGAAAATGAAGCGCACGGCCAGCTGGATGCTCTCGCGCACATCGGAATTGTCGATGCCCAGCAGGTGGGGGTATTCCTCGCGCATGGTGAGGGTGCAGGTCGAACTTGTGGTGAGCACCGGGCAGTCGGCGCGGCGTATAGACTCGATGTTTATCTCTGCATCGCGACGGGCCTTGTCGATGAGTCCGTTGGCAATCTTGGCCACTCCGCAGCAGCGCTCCTTGTCGAGCAAGCGCACGCCGAAGCCCAGGGCATTCATTATTTTTACAAAGTCGATGCCAAGCGCGGGATTGTTGTACTCGACATAGCAACCGTGGAAATATGCCACATGGCGGGTATATTTCTCTTGTTCTTGTTTATGGCGGCGATACCACGATGTGAACCGGCTGCTCGAGTATGCGGGAAACTGGCGATGAGAGTCCACGCCGAGCACCGAGTGCATGAGCGCCTTCACAGGGCGTGTGCGCAGGGTGGGGTTGACAATCGGTGCGAAAGCCGACGAGAGGGTGCCGACAAAGTCGGTGTCGGCCAGCAGGCGGTCGCGCAGCGAAGGCCGTGTTTTGCCGTAGCGTATCCGTGCCGACTGAATTATGTCGCCGACACGCACACCCGACGGGCATGCCACCTCGCAACGCTTGCAGTTGAGGCAGTATTTGAGCGCCTCGTCGTAGAACGACGGTTTTTTCAACCGGTAGCGTTCGCCGTCGGGACCGGCCTGTTTCGGTCCGGGATACGACGGATTCACCGCCGACACCGGGCAATAAGCCGTGCAGATGGTGCATTTTATGCACTCTTCGAAGTTGTTGGGGCTTATATTGTCGCTTTTATATGTCATGTCGATGATATGTTTTGAGTATTTCCCGGGCGATGAACATGGCAGTGAGTATCGCCACGCCGGCACCCGACTGTTCGTGCAGCGGGTCGCAGCCCGAGGCTACCGATCCGGCGGCGAAAAGATTGCGCACCGGGCGCCCTTGTATCGAAGGATGGAACATGTTGTCGGTGGCCACTCCCGCGCTCATATACGGATGCTGCGAGTATATGTCGGGCGAGCACCAGTCGGCTCTGTTTTCCGGAGCCTCGATGTCGAGCCCGAAAATCGGTTCGCAAATTTTCTCATATGTGGCGAGCAGTCCGTGGGATATGAAGCTGCCCGAGGCGAGGATGAAGTCGTCGGCTTCGAGGGGCGTGTCGCCGAGATTGTCGGTGAAGATGGAGCATACATGTCCGTCGTCGTCGATCACGGCCGAGCTCACGGTGTCGCCGAGGAAATAGTCGCCGCCGATAGAGCGGAAATATTGGCGCAGGGTAATCTGCATGTGCATGCCGCCCACGGAAATGGGCATGGTGGGAGCGTAGTAGAGCGGTTTTTTCACCCTTTGGCGCAGTTCGGCGTCGGGATGCCCGTTGAGGCTTCCCACCACCGCCGGCATTATCACGGCGTCGGCTCCGGTCTGCTCGATAAGCGAGTTTATATCGGAGGCAATGTCCTTGACCACATCGCCGTTGATTACAGCCGAGATGTTTGTCGGGCGCATTTCCGACGCGCTTTTGCGCAGCCTTTCGATTTTGGGATGCGATATTTCGCGTATTTCGCAATAATTGGATGTTTCGAGGGCGTGGCGGATAAATTCAGGATAGAAGTCGATGAATCCTTTTATGTTCACGATAAGGATGGTGCCGTCGGCAAGATGGGCCGGACGGTCGAACATGGCATATCCGTCGAGCGACAGCCAAGCCGGGCGGAAAGCCCCCATCGGGGTGATGCGGTAATGGTTGTGATGCTCGTCGCCGCATAATTTTATGCCTGCGCGTGCGAAGAAATCTTTCACGTCGGCAAGCATTGCCGCCATTGTGGCCGCCCCGATTTTGGAATAAGGGTGCGACGGCGGCAGCAATTTAATTGCTTCGCACGGGTTGTCGACGTTGTTGCCGCGGCCGTCGTGACCTAACAGTTCCATAGAGCCGGAATTGAAGTGCAGGGCGCTTTGGCCCGACGACACGATGCCGACTTTTTGTCCGGCAGAACAGAGGGTGATGCCTGCCACGAGGCCGCTTATGCCGCCTCCTATTATAATAGTGTCGTATTTCATTGGTCGTTTTTATCTTTGTTTGCGAAATCGCCCAGCCCGCACACGCCGCCGTAGAGCCAGGCCATGAATTGCCCTTCGACAAGAGATTCGCCCCATGCCACGGGTTTCATTCCCTTCCATCGCTCGTTGATAAACGAGTGGAGGTCGGCGAGGGCGCGTTCGGTGCATCCGTGTGCCTTGTGGAGCAGTCCGGCGCCACGGCAGGCGCAAAGTTCGCCCTGGCATGTGCCCATGCCCAGGCGGGTTCGCCGGCGCATGTTTATAAGGTTGTCGACATGAAGGTTTTCGATGGCATATTTCACTTCGCCCACCGACACATGCTCACATTCGCACACCAATGCCTCGTCCTCGTCGGATTCGTATTTTATTTCGGTGCTGAGAGTGCCGTGGCGGTCTTCGGCGGCTTTCTGGTCGGTAGAAAGCGATATTATGTGTTTGCGTGTGTCGCTTTTTTTGTCTTGTGGCGTTTCTTCCGAGCCGGGCAGCGGCTGTTGGGCGGTGACGCACGGCTTGTCGATGCCGAGTTTGGCGCAGGCCATGTTGGTGGCTTCCTCGGCCATGAGGCGGTAGGTCATGAGTTTGCCGCCCGTGATGGTGATGAAGCCGTCGAGTCCGTCGCGCTTTTTGTGGTCGAGGCATACGATGCCGCGGCTGATGTTGCGCCCCGACGGGTCGTTGTCGGCTGCCACAAGGGGACGCACCCCGGCATATGCGCGCAAGATGCGCGTGTGGGCCAGGGAAGGGGCAAGCTGCGAGCCTTCGCGCAGCAGCACGTCCACTTCTTCGGGCGTAACGTCCATTGAGTCGATTTGGTCGTAGGGTATGCGGCTCGAAGTAGTGCCGATAAGGGAAATAGTGTCGCCGGGCACAAGTATGTCGGCGTCGGCCGGCTTGCGGCAGCGGTTGATCACCACATTGTTTATCCTGTGGCCGAATATGAGCAGCGCGCCTTTGGCCGGGAACATTTTCACGTCCACATCGGCCATGCGGGCTATGCGGTGGCCCCAGATGCCGGCGGCGTTAATCACTATGTTGGCGTAATATTTGGAAATTGCCCCTGTGTGGTTGTCGCGCAGCTCCACGCCCTCGACGCGTCCGTTGGCAATGAGCAGGCGTGTCACTTCATGATAAGTGCGCACCACGGCTCCGTTTTTTCGCGCGTCGATAATATTGGCCACGGTAAGACGGAACGGGTCGACCGCTCCGTCGGGCACGGTCACGGCGCCGATGAGCCGAGGGTTGAGCGACGGTTCGAGTTTCAGGGCCTGCGCCGGGTCGATGGCTTCGGCCTCGATGCCGGCGTTTTGGCACGACTCGATGAATTTTGCCTGATATTCGATTCCGTCTTCCGGCAGGGAAATAAACAGTCCTCCCGTAGGCTCGACGCAGTGGCGGGCGATACGGCGCAATATCCTGTTTTCGCGGATACATTCGGCGGCGGACTCGCTGTCGGTCACGGCATATCGCGCGCCGCTGTGCAGCAGCCCGTGGTTGCGGCCCGTGGCTCCTGCCGTGAAGTCGAAACGCTCCACCAGCAGAGTCTTTAACCCGCGGAGGGCGCAGTCGCGCGCCGTGCCGGCGCCGGTGGCGCCGCCTCCGATGATTATTACATCAAACAGTGGAACTTGATTGTGATTATGAGAGGGTGTCAAGGGATAGATTTTTGCGTGTATTTATTTCGAATCGACAGTGTGATGTCTGTCTGTAATTTCGATACAAAAGTAATAACTAAAAATCGAAATACAAAATATTTCGTGTGAAATTTTTGATATTTTAGGTTAAAATATTGATATATAGTTATATAAAATAAAACGATGCTTTGCCGGGTGGTTTCGATTTGGTTTTGTATCGGCTTTTGTTGTGTATTCCGAAAGATATTTTTACACATTATTATATATAGGCTCTCGATTTGCCTTGGCGAGATTTCGCTTTCGAAACATTTGCCGATTTCGATTTTATGCGTATATTTGCAAAAAAAATATAAGTAGATGTTAAAAATTAACAGACAATATATTCGAGATGATTTTTGAGGCGATTTCTTCCGAGGAGGAAGGAGCGTAGCGAGCTACGTGACTGACGATGAGGGAGAAAGCGTCCAAAAAGCATCCGAAGATATGGCTGTTGAAATGAAACAACATCTGCTTGTAAATATAAATTAATTTTTAACATCTACTTAAATAATTAGCCCCATGACAAAAGAAGAAAGACATAACCTAATATTGGAAACGCTTATCAAGCATGAATCGATACAGGTGTCGGACCTTTCGTCGCTTCTGGCGGTTTCGGCCGTGACAATACGCAAGGACCTTACGGAGCTTGAAAAGAAAAACCGCCTTTACCGCAGTCATGGGCGTGCTATTTTGATAGACCCTTATATCGCCAACCGCTCCATCAACGAAAAAGAAAAGCTCGCCACCGAGGAAAAAAACATAATCGGCCAGTATGCCGCGTCGTTGATTACGAAAGACGATTCCATAATCATAGCGTCGGGCACGACCGTGCAGGCCTTTGCCCGCTGCATCAAGCCGATACATCGCCTTACGGTGATTTCGGCATCGTTGCCCGCGTCGGTGATTCTCGCTCATGACGAGGCTGTGCAGATTATTCAGCTTGGCGGGGTGATGCGCCACACCTCCATGTCGGTGGTGGGCCGGTATGCCGAGACGGAGCTGTCCGATTTCTCGTGCAGCAAGCTCTTTCTTGGCGTCGACGGCATCGACCTCGATTTCGGAATCACTACCACAGATGTGCGCGAGGCCGAGCTCAACCGCGTGATGATGCGCACGGCGCAGAAAACCATTGTCCTGGCCGACTCCTCGAAGTTTCGCCGCAGGGGTTTCAGCAAGATTGCGTCGATGAACGAGGTCGACCTTATTATCACCGATGCCGGCGTGCCCGACAAGATTGTCCACAGCATCGAGGATCTGGGCATCGAGATTGCCATAGCCCAATAGTCTTAGGCATAACATTTTGTTTCGTTTCGTTTGAGGTAATCCTTGCGTCATTCTTTTTTTCAATAAAAAAAGTTAACGCGCAAGGCGTTTTGTTTAAAAACTGCTAATGATGTTATTTGTAACGGGTTATGCCTGTTTTGTTAATGCAATTTACGGATGTTTGGAATCGTAAACATGTTTTAACGAAAAAAATATTTCGAAATAATTTTGTGCATTCAATTATTTGTTATACTTTTGTTGCGAAACAAAAGCAAATACTTTCGAAATTATCAAATACTCAAAATAAAAAATAATTCAAATTCAAAATCAAAAATTTCATTTGAATTCTGTTTATTATGATCCGATACCTGAAATTCAAGTCTGACACTATCGCACGAATCTAATCCAAATTTAATAATTCAATAACCAATAAATCATGTTTTCCCAAATGAAGAAAGCTAAGACCATGATGCTTGCTGTTGTTGCTTCTGTGCTGTGCCTGTCATTAGGCTCATGCGGAATCGACGACAAAGCCGAAGAGGCCGGTCCGCGACTGAAAGTTGACACTGCTGTTGTCAACGTGGTCAAGAACGGTCTGTTGGAAAGTGGCGAGACGCCATCGCTGATCATTACCGCCAATAAAGGCTATGAAATCACATCCGACAGCCCATGGCTCACCGTGGACTGTCCCACCGGTTTTGGATACAAAATTGTATCCGTTATTGCCGAAGAAAACAAAACAGAGGCAGTCCGCGAAGGTCACCTCCTTATCAAGAGTTTCAATCTGGCCGAAACTGTCACTGTGAAACAGAGCCTTAAAGAACCGGTGATTGAGACAAACCGCACTTTCTATTCCGAAGATTTCTCGTGGGCCATCGCGCTCGGATATTGCGACCCCGTCGGCACCGACAACGCCGTGACAAAGCCCCGCGAGCACATCGATTTCGACAAAATCGCTCCCCTGTGGGCTGAAACGGGCCTCACCCCCTACGACCCCACAAAAGAGCTTCCCATCGTTTGCCTCCATTATATATTGTTTAACAACAACGGCAACTTCGACAACGGCATTATCCTTCCCAAACTCAACATTACAGGCGGCTCTGCCGACGCTACCGTATCGTGGGTGGCATGTCCCGACGGCGGCGGTCAAGGCGACCGTGTGCCCATGGTGGTGGAAATCGTATCCGGACCCGGCTCTATCGACGGCGCCGACGGCCAGGTAAGCGAGGCTCAGACCATCGAGCGTCCGCGTCCTTCGCCATTTGTATGGACTCCGTTCTCATTCACCCTGCGCGGCATCACTTCGGAAACCCGTATCGCCATCCGTTCGCGCGGTCTCCTTCCCGACGGAACATGGGATTCCAACCAGCCTAACAAATACTGCCGATACTTCCTCGACAATATTCTCGTGAAAGAAACCACAGAGGAATAACCCCGCAATAAAGACCAATCATGAAAATTAAAAATATTTTTTGCTTAGCAGCCACAGCATTGCTGCTGGGAGCCGGGTCGATGCTCACGGGATGCTCCGACGACAGCGATTTCGCCCCTTATATCGAAGCATCCGAGTCCGATATCGAACTCGAGCCCGACGGTTATCTCAAATCCGGACAGCCGGCCACGGTAGAACTCGGTGCAAACCAAAGCTGGAAAATCGTCTCCAAGCCCGAATGGGTCGTTATCAATCACGAAAACGGCGACGCCGGCCGTGCATATCTATGGATTACGGCTCAGCCCAACAAATCCGGCGAAGACCGCACCGGTTACGTCGAATTCCGCCTTGCCAACGGCCGCCCCGAGCAGCTGTCGATCACCCAGAAACGCGAACCCGACGTGTTCCGCGTGTCCGAATCCACTTTTGCAGTCAACATCCTCGGCAAGACCGACAAGGATGCCGCTCCCGAAGTGACCATCACATCCAACTACGCTTGGGAAATCGTCCTTCCCGAAGGTTGCAACTGGATTGAACCTTCCAAGGCCAAAGGCGACGCCGGCGAATCTGCCGTTACCCTCAACGTCCTTCCCAACGACACAAAAGCCACCCGTAAAGCCCAGCTTCACGTAAAATCAGGCAAATCGGAAAAACTTATCACTATCACCCAAGATGTAAAGGTATTCACAATCCCCGTCACATCCATCACCATCAACCTCCAAGGCACCCACACCGCCGACGGCCAGCAGCTCATGGCTCCCATCCAGGCCGTTGAACCCTGGAAAGTGACAGAAAAGCCCGAGTGGCTCAAAGTCACACCCGACCATGGCGTGGCAGGTCAGACCGTAGTTACCCTTGCGGCCGATGAGAACACCGATGCCGAACGTGCCGGCAAACTTACCCTTACTTCCGACCACGGAATCGAATACACCCTCAACATCTACCAGGAAGGCGTCGTGAAAGACACCCCCGACAGCAACCCCGTGGGCTACGTCTACTTCAACGATACTATGGACTGGGCCATTGGCGGCACCGACGCCATGTCGGAGAAGAAAGCCGGCGACGCGCGCAACATCTACACCTGGAAATACGCCGACAACGGCTTCACAAACCCGCTCCCCACATTCCAGAGCCTCTACTTCGACTTCAACGCCGCTTCCGAGACTGTCTACACTATGGCAGGATACCTTAAAATGAATCGTGGCGCCACACAGACCGCCATCATGATTAAGGAACCCCTCATCGAAACCGGTCACTATGCCGACATCGAAATCGAGTTCGACTACTCTCACCACCAGACCGACAAGATGGAAATTGCTTGCTGGATCACCGACAAAGACGTCACCGACCAAAGCGTTCTCCAAGAAGTGCTCGCTTCTCCCACATTCAAGAGCGAGAAGACCACAGGCAGCGAGACACCCTGGGTATGGAAACACGCCTCCATCAAATACTCCGGTGCCAACGCCAACACCAAAATCATCTTCGGCTCGGCTATTCAGGGCAACCAAAGCGGATACTACCGCTGGTATATCGACAACATTAAGGTAACCCGCACAGAAACAAAATAATCTATCAAGCATGAAAAAACTATTGCAACGTGCAGCCTCGTGCAAACGTGCGCTTAGCACATTCATCATAACTCTTGCGGCCCTTACATCCGTGGCCGCGTGGGCCGACGTCACCGGTACGGTCACCGACGAAACCGGCGAGCCTCTGATAGGCGCGAATGTAGCCGTGAAGGGCACAAACTTCGCCACCAACACCGACATCGACGGCAATTTCACCATCAACGCCGAAAAAGGCCAGACTCTTGTTGCCACCTATATCGGCTACCTCCCCACAGAAGTAACCGTAAAAGGCTCCAAAGTCGACATCGTCCTCAAAGAAAACGCCGAAGTGCTCTCCGACGTCGTAGTCGTGGGCTACGGTACAATGGAAAAACGCCGCGTAACTTCTTCCATCACATCAATCAACCCCGACGACCTCAATCCCGGTATGGGCGGCGCCACAATCGCCACAGCCCTCCAAGGCAAAGTATCCGGCCTCACCATCTCAGGCACTTCCTCGCCTAACTCGTCCAACGGCTTCCAGCTCCGCGGCGTCGCTTCCGTAAACGCAGGCCAAGGCCCGCTCGTGGTAATCGACGGCGTGCCCGGCGGCGATATCCGCACCATCAACCAGGAAGACGTGCAGTCGATCGACGTGCTCAAAGACGCATCGGCCGGCGCCATCTACGGTACACGTGCCGCCGGCGGTGTAATCCTCATCACCACCAAGCGCGCCCAGGAAGGCAAAGTGAAGACAAGCTACACATGCGAGCTCTCCATCGAATCTGTCCGCAAGCATCTCGACCTGCTCTCGTCAAAAGAATATGTAGAATACGGCGTGGGCCAGGACTACGGCTACGACACCGACTGGTACAAGGAAATGACACGCGACAACCCCCTGTCGCAGCGCCACGTCCTCACAGTGTCCGGCGGCTCCCAGAACCTCCAGGTCTACTCATCGTTGATGTATCAGGACCAGAAAGGTATCGTGATCGGCGACGGTCGTAAAGACTACTCCGCACGTATCAACGGACGCTACACCATGTTCGACGGAAAAGCCGAATTCGGCATGAAACTCCAAGTGCGCCAGGCTGACCGCGACCGCCGCAACAACTCTTCCTACCTCTTCGAGGAAGCTATGAAGGCAAACCCCACGCTTCCCCTCTGGGACCCCTCCAACCCCTCGTTCTATAACGTAAACGCCATGGGCTTCGGCGGCACAAGCTACAACCCCGTAGCTTCCATCGCTTACCAGGACTACTCCGGCAAGGACAAATGGATTCTTGGCGACGCCACACTCAAAATCAACCTCATGGAAGGCCTTTCCATCCAAGGTACCGTGGGTGTAGACCAACGCACATACCAGCTCTACCGCTACTACAACCAGTATCACAAAAACTCGGTTAACTCATCCAAGAAAGGTTCTGCCGACCACCAGTACAGCAAAACCCAAAACATCTCCTATGAGGCTTACGCTTCATATATGAAAGACTTCAACACCGACCACCATTTCGACGCTGTGGCAGGCTGGAGCTTCTACGAACAGAACTACGAGAAATTCGAAATGACCAACTCCAACTTCACCGTCGACGGTATCGGTGGATGGGACATGTCGGCCGGTACCGACCTCACCGACGGCCTCGCATCCATGGATTCAAGCAAGAGCCCGCGCGAACGCCTCCTCTCGTTCTTCGGCCGCGCCAACTACTCCTACAAAAACCGCTACATGGCCACGGCATCCTACCGCCGCGAAGGTTCCTCCAAATTCGGTTCGAATAACCGCTGGGGTAACTTCTGGTCGCTCTCCGCAGGCTGGCGCATCTCGTCCGAAGACTTCATGGAAGAACTCGACTGGATTTCCGACCTCAAGATCCGCGCAGGCTACGGTGTGACCGGTAACAACGACTTCGGTTCAGGATACACCACACGTACCTACACATCTTACTCCTTCTGGCCCGTAAACGGCACATGGCTCCCCACCTACGGCTCGGCCAAGAACACCAACCCCGACCTCAAATGGGAAGAAAAGAAAGAGTTCAACATCGGTCTCGACTTCGCATTCCTCAACAACCGCATCTGGGGTAAGTTCGACTGGTACCACCGTCAAGTCGACGACATGCTCTTCGAGATTCCCGCGCCCACACCTCCCATGCTCTACAACACTATCATGGCCAACGCCGGTACCCTCACCAACACCGGTTGGGAATTTGAACTCTCTGCCGACATTATCCAAGGCAAGGAATTCAACTGGACCTCGACAGCTCGTTTCTCTCACAACTCGTCGAAAATCAAAAACCTCGGCGACACCGACTCTTACCTCTACGGCGACGCTCTTCCCTCGTCAATGGGCTACACCTCAAAACTGGTCAACGGCTCCAAAATCGGTGAATTCTGGCTCTACAAATATGCCGGACTCGACGCCGACGGCAAATGGCTCATCTACGACAAGGACAACAACGTGGTGCCCGCCACCGACGCCAACAAGACCGACGCCAACAAGCACTATGTCGGCAACGGCGTGCCCCAGCTCATCATCTCCTGGGACAACAACTTCCACTACCGCGACTTCGACCTCGGCATCACACTCCGTTCTTGGCTCGACTTCGACGTGTACAACGAAATCAACATGTACAAAGGCTTGAAGTCTTCTTCTCAGGAAAACGTCCTCAAAATCGCCTACACCGACAACGCTGCCATCAACGACACCCGCATGACAACCGACTACTTCCTCTCCGACGCTTCGTTCCTCAAAATCGACGCCATCACTCTCGGTTACACTCTCAACACCGGCCGCTGGAACAAATACCTCAACAAGGTTCGCTTCTATGCCACCGCACGCGATGTCGCCACTTTCACAAAATACAAAGGCTACAACCCCGAAGTCAGCATCAACGGTCTCTTCCCCGGCTTCGAATACTACCGTAGCACATACTCAACCTATCCCCAAACCATCCGCTGGACTTTCGGCGTGCAGTTAAACTTCTAATCATCTCCCGCAAATCATGAAAACAAAATATGCTTTAATGGCGATGCTGTCGGCTGCGGCTTTCTCTTCTTGCGAACTCGACGAGAAATTCTACTCATCCGTCACACCCGACACTTTCATCACTTCGCCGGAAAATACCTACGCAATCCTTGGCCGCCCCTTCACTCACACCAAGTGGTACATGGCCGGCGAACGCTGGTGGTCGCAGGAACTCACCACCGACGAGCTCGTTTGCCCCACACGCGGCACCGACTTCTACAACGACGGTATGTACATCCGTCCCCACCAGCACACCTGGACCGTCACCGACCGTATGGTCGAGCAGTGCTACAAAGGCACTGTCGAAGGCGTGGCCCGCTGCCTCGAGGCTTATGAAGACCTCGCCGGCGTCGACTACACCGGCATCGGCCTCACCCAGAAAGACAAGGACGACCATCTCATGCAGCTCAACACCCTCATGGGCTACTACTATATGCGCGGCCTCGACTTCTACGGCGGCATGCCCCTCTACAAGTCGACCAACGACGGCCTCCTCTCACGTTCGACCGACAAGGAGACTTACGCCTACGTTGAGCAACTTCTCAAAGACGCAATCCCCTTGCTCTACACCAAAGAAGTGCTCGGCAAAAGCGAAGACGGCTACATCCGCCGCGCTGCCGCCGCCGCCCTCCTTGCCCAGCTCTACTTCAACGCCGAGGCTTACATCGGCGAGGCGCACTTCACCGAATGTGCCGCGATATGCCAGGATATAATCGACGGCGTCTACGGCAAATACGAACTCGACCCCACATGGTACGGCCCCCACTCGTTCGACAACGACTGCTCGCCCGAAATGATCTGGTCGATGCCTTCCGAAAATGCAAAGCAGGAATGGCAGTCGGTTTTCCGCTACAACTACCACTACAACGCCAACGCCTATTTCGACACCACTTTCCCCTGGGGTCCCTACAACGGCTACTGCCTCACCCCCTCGCGTGAAAGCGCCACTTCCGGAATCTACACCCAGTGGAAACTCGGCAACACCTTCGAGAAATTCCACGACAAGGACCTCCGCAAGCAGCCCTATGTCTACCACGGCAACAAGCAATACACCGGCATGTTCTGCATGGGTCCCCAGCAGAACCCCTACACCAAGCAATGGACCAAAGGCCAGCGCGACAAACTCAACCAGAACCTCACCTTCGTCGACTACATCAACAATGGCAAAGGTTCCGGCATCTTAAACGGCACCGAGGAATCAGGCTTCCGTCTTGTCAAGAGCCCTATCCCCAACACTGCCGACCTCACCCTGCTTTGGAACCCCGACTGCCCCATGATTCGTCTCACCGAAATCTACTACATGCTCGCAGAGTGCAAATGGCGCACAGGCGACAAACCCGGTGCTGCAAAACTTATCAATACCGTGCGCAAGCGCAACTTCGAAGGCGGCATCGACCCCGATCCCGTGCCCGAGAATTTCGACGTGTACCGCCTTGCCGACGAATGGATGATTGAATTCCTCGGCGAAATGCGCCGCCGCACCGACCTGATCCGTCTCGGCCTCTTCACCACCGAAGACTGGTGGGAACACACAGCATCCGACCCCACTAAAAACCGCTTCCCGATTCCGGCATACGCCATCCAGGCCAACCCCAATCTGGAACAGAACCCCGGTTACTAAGACTCTAATCCTTTAACGTAAAAACGAAAATGAAACTCATCAAATATATTTCATTAGCAACTGTTGTCCTCGCCTCGTGCGGCGATGCCCCCGAGGCAATCCGCACCGGCATCGAGAAGGAACCGGCCGTGAATATCGAGCATAAGGACGGCATGAACGTGGTGGGCCGTGTCACTGTCGACGGCAAGGCTCGCGAAGGCATCGTGGTCAGCGACGGTATCAACGTTATCACCACCGACGCCAACGGCGAATACCAGATGCGCTCCGTCGGCCGCCAGCACATCTTCGTGTCTGTGCCCGAAGACTGTCAGATTCCCGTCGAAAACGGCGCCCCCAAAATCTACAAATCGTTGCAGTTCAACGAAGACGCTGTGATTCAAGTCAACTTCGACCTCAAAAGCCGCGTAAAACCCGAATCGTTCAAGCTCTACGCCGTGGCCGACGTGCAAATCGGATATGAGAGCGACGTCACCGACTGGCAGGCCAACATCCTTCCCGACATGATCGACCTCGCTTCCGGCCTCGGCAACGATGCCTACGGTATCTCTCTGGGCGACATCATCTGGAACGCTCCCGACATGTATCCCACCTATGTGCAGACCATCACCAAAGTGCCCGTGCCCATGTTCTCCGTTATCGGCAACCACGACCACAACGAGAAAACAAAAGGCGACACTGAATCCGACAAGGAATTCCGCGACGCCCTCGGCCCCACATACTATTCCTGCAATATCGGCGACTGGCACCTCGTTGTGCTCGACGACGTAATCTACTCCGGAGCCTCCGGCCGCAACGACTACACCTGCGCCGTAAACCAGCAGCAGCTCGACTGGCTCGCCAAGGACCTCCAGTATGTCGACCACTCCAAGTCGATTCTTATCGGCGTACACGTCCCCACCGCCACCCTCACCACCAAGTCCAACCTTACCAACACCGCCGACCTCCACAATCTTGTCAAGGACTATGCCGAAGTGCAAATTCTTTCCGGTCATACCCACCAGAATTTCCAGACCATAATCTCCGACAACATGGAAGAGACAACCCTCGGCGCAATGATGGGCGCGTACTGGAACACCAAGGACGGTGTCGGTGTTTGCTCCGACGGCTCGCCCCGCGGATATGCCGTGCTCGAATTCACCGGCAACCGGCTCACCAACAAATACTACAAAGGCGCCGCTCATCCCGCCGACTACCAGATTAAAATCTACAAACCCGAAGAAGCATCCTACCGCTTTGGCAAGGACGACGACGGCAACCCCGTCAAGGTCGACAACGAGAACATCCTCGTAAACATCTTCTTCTGGCGTGAAGACTGGAAAGTCGAGCTTCAGGAAGACGGCGGTGCTTGGCAGACCATTACCAATTTCGCCAACGCATCCGATCCCCTCGCCGTGCAGATTCTCCAAGGCGACAACCCCTGGGAAGTGCGTCCCTCCGCAGGTCCGAGCTCACCCAAGCACATGTTCACCTACAAGCCCGCCGCTTCGTGGAAGACCATTACCGTGAAGGCAACCGACCCCTACGGCAACGTTTACCAATCCACGGCCAACCGCTAAACTCATACTTTATCTAAAAGGGTGTGCCGCCATCATCTACGGCACACCCATATTTTTAATAAGACATTTCGTTGAAGTTCCCGCAGTGTAGGGACGCACGGCTCGTGCGTCCGCTCATCCCGCTCATCCCGCCTGCATGTATATACATCTGATAACTAAAACACTCCGCAAAAATCACGGCAAAGCCGTGGCTCCTTGGTTAACCCCGTATGGAGGCGGAGCCGACATGCGGGGTGCGGGCGATGTGAATAAATCGCGGTATTGGAGCGGAGCCTGCCGGAGCGTTCGACAATGCCAACTGTGACACGAGGCGCTGCTTCGCCGTGCCTTACTTGCAAAACCAATTATTTTCCAAAATTCTCTCCTGTCTTCCTGTCAAAATAAACCAATATGAAACGACTCGCCACATTTCTTTTAGGCTGCGCTGCAATGGCTTGCGGATGGGCCGCCGACAATCCTATGGTGTTTGGCAACAACCGCCTGTCTATTGTCACCCCCACGCTCCTGCGCCTCGAATACTCCACCGACGGCACTTTCGTCGACGAGCCCACTCTCTTTGCCTACGACCGCTCAAATCTGCTCGACACCGCGCAGATCACAATTACGCCCCTCGACGAGGCCGGCTGGTACGAGATTACCACCCCGGCCCTGCGCATCCGCTATCATGCCGACGGATTCCCCTTCTCCACATCCAATCTCGCCGTGTACTACACCCTCGACGGCAAGGAAAAAAAATTCACCAACCGTTTCCTTCCTAAAAACAATCTCGGCGGACCCATCGAGACCCTCGACCGCGTCACAAAGGAAATCCCCATGAACGACGGTATCCTCTCGCGCGACGGATGGTATATGATCGACGACGGCCGCTCCGACATCCTGGTCGACGGTTGGATTGCCCCCCGCGACACCAAAACCCACATCCAGGACCAGTATTGCTTTATCTACGGCAATGACTACCGCGCCGCCCTCGCTTCGCTCGGCGCCATCTCCGGCAAGGTGCCCATGACACGCAAATATATCCACGGCGTGTGGTACTGCCGCTATTGGGATTACACCGCCGACGAGTTCCTCGACATTATCAAGGGCTACGACGACAACGATTTCCCCATCGACAACCTCGTCATGGACATGGGCTGGCACACCAACGACGCCA
Organism: Muribaculaceae bacterium; assembly: GCA_009775125.1. Lineage (GTDB taxonomy): Bacteria > Bacteroidota > Bacteroidia > Bacteroidales > Muribaculaceae > CAG-873. The sequence goes on along the minus strand of VSPD01000022.1, from coordinate 17,962 downwards.
CCGTCGGCACCGGACATAACGCCCACCTCAACTGGAACGGCTACACCTGGAACAAAGCCCTCATTCCCGACCCCGAAGCTCTCGTAAAAGCCGTCCACGACCAAGGCATCACCGTGTCGCTCAACGACCATCCCCACGACGGCATCCGTCCTCACGAATGGAATTATGCCGAATTTGCCAAAGCCGTAGGCGCAAAAGACGGCGAGGTGCCCCTGTTCGACCTTTCCGACTCCACCTACATGAAGCATTTCTTCGAGTACGCGCATGCGCCCCACGAAAAGATGGGCGTCGATTTCTGGTGGCTCGACTGGCAGCAGAATTACCTCTACCCCTATGTATGGGGCACAAACACCACCTCTCTTTCCTGGGTCAACGAGCTCTACTACCGCGACTCTAAGAAAAACGGCCGTCGCGGCGCCGGTTACTCCCGCTGGGCCGGATGGGGCGACCATCGCCATCCCATCCAGTTCTCGGGCGACGCACAGGCCAACTGGGAAATCCTCGCCTTTGAAGTGAAGCTCACCGCCGGTTCAGGCAATGGCGGATGCTACTATTGGGCACACGACATCGGCGGCTTCCGCGGCAAGCCCAACCCCGAGCTTACAACCCGCTGGACCCAGTTCGGCGCTCTCTCGGCTGCCCTCCGCGTACACTCCACCAAAGACGCCAAACTCGACCGCCGTCCCTGGATTTCGGGCGATGCCGAGACCAAGGCCATGCGACGCATGTACCACATGCGCTCCGAGCTCATGCCCTATATTTACAGCAGCGTATGGCAGGTCCACAACACGATGGTGCCCCTCAACCGCGGCATGTATATCGACTATGGCGCAAGCCCCGAGGCTTTCGACAACCCCCAGCAATACATGTTCGGCGACATCATCCTCGCCGCGCCCATCACCTCGCCCGGCGAAGGCCCCGACAAGGTGGCTGCCCAGAAAGTGTGGTTCCCCGGCAACGAAGCATGGTACGACTTTTTCACCCATGAGCGTCATCAGGGCGGCGACACCAAAAACATCAGCAAGCCCCTCGACGAGTTCCCCATGTACGTAAAAGGCGGCATGGTGCTCCCCATGCAGCCCTACACTCCGCGCCCGGCCACAGCCGCGCTCAACACTCTTGTCATGCGCGTTTACCCGGCCGCCGGCGATGTTGACACTTCTTTCGAACTCTACGAAGACGACGGCATCTCCCTCGACTACACCGAAGGAAAATATGCCACCACAGCCCTCGACTACACGCAGGCCGGCAACCGTGCCGTCGTTACCGTGCGCCCCGTCAAAGGCGGTTACGACAATATGGTCAAGACCCGTGCCTACCGCTTGCAGGTGCCCGGCGTCGACCCCGCCAACGTCAAGGTAAACGGCCGCAAGGCCAAGATCGAGCGCGACGAAAAAGCCGGTTGCCCCGTAATCGTCGTCCCCGCCACCTCCGTCAACAAAGAAATCAAAATCGAATACACAATCTAATAAGATTTTTGTGTATTTTTACACGGCGAAGCCGTGACTCCTTGGTTAACCCCGTATGGAGGCGAAGCCGACATGCGGGGGGATCCGGGAAACCAATCAAAGGCACTGTGAAACTGTGCCTCGCGGATAAAAAAACTGACATTATACTCACCTAAAATGAACTTCTCCAAAACCTTCCTTTCTGCTTGCTTCGGCATCGTTGCCATCGGAGCCTGTGCCGCAAATCCCCAAGTAATCGCCCACCGCGGATATTGGAAAGCCGACGGCTCGGCGCAAAACTCCATACGTTCGCTGGTAAAGGCCGACTCAATCGGCTGCTACGGCTCGGAATTTGATGTGTGGGCCACGGCCGACGGCGCTATCGTCGTTAACCACGACGCCACAATCAACGGTATCACAATTCAGACATCCCCCGCTTCCATAGTCATGCCTCAGGGGCTCCACAACGGCGAGACCATCTCCACCTTGCAGAAATATCTCGACACGGCCAAAGGTCTCAAAACACGTATCATCCTCGAGATGAAGGAACACGCCGACAAGGCCAAGGAAGAGCAGGTGGTAAAGGACATTGTGGCTCTCATCGCCGCCCGTGGTCTTGAAGACCGCACGGAATACATCACTTTCTCCAAGGAAGGCCTGTTCAATTTTATCAAGTACGCTCCTAAGGGCACTCCCGTGTTCTATCTCTCCGGCGACATGACTCCCGCCGAGCTTAAAGCAGCCGGTGCCGCCGGCCTCGACTATTCCATCGGCGCCATGCGCAAGCATCCCGAATGGTTCAAGCAAGCCCACGACCTTGGACTCAAAGTGAATGTATGGACAGTGAATAAAGAAGGCGACATGAAATGGTGCATCGAGAAAGGCGCCGATTTCATCACCACCAACGAACCCGAATTGCTTCAATCAATTTTGAAATGAAACGTATCGTAACGTCAATGCTTGTTCTGTCCGCGATTTCGGCGTCTGCCGAAATCGTGGATATTAACACCCCTTCGTCGTCGATCGTGCTCGACGCCACAGAAGGGCGTCCGCTGAAATTTCTCTATTACGGCCCCAAATTGGCGCCCGCCGATGCCGCCGCGTTGAAATCGGCAGGCGGTCCGCGTCTCAACGCATATCCCGCCTATGGCATGACCACCGTGTCTGAAACCGCCGTAGCCGCCCGCCATGCCGACGGCAACATGACCCTCGACCTTAATGTTGCATCCGTGAAACGCGACGGCCCCGTCACCACAATCACGCTCAAAGACACATATTACCCCTTCACCGTCGATGTCAATTACCGCACATGGCCCGATTCGGAAGTAATCGAGACATGGACGGAAATATCCCACGACGAGCCTTCTGCCGTCACGCTCACGCAGTTTGCATCCGGCTACCTGCCCGTGCGCTTCGGCGACGTGTGGCTCTCATCGTTTTGGGGCAACTGGGGCAATGAGGCTCAGCTCGAGCAGCAGCCTTTGACCCACGGCCTCAAATCCATAAAAAATAAGGACGGCATCCGCAACTCGCACTATGCCCACTCCGAAATCATGCTCTCGCTCGACGGCAAGCCCCGTGAGGAAAGCGGACGCACAATAGGCGCCGCGCTTTGCTATTCCGGAAACTATCTCCTGCGCATCGACACCGACCATTCGTCGTATCACCATTTCTTTGCCGGCATCAACGATGAAAATTCTGAATATCATCTCGCTCCCGGCGAGCAGTTTGTCACTCCCGTGCTTGCCTTGACCTACTCGGAAGAAGGCACCGGCGGCGCATCGCGCAATTTCCACCGCTGGGGTCGCGCCCACCGCATGGCCCACGGCGACCGCGAGCGCAAGATTCTGCTCAACTCCTGGGAAGGCGTCTATTTCGACATCAAAGAGAAAGAAATGGCCCAGATGATGTCCGATATTGCCGACCTCGGCGGCGAGCTTTTCGTTATGGACGACGGCTGGTTCGGCCCTGTCTACCGCCGCGACAACGACAAGGCCGCCCTCGGCGACTGGACCGTAGACACTCGCAAGCTCCCCCACGGCATCAAAGGCCTCACCGACGCAGCCCGCAAGCGCGGCATACGCTTCGGCATCTGGATCGAGCCGGAGATGACCGACACCATGAGCCTGCTCTATCGCGAGCACCCCGAATATGTTGTTGAAGAAAAAAGCCATAAGACGCAATACGGCCGAGGGGGCAACCAGATTGCCCTCGACATGGGCAATCCGGCCGTGCAAGACATCGTTTTCTCGATCGTAGACACTCTTCTTACCAAGTACCCTGAAATAGACTATATCAAGTGGGATGCCAACGCCTGCATCAAAAACCACGGCTCGGCCTATCTCACTTCCGACAAACAGAGTCACCTCTACATCGACTATCACCGTGGTCTTGCAGCCACCCTCGACCGTATCCGCGCCAAATATCCCGATGTGACAATCCAGGCATGCGCCGGTGGCGGCGGACGCGCCAACTGGGGCGTGATGCCGTGGTTCGACGAATTCTGGGTGTCCGACAACACCGACGCCCTCCAGCGCATCTTCATCCAGTGGGGCACAAGCTATTTCTACCCGGCCATAGCCATGGCCTCTCATATCAGCGCCACGCCCAATCATCAGACCCAGCGCACCATTCCGCTCAAATTCCGCACCGACGTGGCCATGTCGGGCCGTCTTGGCATGGAAATGCAGCCCAAGGATATGACCGAAGCCGAAAAAGCACAGTGCCGCAAGGCTATCGCCGAATACAAGGAAATACGCCCCATCGTGCAGTTTGGCGACCTCTACCGTCTTGTCTCGCCCTACGACCATAAGGGTGTTGCATCGTTGCTTTATGCCGCTCCCGAAAAAGACAAAGCCGTGTTCTTCTGGTGGCGTACCGAAAATTTCCGCAACAAACAGTATCCCCGTGTCGTCATGTCCGGCCTCGACCCCGACCGCACATATCGCGTGCGCGAGATCAACCGCATCGACCGCAAGCCCCTCTCATTCGAAGGCAAATCGTTCTCCGGACGCTTCCTCATGTCCACCGGCCTCGAATTGCCCGTAACCCATAATCTTCCCGCCGCCGACCGCACCGAGTATTCCTCGCGCGTCCTCCTCCTCGAATCCAATTAGGCAGGAACACTCATCGCGAAGCGCTTTGCCAAAGGCAAAGAACCCTCCGGCTTGCGAAAAAGCTCGACTTAACTCGACTTAACTCGATTTAACTCGATTTAAATCGAAATAAATCGCCCATCCCCCTCGAAACAAATCAAAACATGAAAAAATATCTCACACTGCTTCTTTCCCTGCTCGTGGCTGTCGTGGCGTTTGCCGACGATGTCACGGCGGCGCGCGACCTTGCCCGGCGCGTGCTCGGCGACCGTGCCGGGGAATTTGAATTCCGCCTCGCCCCCAAAGGCGATGCCGATGCGTTCACCATATCCGCCGATGGCGGCAAAGTGGTGATTTCCGGCAACAATGCCAACTCCATGGCCGTGGGCTTGAACCATTATCTCAAATATCTGTGCAACACCGAGCTTGGCTGGTACAAAGACGCGCGCTTCACCCTTCCCGAAGTGCTTCCTCTTCCCGCCGAACCTATCTCGGTGAAAGCCCGTGTCGACAACCGCTTCTTCCTCAACTACTGCACTTTCGGCTACACTATGCCCTGGTGGAAGTGGGAAGATTGGGAACACCTCATCGACTGGATGGCCCTCAACGGCGTGAATCTGCCTTTGGCTATCACCGGACAGGAATCCATCTGGTATAAGGTGTGGACCGAACTCGGCATCCCCGACGAGGAGGTGCGAGCCTACTTCACAGGCCCCTCACATCTGCCCTGGCACCGCATGACCAACATGGATGCCTGGCAAGGACCCCTCCCGCAGTCGTGGCTCGACGGTCAGCTCGAGCTGCAACAGAAAATCACGGCCCGCGAGCGCGAGCTCAACATGCGTCCCGTCCTTCCTGCCTTTGCCGGCCATGTCCCCGAAGGCCTGAAAAAAATCTATCCCGACGCCAAGATTTCCAAACTGTCGCCCTGGCAGGCCTTCACCAACGAGACGGCTTGCTCGCTCCTCGACCCGATGGACCCCCTCTTCCCCGTCATTCAGAAAAAATTCCTTGAAAAGCAAGCCGAGCTCTACGGCACCGACCATATCTACGGAATCGACGTGTTCAACGAAGTGCAGCCCCCGTCGTGGGAGCCGGAATACCTTGGCCGCGTAAGCCGTCAGGTCTACGATTCGCTCATCGCCGCCGACCCCGACGCCACATGGCTCCAGATGACATGGCTTTTCTATCACAACAAAAACTGGACCCCCGAGCGCATCAAGGCCTACATCACGTCGTTCGACGCCAAACGCCAGCTCTTGCTCGACTACTACTGCGAGCGTCAGGAGGTGTGGCAGCGTACCGACAAATTCCACGGCGTGCCTTTCATTTGGTGCTATCTCGGCAACTTTGGCGGAAACACCATGCTCGTGGGCAATATCGCCACTGTGAACGAGCGCGTCGAAAACACCGTGGCCAATGGCGGCGACGGCTTCCGTGGCGTCGGCTCCACGCTCGAAGGCTTCGACTGCAACCCGTTCATGCACCAGTATGTGTTTGAAAAGGCTTGGGATTTCGACACCCACAAAAACCTTGCCGAATGGACTCCCGCCCTCGCCGACCGCCGTGTGGGCCGCACCGACGCCCACGGCCGCAAGGCCTGGCAGCTGCTCATCGACAGCGTGTATGTGGCCTATTCATCGCCCGGCCAATGCCCGATGGTGAACGTGCGCCCATGCTTCGGCAAATACAAGACACGCTATGCCAATCCCCGCATCAAGTACGACAACCGTGTGCTCATCTCCGTCCTCGACGAGATGCTCGCCGCCGAAGGAGTGGGGGATACCTATGCCTACGACCTTACCAACATAACCCGTCAGCTCCTGTCAAACTATTTCCTCACCTCTTTCCGACTCTACGAAAAGGCTTACAATGCCGGCGACCGCGCGGAGATGAACCGTCGCAAGGCCGAGATGCTCTCCATCCTCCGCGACCTCGACACCCTCCTTGCCACACAGAGCGCCTTCCTCACCGGCAAGTGGATCGACGATGCCCGCTCGTGGGGCGTGACCGATGCTGAAAAGGACTATTACGAATCCAACGCCCGCAACCTCATCACCACTTGGGGCGATGCCGACAAGCCGCTCAACGACTACGCCTCGCGCACATGGCAAGGCTTGGTTTCAACGTTCTACATGCCCCGCTGGCAGATGTTCTTCGACGCAGTCGATTCGGCAATGGACCGCGGCGTGAAATTCGGCGACAAGGCCGACGACCCCGAGTTCCTCGCCTACAAGAAACGCGTATGCGACTTCGAGAAAAACTGGTGGCGTTACCGTGTCGGCTCTTTCCCCGCCACCCCGCAAGGCGACAGCCGCGAAGTGGCAGCCACACTCCTCGCCAAGTACCGCGACGCCATCGCAGCACAACCCACTCCAAAAGAATAGGATAATTATAGAAGAAAGAAAAGTGTAATGAAGTTGTGAAACTTCTCCCTCAAAACTAAGATTGAAAGATATAGGTTAAAAGGATTGTTCATCAGGCAGACCGCCCGGTCTGCCTGATTTTTCAAATTTTTACAGCCATGACAAAAAATCTACTTATAGCATTAATAATTGCTTTTCTCGCCCCCATAGCAGCGTATGCCGCCGCGCCGGTATTGAAATTCCGGCCCGACAGCACTTTCCATATCTTGCAGGTCACCGACCTCCATTATATCCACGGCGACAGCCGGTGCGACTCGGTAATCACACATTTGCAGGAAGCCATCCGCGCCGAGGCTCCCGACCTTGTCGTGCTCACCGGCGACCTTATCTACGGCAACGCCCGTGAAAGCATCCGCAGTGTCATTTCTGCCGTATCGTCTGCCGGCGTACCGTTTGCCGTCACCTTTGGCAACCATGACGACGAATCGGGCCTCTCGCGCCGCGAACTCTTCGACATAATCAGCTCATATCCCGGCAACCTTACCGATTCCGTGGCCGGGATTCCCGGCGTGACCAACTTCGTCCTGCCCGTGCTTTCGTCCGACGGCACACGCGATGCCGCCGCCCTCTACTGCTTCGACTCCAACTCCTATTGCCGCCTCCCCGGCGTGAAAGGCTACGATTACATCAAGTCAGAGCAAATCGACTGGTATCGCTCCGAGTCGCAGCGTTTTGCCGATGCCAACTCAGGCGAGCCCCTGCCATCGGTAGCATTTTTCCATATCCCCCTGCCCGAATTTGCACAGGCGGCTGCCGACCAAAGCATCCCACTTGCAGGCACGCGCGGCGAGAAATGCTGCTCCCCGGCCCTGAACTCCGGCCTGTTTGCCGCCTTCAAGGAGCGTGGCGACGTATTCGCCGTATTCGTCGACCACGACAACGACTATGCCACCGTCCTCCACGGCATCATCCTCGCCTATGGACGCTACTCCGGCGGCGACACCGAATACAACCACCTCGGCCCGCGCGGCTACCGCACCATCATCCTCCGCGAATCCCGCCCCTCCCTCTCCACCGCCATCCGCCTCTCCTCCTCCGCCATCCTCCACCCCCTCACCCGGTAGGAACGCGAGCCTTTGCAGGAACGCGAGCCTCCGGCTTGCGAAAGTAGCGCAGCGTCTTGACGTTTGCGGGGTTGGGGATTTTTTTGTAAATTTGCAGGGAAATTGAATAAATATCCATAATTATGGCTGACGATAAAAAAGTGATATTCTCGATGGTGGGTGTGTCGAAGACGTACCCGCCTCAAAAGCAAGTGCTTAAAAATATTTATCTGTCGTTTTTCTACGGCGCTAAGATCGGTATCATCGGTCTCAACGGCTCGGGTAAGTCCTCGCTGTTGAAAATCATCGCCGGCATCGACAAGAGTTACCAGGGCGAGGTGGTGTTCTCGCCGGGCTATTCCGTGGGCTATCTCGAACAGGAGCCGCAGCTCGACCCGGACAAGACCGTAATCGAGGTGGTGCGCGAGGGCGTGCAGCCCATCATGGACCTTCTCGCCGAATACGACAAGGTGAACGAGGCGTTCGGCGACCCCGAGGTGCTCGAAGATCCCGACAAGATGAATGCCCTGATCGAGCGTCAGGCCGAGCTGCAAGATAAGCTCGACGCCGCCGACGCGTGGAACATCGATTCAAAGCTCGAGCGTGCCATGGACGCCCTCCAATGCCCGCCCGACGACCAGAAAATTGACACTCTCTCCGGTGGCGAGCGCCGTCGCGTGGCCTTGATACGCCTCTTGCTCCAGCAACCCGACATCCTGTTGCTCGACGAGCCTACCAACCACCTCGACGCCGAGTCTATCGACTGGCTCGAACAGCATCTCCAGCAATATCCCGGCACGGTAATCGCCATTACCCACGACCGTTACTTCCTCGACCATGTGGCCGGCTGGATTCTCGAACTCGACCGCGGCGAAGGTATTCCCTGGAAGGGTAACTATTCCTCATGGCTCGACCAGAAGACCAAGCGCATGGCTATGGAGGAGAAGCAGGCTTCGAAACGTCGCAAGACTCTCGAACGCGAGCTTGAATGGGTGCGCATGGCCCCCAAAGCGCGTCAGGCCAAAGGAAAGGCCCGTCTGTCGTCGTACGACCGCTTGCTCAACGAGGACCAGAAGCAGAAGGAAGAACGTCTGGAAATTTTCATCCCCAACGGTCCGCGCCTCGGCAACAAGGTGATTGAGGCCAAGGGCCTTACAAAATCTTTTGGCACAAAGAAACTTTTCGAGGACCTCTCGTTCATGCTCCCGCCCAACGGTATCGTTGGCGTGATTGGCCCCAACGGTGCCGGCAAGACCACGCTGTTCCGCCTTATCATGGGCCAGGAAGCACCCGATGCCGGCACGTTCGACGTGGGCGAGACCGTGAAGATTGCATATGTCGACCAGCGTCACCACGACCTTATCCCCGAGCGCACCGTCTATGAGGTGATCTCGCAGGGTGTAGAGTCGTTCCGCATGGGCGGCCGCGATGTAAACGCCCGCGCCTATCTGTCGAAGTTCAACTTCACCGGCGCCGACCAGGAGAAGAAAATCGGCGTGCTCTCCGGTGGCGAGCGTAACCGCCTGCACCTTGCCATGGCTCTTAAAGAGGAGGGCAACGTGCTGCTGCTCGACGAACCGACCAACGATATCGACGTGAACACCCTCCGCGCTCTCGAAGAAGGTCTCGACGATTTCGCAGGATGCGCCGTTGTTGTCAGCCACGACCGCTGGTTCCTCGACCGTATCTGCACCCACATCCTCTCGTTCGAAGGCGACGGCAAGGTCGTGTTCTACGAAGGCTCGTATTCCGACTATGAGGAATACAAGAAGGCGCAGAACGGCGGCAAAGAGCTGCCCCGTCGCCGCTACCGCAAACTTATGGACTAAACAAATTCACAATGCACGATTAGGGCAATGCACAATGCACGATGCACAATGCACAATTAGGCTGCGCCGCGTAGCACAATCGTGCATTGTGCATCGTGCATTGTGAATTGAAATAATTGTGCATCGTGCATTGTGAATTGTGCATTGAATTAAATGGAATTTTCATCTATATTGCTTGAAGGGGCGGTGACCGAACTGGCGCGCCTGCCCGGGGTGGGGCGCAAGACCGCGCTGCGGCTTGCGTTGCATCTTCTGCGTCAGGATGCCGGAGCCGCCGAGGCGCTCGGCAATGCCATAATAAACCTGCGCCGCGGCATCCGCTATTGCAGCGTGTGCCACAATATAAGCGAGACGGAGGTGTGCCCCATATGCGCATCCGAGCTGCGCGACCGCTCCACGGTGTGTGTGGTGGAGAACGTGAAGGATGTGATGATATTCGAGAACACGGGGCAATACACCGGGCTGTATCATGTGCTCGGTGGCCTTATCTCGCCTGTCGACGGCATCGGGCCTGGCAACTTGCAGATCGACTCGTTGGTAGAGCGTGTGCGCGCCGGCGGTGTCGACGAGGTTATCCTCGCCCTGAGCGCGACAATGGAGGGCGACACCACCAATTTCTATATCTACCGCCGCCTGCGCGAAACGGGCGTGCGCGTCACCCAGCTTGCCCGCGGCGTCTCCGTAGGCAACGAAATAGAATATACCGACGAAGTGACCCTCGGCCGCTCCCTGCTCGACCGCGTCGATTACAAGTAGTGTTCTGCCATCATTAACGCGAATTTTTGGGGCGAACGCGGATTGTGGGTGGTGGCGGAGCCACTTGGTTTTATGTAACCCCGCGTTTCAACGCGGGGGGCATGGTGGACACGGTGGCCATGGCGGAGCCATGTGCTTATATCAAGACATGGCAGTCGAGGACATGGCTCCGCCATGCTGAGGGACAGAGTGTCCTGACCTGGGGTGTAAAACCCCAGGTTATATAGAACTACGTGGCTTCGCCACACAATAGTCATGCAAGTCATGCAAACCGCCGGGTTGTCCCACGCCTGAACAATCTACGAACTGTCGGGGGACAATGATGGTGGGTTATCTCGAGCCGTGCGTCCCTCACTGTGTTGACGCGGTTAGTAGAGCGGACTGTAAGGGAAGAAATTGCGGCGCGGGTCCTTTTTTCTGCGCACGGGGGTGGCAGGCGCGGGTTTCGACGCGGGTTCGGGTTGCTGTTGGGGTGATTCTTCGGTGGCAGGGGCTTGGGATTCCTCTTTTTGTTGGGTTTCGGCCTCTTGCGATACTTCGGCAGTTGCTGATTCTTCGGCGGTTTGGCCGGTGAGGTCGCGCACCATCATGAGGAACAGTGCTTTTTTCGTGCCTCGGAAGTCGGGCATGGTGCCGTCGGTTTGCCATGCCACGATGGCGCGGATAAGGTCCATCTGCACTTTTGCGCAGCAGCAAGCGATAATTTCGAGCCATTCCGGCTTAATTTGAGCGTTATTCATAGTAATATTGGTTTAAAATAATTTTGCATTTGCAAATATAATATAAAATATTTGCAAATGCAAAACTTTTGGGCAAAATCGCACAAATTATTTTGATGCCGGTTGGATGGGGCGGTTTCAGTTTAGATTTGTGTTATGAAATGTCGGCGCGTTGGTAGCCATTGTTTCGGAATTCTTCGTTGATGTCGCAGATGGCGGTGGTGTAGAATCTGTTTTTGGGGCTGATGTAGTAGCGTTCGTTGTTTTCGTCGTTGTATGCAATTTTGACATTAAGGCCGGTGGCTGATCTTATGCCCTCCTCAATCTCTTTGGGTGTTGATTTACCGTAGATTGTGAAACGTTTGTTGCTCTTGAAGGAGCGAATGTTTCCAAGGTATGTGTCAGAGTCGATGGAGAAGATGGTGCCTCCGGAGCTATTGGCTTGCTTGGCGGATTTTACCAGATGGAAGCCGATACGCAAATAGGGATATTGATGCGTGAAGAACTCCTGAATTGCGCGGATGGATACATCGCTGCACAGGTTAAGCGTGAATGAGTAGTTTCTCATGGCATCGCGTTGTCTCTGCAACTCGCGTTCACGTTCTTTGTTTCGCTCTTCGATAGCTTTGTTTTCTTTTTCGATGGCTTTGTTTATTTCTTCGAGGCGTAGTTCGGTGACTTTGGGCATTATGCCTGCGGCAAGGTCATGGAGTAGGGAAATTGTCTTTTTGAAAATGTCGAATGTTGCAAAAGTGCCACATTCGAAAGATTTCTCTGCACCGGCATTGTCACCGCTCGCCCAGAACGGCTTGAAAATGTCTCCGGAGGCTTTTGCCATCATTTCAGATATGGTTTCGAGAAAGGGTATGCTAACATAATAGGAGTCGTTGCCAACCTTCTCGAAAAAGTGGATATAACTCTTGACAGTAGTTGAGTTATTGTCGTTAATGCGGACTTCGATTTCTATTTGGGCCAGCGGACATTTATCTGTGGTGGTTGATTGGTACAGTTTGGCTCTTACGGCCTTTGCCGCCGTCGATTTTAGAAACATCCTTGACATCCGGAAGGGCACGCAGGGTTTTCTCGATGTCGCTTATGGTGGGCTTGTAGTAGTCGTACTTCATGCCGCACTCCCGGGCGATGTCTACCAAGAGTTTATAGGCTTGGTCGAGGCCTGCTTTGAGATCGTCGAGTATGGTTGCCGTCTTGTCGGCGCCTTTGGTAGACGACAGCTCATATACGCGTTTGAGGCGTATTGAGTTTTTGAAATCGTGGGCGCGGTAGGGAGTGTTTTTTGCGTTGAAGGCTTCAATTACCTTGGCGATGTCGGTAGAGGAGGAGATATGTTTTTTGAAATCGGTGATACATGCATCGATGGTTACTTTGGTTGGCTTGGGAAATATCCATGCGAAGCGTTCAATTTGAAAACCGGTGGCGCCGGGATGTATCATCTTTATGTCGCCGTCGTTGTCGGTAAGTTTGTAATCGGGCAGTTTTGACAACGCCTCACGCAGACGGCCGAGGTCGAAAACATCGGAGAGCGTGCACGCCTCGCCGAGTTCTTTCATTACAGCCTGCCATGCCGCAGGGAGTTCGGCCATGAACTCGCATAGACGCTCTATGGCATCAGTTTCGGCAGATGCGGCGTTGAAATCGGTGGAATTGATGGTGCGCTTGATTCTGATTTTACCATCGTAAACCTTGAAAGTCCAGTCCGGGAAATTTTTCTGCGCATTTTTGCATGCAGCGTCGAGGTAGCCGGAGAAACTGAAGTCGGTAAGGTATGAGTCGAAGGTGATGTATTCCTTTTTGATATAAATCCATGCGTATGATTGCAGGGCAAAGTTACGTGTCTGTATGAATTTGAATTGGGCGTCGCCGTCGTCGTCGATTTTGACGAATCCGGACATCTTGCGCACCAAATCCCGGACAACGGCGGGGATGAACGGGCGTCGGTCAAATATGCCGTCTTTGACACCGTTGGCGCCAAGGCGAGAGAAGATATCGGCAATGAAGCCGGTCACCTCTTTATGGAGCGTCTTGATGGTTTTAATATCGGCGAACGGAACTGTGCGTGTTACCTCTGCGGGCTCTTTGGCAATGTCGATATTGAGACCGGATTGCACCAGCTGACGAGCAGATTCAAAATCGCTTACGCCAAGGTGCATCACAAGGGCATCTTTGGAGCACTCGATTATAATGCTGCATTTGGCGGGACATTCCTTTGAAGGGGCAGCCGTCACTCCTACTGCTGTGTCGGTGATGGGTATGACGTTGAGGCGTTTGTCTTTTGACAGGGCTTTTTGAATGACGGAGATGTTTATTTCATTGATTTCTTCATCGATAATGCCCAACCCGGCGGCTGCTTCTTGGGCTTTTTTCTTGGTTTGTTCGGCAATGGAACTGATGCGGTCGACATCCACGCCCAGCTCGCTGACGGTTGAGCGCGCTTTATCTACCGCTTTGTCTACAAGTTCGTCTATGTTCGGAGTCTCAATACCAAAGGCTGAGGCCGCCTTTTTTAAAGAATCTAAGAATCCCATATATATTAAATCTAAGGTTTTGAAGATGAGTTCCCGAAGTTCAGGAATCGGCTATGACATTAATATCACAAAGATATGTGTTTTATTTAGCATTTGCAAAAAAAATGAGGGTGTGCCAAAATACCAAAGGTAGGGACGCACGGCTCGTGCAATGTGGTCCAAATAAGGGCATATCACAGAATCGCGTAGCGATTCAAGAGAGTAGCCGTGGGTGAGGGCGTGGCGAAGCCTCGACCGAACCCACGGAAAAAGGTTGTCGGCAACCGGGGATTTGGAGCGGAGCCGGCCGGAGCGTTCGAAAATGCCAACCGTGGTGCAGAACGCTACGCTGTCGCTCGCTCCAATACACGGATGATGCCAATGCCGATACCCGGGGTTACGCTGTCGCTCCACCCCGGGCTATTTTCTTGAAGCGCTATGCGCTTCTTCTCCATAGCGATGGCTTATTTGAACCGCATTGTATGGCTCGTGCGTCCGGGAATACATATTGGGATTTGAGTGATAATCAATTGTCTATCTGCGGACGCACGAGCCGTGCGTCCCTACAATGTTGGTATAAATAGCAATTACTCTGAACTATCTATTTTTAGATGGTTCTTTGATGGTTGGAGATGGTTGGGGCACAGCGCAGCGTTTTATCGCGGGGGCGATTGTCGCAAGCCGGAGGCTCGCGTTCCTGCCGGGTTGGCGTTCCTGCCGGGATTAGCAGGCGGGGATAAAGGGCGACGGTGTTGGAGGTATGGACGCGATGAATGGGAGCGAGGTCTGGCGCGTGAGTTTGAGAAACCCCGTATACCGTAGATGTCGATATACGGGGTTTCCCCATTAAGCGTTTAATATTGGATTATAAATTTTATGGTTTTGGAATCGAGGCGAAGGATGTATGCTGTGTTGCTTTGCAAAATGATTTTTTCGGGAGCAATGCCGGTTTTAATGATATGTCCTTGTAAATCGTATAGGGCATATGCTCCGGATTTGATTGTAAGTTCATTGCCGACAATCTGTATTCTTGAATTCGTATCAACAACGAAGTTTATGCCGCTAAGGGCATTGAAGGTCTTTTTTACTGATTCTGCAGCTAAATACTCGTTATTGCCGGACTGATTAGCCTCCACAGTGATTTCACCGGGCAAATTAATAGTAAGATTTGATTCCACGATTGACGCATCGCCTACAATCACAGAGTATTCCACTTCAAGACCCGAAGATGCAGTTGCGGTCAATTTAATGGCCTCGCCCTGGCGAATATTGTCAAAATCTTGTTCCCACGTAATCGATTGTGTCCTTTTTGACACGGTTACTGAAATCTCTTCAGAAATCTCTCCGCAAGAAAGTATAATCGTACAATTGCCTTCTGCAATAGCAAAGATATTTCCATTGCTGTCGACAGATGCAACGTCGGGGTTTGAACTTTCGTAAGTCACGCTTTTGTCGGTTGTTGTTTCAGGAGCAACTGTTACCTTTACAGTCTTGATGTCTCCAACATGCATTTCGAGGTTGTCGCCGGATATGCCGAGTGCCTCCTTGTCGATAATGATGTCGGAGGCGGGCGTCTCGACAACTGTAACCTTGCATGTGGCCGAGACGCCGGAAGCGGCGGTGGCAGTTACAACCGTGTTGCCGATAGCGACGGCTGTCACTTTGCCGTTGGCATCAACGGTGGCGATATTCTCGTCTGACGATTTCCACGTTACCGACTTGTCGGTGGTGTTTTCAGGGAAGACGGTTGCAACGAGGTCGGTTGTCTCGGTCGCTTTCAGCGTTGCCTCCGTCATGTTCAATGATATGGAATCGGCAGGGGTGGCAAAAACGTCTACATTGACATAAGCTGATACTCCGGACTTGGCAGAGATTGTGATAGTCGTTGAACCGAGCGAGAGTGCTGTAATGTTGCCGTTAGTGTCAATCGAGGCCACTTCCGGGTTTGAACTTTCGTAAGTCACGCTTTTGTCGGTTGTTGTTTCAGGAGCAACTGTTACCTTTACAGTCTTGATGTCTCCAACATGCATTTCGAGGTTGTCGCCGGATATGCCGAGTGCCTCCTTGTCGATAATGATGTCGGAGGCGGGCGTCTCGACAACTGTAACCTTGCATGTGGCCGAGACGCCGGAAGCGGCGGTGGCAGTTACAACCGTGTTGCCGATAGCGACGGCTGTCACTTTGCCGTTGGCATCAACGGTGGCGATATTCTCGTCTGACGATTTCCACGTTACCGACTTGTCGGTGGTGTTTTCAGGGAAGACGGTTGCAACGAGGTCGGTTGTCTCGGTCGCTTTCAGCGTTGCCTCCGTCATGTTCAATGATATGGAATCGGCAGGGGTGGCAACAACGGTAACAGTATTAGTCGTTACATATCTTTTATTGATAATTGCAGTTATGTGAGCGGTGCCAATGCTATTTCCAGTAACTATTCCATTGTCAACAGAGGCAACTTCAGGATTATCAGAAGACCATTCAGCGAGATATCCGGATGGGATTGTGGTCGTATTTAAAGAATTCTCTGTAAGTTTAAGTGATAATTTTTTGCTTTCTCCTACATTAATATCTATATCTTGAAGATTCGCGTCACTTACACGGGCGTTTATTAGCAGTACTGTTTTGAAGTTTCTCCAACCGGGGGCATTTTTAT
Organism: Muribaculaceae bacterium; assembly: GCA_009775125.1. Taxonomy (GTDB): domain Bacteria; phylum Bacteroidota; class Bacteroidia; order Bacteroidales; family Muribaculaceae; genus CAG-873. Next base: position 1,474 of record VSPD01000022.1, on the reverse strand, counting down.
ATAAATCAATGTAGTCCGGGTGATATACATAAAGTATGGAGTTTTCGTATGCCTCCTCGCTAAATGTGTTGTCTTTTATGTTTGTTGGGACTTTGTTTTGAACTATGATGTCGGCTGTATTTACAGCATCAAACGCATGTTCTCTAATTATTTCCACATCGGATGAAACAATGATTGTTGAGATATTTTCGCATCCGGAAAAGGTATTAGCATGTATTTCGGCACTTCGAAGTGTGACCTTCTTGAGATTATGGCAGTTCTCAAAAGCTCGTTCACGAATATAGCATTTACGGTTTGACAATATTGCACGAGGTGTACTTACTTGTTCTATGGCAGATTCAGCAAATGCTTCTTCGCAAATATCTGTCAATTCTTGAGGAAATACTACGCCTTTAAGCGAGGATCCTTTGAATGCGCTTTTTTCAATTTTTCTGACATAAATTGCATTGTATTGAATTGGATCAACTTTGATGGTCCCCGGAATTTGTAGAATGCCGTCGCCATTTGGGAATGCTTTTTTCTCATCGGATATACCGGCGACATATGCTTCCCAATTATCTAGACCTCCAAAATTCCAGATGAAACCATCTTTTTTAAGTCCATCCCAAGCGGACGCTTCAAGTTTAATATATGAAAACAAACTTGTAAGCAGAATCATTACAATTGTTAATTTCTTCATTGTTGCAATGCGTTTTTAGATTAATTCAGAGAGCATATTAGCGAAGAGTTGGTGAAGAGTGGAGATGCTTATGCCGGTGGTCCAAAACTGAAAGGCAAACAGAGGAGAGGTCTCGATGGTGGTGTAGCCATTGGTTGTTGCAAAATGGTAAAGGAGATTGTAGACACTTCCTCTTGTGCGGCTGGCAGCAAAGATAGTATCGCAGTTGTAGTTGAGGCATTCTTCAAGGCATCCTTCGACATCGCTTTCAGATGTCGGGTCGCCAAATGTTATTATGCCAATCCTGTGTTCGTCTTTTTCACATATTACGAAAGATGTGATGTTTGCCACATTTGTAGGGAATAGCAAATGGTAGCCCTTGGCAAGTAGTTTTTGAATCAGGGCATCTAAGGTAGATGTCTTCCCTGAATTCATCGCACCCTTTACAATGATAATTTTTTTCATGTATTTCTCATTGCTACAAGGCTCCCCTCTGTGGCGGTTGACGGGTTTATAAAAAAAAGCGTGAGAGCCGTACTTGTTGCTCGTCCCACGCATAGAGGCTCTGGTATTGCCCATCACTGTTGAACGAGCAAACTTGCAGAAGCCTCACGCAGAATATGATATGCGTCCATATTCTACGCTCGCGCGTAGAACCGGACGAAATATACATATCCACTAAGACATCTACTGTTTGCTACATTCTCGACAGTGATTGAAATTTACCAGATTTCTATGCGTCAAGAAAGAGCGTCGAGTAACTCTAACTTTGCAGCAGCAAGTGGGAAAATGGCAAATTCGTCTTAAAAAAGCCAA
>VSPD01000021.1 GCA_009775125.1 Muribaculaceae bacterium | reverse complement strand
AACGATACATGATTAATTTCTGTAGACCTGCGGCTTAACATATCAATACATTAATTTATTTTTACGATATACTTACAGATAGAAAATAATATTTTGCAGGGGCGCGATATATCGCGCCGGCGTCTCATTTGAAATCAATGATGGTTTATGAGTAAAGAGATAGAACGTAAATTTCTTGTCGACAGCGATATATATAAAGCGATGGCCAAAGGACGCCGAGAGATGGCGCAGGGCTATCTTTCGCGCAACCCCGATGCAACCGTGAGGGTGCGCGTGGCCGACGCTGTCGGTTATATCACAGTGAAAGGCCGCAATGCCGGAGCTGTGCGTGACGAGTGGGAATATACTATCCCGTCTGCCGACGCCGAGGCGATGTTGAAACTGTGCCCGGAAGGGTCGGTGCTATTGAAAACACGCTATCTGGTCGATTTCGGTGGCCGGACTTGGGAAGTGGATGAGTTTCACGGCCACCTCGAAGGGCTTGTCGTGGCCGAGGTGGAGCTCGACGACGAAAACGCGGCTGTTGAAATGCCGCCGTTTGTAGGCCGGGAAGTGACGGGCGACGAGAGATATTATAATTCCAACCTTTGCAAGCAAGGAAAACCCGAATGACCGCAGTACTGCGCTATATATTAATAATGTGTGTTGCGGCGGTTGTGGCGACATCGGCTTTCGGGCAGGCGCGCGACGCCTACTTTGTGAGCGGCATGGTGCGCGATTCCATTTCAGGAGAGCCGTTGCCTTACGCCTCTGTAACTTTGCTCGGCAAAAGCGGAGGCACGCTCACCGACGACCGCGGCCTGTTTGAACTAACCGTGCCTCGCACGGCGCGCCGCCTGCAAGTGGCTTGTCTGGGTTATGAGAAGAAAACAGTGGATTTGCGCTACGGCCAGGTGAATCTCTACGATGTGCAACTTGCGCCATCGGCCACAGAACTGCACGAAGTGGTGGTGCACAGGCAGAAATACAGCAAGAAAAACAATCCGGCCGTCGATTTTGCCGTGAAGCTCCGCAACCTCGGCCCGCGTACCGATCCGCGCCGAAATGATAATTACAACTATGCGCGTCATGAGCTGTCGACGGTGGCAATCAACGATTTTGCACATAAAGATGAGAATTCGTGGATGTTCCGCCAGTTTCCGGAGTTGTGGAATCATGTCGACACCTCCGAAATCTCCGGCAAGCCCATTTTGAATATCATAGTGAAGGAGAAAGCGTCGGATGTGCATTTCCGCCGCGACCCCAAGGGCGAGAAGGAGATTGTGACAGGCCTTCGGCGTGAAGGGTTCGACGAAATAGCCGACCGTAGCAGCTTGCAGACATTCACCGAGGATATCCTGCGCGAAATCGACCTGTATCAAAACGACATAAACCTCTTGCAAAACCGTTTTGTGAGCCCGTTGAGCAAGATAGCGCCTGATTTCTACAAATTCTATCTCACCGACACCGTCGAGGTGGATTCGCAAAGGTGCGTAGTGCTTAGTTTCTACCCTCACAACCCGGCAGTGTTCGGCTTCAACGGCCAGGTTTTCGTGCCCGTAGGCGACGAGGACATGTTTATCAAGAAGGTGACCATGCGCAAGCCTCGCAACCAGAACCTGAATTTTATCGACAACCTGTATATCTCTCAGGAGTTTGACCGCGCTCCCGACGGCTCTCGGCTGAAAGTGCGCGACGACCTCACGATAGAGGCTACCCTAATTCCCGGCACCCCCGGAATCTATGCCCGGCGCAACATAGCTTATACCGGGCACAACTTCGATGCCGCGCCCGATTCGGTCTTTTCCGGCCTTGGTGGAGAAGTGTATGAGAAAGGCGCAACAGTGCGCGACGACGGCTTCTGGGACCAGGTGCGCGTAATAGCCGTGACCGACAATGAGAAAACGGTTGGCAATATGCTCGAGCAGTTGCGTGAGCGTCCGGTTTTCTATTGGGGCGAGAAAGTGTTGAAGGTGATGGTAAACGGCTACATAACCACCGGGCGCGAGTCGAAATTCGACATCGGGCCGATGAACACCACCGTGAGCCGCAACACGCTCGAAGGGTGGCGTCTGCGTGCCGGAGGCATGACCACGGCCAATCTTAGCAAGCGTTGGTTCGGCCGCGGATATGCGGCCTACGGCACACGCGACCATCGCTGGAAATATAGCGGGGAAGTGGAGTATTCATTTATCGACAAGGAATATCATAGCCGCGAGTTTCCCGTACATTCGCTTCGCTTCACCCACCTTTACGATGTGGATCATATCGGGCAGCACTATTTGTTTACCAACTCCGACAATATGTTCCTTTCGTGGAAACGCCTGCCCGACGAGCAGGTGACATATCACCGCGTGAGCCGGCTTGAATATACCCTCGAATTGCGCAACAATTTCTCGGTGAACGCCGCGATGAAGCACGAACGGCAGGAAGGCTCGCGTCTGCTGCAATTCCGGCTTGGCGACGGCACCCCTGTGGGGCACTACGACGAGACCTCGTTCAGCATCACGCTGCGATATGCTCCGGGAGAGAAGTTCTACCAGATGAAGACCGGGCGAGTTCCCATCAACCTCGACGCGCCCGTGGTGCAGCTTACGCACACTGTGGCGCCGCGCGGATTCCTCGGGTCACGCTTCACGGTGAACCGCACCGAGCTGAACATGCAGAAACGGTTTTGGTTCTCGGCTTTCGGCTATGCCGACGTGGTGGTTGGCGGTGGCCATGTGTGGAGCCAAGTGCCGTTTCCCAATCTGCTTATACCTAATGCCAACCTTTCGTACACGATACAGCCCGAATCGTTTGCCACGATGAACGCTATGGAATTTATCACCGACAGCTATTGTTCGTGGGATGTGACATACTGGGCTAACGGAGCGATTCTCAACTATATTCCTTTTGTGAAGAAACTTAAACTGCGCGAGGTGTTCGCTTTCCGTGGATTCTACGGGCGGCTGAGCGACCGCAACAATCCCGCGCATCACCCGGATAAACTGTTTGCCTTCCCTGCCAATGTTCATACCGGACGCATGCACACGCCCTATATGGAGGCCTCCGTCGGGCTCGACAACATTTTCCGCTGTATCCGCCTCGACTATGTGTGGCGTCTAAACTATCTCCACCCGGGCTATCCCATCGACCGCCACGGGCTCCGCTTCGCATTCCACGTCACCTTCTGACATAACAAAGGCCGCGGCTATTTTGCCACGGCCTTGTTGTTGCGTTATGAGCCTGCGATTACATGTTCATGCCGCCGTCGACCTGGATAACCTGGCCGGAAACGTAGCTCGACATGTCGGAGGCGAGGAATACGGCAACGTTGGCGATATCCTCGACTTTGCCGCCACGGCGCAGGGGGATTTTCTTGCACCATTCTTCGCGCACGGCGTCGGGAAGAGCGGCTGTCATGGCTGTTTCGATGAAGCCCGGAGCGATGGCGTTGGCGCGGATGCCGCGGCTGCCCACTTCCTGTGCGATGCTCTTGGCAAGAGCGATAAGGCCTGCTTTCGAGGCGGCGTAGTTGGCCTGGCCGGCATTGCCGTGAACGCCTACTACGGAAGCCATGTTGATGATGGAGCCGGACCGTTGGCGCATCATCGAGGGGAGGGCGGCGTTGATGAAGTTGAACGCGCTTTTGAGGTTGACTGCGATTACAGCGTCCCATTGAGCCTCGGTCATGCGGAGCATGAGGCCGTCTTTGGTGATGCCGGCATTATTTACGAGGATGTCGATGCGGCCGAAATCTTCGAGAACTTGCTTAACCACTTCCTGGGTTTCGGCGAAGTTGGCGGCGTTTGAGGCATATCCCTTGACTTTTACGCCGAGGGCGGCAATTTCTTCTTCGGTAGCTTTACCGTTCTCGTCGATCACGAGGTCGGTGAATGCGATGTTGGCGCCTTCCTGGGCAAAACGGAGGGCGAGAGCCTTGCCGATGCCGCGGGCGGCGCCGGTGATGAGGGCTGTTTTTCCTTCAAGTAATTTCATGATTGGAATATATTGTTGAAATATAATGAATTAGATTCTATTGCTTATATAATGAATTAGATTCTATTGCTTGTAGAGGGGGAGGCAGCGTTCGAGGTATGAGCGGGCTTCTGTCCAAGGCAGGAGCAGGCGCGAGTCGTTGGGGATGAGAGCCACGGGCGTTTCGTTGAGCATTGTGCGCAGGTAGAAGCGTCCGGTCTTGGGATTCTTGAACAGGATGAACTGTATGTTTGCGGCCATTGGCACCACATAGAAGTCGCGCCAGTGCAGGGCCACGGTGTCGAAATAGTTGGTGAGGTAATAGCATCCTTGCAGGCGCAGGAGCGAGAGCAGGGGCATGAGAGTCTCGGCATGGCCGAAACGAAGCTCTGCCTGAGCGGAATTCTTTCCGGCCACGGCCGCGTCGGTGGTGGCTATTATGTCGGAAAGGAGGTCGGAGGTGATGTCGGCCGGGATTGACGAGAAGGTCGTGGCCGTGCGCTGCAAGTATTGGCGCATGTTGAAACAGCTCCAAAGGGCATTATATTCCTCTTTTGAGAAATAGTCGGCGGGATTTACCGCCACCGACATTGCGTCGCATCCGGCCACAACATAGTATTCAATCAGCGAGAAATTGCGACGCTCGGCGTCGGACGTGTAAGGGAAGTTGGCGCCGGCCACGCGCTCAATCGGAGCGGCGGGTGCCACCGAGGCAAAATATGTGTCGTAAGTTTCTTTGTATGGTTCCTCGCGTCGGAAGTCGATATAATCCTGGTCGACGTCGAAGGGGCGTACAAGCGGCGAGTTGACGCGGCCTGTTGTGGTTGAAAACTCGATATGGTTGTCGAGCCGGTCGAGCTGGTGGGTAAACTCATACATGCTCATCATCACTCGTGGCGAATAAGAGGATATTGCATGGACCTTTGAATTCGAAAGCAGCGACGCATAGTTCATGAACATGCGCGAGGCTATGCCGCGCTGTTCGGCCATGCCAAGCGAGTCGAGCGCGCCCCAGCGGTTGGCGGCTTTTGCCGACACCACGCGGCAGAGGGCAAGCAGTTGTCGTCCTTTATTTGTGATGGTGCCAAGTGAATCGGCCTTTTCAAGCACGCGCGTCAGAGCATTGGTGTTTGCGGCGGAAGCCGGGAAACGCGCTCCATGCCGCCCCACATGGTTGATAAACACAGGCACGAGAGAATCAGGGTATTCAGCCGGGCGAATGTCGGCAGGGTAGGGCATCAGGCTTCCGGAGCATTGGTCAAAAGAATAATCAGTGGCCGTAGGGTCGGAGGCAGAAGCCGGGTGTGCCGGCATGGAAACCATGACAGCGGCCAATGTTAAAAAAAGTGATAATATCTTGTGCCGCATCGTTTTTTTTGTTTTAAATTTGTGGCAAAATTATGAAAAATATGGATGATAAACAAATAATCGGGCAATTATGTTCTGAAGGCCGTTTGGAAGAAGCCCTGGCCAAGGTGGAAAAGATGATTGCGACAGCCCCTGCCGATGACAGTCTTTGGTATGAGTCGGGACGTATCAACTGGCGTCTTGGCCGCCGTGCCGCGGCCATTACGGCCTACAACCACGCCATAGCATTGAATCCGGCATCTCCGGCTGCCGAGGCCCTTGCGATGGTAAATTCCATAATGGATTTCTACAACCCCGACTTGTTGAATCCATAAAGCCTGTTGAAAGAGGAAAAGCCGCGGCCGACCGGTTTCACAACCAATACGTGCCGCGGCTTGTGCCGTTTACAAAAAACAATTTCGTATAATTTCTGATGCAAAGTTACAGCCGTTCCGGTCTCTGCACAATACCTAAAAATGGGTATTTTCGGGTCAAGCCGTAATCCCGGTGCATTGCGTCTCCGTTAGGAGACAAATATTGTAGCGCAGGGCGACAGCCCTGGGGGGGGCGTGGATGTTATTTATTATGGTGTTGGAGCGGAGCCTGCCGGAGCGTTCGATAACGCCAACCGTGGTGCAGAACGCTACGCTGCCGCTCGCTCCGATACCACGATGAACCAACCTCAACATACCGGGGGTTCCGCTATCGCTTCACCCCCGGCTACATTCTTGAATCGCTACGCGATTCCATGCACCGCATTTTCGGCTTGTGCCGTATTTTCTAATTTATGGCCGGTTTGAGCACCGTGGAGGCGGCAAGGCGGCGCAGGGCTTCGGCCAGCACGGAGCGCGGACATGCGAGGTTGACACGGAGGAAGCCTTCGCCGGCAGAGCCGTACATCGAGCCGGCGTTGAGCCATACGCGGGCGTCGGCGATAAGCTTTTCTTCGAGGGTGGCGGAGTCTATGCCGAGGCTGCGGCAGTCGACCCACGCCAGATATGTGCCTTCGAGCGGCAGCACGGGAAGGTGAGGGAAATGTGTTGCGAAGAAATCGCGCAGCAACGTGTAATTGTCGTGAAGATATGGGATGAGAGCGTCGAGCCATTCACCGCCACGGCGATAGGCGGCGATGAGGGCGTCGACACCGAAGGGGTTGACGTCGCACACCTCGTTGATGTTGATGGCACGGTCGATTTTCTCGCGCATAGCCGCATCCGGAGCCACGATGTTGGCAATTTGGAGCCCTGCGATATTGAAGGCTTTCGACGGCGATACGCACGACACATGCGGGCAATGCCCGGCCACGGTGGCAAACGGCGTATAGCGGTGAGGGTGATAGACGAGTTCGCAATGGATTTCGTCGGACACAACCGTAACGCCGTTGCGCGCGCAGATGTCGGCGATGCGGCGAAGTTCGTCGGCGGTCCACACACGTCCGGCCGGGTTGTGGGGGTTGCAAAGAAGCATGAGCGAGCAGCGCGGGTCGGAAGCCGCGGCTTCGAGCGCGTCGAAGTCGATTGTGTAGCAATTGTTTTCAAGCCGGAGCGGCGATTCAAGAGCGACGCATCCGTTGTTGCGTATCGACGAGAAAAAACAGTTGTAGACAGGTGTGTTCACGAGCACTTTGTCGCCTTCCTTGGCCAGGGCCTTGATTATGGCGGAGATGGCGGGCACAACGCCGGAAGTGTATATCACATGTTGGCTCGGTATCGACCACCCGTGGCGCGAGGTGAACCATGCGTCGATGGCGGCGTAGTATTCAGCGGGCACGAATGTGTAGCCGAACACACCGCGGTCGACGCGGCGGCGCAAGGCATCGAGAATCGGAGGGCACGCGCGGAAGTCCATGTCGGCCACCCACAGGGGGATGGTGTCGGAGGGCACGTCGGCGCGCGAGTCATATTTATAAGAGTTGGAGCCTCGACGAGGCACTACTTCGTCGAAAATTGATGAGTTCATCGTTGTATGGCGATATGGGTATTTTGCGATGGAACAAAATCGAAAGAGAATGTAAGAGTGGCCGTGGCCGCATCGTGGCGCGATTTCACAGTACGGCCATTTACCGAAACGGCCGCCGGTGCGGATGTCACGCCTTTCACGGCGAAGTCGAGGCGGATTTTCGATGGCGCGCCGGGGTATGTGCCTGCGGCGTTGATGTCGATGGTGGTGAGGCCGCTGTGGGCGCATGCGCCGTCGAAGGTGACAAGACGGTAGTTGCCGTCGGCGAGTGCTGAGGGCGAGATACGGTCGTCGTCGTACATGGTAAATGATGATGTGACGCCCTCGACGGGATAGTAGTTCACGGTGAAACGGTCGGCGCGATAGTCGCCGGTATTCGACATCTTATAGTCGGCCATGGGAATAAACGCTCCGGCGCGGACAAAAAGCGGGAGCACTTCGAGGGGCGCGGGATAGTCGACGGTGGAGCCTCCCTCATATCGGGTGTAAGGATAGTTGAAATCGACCCATGAGCCTTGCGGGAATGTGACATTGCGGCGTGTCGCTCCTTGTGTCATGACCGGAGCCACGAGCACGTCGCCACCCCAGAGAAACTCGTCGGAGATACTGTCGTAGGCGTTTGAGCGGGCTTCGGTGAAGTTGAGCGGACGCACAAGCGGATAACCCTTGGTGGCGTTCTCGTAGGCCAATGTGTAGTTGTAAGGCAACCAGCGGTAGCGGTCGGCGATGAGGCGTTTGATTATGGCCTCGTATTGCGGATAGTGATAAGGCTCGGCCTTGAAAGTGGCGTGGGTGCGGAGCATGGGGGAGAAGAGGCCAAGCTGGAGCCAGCGCACATAGAGTTCGGCATCCTCGGGGTTGCGTGTGTCAACTGCGAAGCCGCCAACATCGTGGCCCATGTATCCGAGGCCGGAGAGGCCGGCCTGTGTCATAATCGTGACTTGCGGAGCCAGTCCGCCCCACGAGCGCGACACGTCGGTCGACCATGGGAACACCGAGTAGCGTTGAAGTCCGATGGTGCCTCCGCGCATCATCGTGAGCAGACGGCGGTCGGGATATTCTTCTTTGAAAAGGTCGGAAATGATACTGCTCCAGTCGTTGCCATACTGGTTGTGGTAAAGCCGGGCGGTGAGACCGTTGGCATGAACGCCTGTCTCGGGATGCACCTCGGGCTCGCCGAGGTCGCCCCACCAGCCGGTGACACCCTCGTCGGTGAGCGAGCGGTAGCGTTCGCGCATCCATGCACGTGTATCGGGGTTTGATACATCGAACATGCCCCCTTCGCCTACCCATATCGTCACTTCCTGCGGGTTGGAGCCAAGGCTGTCGCGCATGAGCATGCCCCCCTCGGCCAACGTGTTGTAATTGTCGAGGCCGCGGCCGTTGCGGAGGATATAAGGCTGGGATATTGTCACCACGTTCACTCCTTTTTTCTTCAAGTCGGCAAGCATCTTGCGGTGGCGCGGCCATTGGTCGCCGTCCCATGCCAGGCGGCCCATGTCTTGTTCCTTGCCGTACCAATAGAGGTCGAGCACGAGCCCGTCGAGCGGATAGCCTTCACGGCGCAATGTGTCGACAACGCCACGAGTCTCGGCTTCGTTATGATAGCCGTATTTCGATGTGATGTAGCCCAGCGACCAAAGCGGAGGCAGAGGTTGGCGGCCGGTAAGGGCCGTGAGTTGCTCGGTGGCGTCGGCCACTGTGGACGCGCCGTTTACGAAGTAGAAGTCGACCGGACGAGGGTTTTCGGTGATATATGATATGTTGTTGCCTTCGCCAAGAATCAGGCGCGAGGGTGCGTAGTCGTCGAAAAGCAGGGCGAAGCCGTCGGACGATACAACCAGCGGCATCGTTATGTTCATCTGCCGTATGCGGCGGTCGCTGCCGGTGTAGCCGTAGTTCTGGCGGTTGTACATTGTGAGCGTGTCGCCTTTCAGGTTCAGGCGGTGTCCGCGTTCGCCCGCGCCATAGTACGACCCCGAAGATGTGGCCACAAGGTCGAGACGGCTCGTGCCGCCGGCCTCGGTGCGCAGTCCTTTGTCAATCACGGTTTTTCCCTCTCCGGCATTGATTGTAACCTCACCGGTGGCGGTGTTTGCAAGCACTACGATACCCGACGCGGTGGTGAAATAGGCTGTGGCGTTACCGATAGTGCCGGCCGATGCAGCCTCGACGGTGCCCGACAGCACTGTGGCTTCGGACTTTAATGGCATAAGGCCGCCGGCGGTGTTGCGCACGCGGATAATATTGTCGGTAACAGCTTCAACCGTAACGGTGCGTCCGGGGCTTGTCACGGCCGATATTCTCGCCGGATCGGCCCAAGCTACGGGGGAAATGGCGGCGACGGCCACAACCAACAGGCCGCCGCGCAAAGTATAGTCTTGAAAGTTCATTAAGTATGATATTAGAAGGGAACAATTGCTAATGACGAATTACTAATGACGAATTGCCAATGACGAATATCTGTTTGTCATTAGTAATTTGTAATTTGTAATTTCTTAGGGGTCGATTGTGTTGAGATACGACTGTACGGCTATTTTTTCGTCGTCGGGAGCATTGAATGTGTTTCGGTTGCCTTTTATTCGGGCTTTTTTCCTGTAAGACATTTTGGCGTGCTCAACTATCGACTGGAACGTGCGCGATTCTTTAAGTTTTGGCCCCCATGTCTCTACAATCTTGTGGCGGTCGATCACATTCATGTCGTTGTAGAGGCCGCGCAGGTCGGGGAATTGCTCCATTTCGGTGCGCGTCCATGTGCGGTTGGTGTCGAGATAGCGCACGGCATCGTCGAGGGAGGTGGCCGCAGGCTGTGGCGCAGCGGCGGCCGCGGGTTGCGGGCCGGCGGGTGTGGCCGTGTTATCGACAGTCTCGGTTACGGCGGTCGAGTCGGCCACGACACCGGTCTCTACGGTATCGGAAGAGCCTTTTCCGCCAAATATGAGCCATCCCAAAAGCAAGCCGACGATTACGCCGCCTGCGGCATATATTGCGCGCTCGATGAGGGGGCGGTGGCCAAGGTCGGGATGATAGACGAGATGGTTGGTGCGCGTGGTGCCCTCTTGCATCTCGTCGGCCACGACATATCCGTCGATAGGGCTTTCGGTAAGAGGATTTTTTGTGTTTATCTGGAACGAAATCATGCCGGCGATGTCGGAAGACTTGGCCGAAATTTCGAAATTATATACCTTATGACGCTCGCGCAGCTGGATGAGCGCGCGGGTGGACGAGGCAAGGTCGATGCGCGCGGAGTAGGTGTAAAAACCGTCGCAAGCGACAGTCACCATTGCCGATGCCAGTTCCGGAAGCGTGAAATAGCGTGTTCCGTTTATCTCGCAGCCGTTCACCGTAATGGAGCATTGTCCGTCGAGGCTTTGGCGCGTGGCCAGGGCGGTGATTTCGAACGATGCGGCCGAAATTGCTTTTTTCGATGTGGAAGTGGCGACAGGGCCCGGGCGGTCACCGGTCTTTTCCACCTTGAATCCCTCGGTAATGTCGTCAAAGCCGTTTTTTGTCCAAACAATGTCGATATCAGCTCCTTCGGGAGCGTAGAAAGGACGCGTGAACGGCTCGCCGAAAATAGTAGGCGCGAATCCGTCGGCATTGGCATCGGGAGGGAACACCGTGACCATGTTCTCTATCGGCTCATGGGTGAGGTCGGGAGCTGCCGATGTGATGCCAAGAGAATCGTCGATAAGGATTACGGCCGAGAATGGCGTGTAGGCCAGCTGGTAGCGCGACGACACAAGCTCGGCAAGCGAGGTGCCGGCGTTGTCGCCGTAGAATCGCACGGCAAATTCATCGTCGGCCGAACGGCAGGGTACTATTGCCGGGGCATCGTCGACAGGAGTGTATTCTTTTGAGAAAATGCCACGCAGTTCGGCAAGGTCGTCGGCATTAAGACCCTGCGCGGCTACTTTTTTGGTCGTATATTTCACTATTTCGACAGCATCCTCAGCCGAGATGTCGAGCGTGGATGGGAAAAATATCCACGCGGCCAAATGGTCGCCGAGATCGGTGGGTATGGTGCGAAGCACGGTGACAAAAGTGCCGCTTGCTGTCGATTTCAGCAAATAGAAAATATTCTTTTCAGCGGCGTCATAGTCGACCTTTTCAAGATAAGTGCGCACGTCGGTCACGGCAGCCCTCACATCTTCCTCCGGATTGATGTTTACCATCGACTTGAACGTCCGGGTCGACTTGGTTATATATAGTTGAATCTTGTTCATTGGGATAGTTCGAGTATATGATTTACAAAATTACACTTTATTATGTAAATGGCGCGCAAAAAAATAAAAAAATCCAACAAAACGGGCAAAAAAATGTTATCAATATAAAAGCAATTCGATCGAACAGCATTTTTACAATATATTTTGGAACCGACGGCAGACGGTCTGAAACCGCAATATGCTCACGTCTGAAAGCGACGCGACTGCCCGGTGAGAAGCAAGAAAATGTCTGCGATGGCAGACATAAAATCCGGGGACACCGCAGCAAGGCAGTGTCCCCGGATTTTATAATTGCTAATATTCGATAATTATTTGCGCTTTCGGGGCGTGAATATGCGGCGGTCGGTGATAACAACGTCGACGCGCACGTCGTGGGGCTCGGCCTCGATTGAGTCAACAACCTGAAAATCGTATGCGATGCCAATCTTTGTGGCACGCGCTCCGGCAAGCAGACGGTCGTAGTAACCTTTGCCGCGGCCCACACGGTTGCCCTCCGGGTCGTATGCCACCCCGGGCACTACGATAAGTTCTATCTCGGAAATATCAGTGAGGTCGTCGCCGTCGGGTTCCTCGATGCTGAACGCTCCAAGGTGGAGCGACGTGCGCTCGTAGGGGAGGATGTCGAGGTTCACGCCGTTGACACGCGGAAGGTAAAATCGCTTGCGCCCGGCCCAGCGGTCGATGAAATCGTGAGTCGATATTTCATCGGGCAACGAATGGTACATCAGGATATTCTCTGCCATCATAAATGCGGCGTGGCGTTCGAGCATGGCAAATGCGGCACGGGCCGCCTCGGCCTTCTCGGCATCGGTGAGCACGGCCTTCCAGGCCTTGACTCGCGGACGGATTTCTTCTTTTTTCATATCATTGTCATTCTACCAAAGGCTTCGACATATGCTCGATACCTTGCAGCACGGTCTTGTCGGTGCGGTTGGCAACCTGATAGTAAGCCGCCGTGCCAAGAATATCGCGCGCTATGAGGGCCCTTAGTTGATTAACAATCAGACGCGACGAAATGTTGATATAGTACCATCGTGCGGGTACGCCGTTGAGCGAGGCATAGTGTACGAATGAGTTGAGCAATACGTCGTCCGACGGCAAGCGGCGCAGAAGGGCGTTGACAGAGCCGTCTTTGCCTGCGGCTTTTTCCAGGTCGGCACGGTTGAGGTCGGCGTATTCATGGGCAAAATTGATAAGCAGCCCGTGGTTCACGACATTGATGTAATATGACGACACGCCCGATGTGTCGTTTGGCACGAAATAGTCGGGCATGATGCCGCCGCCGCCATAGACGGTACGGCCTGCCCGTGTGAGGAATTTTTCGGCAGTGTTGAGTTTCACGGAATCGGCCGAGAGTATCTCGCCATTATTGTAGCGGTTGATAATTTCTGTCTCGTAGCTTTCCTTTCCTCCAAGACGGTAATCCTTCTGTATGCTTCGTCCGGCCGGCGTGTAATAGCGTTGCACGGTAAGGCGAATCTCGCTTGAATCGGGCATGAATATGGGCTTCTGCACCAAACCCTTGCCGAAAGAGCGGCGTCCGACAATCCAGCCGCGGTCGTTGTCTTGGATTGCACCCGAGAAAATCTCCGAAGCGCTCGCCGAGAATTCGTCGATAAGCACTACCAGAGGAGTGTCGCCGAAAGCGCCTGAGCCGTCGGCCATCACATATTGGTCCTCGTCGTGGTTGCGTCCGATTGTCGACACAATCACGTTGCCGGCTCCAAGGAACTCGTTGGCCATCAATATCGCAGGCTCCATATAGCCGCCGGTGTTGCCGCGCAAGTCGATGATATAGGACTCGGCGCCATCGAGCCGGAGCGAAGCCAGATCGCGCAGGAACTCGGCGTAAGTGTTGCGGGCAAATTTGCTCACCTTTATATATCCGATTTTATCGTCGATCATATATGCGGCGTCGATCGACCGCTGCGGCACTTCGCCGCGCGTGATGTCGAATACCAAAGGCTTGCGGGATGTGGCGCGGCGAACAGTGATTTGAACCTGCGTGTCCTTCTCTCCGCGCAGCATCTTCACAACATCGGTGTCGATAATATCCTTGCCGGAAATATCCACATCGTCGACTTTGATAATACGGTCGCCCGGAAGCACGCCTACTTTTTCAGCAGGTCCTCCCGAAAGCACTTCGATAACCGACACGGTGTCGTTCACCATCTGGAACGTGATACCCACGCCCATAAACGACCCTTCGAGCTTGGCCGCGGAGCCTTCGGCTTCTTGCGTCGGTACATAATAAGAATGAGGGTCGAGATTGTCGAGCAACGAAGGGATGGCCATTTCAACGAGGCTGTCCATGTCGATGTCGTCGACATACTCCTCGCGGATAATACTCATCACTTCGAGCAACTTCTGCTCGCCTCCGCGGAGCGAATGGCTTCCGTTGAGAAACCAGCCTAACACAATGCCGCCGGCAAACACTGCCGATATAATAAAAGGAAAAAGAAATTTCAAAGAACGTTTCATAATGAATCAATATGTACACACTCCACACCGGCACGACGCAGCAAATCGATGCCGTCGGTTATGCGGTAAAGCTCGTTGAACACAACCCGGCGGATACCGGCCTGGATAATAAGTTTGGCACATTCCACACAAGGCGACGCCGTGACATAAAGCGTGGCTCCCTCGCTCGAATTATTGCTCCGCGCCACCTTGGTTATAGCATTGGCCTCGGCATGAAGCACATAAGGTTTGGTAATCCCGGCTTCATCCTCGCACACATTCTCAAACCCCGCCGGAGTGCCGTTGTAGCCGTCCGATATAATCATCTTGTCTTTCACGATAAGCGCTCCGACTTTGCGTCTGCGGCAATATGAATTTTCAGCCCATATGGCGGTCATGCGCAGATAGCGGCAGTCGAGTATCGCTTGTTTGTCCTGTTCCATTACATAAGTTTTCCGCAAATATACGACAAAAAACAATAAACACACCTATTGCCGAGCAAAAAAATGAGAACAGGCGCGTAAAGTTTGACGGAATGTGAAAAATCATTATCTTTGCCATAAAATTAATCCTTATTTCTATTTTTATACCTAATCCTGATGAAAATTTTTTGGAATCCTGTTTCTGCAGTTGCTGTCGGGCTTTTGACTTGTCTGCCGGCTGCCGGCCAAAAGCCTGTGGCTGCCGGCTCGGGAAGTTACGCCGAGTTTACACCGCTGTCGAAGGGACGAACCGACGAGCACGGCGGCGACCAGTCGGTGCTGATGCAATCGAAAAAACTTTGGGTTACAGAGCGCGCAGGCCGGCCTATACCCACCAACGACTGGTGGACGGGATTGATTAATGCTCCTTTTGCCGACGCCTTGTGGTCGTATCCCGCTATGGTGCACCCCTACGACGGAGGTGTCGTAGTGAACTATCCCACGTATTGGAACGACAATGGAACGGAAGTGAAATGGCGCTCGTCGCTCACGGTTTCGCCTGTCGGCTTCAAGGCTGAAAGCGCAGTGGCCCATGACTGGCACGACTGGGATGTGGAGATGTTGCAGGCCGACGCGTCGGGCGACAAGACGATGCTTACCACGCTCGTGCACGGACAGCCGTTTACATGGATGGAGTTTTCGGGACTTGAACGTCTGAAAATTTCGGCGAGTGGCGATGCCGAGTATTTTGGGGCATCGAAGGGACGCATTGGCCTGAAAATCGGCACCGATGTATATGGAATCTATTACCCTGCCGACGCTGAGGCCGCAACTTCGTCGCGTGCGGTGAATATTTCTTCGGACGGAAATGTCGATTACGTTGTTGTCGCGCTTCTTCCTTCCGAAGAAGCCCTCGAAAGCTATGGGGAAGTGGCTCTCAATATTCCGCGAGGCACCACCCTTGGCTGGGCATACGATGAACGCCGGGGAAGCATAGCCTCGACATGGACTGTCGACACCGAGAATCTTGCCACCGGGCAACGTGGCGGAGACGTGATGCAAGGCTTCCTGCCTCATGCCTATAAAAGCGCGACTTCGTCGCCGGCCTTCATTGCCGATACCTATCTCACGCCTCGTGGAAAAATGAAGATGGCACGTGGCACGGAGTTTGTCTTTGCCCATGCTTTTGCCGGCATGTTGCCGTGGTATGCGATGCCGTCGGCAACAGACGATGACGAGCATCCGTTCCGTCACGAGGTGCTTGCCGACCTGATGCAGCGATATGCCGCCAACGGCACATTTGGCGACGATACATACTGGGGAGGCAAGGGCCTTACCCAAATGGCCCTGAACATGACCTTCGCCCTCGAAGCCGGAGACACGGCTCTGTTTGAGATGTCGCGTGACAAGCTAAAAGCCAAACTTATCGACTGGCTCACATACACACCCGGTGAGGAAAATGTTTACTTCGCATTTTATCCGCGTTGGGGCGGCCTCGTCGGCCAAGGCACAAGCTACGATTCCGACACTTTCAACGACCATCATTTCCATTATGGCTACTTCACTCTCGCCGGTGCGTTGCTGTGTATGGTCGACAATGATTTCAAAGCGCGCTATGGAGAAATGTTGCGGCTCATCGCAAAAGATTATGCAAACTGGGACCGCTCCGACACACGTTTCCCGTTCCTCCGCACCCTCGACCCCTGGGTAGGGCACAGCTATGCCGGCGGCCTTGGCGACCAGGGCAATTCCAACGGCAACGGCCAGGAGTCGTCGTCGGAAGCCATGCAAGGCTGGGGCGGCGTATATCTTCTTGGCGTGGCGCTTGGCGACAAGGAAATGCGCGATGCCGGTATCTTCGGATGGAGCACCGAAGCGCGCGCCACACGCGAATACTGGTTTGACGTCGATGCCCGTTTCGACCGTTACGGCCAGGGCGGCAATTACGACCACACTCTCTTTACTTCGCCTTACAATACCAACATCACATGCAAGGGTATAGGCTGGTGGACATGGTTCTCGGGCGACCCGCTTCATGCCCACGGCATCCAATGGATGCCAATTTCCACGGCACTGGACTATATGTCGTGGGACCGCGAATTTGTCGACTGGGCATATAACGACATGATGAATACCCCGGGCTGGGGACATAAATGGTTTGAAAACGGAACCAACCCGCAGGGCGACCCTCTCGGCATGCTTGCCAACGACGACTGGGGCAACGTAACGCTCGCATATATGCAACGCGCTCGCCCTCGTGAGGCCGCCGCTATCTTCGACGAGGCCTACGCTCGCAAACTTGGCATAGCCACGGCAATTTCTACCGGACATATCTCTTACTATACTATCCACAATCATTTGACCTACGGTGAGATAGATCTTACTGTAAATGCCGACATCCCCTCCGCCAATGCTTTTGTTACCGACGACGGTCGGGAAAGCTGGATTGTGTTCAACCCCGACGCCACCGAGCGCACTGTCAATTTCTATCGCGACGGCGCTCTCGTGAAAACAGTGAAGGCTCCGGCCGGAAAGATGATTGCAGTTACCGATGACGCTGTCCTTTCCGAAATTGTCGTAGCGTCCGGAGCCGGCGCACGTTTTCCTTCGGAATCGACTTTCTCCGCCGCTTTGCTCGACCAATACGGAGCGTCGGCTGATGGCACGCCGCAATGGAGCGTCGACGGGCCGGCCTCGATTTCTGCCGACGGTGTCATGACATGGGCGTCCGGCACTCCCGACGGGGCGCAAGCCTCCGTCACAGCCCGCTGCGGCGACATTGAAGGCGCTCTCACTGTGACAAAAGGAGCCGTTCCGGCACTCGAATCGGCATCGATTCTCCCGGCGCTCGACCTTGTCGAGAAAGGCTCGCCGGTCGATTTCACTGTCGAGGCTCTTGATCAATACGGCGAGGCATACGAGTCGCCTGTTGTCTGGACCATCAACGGCACCGAGGTGGAAACTCCGCATCTCGAAGCCGACACCCCCGGCCGATATGAGATTTGCGCCATGGTCGACGGCTCTGCGATAAGCCATGTCGTTGTTGTCACGCCGGAGCTGCCAAATGTAGCTTTAAATAAAAATGTCGTAACCTCATCGGAGGAAAATGTAGGCACCGTAGCCCGCAATGTCAACGACGGCGAGCGGTCGACACGCTGGGGCAGCCGCCACAACGACGGTGAATGGATTTACATCGACCTTGGCAAAGACTATCGCCTTACGCGCGTTGTGCTCGACTGGGAAGCGGCTTTCGCCTCGCGTTATGCCATAGAAACCGCACCCGACGGCGCGCCGACGCAACAGACATTGTGCCACCTCAACTCCGGCGACGTGACCCTCACCACAGTGGCTGACAATGCTTGGATGCCCGCCGGCGAGTTCACTACGGCATCTGCCGGAAAAGTTACCCACCGTATCTCCGCCGAGGGCCGGTATGTGCGCATGCGTTCAATCGCACGAGGCTCGCAATACGGAACATCGCTTTATGAATTTTCTGTATGCGGTGTTGCCGCCGATGCTGCCCCGGGCGATGTAATCGGCATCGACATCACGGCCGACGCTCTTTCTGTCGACGAAGATAAAACGCTTGCGCTTCACGCCATGGCCTATCGTCTCGACGGTTCGGTTCGGCTGTTGAGACGTCTGTTTCCTGGGCCGCCTCGCAAGGCGAAATCACCGCCGACGGCGTATTCTCGCCGCAAACCTACGGCAAGGCAACAGTTACGGCCACTGCATCCGGCGGCGTATCTTCGTCGAAAGATATAGCCGTGAACGAGGTGGTGCGTCCAAAATCCATGACAGTGTCGCCTTCGGCTGTCTCGATAGCATCCGGTGAATCGGTAGCGGTGGATATTACTATCCTGAACCAATTCGGCGGTGAGTATCCGCTTACTGATGTCGAGGCCTCTGTGCGCGACCTGTCGGGCGCTCTTTCCGGCGGTGTCACAGTCGATGGACGCATGCTTACGGCCGTTGCCGACGGCTCATATGTCGTCACATTCACGGCCGGCAGCCTTTCCGCCGATGTTGCGGTGGAAGTGGTTCCGTTCTCTGAATATAACTTAGCGTTAAACAAGCCTGTCGAGGTTTCTTCCAAGGAAAATGACGGTCTTGGCGGCGCAAAAGCTGTCGATGGCGACAAAACCACTCGCTGGGGCTCGCAGTTCAACGACAATGAATGGCTGGCGGTAGACTTGCTCGATACATATATAATAAACCGCATCGTGATCACCACAAACGATATTGCCATAGCCACGGAAGCGTTGATAGAGTATTCAACCGACGGCATCAATTGGACGGAATTTGGCCGGCGTACAATGAAAGGAGTCGGAACCGACGATATTGCCGTTTCAGATGTGCCCATGCGCCATATCCGTTACACCGGCCTTAAACGCGCCACCGGTTACGGTATCGGCATTGCCGAACTTGAAGTGTACGGTTCAGGCCGTTATTCGGGAGTAGAGTCTGTTTTGGTATCTGATGCAGAAGCGGTGAATGTCTATACGCTGCAAGGCATCATGCTGCGTCGCGGAGTGCCGCAGGCCAACGCCACTGCCGGACTTCCCGCCGGGGTATATATCGTGGGCAACCGCAAGGTTGTGGTTCGTTGAAAAAATTCTCTAAGTAGATGTTAAAAATTAACAGACAATATATTCGAGATGATTTTTGAGGCGATTTCTTCCGAGGAGGAAGGAGCGTAGCGAGCTACGTGACTGACGATGAGGAAGAAAGCGGCCAAAAAGCATCCGAAGATATGGCTGTCGAAATAAAACAACATCTGCTTGTAAATATAAATTAATTTTTAACATCTACTTATAATAAAAAAGGAGGCCTCGTCGGTCTCCTTTTTTATTTGGTGTCAGAATCCTACGCGGGAGCGCGAGGTGGTGATTCGCTCTGCTTGGCAGAGGGAGCGCAGCGCGGCCATGTCGATTGAATCGTTGCCGGAGAGGATGGACTCGACGGAATGTTTGCGCACGATATTCTCAATCTCGCCGCCCGACAGGTCGCTTTCCGAGGCGAGCGTTAGTGCATCGGTGTCGGTGAGAGCCGGAAGCATTGCTTTCCAAATCTTTGCCCGCGCCTCCACTGTGGGCTTTTCATATCGTACTTTGTAGAGGAAGCGACGCTCGAATGCCTTGTCGAAGTTGGAGGTGAGGTTGGTGGTGGCTATCATTATGCCTTCGAGGCTTTCCATTTCTTGCAGGATGATATTTTGGATGGAGTTTTCCATCTTGTCAACGGCGCGGGCCGCGCCCTCCATGCGGATGCCGAACACGGCGTCGGCCTCGTTGAAAAGCAAGATGGGAGTAATGGCAGATGTCCGGCAAATTTGGCGATAGCGGTCGAAAAGTGCCTTGATGTTTTTTTCGCTTTCGCCCACCCAGCAGCTTTTGATTTTATCCACGTCGACGCGCATTATATCGCGGCCCGTCTGCCGTGCAAGCTGGTAAACGGTCTCGGTCTTTCCCGTGCCGGGCGCGCCGTAAAACAGGCAGCAGAAGCCTTTGCGCATTCCGGCTTTTTCGAGTCTCGACTGCACGTCGTCGAATCTGCTTTCTTCAAGAATCGAAGCAAGGTCGTGTATCTGCTCGGCCACGGAGGCATTGTAAATCAACTGTTTTTTTGCAAATGAGTCATGCTTTTGCAAATCTTTGTCTGAGCCGGAGGTATTTGTCAAGTTCATTTCGCCAAGCAGTTCTTCTTTGGCATAGTCGGTGAGTTTGAACGCGTTTGGCTGGAGAATGCCGTCGCGCCCGGCATTCTCAATCAAATTGTTTGTGAACAGGCAGTTTGTCCGCGAGCGAAGTCCTCTCTTGATAAAGTAAGGAATCTGGTTGTCGTCGTAAATATCATCGATATTGTGGTCCATGATAAAATCGTCGTTTTCCTGTATAAACCGATGCGCCATAAATGTGAACAGCAAGATATATTCGTCGTCGAGATGGAAGCGGCGCAGAGTTTTGGCGTAGACAGTGTCTTTGATTGTCTCTAACGCTTCTATGGTCGATTCAAGCAGACGTTCATGCGTCAGCTCTTCGTCGTCCATCTGTTCCATCAGGCCGTTGAAGTAATCGAAGAAATCCTGAATGTTTTCGACAGGAGTTGTCTCTTTTACGTACGGAACGCCACATTTGAGCGCTTTGAGCACGTCCATCGGCACACGGTAAGAAAGTTTTTTCTTCGACCGTGAGGCCACTAAGTAACTTTTATCTTCGAGCGCGTCGATATCTTTTGAAAGACGGAGAATCTTGATTGTGCGGCATCCGACATGGCTCGCAATTTCGGAAAGGCGTATGCTGTTGTCCTCGCTGCGGTCGACAAACAGCGCGAGCATTACGGTTTGCATCGGCGTCAGTTTGATTTTACGTGCCGCGTAGCGGATATGGCATCCCGCTTTTTCGAAAAAATCATCGTCGAAATTGGAATTTGCGGCCAGTTCAACGATATACTCGAACGCTTCAAGCACCGAACGGGCTTTCGATTGCGACGCGTTTTCTTTCTTCGCGTCGCTGTCGTTTCCGGACTTGCCGATGTCAAATTTTAGGTTTCTCATTTCTGGCGTTTTTTGGTTTACGCTGCAAAATTACCGCCATGGTGTATCATTGTGCGATACAAGTCTTGAAATCATGCAAATTTTGCAAAAATAAAGTGCTGTCTCACAAAATGCGCCATGTTTTATATTGCTTTGCACCTGCAAACTAAAAGTAAATAAGATGGATTTAATCTGCATGACACATGACGAACGTTTGGCTATGATGCGCAAACGTCATGCTTTCCTGTCGGAAATGGTCGGCGGCTATAACAGTTTTGAGACATTTATCCAGGACTGCGATGAGCGTCTGGCCATAATGGGTATCGAACTCCAAGACTGCGGCACGCATCTATATGTATATATGCCTCTTGGCTTTAATGAATACGAGGGCTACCATATAATTGGCAACGCCTCGGGATGTCTTGCTGTCAGTCCTGCCGTGATGTGGCAGGACGACTGTTGCGCCAACAGCTGTATCGACATTTTCACCGGCAAACGCGTCGATGAGGAAGAAATCTACTGAATTTTCAACATGTATCGCGTAATGAGACATAATTTCACTATATTTGCAAAAATAATTCTGCGTTAATTATCGTGAATTATTCATTAATTCATAATTTATGGGCGATTAACGATAATTCCCGTAAAAATTTTTTCCCTTCAAATTACTTTAATTAATCTCATATGCACAAAACTGTAAAAGAAGAACTTAGGCTTTGGGCGCAAGAATACGTCCCGAGGTTTAATAAATTGGCAAAAGAGTTCGATACTTGTTATTATACGCAGTCGCCATTGTCGCAGATAGAGGATTGCATTGATACATTGATTCTTGGAATAAACCCCAAGGGCGATGGCAAAGTATCCAAGGATAAGACGGCCGATGAATTCTTGGATGGCAACGAATGCTGGAGCACTCGTTTTAAATGGAAATTTTTTGTTGAGACAAGATGGTTTCTGGGTTATAATCATTTGGAATCATCCGATTCCGTCGACAATGAAAAAAAGACGGTATGGGCCAATCTTACGCCTTTTGTCTCGAATAAAGGTTTTTCCGATTTAAAGCCGGAATTGGTGTCTGTCGGCGTAGAAAGTACGCTTCGGCTGATTGAAATATTGAAGCCTAAACGTATAATCCTGCTAACGAAGGACGGTTTCCGAGAGCTAAGAGGTAAAAATGTTCCACAAAGTGTTAAGGATCGTATTTCAAGCGTTCGGGTCATGGAGTCGCCTGCACTTGAAATAGGAATGATTCTTGGAGTTCCAACGGTGTGCGTGCCACACCCGTCGGGCAAATGGCCTGTAAGTAATAAATTTACATCTATATTTATTCTGTTACACAATCTTTCATGCCGCGATGCCAATGGAAAAATCAGAGAGAATATAGACGAAGTAAGAAATATAATGAGGGAAGAAATCGAAGCCTTGCAAACAAAGGTAATATTATAACTAAATTATACATGGATATATCTCTGAGAAACAAAGTAATACAGAATAATCGCGGCGAAGCCGTGACACTTGATTAAACTGGCTGTGGCTCTGCGACAATTTTGTATACATTAATTCATTTTATTGGGCACACTTATCTTTTACTTAATATTTTTTTTATGATTCAGCTGCAAAAATATACATGGCTGATTGAGACGATAAGACGAGCCGGGATGATTTCGCATAAGGAACTGTCGGACAGATGGGAACGGTGCAAAGACCTCAGCGACTACCGGCCGCTTCACCGCGCTACTTTCAATCGCTGGCGCGATGCCATTTATTCACAGTTCGGCATAATCATATCCTGTAAACGTGTCGGCGGGTATCTGTATTACATAGAAAACCCTGAGGATATCGACGATGACAAACTGAAAAAATGGATGCTCGACTCGTTTGCCGTGGGCAATCTCATAGGGGAGAATCTTTCGATGAAAGACCGTATCTTGGTCGACCATATTCCGTCGGGTCAAAGCCATCTTGCCACTATTTTGGAGGCGATGAAAGATAACCGCGTGGTGAATATTGTCTACCGGGCCTTTCAGTACTCTAAATCTTATGATATTGCCGTCGAGCCTTATTGCGTGAAACTGTTTGAAAACCGCTGGTATATGCTTGGCCGCAATGTCGATAAGGATGTGATGCGCCTGTATGGACTTGACCGTATCGAGACGGCGGAGATTGGCGAACAGAAATTCCTTGTTCCGAAATCATTCTCGGCCACGGATTATTTTTCCAATTATTATGGCATAATTGCCGACGAGAGCATTGAGCCGGTAACGGTGGTGATTCGTGCCGAAAAGAATCACACGCCTTATCTGAAATCTTTGCCTTTGCATCACAGCCAGCGGCTTGTAGAGGATACGGACAATTATTCCGAATTCCGGCTGTTTGTAGCCCCGACTTTCGACTTCATTATGAAACTTTTGCAGGCAGGACCTTTGATAGAGGTGATTGCGCCGGAGGAACTGCGCGATACGATGCGCGACCTTGTGTCGCAAATGAATGAAAAATATAATGACTGACAATGGAAAATTTTGCTGCAATAGATTTTGAAACAGCCAACGGCCGACGTTCGAGCGTATGTGCCGTGGGCGTTGTGATAGTACGCGGAGGAGAGGTTGTGGATAAGTTTTACAGCCTTATTCAGCCTGCGCCAAATTTTTATACCTGTTGGACTACCAATGTGCACGGGCTCACGCGCCGCGACACCGACGGACAGCCGCTTTTCCCCGAAGTGTGGAAGCGGATAGAAGAAAAAATCGAGGGGCTGCCGCTTGTGGCCCACAACAGGCCTTTTGACGAAGGATGCCTCAAAGCCGTATTTGAAGAATACTCCATGGAGTATCCCGGTTACAAATTCTATTGCACTCTTGCAGCGTCGAGGCGCGCTCTGCGTCTGCCCTGCCATCAGCTCCACGTTGTGGCGGCAGCCTGCGGCTACGATCTTGCCAGTCACCACCATGCCCTTGCCGACGCCGAGGCCTGCGCCGCCATAGCCCTGAAAATCCTTTAAGGCTGAAGTACTAATTAGAATTTCACTTTGAACCCGCCCATGGCAGTAAATCCAGGCATCTCATATCCCCGGTTGATAGTGTAGCGGGCATCGGTGATATTTTCAAAACTTGCGATAATGTCGGCATAACGGAACACGGCAAATGTCGCTTTAAGATTCAACAGTGCATAATTCTGATTACTTACATCATCGGCCACATATAATCCGCCAACACCCTTGATTTCGGCAGAAATATCCAGTTTTTTCCATAACGACAACTGCGCGCCAAGATAATACTGGTTTTTGGGTGCGCCGGTAAGGTTGGAAAGAGAGGTGCTTAGGAAGCTGTAAGAGGCAAAAAGCCACAAGTTTTCGACCGGATGGCTTTTGGCTGACAATTCAATGCCCTTATTGATAAATCTGCCGGTATTAACATTCTTCTGGTCAACGACTTGAATCATGTCGTATCCCCGGCTGTAATATGCCGTAATGTCTGCTGAAAAATAATGTGAGAATTGTTTGCTTACCGTCAATTCATAGTTCATCATGCGTTCGGGCTGAAGAGCTGGGTTTGCCATGCGGTAAAGGTATAGTTCCCGGAACGACGGATTCCGATAACCCATAGCCAGATTTCCCTTGATGTTGATGCTGTGGCCCGGGTTGATAGCGAACCCGAACTGAGGTATGACTGCGGTATTGAACTTGTCGCTGTTGGCTATGCGAAGGCCGCCATTGAGATTCAGGATATCTCCGGCAAGAGATTGCGATATCGTGAGATATGGCGAATACTCCACAATTGTTTTCCGGCTGATTGCGCTCATGGAGCCTTCGGTATGGCTGTTGCCGCCCGAAACCGGTATCTCGCCTGAATAGGAATCAAAATCAAACCCTACGGTGGCGTATGCTCCGGGCCACGGTTTAAAATTTTGATAGGCCATCACGCCGAGGCGGTTGTCGGTGCTGTGGAAATGACGAGGGTCGTCGACATAGTGGTTGCCATAGTTATAATATGCCCGTATAAGGCCCGACGTAGAGCTGTAATTGTTGAAGGCGGCCAGCGATGTCTCCCCTCGAGTTATGTTCTGATGATATATGTCGGTGGATTCCGGATTTGACAATTTCGGATATATCGGGTCGTTGCCGCGGAAATTCATCAAGGTATAGTCGGCCGACATTTTCCAATTATCAGAGATGTCATATCCGACTTTGATGTACCCGTCGGCCTGCTTGAAATCAAAATTTTCGACATTGCCATCGGTGCGATTGTATGAGATTGATGCCAGCGATGAAAATCGTCCATAACGAAGGGTATTCGTTGCCGATGAGAGCCAGGTGTTGTAGGAGCCGTATTGCGAAGATACGGTGGTGTGTGCGCCTTCTTTCCGGGCGTCTTTTGTTATTACATTTATAGCTCCGGCCATTGCGTTTGAGCCATACAGCACCGACCCGGGCCCGCGAAGCACCTCTACGCGGTCGATATACTCCTTGCTGTAAAAGTCGGCGATGTGATGGGAATAGATGCCTGCGAATTGCGGTTGACCGTCGACAAGCATAAGCACTGCGCTTGCACGGTCGCCACCCACGCCACGGAGCTTGATGTGTCCCGACCCGCCATTGCTTACCCCAAAGCCGAAAACACCGCGTTCCGATACAAACAGGCTCGGCACCATGCCGGATACAGCCGAGAGCACTTGTGTCTCGCCGCTTGATTCAAGCCGTCTGTCGTCTATCACCGATACGGTATAAGGCAGCAGGTTTGTTTGCACCGGCGAGTTTGTGCCGGTTACGACTACATCGTGCAGGTTTAGGATTGAGTAGTTTTGTTGCTGCGCATTTATGGAAATAATGCCGGTTATGGAAAAGATAACCGGCATAACAAATTTAGGGAGTCTATTTCGCATGGTTGGTGCGATTTGCGTTTAAGTAAATTATTTATTATCGATGTCGACGAGTTGGTAATTCATGCTTCCCAGTCCGATTTGTTCGGCATAGTCTACGATGTGAGTGCCGTGACGGCTGTTGATGCGTTCTTGCAGGGGAGAAGCGTTGTCGCCGTCGGAGGAGTGATGGTTGAACACCAGGTCGAGGCATGCTTTGTCGAGGGCAACGGGGTCGAGGGAAGCCATGATGCCGATGTCTTTCATCTGCGGGGCGGCGGGATGGCCGTTGCAATCGCAGTCGACCGACAGGTTGTTCATCACATTGATGTATATCACGTTCCCTTTATAATAGTCGTGTACCGATTTAGCGGCGGCGGCCATTGATTCAAGGAAAGCGTCTTGTCCGTCCTGATTGCCGAACACTTGTTGCGGGTCTGAGTATCGGCCGGCGGTATGAATCAAAGTTTTGCCTTCGGGGGTAGCCATGCCAATGCTTTGGTTTTTCAGCACGCCTCCAAAACCGCCCATGGCATGGCCTTTGAAATGGGCGAGGTTGACAAGATAATCGTAATCGGCTATATGGCTGCCAACACGGTTGTATTTCAGCCATTTTGTGTCGGAGACCGGTATATCTACATATCCCTCGATATCCATGAGGTCGACGTTGGCTATATCGTTATATCCTCTTTCGGCAATTGCGCGCAGATGGTCTTCCGACGATGAGCGGTTGCCATGATAGGCAGTGTTGCACTCAACAAGAGTGCCCTTCACCTCGTTGACGAGATTCTTTATCAGTTCGGGGCGAAGGTGATTGCTCTGAGCCGATTCGCCGGTGCTGATTTTTACGGCCACGCGTCCGGTAGCCTCCACGCCAAGAGCCTTATAGATTTTAACCAATGCCTCGGGTGTGATTTCCGACGTGAAATATACTTTTGGAGTCTCATTTTGCGTCTGCGCTCCGGCAGAATAGATTGAAAGAGCGGCGACGGCGACGGTTAATATTTGTTTTATCATGATTACTGATTGGATTTGTTTTTCAGCGCAAAGTTACATCATAATATATTGTTGTCGAGTATCATAATTACTGTTTGTATTACCATTTTTTCTGAAAATAATACTGTTTATGTTTATTCTGTAATAATGGTAAATGAAACCGAATTATTTGTAACTATAAATAATTGTGATATAAGTAATTTTGCATCGAACAAAAAACAGATACAATGGAAAAACTATTTATTTTTGCAATTGTAATGCTTGGCTCCATCATGGGTGTCGCTGCGCAGAATTCCGGGTTTTCCAAGGAAGAACAGGAGCTGGTCGATCTCTCAAACGCCAAATGGCAATGGATGTCGGATAAGAATGTCGAAAAACTCGCCGACCTCTTTCACGATGCTTCACAATTCGTGCATATGGGTGGATATTGGGGCAAGGAGCAGGAACTGAATACCATCCGCGACGGACATATCTGGTATAAAAAAGCCGAGATTCACAATCAGGAAGTGAAATTCACCGAAAACACCGCCACCGTTTACAGTGTGATACATCTCAATTCTGAAGTAGGAGGCAATGCTGTCCGTTTTCCTTTTATCGTGACAGAAGTATATGTGAAGGAAAATGGAAAATGGCTCCTTTCTTCGCTGGTGTTTACAAGAACCTTGGGCGATTGAGATAAATTCACTAACTTTGCCACATGGCAGATGAATCGATATTTGATAAAATAGTATTGGCAGACACTCTTGAAGGCGTGGGCACAGGCAGGCTTGAAAACTACCTGGCTCACGCCTTGTGCATCGGCGGTGAGATGGATTTTGATTTCAACGGCAGCCATTTCTCCATGCGAAAGGGCGACCTGATAATTGTGAGAAAAGGAAGGATGATTGAAAATATCACGGCATCCGACGATTTCAAAGTGCGCGTCGTCTATGCCGATGCCGGCTTTATCGAGTATTGCACGCCGCAGTCCAATTATGGAATGAAAGGACAGCTGGCTCTGTTTATGAACCCTGTCATGAACCTCACTACGGGGCAGTTCGAATTGTGCTGCCGCGACTTCGACAGTCTTGAATATCGTTTTCTCTCCACCGGACTTCCATTTTATGAGGAAGGTGTCCGCTGCGCGATGCAGCTGCTTATTATCGATTTCTTTAATTTTCATGCCTGTCTTTATGGCGAGGATGCCGTTTCGGCGCAATTGGCCGACATAATGAACCGTTTTCTCGCCATGCTCGAAAGAGGCGATTACAGGCAGAACAGGGAAGTGGCTTACTATGCTTCGGAATTGTGTGTTACGCCAAAGTATCTTTCGGAGGTGTGCAAAAAGACAAGCGGACACTCGGCCAACTTCTGGATCAACCGCTACGCCATACTTGACATATCGCGTCTGCTCCGAGGCAAGAAACATACGTTTATGGAGATTTCCGATTTGTTTAGTTTCTCGTCGCCGGCCTATTTCACCCGCTATGTACAACGCTATCTCGGCGTGTCGCCCTCGAAGACACATGACTCATGACTATACATACATATTTGGAATAATTTGTTTGCAGCAAAATTATTGGTAATCATTTGCCCGGTTGTGGACGCACGAGTGAGTCATGCAATACGGTTCAAATAAGCTGAAGCAATGTGGTAGAAGCGCGTAGTGCTTCAATACAATAACTTGGGTGTAGCGATACCGCAAC
The DNA here is from genome assembly GCA_009775125.1 of Muribaculaceae bacterium. Taxonomy (GTDB): domain Bacteria; phylum Bacteroidota; class Bacteroidia; order Bacteroidales; family Muribaculaceae; genus CAG-873. Next base: position 13,847 of record VSPD01000021.1, on the reverse strand, counting down.
CCCCGGTATGTGCGTTGTAATCATCCGTGGTATTGGAGCAGCTTGTAGGAAGGTGTGTCAAAATACCAAAGGTAGGTACGTTCGGCCCGTGCGTCCGGAAAATCATATTTGATACGGCTTCGTCAGGTAGAAAATTTATCAAAGTTAATGCTCGTATATGCCTAATGAAAAAGCGCATCTCGCATCGGAAGGAATATGACGGACAAGGATTGCACTGCACAAATATGTGAAATTTTCAATTTCACCGTCTACATATTCCGAATCTTTAATTCTGTCACAAATGATGTCGAATTGATAGTGCTCGTACCAGTTATTGTAACACCATCCATATTTATATGAGACAATATCTCCTATGACAAGCTGATATAGGATGACAAGAGAATATTCGGAGAAATTGATGTCGGCTTTCACAAAATCCTCGGTACTGAAATACTTGTCTTCGGGCAATTCATCTATGGAATTGACGATAAAGATTTTATCCTTGTACTCGGTAAAGTCTTTGAGGTCTGACAATTTAACAGGCATTGTTTGTGTATTAAATTGCCGATGAATCGTAAGAGGAGTATATTCCGGTTTTTTGTCCTCATTGTTGCAAGATGTCAACAATATCAATGATAGCAGAATAAGAATGTTGAGGATTTGTTTCATAGTGATATGATTTTATTTATATAAATAACGGCAGAAGTTGTTGTGTATTGTATTGTGACTGTGTCGGTATTGATATATTTCGGCAACGGTGGGCGGTATGAATTGGGATTTTTTGATTACCTTTGCTGTAAAATTTACGATAATGAGTAATACAGAAATTGAGAGGACATTGGAAAGCAAAGGGGTGAGGCCTACCGCCAACCGTATTCTTGTAATGAAGGAATTGGTGAAAGCGACGCATCCCGTGAGCCTCGCCGACCTTGAAGCTTGCCTTGGCTTTTCGATGGATAGGGCGAGTATTTTCCGCGTGCTTGAATTGTTTGCGGAAAAAGATGTGGTCCATGTCATAGAAGACGGCAGCCGCTCGATTAAGTATGAGTTGTGTCAGGGGGCGCACCATAGCATCGCCGACCAGCACGTCCATTTCTTTTGCGAGCGTTGCAAGGAGACATATTGCTTCGAGACGGTGAAGGTGCCGGAAGTGGAGATGCCTGCCGGTTTCCGGCCTCGCACAATCAACTATATGGTAAAGGGTATTTGCCCGAAATGCGCGGATTGAACTATCTTTCTTGTAAAGATGTTTTTATCATAAAACATTGTTTATGAGAAAGATTTTTTTACTTATCACGCTCGCGTTTGGATTGGCAAACGCGGCATCGGCACTGACCTATGAAGAGGCTTTTGACGCCATCAAGGCCATACCTAACATGAAAGGAGTGCAGGGCTCATTGGTGTCCGGGAATAATGATCTTGGCGACATCGGCATCACCGACGGGCAGACAATTGTTTGGTACGGAGAGACAGGTGCCGGACATGAGACAGAGGTTTACGGCAACGCGCTATATAAAATCATGGGCGAGCTGCCGGCTTCCGAAATTATAAAAGGCATGATGAACGACCAAACGATATTTGTTATATTTGCCCGGCCCGTTGGAAAAGATTCAAACCGTATTCTTATTTTGTCGGATTCGGCAGGAGCAGGATTCACCGGCGCGTTAATCGGTAACATTCGTGATGCCGATCTCGCTCAGCTTCGCAAAGCAATATTGATTCCGCGTGAAACGGGAGGCACCGCCCTCTACCTGAACGCGATGAATTTCTAACGGTGCAGGAACACAATCCTCCGGATTGTGGATATATTTCTCCACAATCCGAAAATGCGGTGCATGGAATCGCGTAGCGATTCAAGATTGTAGCCGGGGGTGAAGCGATAGCGGAACCCCCGGTATGTTGAGGTTGGTTCATCGTGGTATCGGAGCGAGCGGCAGCGTAGCGTTCTGCACCACGGTTGGCGTTATCGAACGCTCCGGCAGGCTCCGCTCCAACACCATAATAAATAACATCCACCCCCCCCAGGGCTGTCGCCCTGCGCTACAATATTTGTCTCCTAACGGAGACGCAATGCACCGTAATTACGGCTTGACCCTATATTTTTTCACAATCCGGAGGATTGTGTTCCTACCGAGATGCGATGTATTTTACCATGGCAGGGGCGTTGGAGCAGCCGATGACATATTGCTGTCCGGATTTGAGTTTAAGAGCAAAACAGTGGTTGCGCGAACCGTAGTATCCGAAAAACGTTCCGATCATCGTGTCGTGGAAATAACCCCAATAGCCCATGAAGCCGCCGCATCCGCAAAGGCGCAGGCCTCCGGCCGAAGGGTAGCAAGTCTCCGCCGTATGTATGTCGGCATAAGGGAAAAATTTGGGCTTCGACAGCAGGCGGTTGATTTTTACCCCTGATTCAGTGGCTTCTACCGACACCGGGCAGTAATACATGCTGACCAGTGTGGTTGCGGCGGCTATTATTATAAAAAGCACGAGTTTTTCCATATCGCCCCACAGGGATATGATGCCGATTACGAACAGTAAGAGCACTGCGGCCGTGATTATTTTCGATAAAATGCTGTATGTAACTTTTTGTTTCATTTTTGTGTGTTTTTAGTCGGTGTCTTCAAGGATGAAAATGCTCTCGACAGGTTTGCCGAAGTAGCGGCTGATTTTTAGGGCGAGGGGAGTGGAAGGCAGAAACCGGTTATTTTCAATCGCCACAATGGTCTGGCGGCTTACGCCTACGGCCTCGGCGAGTTGCTGCTGCGTTATGTCCATCTCGGCTCGCTCGACCTTAATTCTGTTCTTCATCGTCGTTCATTTTATTGTAGCGTGCCATTTCCAGGCGGAAATTGATTACGAATATTATTGGCAGCAGCACGGTGTTGGCGGTAAGGAAATAAAGGTATTCAAGGCCGTTGATAAAAAGCGTGCACCCGATCAGCAGCACGGCATAGATGTATATTGAATTGAGAAGCGACGACAGCCGTATTGCGCGTGTCATCTCATCCTCTACTCGTTCGCGCGAGCATACTATGAACAGGGCGCCTATGACGATGCCGATTATTGCCATGTCATTTACCGCGGTCATGGCCCAGTTGGGCAGAAATGAAAATGCGTCGAAATAGATAAGGATGCCGATAGCCAGTGCCGGGATAAACGTGCACCAGCCAATCGGCTGGAATTTGTGTGGGAAAAGAAGATTTTTCATAATCATTGCATTTTTTTGGTGTGTGGATTTTGTCGACACGGCAAAGGTAAATAAAGTTTTTCAAAAAGACAAGTGTATTTTACATTTTGTTTGTTGTTATGTACAAAAAAACTCCGGCCGCTATCGCAGTGGCCGGAGCTGGAGTATGAAGATTGCTGTATTTATTTAATGCTTGTCAAGCAAGAGTTGAGGAGGCCTTCCAACATGGGATCGGAGCGATAATTATTGTCGCAAACCATGTTGCCGAGCACTAATTTTGCAGTGGTCTTGTCCTCTTTGCTCACGTCGGGGTAGTTTTTTATATTTTTAATGTGCTCATATGCTTTTGTGGCGAGGGAAATGCGTGTTTGTTTGTCGGCAGACGGGATGCTTTGCAGGTAGCCCATGAGGGTGCTGAACCATGATTTGTTGTTGGATGATTCGCGCCAGACAAACGACCCGTTGCCGGAGTAGTTGTTAAACATCTCCATTGTCCGTTGTTCCTCTTGTTCCTGACGATATTTCAGCGTAGTGGAATAGGTCACGACGAGTTTGCCGGAGATGGTGCCGTCGGCTTCGCGGTAGTTTATGCCGTAGGCGTAGCGGTAAATGCCGTTGGGGTCTTCCGACTTGGGCGCGAGAAAGAGCGAGTAGGTGTAATTATGCCCTTTTTCGGTGATGTATTCGCCGTTGGTTTCTCCGCCTACGGAGAGCAAGGCAAGTCGATCGGGGTTGTCGGATGTGAATCCGCTGTTGAGGCTGTAAGCCGTGTCGCTGTCTTTGCTGAAAGCCTTGACCACATTGTTTACAAGTTTGATTTTGTCGGCGGGCATGGTGAATTTCCACACGTCGCATTGGCCGGTCTTGACGCCTGTGTTCGCGTCGCGATTGAGGATGTGGCTTTCGACGATTATCGCTTCCTTGCAATTAATAATGGCATCGAAGGCCGATTTGATGTTGTTTTGGGCGGCAGACAGATTTGGGAAAATGGCCGCGACGAGGCATGTAAGCCCGAGGATAGATTTTTTCATGTCTCTCATATATTTATTGTTATTACTGTTTCGTTTTCGTTATCATGCCATCGCTGCAAGGCAAGGTTTTCTTTTTCTTTGATTTCTTCCATGAGCGTCGCTATGTTATTGTCTATTTTCGCCTGTTGGATGCGTACATATTCGTCGATGTCGATTTCTTTTTTTACGGCCGCTCTTTGCTTTTTTGTTTTTGGGGGTGTTGCCTGTTGTGGAGGCGTCGCTTCTTCGACAGGAGCGATGGGGTGTTCCAAGGGTTTTGGCACGATTGCCTCATGATGCGAAGATTGCACCGCGTCGGCAACCAAAGGCTCAGTATCGGGGGTGAACACAAAGTCGACAATTCTTACAGCCACTGCGGAAATGAATACTGCGCCAAGGAAAATTGCAGCCACCCGCATCCACCGTCGCGATAGCGTAAAGGTACGTCGTTTGAGCCGCGGGCGGAATCGTGCCCATTCCGCTTCGACATTGATATCGAGCAGGGCGGAGCAGGCGCTTTTCAACTTTCCGGATATGGCGAGTATGTCGATGAGTTCGTCATCGGAGGCAATGATATCGAGTTCTGCGTCGGAGAGCGAGTCGGGAGCGTCGAGCATCCGGGCTATCAGATTATATTTTTGTTCGTCGGTCATGACTTGCGCTTAAAGTGAGTTCGTAATTTTTTCAATGCTGCTACTATATTTTTGTTTATCGTGGCCACCGACACATCGAGGCTTTCGGCGGCGTCCTTGTAACTCAATCCCTCGGAATAGATTTTGTCTACAACCTGGCGTTCGCGGCCTGTGAGCAAGCGGGCTACGGCCTCGCGCACCTCCTCGTCGCGGCCTTCGATGTCGGTTTCCTCGCTTTCGGGAGCAAGAGGCAGTTGCCTGCGGATTTTCTCGCGGATTTGCACGGAGTTGATGCGGTTGATGCAGGCGTTGCGAACGCTACGTATCAAAAAAGCGTCGGGGTTGGTTACGTCCATATCCGTTTCCCAAAGTTTCAAAAACGATTCCTGCACCGTATCCCGGGCCTCGTCCTCGCTGTGGAGAAGGCTCATGGCCATCCTCATGCAAGGAGGGAAGCATCGAAGATAGATGGTTTTGAATTCGGATGATGAATATGGCATTTTATAGTCGCGTTTACTATATAGACAAGTAAAAGACCTGAATCATTACCCCAACGTAAAAAAAATTAAATTCATACTTACAAAAGTACTAATTATAATCAATCTCCAACCGGATTTAAGACAAAATAAGGGATGGGTTAAGACTAAATAAGGGATTGGTTGACGGTTGGTGCTGTAATGACCTGTATATTTGCAGAAAAAGTTACTGCAATGAAAAGATTGACGTTTGTTTTTATCGCAATGTATGCTGTTTTGCCAATGACGGCGCGGACGGAAACCTCCGACAGTATAGGCGCGGAGCAGCTCAACGAGGTGGTGGTGACCGGCGAGAAGCCCGAGATAAAGGGGCAGGACGGCATTTTGGTGGTAGACTTGCCGTCGATAGTCGAGGATAAGCCGGTAACAAATATTTTGGAAGCGCTGGGCTATCTTCCGGGCGTGGTAAGCGATAACGGTGCCATCGGGCTTAACGGTGCGTCGTCCGTAACAATCATCATCAATGGAGAACCTACGGCGATGCCGTTGCAAAACCTTTACCAATTGCTGTATTCCACACCCGTCGACAGGCTTAAAAATGTTGAAATAATGTATTCCGCGCCTGCAAAGTACCATGTAAACGGAGCCGTTATAAATGTGGTGCTGAAAACGCCGCGGCCTCTCGACGGATTGACGGGGCAGGCGCATCTTGGATACGGGCAGACACGCTACGCTTCATATTCCGGAGGCTTGAACGCCACATACGCCGTGAAAGACTGGGCTTTTGACTTGAATTGGTCGCTTGCCCGGAATCATACTTACAACAGGCAGGAGACCAGCTCCAACCATCTTTTCGACGGGTCACGGCATATGATAGAAGACGACATGCGGCAAATTGGCAAGAACTTGTCAAATACCATATATGCCTCCGCGTCGTATAAAAAACTGAAAGTGACTTACAACGGACAAATCACTTCCAAAATCAGAAACAGCAGTCTCTCGGCCGGAACTTTCGGCGATTTCTCAAACATATATAAAGACTTGTCGCCCACGGCTTTTCACAACATAGCCCTGCGCTATGTATCGCCCTTTGGGCTTACGGTCGGTGGCGACTATACGGACTACTATGAGCGCAGAAGCCAGAACTTGCACAAGGGCGATGTGCAACAGGTGAGTTCTGAGAATTGTCAGGACATCGGCCGCTATCATGCCTATATCGACATGGAGCACACCGCAGGAAACTGGATGATCGGATATAGCGTGGATTATCAACATTCCGCCGACAAGAGCCGTCAAACCTATTTCTTTCCGGCACAGCCGGGATTTGACAATGCGCTGCGCGAGGACGTGGCAAGCGCATATGCAGGCACACAGACATCGTTTGAGTGGGGATTGTCGTTCAACGCCTCGGTGAAGGCAGAGTATTTCCATAACAATTACAGGCACAACTGGAATGTCGTGCCTCAATTCGGGGCCACGTTCTACAAGACTCCTGCGAGCATATTTCAACTCAACTTCACATCCAACCGTGTTTATCCATCATTCTGGGAGCTGCATGGCGGCACGGCTTATATCAATGACTATTCAACGATACTCGGCAATCCCGCGCTGCAACCATATATGAACTATACGGGACAGTTAAGTTACATATTCAGGCAAAAATACGCGGCCACATTCTATGTGCTGTATCTCGACGACTATTTCGTGCAGTTGCCGTATCAGTCGACAAACGACCTGCATCTTGTGTTCCAGACGCAAAACATGAACTTTTCGAGAACCGTGGGCTTGCAGCTGCATGTTCCGTTCAATGTCAAAAACATATGGGATGCGACAGCAACCGTCAACGTGTCGCACGGTCGGCAAAAATCGGACCGTTTCCACGACATCAGTTTCGACAATAAGCGTTGGGGGCTGTATGCGGCACTCAACAATACATTGCGTTTCACGTCCGGCAGTCCCTTGTCATTGTCGATCGACGGCACATATATTTCCGGGCAGATTCAAGGCCCCGGACGTTTCGGTCCATTGTGGAAAATTGATGCCGGGGTGAAATGGCAATTTGGCAAGAAACGTTGCTACGAATTCGTAGTGAAGGCTAACGACATATTCGGCAGCTGCAATCCCGACATGAAAATAAAGGTGGCCGGGCAGGATTACAGGATGAAGTCGCACGACATGAACCGCAGTCTCAGCATGACATTTACATGGCGTTTCAACGGCTTCCGCCCCAAAGAAGACACCACAATCGACACATCGCGCTACGGCACCGGCAAATGAAAAATAATGTGTATCTTTGCAAAAAAATATGATATACGCAGAGACTGAAAGATTGATATTGCGTTCGTGGCGGCGCGACGATCTGCCTTTGTTCGCAGAAATAAACAGGAATCAGGAAGTGATGAAGTATTTTCCGGCACCGCTTGGCTATGAAGAGAGCGAGGCCTTTTACCATCGTATTCAAGAAGAATTCAAGAATAAGGGGTGGGGCCTATATGCCGTGGAATTAAAATCGGAAGGTCGGTTTATCGGCTATGTCGGGTTGCATGAAATTGGCTTTGAGGCCGATTTCACCCCCGGCGTGGAGATTGGCTGGCGGCTCGATTCGGCGTATCACAACCAGGGGTATGCCACAGAGGCGGCAAAGGCTGTGCTGAAAATGGCAAAAGCGTCTGGCATGTCATGCCTTTATTCCTTCACGGCCAAAATCAACAGGCCGTCGGAGCGCGTGATGCAGAAAATAGGCATGGATAAAATAGGAGAATTCGAGCATCCGAAACTTTCGGCCGGTTCGCCACTACTCACCCACGTGCTATATAAAATAGAATTCTAGCCCTATTTGTGGAGCAGACGGTGGTAGAAGGCGGGGAACATCTTGCGCATACGCAGAAGCACCGAGGAAATATTGTCGCCGGCGATGACAACGGTGACGGCAACGAGGATGAGGCATAGTCCGGCCATGTCGCGCACGGTAAGGCTTTCGCCAAACAAGAGTATGCCAAAAAACACGGCGGTGAGCGGTTCGAGCGCGCCAAGGATCGCCGTGGGGGTGGAGCCGATATTGTGTATCGCAAGAGTTGTGCATACAAGTGATATTGCAGTGGGGAGAAGACCGAGCGAGATTGCGCAACCCCACAGTAGCGGCGAGGACGGCACGTTCAGCGACGGGTGTATGAATTTGTCGGCTATGAAAATCGAAGTGCCGAAAAGAATCACATAGAACGTAAGCACCAGTGTGGGTATGTCTTTCAATCCGGGACGGTTTACCCATACGAGATATATAGCGTATGACAGGGCAGACCCCATGACCAAGGCGGTGCCGATGGCGCTCAATGTTGCGCCGTTTTCGCCTTTATAGAGGAGTACTATGCCCGCAAATGCCATGACTATGCAGCATATGGTGATGGGGCTTAGGCGTTCGTGGAAGACAAAAGTCATAATCAAGGCCACCATAAGCGGATAGACAAAAAGCATGGTTGAGGCGATGCCGGCAGCCATGAAATTGTAACTTTCAAACAGCAACAACGACGACAAGCCCATAAGAAGGCCAAGCCCTGCGAGCGGAGCGACCTGACGACGACTTATGGCCATGCGCTGGCCGCGCCATTTAATCATGAAAAACAATATGATCGTTGCGAAAATATACCGGTAAAGCAGAACGTCGCACGCGCTCAGGCCATCGGAATACAAAGGCAGAGCAAAAAGCGGATTCATGCCATATGTTGCGGCGGCAATTGCGCCAAACAAGAAACCTTTTGTCCTTTTTGACATAATCATACTTTTTGTTGAAACTGTTAACAATTAGAGCGTAGAGAGAAGCCTGAATGTTTGGGTAACAGCGTATTATTCTGTACGTTTGTATCGTAATGCAAAGGATGGTGACACTCAGATGATTTACAAATAAAGCCTCGATGAGTGAGGCTTGCGCAAATGCCTTTCGGCGATAAAAGGAAAGGTTAAACCGACAAACTAAATACTACAATGAGTTGGCAATTTATTGTAAGAGTTTGGCGTATTAGAATACTAACAATAACTATTAAGTTATTCTAAACGCTGAAAGGTTGCCGAAAGGCGTAAAACGGGGCTTTGCCCCTCCTTTCATCGGTTTAACACCGCAAAGATAATACAAACTTTGCGTGCTTTCAGTAAGTTTTGTTGTGAGCGGCAAACGGGGTTCGAACCCGCGACCCTCAGCTTGGGAAGCTGATGCTCTACCAACTGAGCTACTGCCGCATTTTCGACCGCAAAGTTATTTGTTTTTTCTGAAAATACCAACTTACGGCACTTATTTCGGCAGTCGAGATGCAAATTTTAACATTCGTTAAACCTCCGTCGATATGCCGATTGAATTGGATGGTTTTTATTTGTGGAAATAAAAAAGAATACTTAAATTTGCAGGTGCAGGCCGCATCGCAGAGCCCGGTCAAGGGCAATGGGGGTGGGCTGCAAAGACATAATTAAAAAGCGTTACTCGGCGCTCTTTCTTGGCTTGTTGAAACCTGGAAAACTTCGATTGGAGTCAAGAATGTAGCAAACAGTAGACGCCTTGGTGGATATGTACATTCCGTCCGGTCCGGCGCGCAAGCGTTGGATTGGAACGTGTATCATATTCTGCGTGAGGCTCTGCATTGTTTGCTCGTTCTACTCCAATGGGCAATTCCAGGGCCTCAACAAGCGGGACGAGCAACAAGTACGGCTCTCACGCTTTTTTTATAACCAATCAATCAACGCCCTGTTGGAGAGTTGCGGGGACAACTGAAAATCTATGAAACATCATTATCTAAAATGGATGTTGGCAATGCAGATGATGCTTTTTGCGTTTGTGCAATCATCGGCAGAGATAATCCTGCACGATGCCACAGACATCACGCAAACCAAAGCCACACTTTCGGCGGATTTCCCAAATTTGGACATCAGCCACGGCTTCCAGTACAAGCAAGGCTCTCTTCCCGAAATCGACACATTCTCAAAAACCGCGCTTGCTTACAATTCCGACCCTGTGCAGATTACGACGACCGGCACTTATGCCTGGATGGCGAAAGCATCGAAAGGACAGGTGGAAAGCAATCCGAATGTACCTGTGGGTGAGATGTCGGAAATGTCGATAAGCGTGAACCTATCTGCAACTGCGTCTGTATCTTTCGAATGGAGCGTCGATTCGGAAGAAGAAATTGGATTTTTGTCGTTTGCCCTTGACGGAAATACGGTGAAATCAATTTCGGGTTTGGTGGATTTCACAAGAGAGTCTTTCCAAATATTGGAAGGGGTGCATACATTGTCTTGGCGATATTCTAAAAAAGCGGCATCCAATGTTGGCTTGGATAAGGGAATGGTACGTAGCATTTGCGTTCAAAATACCATCCCGGGAGAATGGGCCTATGCAAGCACGACAGGGTCAAGCGTAACCATCGAGTCTTTGAATTCGGGGAAAGATTACATATTCAGGGCATCATCTACGGAAAGGAAAAATAATTCCATAAAGGTTGATTGGAGCGCGCCAAAAAGTTTCAAGACTCTTGCCATTGTTCCGAGTGATATAGAGGAAATAACCACGACCCAGTCCACTGCATCAGTTAAAATCAAAGAGGGTGAGTTTGGGGATGCCGGCGTGAAGAATTATTTGGAAGCCTCGATGGTACCCAAGAATAGTATTGTGAATGTTATGGACAATGTAGTTCCTCCGACCTGTGTTCGGTCATCTGTAGGGGACGGCGGGGAAAGCGAAATTACATCCGACGGAACCCTCTCTGTGGAAGTAGGATGTTATGAATGGTGGAATATTACGATTGAGTTTAATATGAAAGAAGCCGGTAAAATCGAATTTGAATATGATTTTAACCATGGATTTATGAAAGTTTATGATAATGGCAAGAAATTGAGTGATTTGTACAACAATAAAAAAAACTGTTCGTACCAACTTTCTGAAGGAATACACGAAATATCTATCCAAGCAGACGACTATTATAACATGCAATCTGTAATGAATGTGAACATAAGGCATATCAAAATAGAGAATATTGATACGTCTTATAGTTTCCAAGATTGTGAAACTAAGCAGTCTGTTGATGGTTCGTCAATAGCGACCCTTGCAGGACTGATTCCGGATACATATTATTTTTGCAGGATTTCAAGTGAACAGCAGTTGGCGGGAGAGGATAAAAACTGCACATACTCGCAATGGAAACGGTTTAAAACCAAGGCAATCTCGATAGATACGTGTTATGTGACCGACATAAAACCATCTTCGGCGACTATCGTAAGCGAAATGACAATCGGTGATGCGAATATAGAGACGGCAGGTGTCAGTTACAAGGCAAACGGCAGCGAACGATGGGTGGATTTTCCTAATACTACGGGGGAGTCGCGCATCGTGCAGGCGTTGACGCGATTGAAGCATAAGAGCAAGTATGATTACAGGGCATATTTGCAGGCTCGCGGATGCGATACCATTTACAGCGAGGCAAAAACGTTTGAAACGAAGCAAACAATCGGAATAGACAGCATTACGCGGATAAGCCAAATATCTGCTGTCGTGAATGGCTATGCGTTCTCGCAAGATGATATTTCCGAAGCGAAAGTGGCATATGGAATCGTCGGGACATGGGGGGAATGCGAGTATGAAAACGAATGTGACATCACAATCGATGATTTGGGGCTGTTCGCGATTAAAATAAGCGGACTTCTCCCCGGCAAGAATTATTCCGTCAAAACCGTTGGCATAATAGACGGAGAGACTATTACGGACATACGGACTTTTAGTACCCCATCGTTCTTTGAGAATAATATTGAAGTAGAAGACATTAGGTATATCACGGCGCACGTGGGCGTGACTCTTGCCGAAACGGAAGAAACGGTTGATTCGTATGGTTTTGTCGTGACATTATATAAATACTTAACAGACGAATATAGATATGTAGATGTTACGCCCGAAGGGCAAAGATTGCAGGCGAAGCTGACAGGTCTCGCTCCTGGCAAGGAGTATTATGTTTGTCCTTATGCCGTTGTCGACGGAAAAAGATATTTAGGGGATTTCAAGGCTTTCTCAACGAGGAAATATAATATCTCCCATTCGATAACGACGACCCAGACTACTGCGACAATAACGGTGTTTAATGTCATAAATTCAGATGATGAGACTGCCAAGGTTGAGTCTTTGTCATGTGAAATTAACGGCAAGCGTTACAATATTGCAGACCGGCATGACGGCCGCGCGCAGGTAACGATTAATAACCTCTGGGGTACATATACTATATCTAAATTTACCGCCAAGATAAATGGAGAATGGTATACTTGGGAGACCAACGGTGCGGGCAAGCCTTTTACATTCTCCACGAAGCCGGTAAAAATTGGTTTTGATAATCAATCCGGGCAAACGTATTTGGATATGAACTGGACGGTTGACTGCGGAGATGCCACATATTTGGGTTCAAAAGCTGTTGTCAACCAGATTGGCAGTTCCACTCTTTTGGCGGATACCGAAATAAACGATATGTGCACTCTTTTTGTAAATGAATTGAATCCGGGCACGGAGTATGCTGTTAAGATTTATGTGCAAACTGCCGAAGGCGGACTTGCCGTGGCTCATGGTGTGGTCTTGGCAACCGATGCGATTGAGTGCAAGACAAACGATGTGACAAACATCTCGAACCGTTCCGCCAGGATGAATGGCGAGATTGATTGTGATTCGTATAGTTCCGCTGAATTCGGATTCCAATGGAAGCAGATGCAAGGCTGGGAGTCGGCACCGGCTTACACAAAGGGAGTGAAGCAGGACGACGGCACGATTTCGGTAGCCCTTGTAAATGGGATGCTTGAACCAAACACGGATTATCAGTTCCGGGCAGCCGTAAGGTATCACGACGTTATCTTTGCTTCCAATGATTGGAAAACTTTCAGGACGGAATCGGAATTTGTCTATTACCCCGCAACCGTTTACACATTGTTCAGGACAGACAGGGAAAACAATGCCCTCGTGTTGTGCGGTTATTTTATCGCCGGCTCTGAGACGATTGTGAGCCAGGGGTATGAATATTGGCAGACCGATAAACAATCGACAATTGCGTTTGCGCCCGGGCATATTTCAACAATTACGACCGACGAGTCGATGCAACATATATTCCGTAATGGGGAATTGGCAAACGGCAACTATGCCGTAAGGGCATTCGTAAAGACGGAATCCGGCGAAACTCTTTATGGCGCGACATTGGGGTTTGCTGTTTCAGATAGCGGATATTCAGGAATTGAAGGAATTGATGCGGACGAAGTGGAAATGTTTGTCGACGGAACTACCCTCAAAGTTGTGAACGCACAAGGCTTGTCGTGTTTCGTTTACACGCTTGACGGCATAATGGTTTGCGAACGCTTTGGGATGACAGATTATGAAGAAATTACATTGTCGGCGAACGCTACCTACATTGTTAAACTTAGCAACGGCAAGGTGCTGAAAGTGCGTGTAAGGTAGAATTATAATAAATATAGAGAAGCCCCGGCATGTGATTAAGGCATGTCGGGGCTTTATGTGCGATGCTGGGAGGGGGTCAGGTGTTAAAATAGCGGGCGGAGG
>VSPD01000020.1 GCA_009775125.1 Muribaculaceae bacterium | reverse complement strand
GAGAAAATATGAGGGTTTGATGAAAAGGCAATTTATGCCGAAATTGTAGGGACGCACGGCTCGTGCGTCCGCATATATTTAATTTCCACAAGCCGGAGGCTTATGTTCCTGCAACCCATGTAGGAACGCGAGCCTCCGGCTTGCGTATTTTGCATACGTCGGCATGGGCTTTCGAGCTTTGCGAGAAAAAGATGGTTAGAGATACTTTACCGATCAAACGAAAAAAAAAATAGTTCGCCGATGGTTCGTTCATGGTTTCTGATAGTTCCGGCCCGGCGCAGCCGACCGAGGACGTACGAGACGTGCGTCCCTGCAATTTTGGCATAATGAGCCACACCTTTGCTCTTTTTTGCTTTTGATATATTGTTTTATACATTTATTCTTTATATTTGTTGCATAAATTATTTTGTTATGAATATTAGAAGAATATCCCGTGTTTGTTTATTTACAGTTTTGTGTCTTTTTGGGCTGTTTGGTGCGTCGGCACAGTCTGTTGATGAACGTATTGGAAAGGCCATGAATGAGGGTGACTGGTTTGCTCTTGATTCCATTTATTCCTCAACTCCAAAAGATTCTATTCATCCTTTTCTTGATGTGTTTTCTCGCTGCTTGCTTGGCAACCGTTTTCACAGGCATGATATATCGATTCCCGCTTTTGCCGAACTGTTGAACTCTCATACTGAGAATCTGGGATTGGAAAATCTGCTTAATTCTGCCGTTATGTTTTCCATGGATTTGAGCATGGAAGGTGATAACGCCAAGGCTGCCGGTGTTATAGAGTCTGTTCTTGGCGCAACGAAGCAATATCTCGACAGTGCGGCTGTTGCTTCAATGAGACGTTACGGGGATAAGTACAAGGCTTTGGCGGCTTATAATCCATATAGTATTAAGTTCGACGGTGAGACGGGGCGCATTCCTTTCAGAATAGTGCCTGTCGGCAAGCCTGAGAAAAAAGCGGTGCTAATGCACCTTTCCGACACAAAGATTAATGGAGTGGATGCAGATGTCACTTTCGACACGGGCGCAGGGGTTAATATCGTGTCGCACGAGCTTGCTGACAAGTATAATCTTATCCCGCTTGATGCCACAAACACTGTGGCCGGTGTCGGGCGCCGCGACGGCTCGTATGTTATTGCCAAGGAGTTGGCGATCGGCAATATTACGGTGAGCGATGTTCCGTTTCTTGTTATGGACATATCTTCGAACAATGCCGAGGCCGACCAATATATCGATGCCTTCAATATTATTGTCGGGAGCGAGCTTATGTTGCGGTTGAAGGATGTGACCATCGATTTTGAGAAGAAGGAGATTATTGTGCCGGCTGAGGCTCCGATGCGCTCCGGCGTGCGGCCGAATATGTATTTCAGCACGCAGATGAATCTTTTGACAAAGGGAAGCGTGCTTGGAAATCCCATGCTGATGGTGATCGACAGCGGCGATGCGTCGTATGGCATGCTCTCCCGCCGTTTCTACGATACAAATGAGAGTTATGTTAAGGCTCATGCCGAACAGGATTCAATCCGTATGGCAGGTATTGCCGGAGTTGTGATATCGCCGTGCTATAAGGTGCCGGATATGCCTCTGTCGATGGGCGGAAATGTAGTGCTCCCCAACGAAATGGCAGTTCTCACCGGCGAATGGCAGGGTATGAATGACTATGAGTGTACCGTCGGATTGAAAACACTGATGCTGTTTGGCAAAGTGCGGTTCAATCTGGTGGATCTTGTCGTGTCTACTGAAAAGTCGAGTTGTGCATTTTCGGCTATGCCAAATATGAAGGCTCCGGCATCGTTGAAAGTTACGAAAGAAAAAAATCCAAATGCCTTGCAGACACTTGGATTTATAGCTGTGGGATTGGGACGAAGTTTAATCAACCCTAATGCACCGTCGATGCCCGATTTGTAGTTCGGTCACTGTTTGTCGCGGTCGTAGTGCGGCATGTCGGCAGGCAGAGGAATCGAGATTTCGGCAAGGCCGGCTACTTGTCCGTCGCGCCGCCATGCGGTTTGGAAGATAAGTTTTTGGATGCCGTTTTTGGTTACTGTGTAGGTGTTTGTGCCTCCGTTTTCGAGCAGGCGGTGTATTATGGCCTGTGAGCGTTCGTTGTGGCAAGCAAACAGGTTGTGCCCGATAAGGTTGCCGTGCTTGATGTAGGTGAGGCGCGCGCGGTCGTTCATATACAGGATACGTCCGTCGGTGTCGCAGATTGTCACGGCGCAGCCAATGGCCTTTACCCAGTCGGCCACTTCTTCCGGAATCATATAATTTTCGTCCATGTCTGCATGATTTATAAACAGGCCGGGAATATTAAGTCCCGGCCTGACGATTTATATTTTCAGATTATTTTTTGATTTTGAGCACGTCGGAGCCGGCGCGGACAATGTAGATGCCCGAGGGAATGTCGCCGACCGACAGGCCGACGGCATTGGATGCCTTGGCTACTGTCGCGCCCGAGAGGTTGTAAACAGTGATGTCGGTTGCCTCGGAAGCTACGATAAGGGCATTTGCGGCATCGTAAACGGCTTTTGTGCTGTCGCCCGACACGTTGGCAATGCCATCCTGGGCCACGCCGTCGTACTGTATGGCGTTGCCGTCGGCGTCAAGTTCGCAGGGCACCCAGTATTTACGCAGGGCTATTGTCACGTCGGTAGTGAGGCATACATTGAACTCTTCGGCATATGATTCGTCGTATACGATGATAGTGCCGTAATCTTCGCGTGTGCGTTGTGGCAGGGATTCCATCATTTGAGTCATGGCTTGGCCTTTGATGCGGTTGCCATAGCAGTTGACATATTCAATTGCAGGGTTTTGGCCCAGGTCAAGGCTCTCGAGGAGGTTGCACTCGCAACTAAGGATTGAGAGTTTTTTGTTTTTGGAAACATCGAGAGAGGTTAAGTCATTAAGGGCCACGTTGAGTTCCGCGAGGTTCGGCAGGTTCGATACATTTATTGCGTCGATTGCGCCGAACATCATCTGCAATCCTGTTATGTCGCCGTAGATTTTTACAGTTTCCTCTTCCATGCGGATTGTGAGCGTTGTTCCGTTCCATCCCAATACTACACCGCCTTCCACCTTCGGTATTTCAGTCTGCTCCACAGCAAGGTTGAATTGCGGCTGTATTTCGCCTTTTGACGCGCGTGTGATGGTGAAGTATTCTTCGGGTCCGGTGGGTTCGGAGCCGGCGTATGCAGTGCCGAAGCCGTAGCGGTCGCCGTTGATATAGTCAAATACTTTCCAGCCTTTGCCCGTTGCGACCGATACTTGCGTTGTCGATGCCACATTATGCTCGGCGCCGTCGGGAGCCTTGGTGTCGATTACAAAGAGATAAGGTTCGGATGTGGATGTACAGAGCGAATTCATGAAGGCGGTCATGGCCGAGCCGTGCAGGTTATTGATATAGCAGTCGAGACGCATAATTTTGTCGCATCCGGTCACGTCGAGCGACGTAAGGCTATTCTTCTGAGCATAGAGTTGCTGGAGCGAAGAGGCGCCGGTGAGATTGAGAGTCTCGATTTTATTGTCGCGGCAGTCGATATAGGTGATAAGCGAAGGATTGTTGAAAGAGAGCGAGGTAATGTCGTTGGACGGACATTCAAAAAGGGTGACATTGCCTTTTATCGCCACAGTCTGCGATGTGAGGGTGAAAGTGTTCGAGCCGGTGAGATTTTTGGTCTCGGCTATGCCGGAAATCTCTACATTGTCGGAAGCCTTGATGTTGAGCTTTATCGTTTCGCCGGCGGCGCGTGTAGTGGTGAAAGTTATGGTGTTGTCGCTCACGGCGGGTACATAGTCGCATCCCGGATAGAACACGCCAAGCTGGGTGTCGGTGCCTTTTCCTCCGGCATAGTCCATCGTGGCCCAGCCTTTTTGTGCGGCGGCTCTTACATTTTCCATGGTGCATACATTAGTCTCGTCTTTGTCGGCGGTGTCGACGATGTAGAGCATGCCGGTGGTTTGAGCCTCTGGGAGTTGGGCTATGAAATTAGCCATGCTCTAGCCTTTGAAATTGTTGCCGAATGCGAATATCCACCACAATTTGGTACAGTGGCTCAGGTCGATGGACGAGAACTCGCATTTGTCGATGCGCAGGTCTTCGAGGGCAACGCACTTGCTCAGGTCGAGGCTGCTGAGCGGGTTGCCGGCACATTCCAGAGTTTTCAACAGAGGCTGTGAGCCGAGAGAGAAAGTTGAAAGATTGTTGCCGGAGACATACGCTTCTTCAAGTTTGGCGCACGCCGACAGGTCGAGTGCCGGCAGGGCGTTGTTGCTGCAATCGACTATGGCGAGTTCGGGGCATGAGTTTACATTAAGCGAAGTAAGGTTGTTGTCGTAGCATTTGAGGATATAGAGCTCCGGAGCGTCCACGATGGTGAGTTCAGACAGCTCACATCCATACACTTCGAGTTGGCCGAGATTGTCGCAAGTGATTGTTATTTCCGAGCCGGGGCCTTTCGAGAAGAATTCTCCCACGAAATCGCCCTTGTCGGCGCCTTCCACAGTGTTGTCGTAAGGGGTGGTCTGGATGCGGAGTTTTGTTCCGGCCGGAGCATCTGTTTTCATCTTCACGATGCCGTTTGCTGCAAAAGAGGAAACAGAACCGATTGCTGTTGCAAACAGCAGGGTAAATAATAGATTGAGTAGTTTTTTACACATAAAAATTGTGATTTGATTGCAAATAATGCGCAAATATAGTAAAAAAGTTACAAACTATTATTATTAATTGATAATTAATACACCATTATAGTGATATAAGTATCTCCAATTAGAAAGTTAGAGTAATAACGTTGTATGCCCCCACGAACCGTGTATTATTTTCGCAGGCTTTGGTGACGCCGGTTGTGAGGCAATGCGTTGAATTATTCAACATATGATTTGTCAAACTCAATGATGATGTCTTGGGGCAGAGAATCCATCATTTTAGTCAAAGCCTCGCCTTTGATACGGTTTCCGTAGCATTTGACATACCTAATTGCAGGGTTTTTGCTCAGATCAAGGCTCTCGAGGAGGTTGCATTCGCATTTGAGGATAGAAAGTTTTTTGTTTTTGGAAACATCGAGCGAGGTTATGCCGTTGTCCGGACATTCAAATGTGGTGACGGGGCCTTTTATCACCACGGTCTGAGATGTAAGCGTGAATGTGTTCGGGCCGGTGAGATTTGTGGTTTCGGCAATGCCGGAAATCTCGATATTGTCGGAAGCCTTGATGTTGAGTTTTATATTCTCGCCGACGGCGCGTGAAGTGGTGAACGTAATGGTGTCGTCGCTCACGGTGCCGTTTGCAGCAAAAGCGGGGATACAGGATATGACTGTTACAAACAGCAGGATAAAAAATAGATTGAGCAGTTTTTTACACATATAAAATTATGTTTTGGGTGCAAATATAGTAAAAAAAGGCACAAGCTGAAAAGTCGGTGCATGGAATCGCGTAGCGATTCGGAAAGAAATTTGTGAAATTCGTGCGATATGTGAAATTTGTGTACCCCGGAGCGCGACCGCGCTCTTTTTTTACCACGAATTACACAAATTTCGCGGATTTCACAAATTATTTTGAATCAATTATGTTCCTATCGGGTGTATTCACTCACTGATAGTTGAATAATAATGCGCTGGAATTACGGCTTGTGCCTAAAAAAGGCCGCTCCCGGTGGGCGGGAGCGGCCTGTATAGCGGTGTTTAGGGCGATTAGCCTTTGACGGGATGGTAGCGGACGAAGGCTTCGATGGCTTCGTAGGAGGCGAGGCCGAGGTCTTCGTAGAGTTTGGCTGTGGCGCGGTTGCGTTCTTCGGCTCGCTGCCAGAAGAGGCGGTCGTCGTCGCCGAGGTAGGGGGCGTTTTCCATCTGCGACTGGTGCTTGAGGATGGAGTTGCGCTTGAAGCGGAGCTCTTCGGGGCTGAGGGGTACGGCCATTTCGATGTGGTCGATTTCCCATTCGGCCCATGC
This sequence comes from Muribaculaceae bacterium, assembly GCA_009775125.1. Taxonomy (GTDB): domain Bacteria; phylum Bacteroidota; class Bacteroidia; order Bacteroidales; family Muribaculaceae; genus CAG-873. Next base: position 36,571 of record VSPD01000020.1, on the reverse strand, counting down.
GCCGCGGTACATCCATGTGTAGCAGTCTTGCATCCAGGGTTCGTCGAGGAGCTCGTCGATGGCGGCGAGCACGGCGTCGAGGCATACGCGGTGGGTGCCGTGGGGGTCGGCGAGGTCGCCGGCCACGAATATCTCGTCGGGTTTTACGTCGGTAAGGAGTTGTTTCACGATGTCGACGTCGGCCTGCGAGAGGTCGCCTTTCTTGATTGTGCCTGTTTCGTAGAAGGGAAGTCCGAGGAAGTGGACGTTTTCTTTCTTAACGCCGATATACTGGCATGCGGTGCGAGCCTCGCATTGGCGGATTATGGTTTTGAGATAGCGTATGTCGGCAGAGTCGACGTCGCCGGGTTTCTTTTCAGAGATGTACTGGTGGATTCCTTCCGACTTTTCCTTGAACATGTCGGTGTCGATGCCGAAATTTTCGGCGATGCCGTCCATGAGCATCACGTAGCGCATCATGTCTTCGTCGCCCACTGCTATATTGCCCGATGTCTCGTAGGCCACGTGCACGTCATGTCCTTGGTCGACAAGGCGTTTGAGGGTGCCGCCCATGGAAATCACGTCGTCGTCGGGGTGGGGCGAGAACACAATCACGCGCTTGGGGTAGGGGGTGGCGCGTTCGGGGCGAGTGGAGTCGTCGGCGTTGGGTTTTCCGCCGGGCCATCCGGTGATTGTATGCTGGAGGTCGTTGAAAATCTTGATGTTGGCCTTATATGCCGAGCCGTACACGGCGAGGAGTTCGCCGAGGCCCCAGTCGTTGTAGTCGCGGTCGGTGAGTTTGAGGATGGGTTTTCCTGTCATGTGGCAGAGCCATACCACGGCGCGGCGTGTGAGCTGGTCGTTCCATTCGCAGGAAGTGACTTTCCAAGGGCGTGCTATGCGGGTGAGTTCATCGGCGGCGGCGAGGTCGATTACTATCACGGCATGTGTGTGGCTTTGGAGATATGATGCCGGGAGGGCATCGGTGACAGGGCCTTCGATGGCGCGGGCTATCACGTCGGCATAATTTTCGCCCCAGGCCATGCAGTTGATGTGGCGGGCCTGCATGAGGTTGCCGATGCCGAGGGTGATGGCGGTGAGCGGAGCTTCGTCTACTTTATAGTCGGCGGCAATCTGGTGGCGTATTTCGTTGCCGAGAAGCACAAGGCGGCATCCGGCGCCGTATTTTGTACCCGGTTCGTTGAACGCGAGCGAGCCTTTTGGGCCGATTTCGCACACAAAAAGGTCGATTCCGCCGGCGCGGTCGATTTGAGCCTCGTAGTCCTTGCTCACGCGCCACACGTCTTCACGGGGCACCGAAGTGTCCATTGAGTGGATGTTTTCGGGGCGGATGTCGACATGGTCGAGGAGTACGGAATGAAGGCGTTTGAGGGTGCTGGGAGTGGCGTCGCCGGTGGGGTAGAATTCGCTTATGTTGAATACTATAACCTTGCGGAAACTTACCTGTCCTTCGTGGTTGAGGCGGATAAGCTGCTCGTAAACGGCGTGAGTGCCGTTTCCGGCACCGAGCGCGAGTACGCATTTTCCTTTTGTGGCTACGCTATTGTTTATAATATCGGCGATACGGCGAGCTTCTGCCATTGCGCCTTCTACAATCGATTCGGAAATCTCGACATAGATTTTTTCCTCACGGCTCAGGGCGGCCATTTCCACCTCGTTTTTCGGGGCGTAATAGCGTTCGGGCACGCGGTCGAGTTTGATAAGTTTGCTAAGATTCGGTCTCATATAATATATTGGTTTAAGAGGGCTTTTTCGCTTGTGTCGAATCGGCTTGAACATGGCCGGATAATTCTTTGCAAAGGTAGTGTGGATTTTTGCGAAAATGTGTTAAAATATATTAATTAAAATTTTTAGTATATTAAAAAATCTTTTTTTGTGCAAAGAAAAAGCATCCCGTGTGAGCGGGATGCTTGTATTTGGTGCAGAATGTATTATGCGGGTCAGGAGAACGATGCGTTGCGCATGTCGCCGGTTTCGTTGAAGGCGTTGTGGAATGCGAAGGCGCGTTCGAGCACGTGAGGTGTCTGGCCGCCGCGTCCGATTTTGAGATAGTCGTTGAGCAGTTCGCGGTACATGGGGTGAGCGCAGTTGTTGATAATCTCGTGGGCGCGTTGAACGGGGTCTTTTCCGCGGAGGTCGGCGATGCCTTGGTCGGTGACGAGGATGTCGACCGAGTGCTCGGAGTGGTCGGGGTGGGCCACCATGGGCACGATGTTGGAGATGAGGCCGCCTTTGGTTACCGACGGGCAGGAGAAGATGGAGATGTAGGCGTTGCGGGTGAAGTCGCCCGAGCCGCCGATGCCGTTCATCATCTTAGTGCCGAGCACGTGGGTGGAGTTGACGCATCCGAAGATGTCGGCTTCGAGGGCCGTGTTCATGGCAATCACGCCGATTCGGCGGATAACCTCGGGATTGTTCGATATTTCGGCGGGACGCATCAGGATTTTGTCCTTGTAGAAATCCATGTCGGCGAAGAGGCGTTCCTCGGTGGCGTCGGCGAATGTCATCGAGCAAGTCGAGGCAAACGTACATTTACCTTTCTGCATGAGTTCGAGCACAGCGTCCTGAATAACCTCGGTGTACATCATGAACGGGGGTATCTCGCTGGATTCGCCCAGGTCGTAGAGCACGGCGTTGGCCACGTTGCCCACGCCCGACTGCAAGGGGAGGAATTCTTTGGGGATGCCTCCGCGGCGGTATTCGCTCACGAGGAAGCGCACCACGTTGGCGCCGATTTGCTTCGACACTTCGTCGGGAGCGGAGAAAGCCTTCACGCCGTCGTAGAATTTGGTGCGGACAATGCCGACAACCTTCGACGGGTCGACTTTGAGCACCGGCGAGCCGATGCGGTCGGAAGCCTTATATATGGGGATTTCGCGGCGGTAAGGAGGATCCTGGAGCAGAATCACGTCGTGCATGCCGTGGAGTTGCTCGGGCAGATTTTCGTTGAGTTCGATGAAAATCTTCTTGGCCATGTGTGCGAATGTGGGGACGTTGCCTACGCCTGTGCCGAGGATAATCTCGCCGTCGGGAGATATGGCGGCGGCCTCGATTATGGCATAGTCGACAGGACCGTAGAAGCCGTAGCGCATTTCCTGGGCCATTTCCGAGAGATGGCGGTCGAAATAGTGGGCGTCGTGGGAGTTGATGCGCTTGCGCAGGTCGGGCACGTTCTGGTAGGGAGCGCGGCGGTTGATGGCATTGGCGCGTGAGAGCGCGCCGTCGCATCGGTCGGAGGTGGAGGCGCCGGTGAAAAGGTTGATCTTGAAGGGACGGTCTTCTTCGTGCTCTTTCTCGGCACGTTCGGCGATAGCGTTAGGGATGGCTTTTGGAGTGCCGGGGGCAGTGAAGCCGGACAAGCCGATGGTGTCGCCGTCGTTGATCATTGCGGCGGCTTCCTGTGCGGTGATGTAGTTGAATGCCATTTTGTTTTGGACTAAATTTTCAAGATGTGCGTTGCAAGAAATGGTGGAGTTTAAGGTATATTCCGCCACAAAATTATAAATTATTCCCGAGATTTTCAACACCCCGCTCCAACTTTTTAACTTTTCCTGAAAAAGTATGTATATTTGCGTCAAAGTTTCGAGTATAAGTGGAAACTTCTGAAAATGAAATTGTAGGAATGTTGGAGGTTCGGATATTTTTTCGCAAATTTGCAATGCGAATCAATCCGGATTATAGATGAGAAATTATATACTTGCTGTTGTTGCCGTCGTTGCCGCATGGGCCCAGATGTGGGCCGGCACGAAGGTGTCGGTGAACGCAAACTGGACTTTTTTCGACGGACGCGAGCCGGATACGGCCGTGCGCGTCGATTTGCCTCACACATGGAACGCCGCCGATGCCGACGACGACATCGACGGATATTATCGCGGCACGGGGCGCTATGTAAAGAGTCTGACCTTACCCGAGACGATAGCCGGGAAGTGCGTATTCCTCGAATTTGAGGGCGCGAACCAGACGACGAGCCTGCGTGTCAACGGCCACGAGGCCGGCGAGCACGTGGGCGGATATTCGGCTTTTGTGTTCGACATCACCCCATATGTGCATCCCGGCCAGAACGAGATTGAAGTGACGGTCGACAATTCACACAACCCCGACATAGCTCCGCTAAGCGCCGATTTTACCTTTTTCGGCGGCATCTACCGCGACGTGTTTCTCGAAATCGAGGAGCCGGTGCATTTCTCGCGGTCGGACTACGCCTCGTCGGGCGTGTATGTGGTTACGCCCGAGGTGGCCGACGGCAAGGCGCGGGCCACAGTCTATGTGCTTGTCGACAATTTTGGCGACAAGGCCGCGAAGATAGCCGTCGACCAGCGGCTTGTCGCGCCCGACGGCAAGGTGGTGGCACGTGCGGAGAAAAAAGGCACCGTAGCCGCCGGAGAGAAAATGTCGATGACGGTGTTCGACTACATTGTCGATAATCCCGCGTTGTGGAGTCCCGACGCCCCCGCCCAATATTCCGTGGAAACCACCATAACGGCAGGCGGACGCGTTGTCGACACGCAGACCGACCGCTTTGGCTTCCGTTGGTTCGAGTTTGACCCCGACCGCGGATTCTCTCTCAACGGCAAGCCCCTGAAACTAATGGGCACCAACCGCCATCAGGATTTCAAAGACAAGGGCTGGGCCCTTTCCGACGACTACCACCTTCAAGACATCCGGCTCATCAAGGACATGGGCGCGAATTTCCTGCGTGTGTCGCACTATCCCCAAGACCCCTTGCTGATGGATGCCTGCGACCGCGAAGGCCTCATCACCACGGTGGAGATACCGGTGGTGAACGCCGTGACCGAGAGCGAGGCCTTCCTTTCCAACTCGCTCGACATGCTCCGCGAGATGATAAAGCAGAATTTCAACCGCCCGTCGGTGGTGGCCTGGGCTTATATGAACGAGGTGCTGCTCTCCATCCCCTACAAGGAAGGCGACCTCGCGCGCGAACATTATTTAAAAGAAGTGAAATTGCAGGCCGACACAACAAACGCTGTTGCCAAAGCCATCGACCCCTCGCGCTACACCCTTCTGCCATGTTTCGGCAACCTCGCGCTTTACAGCCGGGCAGGGCTGCTCGATTCGGCCGACATAATAGGATGGAATCTCTACCAAGGTTGGTACGGCGGCAAATTCGGCGATTTTGACGCTTTCCTCGACAACTTCCATGCCAAATTTCCGTCGAAGCCCGTAATAATCACCGAATACGGCTCCGACTGCGACAGCCGCATACATTCCGACACCCCGCAGATGTACGACTATTCGATGGAGTACACCGACCTCTACCAGGAGCATTATCTACGCGCCATAGCCGAGCGTCGGTTTGTGGCCGGCGCCAACTTGTGGAATCTCAACGAGTTTTACAGCGAGGCGCGAGGCAACGCCGTGCCCCATGTCAACCTCAAAGGCATCGTCACCCTCGACCGCCGGCCCAAAAACACCTATTGGCTCTACAAGGCCAACCTTGCCGCCGAGCCTTTTGTGCAGTTTGCCAACGCCGATTGGACGCGCCGGACCGCGCAGCTCGACTCCACGGGCAGCTGCCGTACTGAAATAAAGATATACACCAACCTCCCCGAGGTGAGCCTGAGCATAAACGGCGGCGAGCCGTCGACAATTGTCGCGGAAGGCGGAGTGGCCCGTGCCGATGTCGACTTGAAGCCCGGGGCGAACAATCTCCTTGCCGTGGCCGGAGGATGCGCCGCGGCCATCAGCATCGACCTGCACGGCATCCCGTATCATCTCGACGGCACGTTCACCGACATAAGTGTCCTTGCCGGAGCCTCCCGCTCGTTCACCGATGCCGCCACCGGCGTGTGCTGGATGCCCGAGCAACCCTATCGTGCCGGTTCGTGGGGCTATGTCGGCGGCGAGCCTTACACATTGAAAAACTGGGTCGGCAGCCTTCCGGCCTCTGACGTGAGCATCCTCGGCACGGCCAACGACCCGCTCTACCAAAATGCGCGCCGCGGCCTCGACGAATTCCGCTTCGATGTGCCCGACGGCGACTATGCCCTCTATCTTCATTGGGCTGACCTTACAAAAGAAGAATATCAGGCCCTTGTCTACGAGCTCGGCAATTCGGCCCTACATGAGGAGTCCGACGACTGTTTCGACGTGGCGGTCAACGGCGTTGCGGTGCTTCCCGCGCTCGATGTCCGCGCCGAGGCCGGCCGTCAGCGTCCGCTCGACATCCGCGTCGACGTAACGGCCTCCGACGGACGCGGCGTTGCCGTTAGATTCACACCCCGGCGCGGGCAAACTTTTATCAATGCCATACGTTTAGTGAGAAAATAACATATCGATGCGCAAGATGCTCATTATATTGGCGGTGATGCTTGCCGCGGCCTTCGGAGCCGTGGCTGAGGAGCGCACGCTCGAGCATCCCGGCGACGGGCGCATCCAATATTACAAAGGCTACTACTGGACGCAAGACGAGGCCGGAGACTCGATGATAGTATATGTCATGACCGACCTGGTGGTGTATCCCGCCATGCGGTTCAAAAACGAGAAAGAGCGGCAGGAATATAACCGGCTTGTGCGCAACGTGAAAGTGACCCTCCCGTATGCAAAACTCATTGCCGAGACGCTTGTCGAGACCTACGAGTACCTCGAAACCTTCCCCACGCAGAAAGAGCGCGACCAATATCTCAAAAAGATGGAAAAGGAGATATTCGCGCAGTATAAGCCCGTGCTGAAAAAATTCTCGCGCACGCAGGCGCGTATCCTTGTGAAATTGATACAGCGCGAGACGCATCAATCGTCCTACAACATCCTCAAAGCATTTCTCGGCACATTTCGCGCCTCGTTCTGGCAAGGCTTCGGCAAGCTCTTCGGCGTAAGCCTCAAAGGCACCTACCGTCCCGACACCGATTCCGAGGACTCGCGCATCGAGCGCATCGCCTCCCAAGTCGAGCTGGGGCTCCTGTGAAAGTATAAGGTATAATGGATAAGGTATGTGAAAAAAATGAATTAATGTATTCAAAATTGTCGCAGAGCGACAATCTCTTAGGTAACCCCCGGCTTCAGCCGTGGGGGACGTGAATATCCCAACGGGCGGTGTGGCAGCGCCACACTCTTGCTTGTGCAAGCGTATATAGAGTGTGGCTCCGCCACACCATGATTAGTGTCTTGAATTTCCCCACGGCTGAAGCCGGGGGTTACCTGAAAGACTGTGGCTCTGCCACAGCAGAATTGCTTGTCGTTTCTGTCGAAATATCCTTCTTTGGACAAAAGCCTAAAAGTCGGGGCATGGAATCGCGTAGCGATTCAAGAATGTAGCCGGGGGTGGAGCGATAGCGGAACCCCCGGTATGTTGAGGTTGGCCGGGTTTGGTATTGGAGCGAGCGCGAGCGTAGCGTTCTGCATCACGGTTGGCGTTATCGAACGCTCCGGCGGGCTCCGCTCCGACACCCTAATAATAACTATCCATGTCCCTCCCCGGGGCTGTCGCCCCGCGCTACAATATTGGTCTCCTAACGGAGACGCAATGCACCGTATTACGGATAGCCCCCTTCTTTGGCTTGATTAACGTTGTTTAACTTAATGCGCGAAATTGGCGTTTTAAGTTAATTTTTTTAATGGATAATGGGGCGGAATTTGGGGTTTGCAGCCCTGCGCGGGGTTTGATTGCAGGTGAAATGACTTTGATTTTTAAATGTTAAAATAGATGTAAATGCTTGAATATCAAACTATATTCATTTGATTGTACTTTGATTTGCATTTGAGGCTCTTTGCAATACGACTTTTTAACAATAATTTTGTGAAAAAATTTTCACTAAAGGAATTTTACCAAATCTAATTTCAAAAAACTTAAATCAATTAAACTATGAGTATGTCCCTCAAAAACTGTGCTCTGCGCCGCAGCGTGTTGTTGCTGATTGGACTGCTGACAATGTCATTGACTACGTTTGCTCAAATCACCGTTACAGGTACGGTGACCGACGAGACGGGCGAGACATTAATCGGCGCCACAGTAATGGTTAAAGGAACTTCGATGGGTGTGAATACCGACCTTGACGGTAATTTCACCCTTAACAACGTTCCTTCCGATGGCATCCTTACCGTTTCTTATGTGGGTTACGAACCCCAGGAAGTGGAAGTAAAAGGACGCACTACTATTAATGTAATGATGATGAACGACACACAGTCGCTCGACGAAGTGGTCGTTATCGGTTACGGCTCGCTCAGCCGCCGCGAACTTTCGAGCTCGATCGTGCAAGTGAGCAAGGACGATTTCCAGGTGGGTGCCATGAACAACCCCATGGAAATGCTTACCGGTAAAGTAGCCGGTCTTAACGTAACATCCGACGCTTCTGCCAACCCGAACGCCTCTTCGAGCCTTCAGGTGCGCGGTGCCACATCGCTTTCTGCCGGCAACGGCCCGCTCGTTGTGATCGACGGTATCGCCGGCGGTGACATCCGCAACCTTTCGCCCCAGGACATCGAATCGATGACCGTGCTCAAGGACGCCGCTTCCGCAGCCATCTACGGTACTCGCGGTGCCAACGGTGTGATCCTCGTTACCACCCGTCGCGGCAACGCCGGCGGTGAAGGCGCTTCCATCACCTACGACGGCTACATCTCTCTTGCTTTCGCAAAGAACAAGCCCGAAGTGCTCACTGCCGATGAATTCCGTCGCAGCCGTCGTCAGGCCGACTTTGGCTACAACACCGACTGGTACGACCTCATCACCCGCGACTATTCTTACGACACCAACCACTACCTCGCAATCGACGGCAACACTGCCAACGGTTCATACTCCGGCTCTATTTCTTATAAGAAAGCCAACGGTCTCGATATCGTATCGGGCCGCGAGGAATACGGCTTGCGTTTCTCCCTCCAGCAGTCGGCTCTCGACCGCCGCTTGCAGTTCACCACCTCTCTTTCGACTCGTCGCGTGAACGAAAAATGGGGCGACGACGGCATGTTTGACACCGCCCTCGGCTTCAACCCCACCATGCCCGTTTACAACGAAGACGGCTCTTACTACCAGCCCACTTCGCCCACAAACATCAAGAACCCCGTTCAGCAGCTTAAAGTAAACACCAGCCAAGGCCGCCGCGTATATGTGCTCGGCAACGCCGACCTCAAATGGAACGTATGGAGCAACGACTACAACCGCGTCTACACCAACCTCTCTTACGCTATCCAGTACAACGACCTCAAGAGCGACTACTACACCCCCACCACCTCCGGTGAATCTTTCTGGGGCGGCTACAAAGGCCGTGCCTCCATCCAATACCAGAAATGGTGGACCAACATGTTGGAATGGACCGGCAACTACCAGTTCACCAACGACGAACACGACGCAAAAGTGCTCGTAGGTTACACTTTCGAACGCTCCAGCTGGGAACAGATGTTCATGGAAAACAAAGGCTTCGACTATGACTCGCTCCTTTGGCACGGCATCGGCACCGGTTCCTTCCTCAAAGACGGTCTTGCCAACATGTACGCCGGCAAATCCGAATCAACCCTCATCGGTTTCTTCGGCCGTGTGAACTATAACTGGCGCAACCTCCTCATGGCTTCCGCTTCTCTCCGCTACGAAGGCTCCACCAAATTCGGCGCCGACCACAAGTGGGGTGCTTTCCCCTCCGCATCTTTGGCATGGGAAATGACCAACATGAGCTTCATGGAAGACCTCACCGACAAAATCCAGACCTTGAAACCCCGTGTATCTTACGGTGTGACAGGTCGAAGCGACTTCGACTCCTACAAGTCAATCTCCACCTACTCATCTAACAGCTCATACAAATTCCCCGACGGCTGGCAGACCGGTTTCCGCCCGTCCAACAACGCCAACTCTCAACTTGGCTGGGAAAAACTCGTGTCGGCCAACGTTGGTGTTGACTTCATGCTCTTCAACCGCCTCGGTGGTTCTATCGAATACTTCGACCGCCGCTCGCAGGACCTCCTTTACAACTACACCGCTCCCCAGCCCCCGTATATCTATTCCGACATCCTCGTCAACGTAGGTACTACCAAGAACACCGGTATCGAAATCGCTCTCGACTACGACGTGTTCAACGACACCCCCGTGAAGTGGACCACCGGCGTGAACTACTCCTGGGGCACAACCAAGCTCACCAAGCTGTCCAACGACATCTACAAGGCATCTTACCTCGACCTCTACCTGCTCCCCGGCGTGGGTACCAACACCTACTTCTTCCGTGTTGAGGAAGGCAACAAGATTGCCCAGTACTACGGCTACAAATATTGCGGCGTGAACGAGTCGGGCGACATCATGGTGCTCAACAAAGACAACGAGCCCATCCTCGCCACACAGGCCAACCCCGAAGACAAGCGTGTGATCGGCAACGGCGCTCCCGAGCACTTCCTCACATGGTCCAACGACATCAAGTACAAGAACTGGGACCTCAGCCTCATGTTCAACGGCGCCTTCGGATTCGACATCTACAACATGCGTAAATACGGCATGGGTCTCCGTGGCAGCGGCCAGGCCAACGTGCTCCGCACAGCCTACACCAAGGACAAGAACGTATATGTTTCCAGCGGTGTGATTTCTTCATACTTCCTTGAAAGAGGCGACTACTTCAAACTCCAGAACGTTACCCTCGGTTACACAGTGCCCCTCAAGCGCGGCTCGCTCGTGCAGAGCCTCCGCCTCTATGTGGCAGCCAAGAACCTCTTCACCATCACCGGCTACTCCGGCAACGATCCTTCGATTGTAAACCAGAACGGTATCACCCCCGGTATCGACACCGCAAGCTCATATCCCGAATCCACATCCGTGACCTTTGGTGTGACACTGCGCTTCAAATAATCGGTAACATTCAGATTTTAAAACAAAATGAAACACTATATATCACTGAGCCTTGGTGTGCTTGCCGCCGTGTCGATCTCGATGAGCTCATGCACCGACCTTGACGAAAAGGTTTTCGACCGCGTGGACGCCAACGCTTACTACCAGAACGAAACTTCCGTTCAGGCAGCCATCGCTCCCATCTACGCCAGCATCCGCACCGGCAACAACTACGAAAAGAACAATTTCCTCCAGGAACTGTCGGCCGACCAGATGGCATGGCGCACATGGAACGGCGGCGCATGGGGCTGGGACGAAGCCGAAAAATTCGTGCTCTCATCGCAGACCTGGAACTCCGAATCCGTAATCATCAAGCAGGCTTGGGAAGCCGCATGGACCACTATCGGCCTTTGCAACCTCCTTATCCACGACCTCAACGGCATCAACGCCGAGTCTATCGGCATGACTGAGGAAGCCAAGCAGATGTATATCGCCGAAGTACGCTCGATGCGCGCATGGGCATATTACAAGAACTTCGAACTCTGGGGCGGCGCTCTTCCCTTGAACACCGATATCCCCAGCGGTAACGATATCCCCGGCTCCGCCGACCCCGATTTCGACACCAGCTGTAAGAGAATCTTCGACTTCATCGCCACCGAGCTCGATGAATCGCTCCCCTTCCTTATGAAAGAAGACGGTTCGCGCGCCACTATGATCCGCATGAACCAGGCTGCAAACCGCATGATCAAGATGCGTTTGCTCCTCAATTCCGAAGTCTTCATCAAAGAAGCCAAATACACCGACGCAGCCGCAATCGCCCAGAAACTTATCGACGGCGAATGGGGCCAGTATAAACTTGCCGCCGACTACCGCGACGTGTTCGGCTACGACAACTACAACTGCCCTGAAATTATCTTCGCATATGCTTGCGAGGTAGGCCAGCTCGAATTCAGCAACATGCGTAACTTCCCCTCTCTTCCCTACAATTGGGATGAATATTTCGGCGGCAAGAGCGACGGTGAAGGCGGTACATGGAACTGTACCATCCTTACCCCCTCGCGCGACAACTCCGGCACAGTGCTTCCCACCGGCGGTACCGACACCGGCGGCAAGAGCTTCATCTACGGCTATGGCGACAAACTCGGCGGTATCTACGACCGTATGTCCGACCTCGATGTGCGCAAGCAGCCTTACGTATGGGATATAGCCTCGAACAACTATCGCGGCATGTTCCTTATGGGCGAGATGAAAGCCAACTTCGGCACAGGCGAACCGATGAAAGGTGATGCCGACCGCGAAGGCGAGCCCCTCGTATATGTCGACCAGCTTGGCACATTCAAGAACCTTGGCCACGACCTCGAAGTGGTGATGTCACCCCGCTGGGGCGAAACCAACTCGGGCTACCGCTTAATCAAATACCCGATTGCTCCCGTATCTACCGGCCTTAACTTCCGCAACATCGGTGAAGTGGAATTCCGTATCGCCGAGGCTTACTACACTCTCGCAGAGTGCAAGATGCGCGCCGGCGATGCCGACGGCGCCAAGGCTCTGGTCAACCAGGTACGTGGCCGCTACTTCGCCAACCCCTCAGTTCTTGACACAGAACCCGTGCCCGGCGCTCCCGCAGGCTTCTGGAAATACGATCTCGACTGGATGCTCTCCGAATGGGGTGTTGAATTCATCAACGAAGGCTACCGTCGCCGCACCGACCTCCGTCGCTTCGACAAATTCACCCAGGGCCAGTGGTGGTTCTTCGGCCGTGCCAAAGAATCCGGCTTCGACCTGCCCGCTAAACGCGACCGCAAGTACGAATGGTATCCTCTGCCCCAGACTGCCCTTATGGTTAACCCCGGTCTCGTTCAGACCCCCGGCTATTAATGAGTAATTGGCTCACTATCAAATCTTAAAAACAATGAAAAATTATAAGATATTCAATCTGCTGGCACTCGTGCTCCTTCTCTTCGCTTCGGCAGCATGCAGCAAGGACGACCTCGTGTTCGACCATGAGTTGCCCCAGTTCCCCACAAAGGAAGGCGCCTACCTCCTTGAGGTGATCATGCCTCAGGCCACTGTGGTCGACAACGACATTTACATCGTGGGTGCATTCAACGGCGGCGATCCCGAAGCCGTTGTAGGCGACATGCGCTGGAAACTCGAAAAGTGCACCGACAACAATGTGAAATGGGGTATCTACCTCTATCCCTCCGATTTCGCAGAAGGAACATCGCTCGCCGATGGCTATACCTTCTATAACGAGCAGCAGGGCCTCGAGAAATCGCTCCGCAACGAAGACGTGCTCCACACCGAATGTCCCGAACTTGGCGGACGCATCAACGTTACCGTTAACCGTTGGGCCGCTTACTTCGAGACTCCCGTCGATCCCGGCGAAATACCCCACGACGGTTACGTAATCTATGTCGACGACCAGACCGGCTGGGATGCCCTTGCAATGTACGCTTGGGGCGAGGCCGAAATCTGCGGCGCATGGCCCGGCATGGCCCCCACCGGCACAGTTGAACTCAACGGCACCCGCTGGAAATACTTCGACACCGGCGAAGAAAACGCAGGATTCACCGAACACCTCATCTTCAACAATAACAACGGCGGCGTTCAGCTCAAAGACTTCGACGTTGTGCTCGACCGCGACTACTACGTTCGCATCACAGCCGACGGCTGCGAGGAAGTGGAAGTTGAACCCTCCGTTAAACACGACGGCTACGCAATCTTCGTAATCAACAACACCGGCTGGGATGCAATCACCATGTACGCATGGGGTACCGACCTCCCCGAACTCTTCGGCGGCTGGCCCGGCGTCGCTCCCACAGGCACCCAGAAAATCAACGGTGTTGAATACACCTACTGGGACTGCGGCGCAGCAAACAACGGTCTCCACTACACCTTCATCGCCAACAACAACAATGGCGGCAAGCAGATCGAAAACAACGATGTGCTCGGCGTAGACCTCAACCAGGACTACTACTTCCTTCTCAACGCCGACCTTACTGTCGAGGCTGTTGACCCGAAGAATCCCCCCGTTGTAGGCCCGATCGTTCCTCCGGTCGATCCCGTAACCCACCCCTACACCATCTACGTTGAAAACACTCTCGCATGGGACAGCAACTATCTCTATGCCTGGGGCGACAAGGAAGTGTTCGGCGGATGGCCCGGCAAAGCTGTCGACGGAACAAAAGTAATCGACGGCGCAACTTACTATGTATTCAACTACGACGGCGCAGGCGAAACCCTCAACCTTATCCTGAACAATGGTTCACTTGACGATGCTACAAAGCAGCAGGTCGACGGTCCTGCAGTGACAGGCGACAGCGACTACTACTTCAAAGTCACAGCCAACGGATGGGAAGCAGTTAACCCCAACCTCACATCCACCTACAAAATCTATATCGACGACCAGACCGGCTGGGAAGCAATCACCCTCTATGCTTGGGGCGACAACAATTCCATGTTCGGTGAATGGCCCGGTATGGCTCCCACCGGTACTGTTACCGAAGGTGGCGTAACCTACAAATACTTCGAAGTTGAAGCTGCCGGCGAGACTGAAAACCTCATCTTCAACAACAATGGCGGAGGCTCGCAACTTGCCGACTTCCCCGTTGTTCTCGACCGCGACTATTGGCTCACCGTAACCGCCACCGGCGTTACCGAAATCAGCAAATAATCCGGACTGAACATTAAATAACAAATATAGTTGGGAAGTTAAGAAGTCGTAGAACTTCTCGGCTTCCCAACTTGTTTTATCCCTTAGGAACACAAGTCCCGGTAGGAACACTGACCGCGAAGCGCTTTGCCTTTGGCAAAGAACCCTCCGGCTTGTGAGAATTAACCCGCATGCCGTAATTACGGTGCATCGCGTCTCCGTTAGGAGACAAATAATGTAGCGCAGGGCGACAGCCCTGGGAATCACGGAATGAAGTTAATAAATGTATTGGAGCGGAGCTTGCCGGAGCGTTCGATAATACCAACTGTGGCGCAGAACGCTATGCTGTCGCTCGCTCCATTACCAATATTGAACATACTCAACATACCGGGGGTTCCGCTATCGCTTCACCCCCGGCTACATTCTTGAATCGCTACGCGATTCCATGCACCGTATTTTCAACTTGTGCCATAATTAACCCGCAAAACAACATAATCTTCTATTTTTCCTAAAATGAAATCTGTTTTCAAATACGCTTTGGCCGCCACGGCTCTTGTAGGCTTCATGTCGGCCTGCGGAGGCAACGATGAGCCGAACAACCCTGTAAATCCCGACAAACCCGCCACGCCCACGGCTCCGGCAGCGTCGACAAGCCTTATCTACGAGGCCAACCCGCTCTTCTTCGCGTCCGACAACAGCCTGGCAGCTATCCAGGCGCGTCTCGACAAAATCGACGACCTCGAAGCCGACGTGCTCTGGCTCATGCCTATCTACGCGCAAGGACAGAAAAACGCCATCGGTTCGCCCTACTGCGTGAAAGACTATAAAGCTATCAACCCCAAATACGGCGACATGGCCGCGCTCAAAAACCTTGTCAACGCCGCACATGCCGACGGCATGATTGTGATTCTCGACTGGGTGGCCAACCACACCGCATGGGACAATGTATGGATTTCGGAGCATCCCGACTGGTTCACCAAGAACGCCAACGGCGACATCGTGTCGCCTCCCGGCATGGGCTGGAACGATGTGGCCGACCTCAACTACGACAACGTGGAGATGCGCCGCGCCATGATCGACGCCATGCTCTATTGGGTGAAGCAGGCCGATGTCGACGGTTTCCGTTGCGACTACGCCGAAGGTGTGCCCAACTCCTTCTGGAAAGAGGCCATCCGCTCGATCCGCGAGGCTAAGCCCAAGGCTTTCATGCTCGCCGAGGCAAGCGACTTCAAACTCTACGATGCCGATTTCGACATGATCTATGACTGGACCTACTGCACCGACCTGCAAGCCTTCTACAACGGCAAGTCGACATTCGACAAATTTGTCGAGAAAACCCTCAACCGCGACAAGACCGTGCCCGCAGGCAAGCAGCTGCTGCGCTATGTCGTGAACCACGACGTGATTTCCGAAAAATCGCCCCAACAGATGTATGGCAGCCCCGAGGCCATGCCCGGCGCTTTCGTAATCACATCGTTCCTATCGCAGGTGCCCATGATTTACTCAGGCATGGAAGCCGGCTTCGACAACCGCACCGCCTTCATCAACGCCAAGCCCCTCACATGGAATGCCGCGCTTCAAAAGAAATATGAAGAAATATGCGACGCCTACAAAGAAACGGCTGTGGCTCGCGGCGGCGACCTCAAAGTGTATTCTTCCGGCTCAAAAGGCGTGATTTTCGGACACACCAACGGTGACAAGACTGTGCTCGTAGCAGTGAACCCCACCGGCAACGCCGTACAGGTGAAAGTGCCCATCGCCTTCGTGGGCGACAAGATGGAAGAGCTCATCTCCGACACCGACCTTGCCATGCCTTCCGCCGTAAGCCTCGACGCCTACGGCTACAAAATCTTCTCGAAATAGGTGGGAACACAAGCCTCCGGCTTGTGACAATGTTCGATTAAATTTACTCAAATAGAAGTATCAATCAGGTAGGAACACAAGCCTCCGGCTTGTGAATCGTCACAAGCCGGAGGCTTGTGTTCCTGCAACTATCATACTTACCAATCTTATGAAAAAAACTATTATCGCCATGGCCGCGATGTGCATGGCCGCGTCGGCTTCGGCCGCAGGCTACACATTGCTCTCGCCCGACGGCAATATATCTTTTAATATAGGCACCACCGCCACCGGCACTCCCGTCTACGACGTTACGTTCAAGGGCGAGCCGGTTGTAGGCGAAAGCACGCTTGGCCTCGTTGCCGACGAGTTCAAATTCACCGACGGCCTTGCCATGACCGTTGTCGCCACCGACTCTGTCGATGAGACTTGGCAGCCCGTGTGGGGCGAGACAGCCGACATACGCAACAACTATAACGAGGTGCTCGTGTCATTTGCCGACGCCAAAGGCTTGACGGTGAACGTGCGCGCCCGTGCGTTCGACGATGGCGTGGGCTTCCGCTACGAAGTGCCCGAGCAGCGCGGCCTCAACTATGCCACCCTCCGCGGCGAGGACACGCAGTTTGCCCTTCCGGCCGACATGACCATGTATGTGATTCCCGGCGACTACGACTCCGACGAGTTCCTCTACACGGTGGCTCCCGTGTCGCAGCTTAAAGAAAAGATGCCCAACCCGCGCCACACCGAAAGCTCGCGCATCCCCGGCCTTGCCGCACAGACTCCTCTCCTGATGAAGCACCCCGAGCGTCCGCTCTACGTCAACATCCACGAAGCCGCCCTCGTGGGCTATCCCGCCATGGCCGTGGAAATCGATGCCGACGCAAAGGTGCTCAAAAGTCATCTCACCCCCGACAAAAACGGCGTGCGCGCCTATTTGCAGGCTCCGTTTGTCACTCCCTGGCGTACAATCATGATAGGCGACGAAGCCACCGACATCCTCGCTTCCCAACTTATCTACAACCTCAACGAGCCCAGCGTGATTGAAGACACTTCGTGGATTGTTCCGCGCAAGTTTGTGGGCGTATGGTGGGAAATGTTCACCGGCGGCAAGACCTGGGCCTATTCCGACAAATACAATGCCAAGCCCGGCGTAACCGACTATTCGGCGCTGCCCTCCAACGGCCGTCACCCCGCCAACACCGAAAACGTGAAGCGTTATATCGACTTCGCCGCCGAAAACGGTATCGACGGCGTGCTTGTCGAAGGCTGGAACGAAGGCTGGGAAGACTGGGGCGGATACAAGAAAAACCGCCAGTTCCTTTTCGACAAACCCTATCCCGACTTCGACCTCGAAGCGCTCGTGGAGTATGCCAACTCCAAAGGCGTGAAGCTCATCATGCACCACGAGACTGCAGCCAACGCCGCCGACTATGAGCGTCAGCTCGACCGCGCCTTCGATTTCATGAACGAGCACGGCTACGACGCCGTAAAGACCGGCTATGTGGGCCATGTTATCCCCCGCAGCGAGTATCATTCGTCGCAGTGGATGGTCGACCACTATATCGACGTGGCCCGGAAGGCCGCCGACCACAAGATTATGATCGACAGCCACGAGGCAGTGCGTCCCACCGGCCTTATGCGTACATATCCCAACTGGGTGGCTCAGGAATCGGCCCGTGGCGGCGAATTTGAGTCGTTTGGCGGCAATCCTCCCTACCACACTGCCATCCTGCCTTTCACACGCCTCAAAGGCGGCCCGATGGACTATACTCCCGGCCTCTTTGAAATGGACCTCTCGTCCTATGGCCAGGGCAACACCAGCCGCGGCCTCACCACGCTTGCCCGTCAGCTCGCCCTGTATCTTACCATGCCGTCGCCCTTGCAGATGGCGTGCGACCTGCCCGAGAACTATCGCCGCTTCCCCGACGCCTTCCAATTCATCAAGGATGTGCCCGTGGAATGGCGCGACTCGCGCTATCTCGAAGCCGAGCCGGCCGAATATATCACCGTGGCCCGTCTCGACAAAAATTCCGACGACTGGTACGTAGGCACCATCACCAACGAAAACGCCCGCAAGGCCGAAATCGATTTCAGCTTCCTTCCCAAAGGCGTGAACTACACGGCCACGATTTATCAGGACGGAGCCGATGCCGATTATCTCACCAACCCCCAGAGCTACAAAATCTCGACCAAGAAAGTCAACTCCAAGACCCGTCTCAAAATCGACGTTGCTCCCGGCGGCGGCGCGGCCATACGCCTTGTGCCCATGAAATAAAACAGTAGGTTCAAAAAGGTAGAAAAGACCACTGAATCAAATTATATCATAACAGAAGCGTGGTCCGGTTTGTGAAAACCGGGCCACGCAATTTTTTTATCAGTTAAGGCAGGATACGCACAAGAAAGATGTTTATGCGGAGCAAGCCGTAAAATCGGGGCATGGAATCGCATAGCGATTCAAGACGTTAGCCGGGGGTGGAGCGATAGCGTAACCCCTGGTATGAGCATTGGACTAATCCGTGGCATTGGAGCGAGCGACAGCGTAGCGTTCTGCACCACGGTCGGCGTTATCGAACGCTACGGCCGGCCTACGCTCCAATACATTAATAAATAACATACCACAATCCCCAGGGCTTGCGCCCTGCGCTACAATATTTGTCTCCTGACGGAGACACAATGCTCCGGCTTGTGGAATGAACTTTTCCACAAGCCGGAGTCTTGTTTCCCTGGTGGGAGAGAGGGGAATGAGCTATAACTGGTAGCGGAAGCCGACCTGGACGAGGCCTTGGACGCCGAAGCCGAGCTCGCCGTACATGGAGAAGCCGTTGCCGAGACCTACCTGTGCGCCCACGGGCGATATTTGCAAGCCGAAGTAGGCCTTGTTATATGAGTTCTCGCCGAGGGGCTGCATGTGGGAAATCACGGAGCCGAGACCGAGGTGGCCGTAGACTTTCACGATGGAGTTGCGGTAGTAGATATAGTTGGCGTTCATCATTATCGCGTGATAGGCGATCTTGGAGTGGAACGCGCCGCCTTTTGTCGTGGTGGACGAAAAAGTGTACGACGGGCCAAACGAGAAATTGCGTGTCACGGGGAAGTTGATGCCTGCGTTGAGCGAGCCCCACGAGGTGTTTACGTTGCCCCATCCGTCGTGGTTGTCGCAGGCGTCCATCTGGTTGTAACCGCCATAAGAGAGGGTAATCTCCGGTTTCACGGCCGATGCCGTAAGGCCAATGGTAATCACGGCCAGCAATGCGAGTAAGTACTTTTTCATAATCTCATTTTTTATATTTAGTTGAAAGTTCAGAGCATGGAGAGTGCGGCCTCGTAGTCGGGCTCGTTGGTTATTTCCTCGACGAGGTCGGCATAGATCACTTTACGGTCTTCGTCGATTATAATCACGGCGCGGGCAAGCAGGCCGGCGAGTGGTCCGTCGACAATCTGCAAGCCGTATTCCTGGCCGAACATGGGCGAGCGGAAGGCCGACGCCACGATGCAATTGTCGATGCCTTCGGCGGCGCAGAAACGTTGCTGGGCAAAAGGAAGGTCCATCGACACGTCGATTACAGTCACGTCGGGACGCTTGGCTGCTTCTTCGTTGAAGCGGCGCACCGAGGCGGCGCATACGGGAGTGTCGAGGCTGGGGAAGACGTTGAGCACGATCTTGCGTCCGGCAAAGTCGGTGCAGCGCACTTCGGCGAGGTCTTTGCTTGTGAGGGTGAAACATGGCGCTTCTTTGCCGGCGCGCGGCATCAGGCCGTAGGTATGGCAGGCGTTGCCTTTGAAGTAGATAGTTTCCATAGAGGAATTTTGTGCTTAGTTTGATAATGTTATATTTTGGATAACATCTGAGAGGAGGTCTTGGTTGTAGCCTTGCGCGATATTTTTCACAATTCCGTCGGCGCCTACCATTATAAGGGTGGGGTAGAGGGTGATGCCGCAGTCGCGCACGAGCGAGTGGGCGGATATGAGCGCCGATTCTTCGGCGGGTGTGTCGCCGAGTATTTCGGAGGCGGTGTCGGTGCGGTTGTCGGTGAAGACCCACACTATCTCGGCGGCCACGGGAGCCTGCGAGGCTGCCGAGCGCACGTCGGCGACAGTGGCGGCTGTGGAGTTTACGCCCGGGTCGAGAAATACAAACAGCGTGGGGCGCGGCATCGCGTCGCCGTAGGTGTGCTCCATGCGTCCCGACGCGAGAGTGCGGCACGAGAACGACGGCATGGGCTTGCCGGCGAGGCCGTCGGCACGGAAGGTGCTGTGGCGGTATTTTTCAAACACTTCGGGATAGAGCGCCATAAGGGCGTCTTCGGTGTAGGACGCGAGCGGACGCGGGCTGTCGTCGTAGCTGTAAGTCACCGACACGGTCTGCTCTGAGATAGTGGCGGGGTTGTGCTCTATTTCCATGGAGGCGGGGCGGCCGTCGGGATGGAACACATATGAGAACTGGCGCGCTTCGGTGCCGGCCGGCGACAGTTTCACTCCGTCGACCACCTGCATGTGCCGCCCTGAAACGATTGTGTCGGGGTGGAATGTGAAGCGATAGGAGGAGTCGGTCATCATCTCGTCGATAGCCTCGGCTATGAACTGCGGGAGCAGGTCGGCAAATTGCGCCGTCTGTTGCACGCCTCGTTTCTCCGAGCCGGGGCCGTCGGGCACAAACGACGATTGGTCGCGCTCGGCGTGGTATTCAAGGAGCTTATCGTTGCGGTAGCGGAAATGGTCGCCGGAAAAATATGCCGAGAATCCTTCGCGGCCGGCGTCGGCCTGCCAGCGTATGAGGTAGTCGGCCGGGGCGAGCGAGTCGGGAGCCGCGCAGTCGGCTTGCAATTCCACTTTATAAACCACCGGTTCGGCCGACGACGGCAGCCACACCTCGAAATCGGCTGTGCTGTGAAATCCTGTCATCTCCGAAAGCGTGCGGTACAAGCTGTCTACCCCCTGTGCGTGCATACACAGAGGGCAGGCAATGGCGGCAATGGCCGCTATAACATTTTTTTCTCTCATTTCTCTCTTGTAAATAGTTGATATATAGAAAACGAAAATCCGGACAAGATAGTTTGCCGGAAGTTAAAAAAAAGGAGCTCCCGGCCTTTCGAGGGGCCGGGAGTGTCTATTGTCAATTGTTGCGGTAGTCGGCGAAGCGGGCTTGAAGCACCTTGCGGGCTGCGTGGATGCGGCTTTTCACGGTGCCGAGCGGCAGGTTCATCTCTTCGGCGATTTCCTGGTATTTGTAACCGGAGACGTGCATCGAGATGGGGATGCGCAAATCGTCGGAAAGGGCTGCGATCGCGTCCTGGATTTCATTTACGGTGTATGAGCCTTCGGGGGCGTCGAAACCGGAATCCTGGGATATGTTAAGATGGTAGAGATTGTCGGTGGTGTCGACCACGGTGGCCGTGCGCACGCTCTTGCGGTAGTTGTTGATGAAGATGTTGCGCATGATGGTGAAGACCCATCCCTTGAAGTTGGTGTTGTCGGCGTACTTGTCCTGATTGTCGAGAGCCTTGAGTGTGGTGTCCTGAAGCAGGTCATAGGCATCGTCGCGGTTGGAGGTGAGCATGAACGCGAAGTTGAGGAGGTTGTCTTGAAGCGACATCAGGTTTGATTGGAAATTGTTTGCTCTCATGATTGTTGAATTTGGTTGATTGACAATAACCGGCAGGCTTGTCAAGCGGTTGCTTTGTCCTGCCGACATCACAAAGGTAGCCTGAATTCCCGAGGAGCAAAAATTATGGGGATGAATATTTACAAAGATTAATACAAAAATTGTGAAATAATTTGCAAGTGATTGTATATCAATAAAATAACGTGTTACAACAATGTTACAACCATTGTAACAATTGGAAAATAGTGTCAGAAATGTGACAAAATGTTACAAAAATTCCGTGCTTCTTATCGGGCCATATGTCGCTGCAAAAAATCATCGAAGGCCTCGCGGTACATGTCGGTAACACGAATAATTGTGTCGCCGATGTAGACGCACATATTGCGGTCGACCGACCGGATTTTTGCCAGCGAAACGATATGCGACCTGCTCACGCGCATGAATTTTGCGGAAGGAAGCATATCTTCTGCCGATTTCATGGTAAGGTGGCTCACGAGAGTTTTCCCGCCGGAAATATGAAATTTCACATAGTCCTTCATTCCTTCTACATACAGGATATTGTCAAATTCTATACGGCGGAGTTCGCCGTCGACCCGTATGAAGATGCCGGTGTTCGGCGGTTCGGGATTCTCGGCGGGGGCTTGTGCGGCAGGGGCAGAGCCGGTGTCGCAGGCTGTGCGGCCAAACCATTCACGGGCTTTTTCAGCGGCACGCAGGAATTTGTCATAGCGCACCGGTTTGAGAAGAAAGTCAATGGCCGCTACGTCGTAACTGTCGAAGGCATATTCCTTGAAGGCAGTGGTGAATATTATCCGTGTCTGTTGCGGAATCACGTGTGACAGTTCCATGCCGTCCATGTCCGGCATCTGGATATCGAGGAACACCAGGTCGACCGGAAATTTGCGAAGATGCGTCATGGCTTCCACCGAATCGGTGAACGCAGAGTCGAGTTCAAGAAACGGTGTGCGAGCTATGAAATTTTCAATAAGTTTGAGAGCCAAAGGCTCATCGTCGACTATTGAGCAGCGGATATTTCGCATAATGATATAGTGATTCTTACGTGATATACATCGTTGTCGAGCGTCTGTTCCCAACTGTATCTACCCTGATAAAGCAGGTCGAGCCGCCGTCGCATGTTGCGCAGCCCGATTCCGTTGCCGCTGTGGCTGTCCTTTATCTTGGGGAAATTGCTGTTGTCGCACACAAACGTGAGGTTGCCGTCGCTTTCCGTGAGGCTGAGCCTTATGAAAGACTCATGGCTGTTGCTGAGGCCATGCTTGTAGGCGTTCTCAATGAAGCATACCAGCAGCAGGGGGGCAATAGGCAAGCCCGGCGAAGATATGTCGAACGATGTCTCCACCTTGGTCTTGCCCGAGCAGCGGAGATTCATGAGTTCGATGTAGTTTTGCATGAATTCCGTTTCTTTTGCCAGGGGCACCGACGGTTTGTTGCTGTCGTAGATGGCATATCGCAGCAGGTCGCTTAGGATGGCTATGGAATCCTGGGCACGGTCGATGTCGATGGCAGCGAGGCTGCTTATGTTGTTGAGGGTGTTGAAAAGGAAATGCGGGTTCAGTTGATTTTTCAGCCATACGAGTTCGGCCTCGGAGTGGCGTTGGCGTTCCTCGGCAAGTTGCCGGTGGAGGATTTTCCCCCGTTTGGAGTTCAGTATACCCCAGGCCAGGCATATTGTGCCTATATAGAAAAGTATGTATGTGAAAATTAAAGTGCCTATACCTACCCAGGCATATTTCGGAATGCTTTCGGAAGAACCGGACAGTAGAAAATCGAAAAAGAAATTATATTTTATAAGTGGCAACATGGCAAGGTTTGAAATGTAGAACCAAGCCTTGTGGCCTTTGTAAAATAATTTCGGGAGCAGTAGATAATAGTTGAGGAAGAATAATATAAAGCAAGGCACAAGCACCGGCGCGATGAATGAGATGATTGTGAGTGCGTCTTTCGGGTCCAGCGTTATCAGATACATTATGGCCGGGGTGAGCAGAAGCAGGGTGGCGCATACCGCCACCTGCACTGCCAGTTCCTTGAAGTTGAATTTTACATTCATATGCAAAGATAATATTTTTTCTTCGTATTACATTCCTGCCGGAATATTATTTGTGTCATTGCCTTGGGGCGATGCTATTTGCTCCATTCCGGATTTCTGCTCTAAGAAGTCGTTGCCCGACCGGCGTGCGGTGTGAGTTTTTATGTTGCCGGCATTGCCGAAGGTGTAGGATACGCCGATGCTGAATCCGGCCATGGGCACGCTCATGCGTGTGTGGTTGCTGAAATCGCGGTTGGCAGAGAAGCTCTCGATTTCCATCCGTCCTTTTTTCGACAGTCCGGTAGTGGCAGATACTGTGATGTTAAGGTTATTGTCGAGGAACGACCTCGAGAGGTTGAGTGATAGCATCTGAAATCCGCTGCTCCATCCTTGGAGAGTATGATTTTTTGTGGAGGCCATAAGAAATGCTCCGAGTTTTATCTCGGCGGGCAGGGTCTGCTGCACGCCCAGCATTGCGCTTGCCTGCCATCCGCTGTTGTGGAGTTTCAGCCGGCTGCTGCGTATGTCGGTGTAATTTACGTCGCCGTTGAGAAACAGGCGGGTGTTGGACCGGGGCATCCAGTTGATATATGCGTTGAGGCCTGTGCGGTTGCGTCTTACGATGTTGCCGTAGGTGGTGTTTAGCATGTTGCCGTCCATAAAGCTGTATTGTTCTATTCCGTTGCCGGTGTAGTTGTCGGATAGGGTGAGATTGATTAAAAGTTTTGATGTGAACATGTTGTAGGCAAGGCCGACATATTGGCTTTTTTCCACGTCGAGGTCGGGGTTGCCGTAGGTGAGAGCCGTGGGGTTGGAGCGGTCGACATAGGGATTGAGATATGATATGCCGGGGCGCGAAATGCGCATGTTGTAGTTGATGCCGATGTTGCTTGAAGGCGACAGTGTGTACGACAGGCTTGCCGAGGGTACGAGTATGCCGTATGAATTGCTGAAATCGGAGCCATTGCCGGCACGGTATCTTACGTCTTGCCAGGTATGTTCGTATCTTAGGCCTCCCTTTGCGCCGAGGCTGTTTTTTGAGAAGGAGTATTCGCCGTAGATGGCGGCAATAGTGTTCTTGTTGTCGTATTTCGGGCTGTTGTCAATGTCGGGAGAGCCGTTGAGTAGGTATGTAGCGTCGGAATTTGCGTTGCGGAAAGAAAGTTTGGCGCCGGCGGATATGTTGGATGACGCGTTGATGCGGGATGTGAAGTCGGCTTGCAGGATATGCAGGGTCGTGTTCTCCCGATTGTCGGCGCTGCGGTCGGTAAGGTCTATGAATGATTGCGGTGCATCGTCGAAATCCGATGAGGTGAGATTTTTGTTTTTATCGTGCTGTATCTGGTACGAGGCGGAAATCTGATTCTTGCGGTTGCACCCGAAGTCACGGCTGAAATCGATGCTGCCGTTTATGCTAAGCCGATTGATGCGATTCTGTGAATTATTGTTGTAGGAGAAATTCATGTCCGGGCTCGAGATTTCCGTGAACATGTTTCCGGGGGATTTTATCCGGAAATTGTTGATGGCAAATGTTGCCCCCAGAGTTGTGAGAGAGTCCGGGTCGTAGCCGATTGAGAGGTTGCCCATTGCAAACGGCATCCTGATGTTGTTTTTTGAAATGCTTGTCACATTTTCGTTTTGGCTGGCTCGCTCTGATGAAATCGTTGAGTTTCCGGGCCTGATTTGGTTGTATATCATGTTGAGGCTTGTGGTGAGTTTGCCTGTGCAGGCATTTATGAAAAAGTTGCCGCCAAAATCTTTCGAGCCGCCGCGTGCCGACACCGATGCGTTGTATGCGTTGCCGCCCGGGACATTTCCGGCCTGACGGTCCATGACAAGGTTGAGCACGCCGCCGGTGCCTTCGGCGTCGAAGCGGGCGCCGGGATTTGTCACCACTTCTATCGACTGCACGGCCGATGCCGGCATCGACTTGAAAATTTGGCTCGGGTTTCCCGAGAAAAGCAGGCTTGGCTTGCCGTCGACATATACCTGGAAACTCGACGAGCCGTTCACCGTGATATTGTCCTCGCCGTCGACGGTTACCATAGGCACCTTGCGGAGCATGTCGAGCACCGTGTTTGTTTTTGCCTGGGCGTCGTCGGCCACATTGTAGGTCATCTTGTCGGTCTCCATCTTTACGAGAGGTTTCTGGCCCACGACCACGACGTCGGACATAATTGTCGCGTCGGTGCTTATATATAATTGGCCAAGGTCGATGTCGGCGTTGCCGTCGACGAAAAGGCTGCGGGTCAGGTCTTTTTTTCCGAGCGACGAGAATACAAATGTGTAATCGCCCTTGCGTGTTATTTCCTGCGAGAAAGAGCCGTCGACGCTTGTGAGTATGGAGTGGAGGGCTTCTCCGTCGGGGCTGCCGCGGAATATCCTCACGGTGGCAAATGGCTCGCCTTCGTTGAGGGATTCGTCGACCAGTATGCCTTTCACCACCGATGCCATGGCGGTGCTGACCGAAATAATTGAGAAGATAATTACGAGAAGTGCAATCTGCGGGTGTTTCATGTCTGTGTTTTTTTTGTTTCTGCACAAAATTACAAAGTGGCGACATGATGAAAAAGAGAAATTAGACAGACCCCCCGGTAGTGTTCGACGAGATGTATGGTATATTCGACCAAACGCGCTTTTCCTTCGACCAAAAACGAAAAAAATGGGATGTATCGGCCGACGATACATCCCATCTGTGTATTTTAAATTTAATTGTGTCAATCGTTGCGATAGTCGGCAAAGCGCGCTTGCAGAACCTTGCGGGCGGCGTGGATGCGGCTTTTTACGGTGCCGAGCGGCAGGTTCATCTCGTCGGCGATTTCCTGATATTTGTAACCGGAGACGTGCATCGAGATGGGAATACGCAGGTCGTCGGAAAGGGCTGCGATCGCGTCCTGGATTTCATTTACGGTGTATGAGCCTTCGGGGGCGTCGAAGCCTGAATCCTGGGATATATTGAGATGGTAGAGATTGTCGGTGGTGTCGACCACGGTGGCCGTGCGCACGCTCTTGCGGTAGTTATTGATGAAGATGTTGCGCATGATGGTGAAGACCCATCCTTTGAAGTTGGTGTTGTCGGCGAACTTGTCCTGATTGTCGAGAGCTTTGAGTGTGGTGTCCTGAAGCAGGTCGTAGGCATCGTCGCGGTTGGAGGTGAGCATGAACGCGAAGTTGAGGAGGTTGTCTTGAAGCGACATCAGGTTTGATTGGAAGTTATCGGCTCTCATAATCGTTGAATTTGGTTGATTGACAATAATTGGCAGGCTTGTCAAGCGGTTGCTTTGTCCTGCCGACATCACAAAGGTATGCCGAATCCCCGAGGCGCAAAAATTATGGGACCGAATATTTGCAAAGATTAAAACAAAATTTGTGAATCAATTGATAATCAGCTGAAAGTCAATAAAATAACGCGTTACAACAATGTTACAGCCATTGTAACAATTGGAAAATAGTGTCAGAAATGTGACAAAAAGTGACAGAAATTGGCAATAAATTTTGTCGGGAAATATATTATTCATAATTTTGCCGCCGATTCAAATAATCTAACTAACATTATTTATTTATGAAAAAGATTCTTGCATTCGCAGCTATGGCTGTGATGGCTCTCGGAGCCTTCGCGCAGGACATGTATGTAGGAGGTCAGGTTGGCTTCTGGCGTAATTCCGGCGACAATGAGACATCTTTCCAGATTCTTCCCGAAATTGGTTTCAACCTCTCTGAGAAACTTGCAATCGGCACAACCATCGGTTACGATTACAGCTACGACGACGGTCGCAAACTCAACCTCGTGGTGTTCAATCCCTACGTACGCTACACATTCTTCCGCAATGGCAATGTAAGCCTCTTCTGCGACGGCGGTGTCGATCTCGGTTTCGGCAAGGCTAAGTATGAAGGCGAGTCTTCGGACACAGCCGTAACATACGGCATCGGCATCAAGCCCGGTATCTCTTACAGCCTTTCCGACAAATTCAGCCTCGTGGCCCATGTAGGCTTCCTCGGCTATCGTGGCGGCAACGATGCTTCCGGCTATCCCGACCAGGGCGGCATCATGCTCAAAGGCAACGACCTTTCGTTCGGCTTCTACTACAATTTCTAATTGTAAGACCAATAATAAAATCGGGGCTGCCCATTGTGGCGGCCCCGATTTTTTGTGGGTGGATTGTGATTATATTTTCGCAAGCCGGAGGCTCGCGTTGCTGCCTGTTTATTCGGCTTGGCACTTGGCGGGTTGGGAGATGCGGCGGATGCTGATGCAGGGCATTGCTCCGGCGGCGTTGAGACGTGCGGTGGAGTCGTTGGCGAGTTCAACGGTGGCGATGGAGGGGAGCACGTTTGACAAGGCATATTCGATATCCATGTTCGGGCATGCCATCCGTGTCTGCATCATATTGTCGAAGCGGATGGAGTCGCCGTTTATGATGTACATGCCGCCCATTGTGTTGCATCCGGTGGAGATGCTAACGGTGCTGTCGCATGAGAAGGTCATGGCGGCTTCGTCGGCGAGGCCGAGGTCGGCGGGGATTACGGCAGATGAATCGTTGAGTACGATGCTTTCGATGGCCCATTTGCCGTTGAGGCATACGGTGCATGTGGAATCGGCGGAAGTGTCGGCCGAGTTGCTGTCAGAAGAAGCAGAGCCTGCGCAAGATGCGAGCATAAGGCCTGCGAAAAGGGGAATTAATACAGTTTTTTTCATTTTTTAGGGGGATAATCAACAGTGTAGTGAAGTCCGCGCGACTCTTTGCGTTCTTTGGCCTGGCGCATGATGAGGTAGCCTACATTTATGATGTTGCGGAGCTCGCATATTTCACGTGAAGCCTTGGAGCATTTGAAGAGGCGTTCGGTTTCTTCGTAGAGTATGTCGAGGCGGTTCCAGGCCCGGTCGAGGCGGAGGTTGGAGCGGACTATGCCCACGTAGGTGCCCATGATTTGGTTTACCTCGCGGAGCGATTGGGTGATGAGCACCATTTCCTCGGGGTGGGTTGTGCCTTCGGCGTTCCAAGCCGGGATGTCGGTGCGGAGGTTGACGTGTTTTATGGCCTCGCGCGAGTGGCGCGCGGCAGCGTCGGCGTAGACCACGGCTTCGATAAGGGAGTTGGATGCCAGACGGTTGCCGCCGTGGAGGCCGGTGCACGAACATTCGCCTATGGCGTAGAGATGCTTAATCGACGACTCGCCGTTGGTGTCGACCTTGATGCCTCCGCAGAGATAGTGGGCGGCGGGAGCCACGGGGATATAGTCCTTGGTAATGTCGATGCCGAGCGACAGGCATTTCTGGTAGATGTTGGGGAAGTGGCGTTTTGTTTCCTCGGGGTCCTTGTGGGTCACGTCGAGGTAGACGTGGTCGTCGCCGTAGAGTTTCATTTCGGAGTCGATGGCGCGGGCCACGATGTCGCGCGGGGCGAGCGAGAGGCGCGGGTCGTATTTGTGCATGAATTCCTCGCCGCGGAGGTTGCGGAGCACGGCTCCGTAGCCGCGCATGGCCTCGGTGATGAGGAACGAGGGGCGGTCGCCGGGGTGGAAAAGGGCGGTGGGGTGGAACTGGATGAATTCCATGTCCTGCACGGTGCCTTTGGCGCGATATACCATGGCTATGCCGTCGCCCGTGGCCACGAGGGGGTTGGTGGTGGTGAGATACACGGCGCCGCATCCGCCGGTGGCCATCACGGTTACGCGCGAGAGGAAGGTGTCGACTTCGCCGGTGGTGCAGTCGAGCACATAGGCTCCGTAGCAGTCGATGTCCTTGGTGCGTCGAGTCACTATGCGGCCGAGGTGGTGCTGGGTTATGATTTCGATAGCGAAATGGTTTTCGAAGATGTCGATGTCGGGATTTGCGCGCACCTGCTCGATAAGGCTTTGCTGTATTTCGAAGCCGGTGTTGTCGGCATGGTGGAGGATGCGGAATTCGGAGTGGCCTCCCTCGCGGTGGAGGTCGAACGAGCCGTCGTCTTTTTTGTCGAAGTCGACGCCGTTGTCGATGAGGAAGTTGATTCCGTCGGGAGCGCCGGTCACGACCTTGCGCACGGCATCGGGGTCGGAGAGTTGGTCGCCGGCAATCATCGTGTCGGTGATGTGTTTGTCGAAGTCGTCGACCTCGCGGTCTGTAACCGAGGCTACGCCGCCCTGAGCGAGGGCAGTGTTGGCTTCGTCGAGAGTGGTTTTGCATATGAGTGCCACCCGGCCGGAACCGGCCACTTTCAGGGCGAAGCTCATGCCGGCTATGCCTGAGCCGACAACAAGATAGTCATATTCGCGTACCATGGTAAAAATATTTGGCGCAAAATTAATGAAAAAATTCATTAATTGCGCCAAAATACGGGATTATTTTTCAGGGGGTCAATTGCGGCGTACTTTCACTGTGGAGCCGTCGGCGCGACGCTCGATATAGATGCCTGCGCGGGCGTCGAGGTCCACTTTCACGCCTTGGAGATTGTAGACTTCAATCACCTTGGCGTCGGGGTCGGCGGCTTCGATGTCGCCGATGCCGGAATTGGCGTCGCGGTCGATTTTTATGTTGCGGATGCCGAGGCCTGCGCGGTCGGGGTCGGAGCAGGCGTGGAAGCCGATATAGTATTGGCCGGAAGCCGCGGGCGAGAACGTGAGTTTCTCATCGACGGGATCGTATATGGCATAATTTTTGGCGGCGAGGAGGGTGCCGGTCATGGCCTCGGGCTTGGGGGCGGTGCCGAAGTACACGGCGAGACGCTCGGCGTAGGAATCGGACATGGTCGATACCTGGAATTCGACAGTGTATGTTGTGCCGGCCTCGAAGGCGATGGCCGGGAGTATCATCCAGTCGTCGGCTTGCTTGGTCGAGGAGTAGGGGTAGACAGCGGCTGCACATTCGAGGTCGTGGGCTTCGATATACCAGGCGTATTCGCGGTACCACTCGTTGCGGTCGCCGTTTACGTCGATTACGGTGAGCTGGTCAAAAGAGTTGTCGTCCTCAAAATCGAGAGTGTAGGGGAGCGCGACAGTGCCAAGGTTGTAGGTGTCGGTGGTGAACGACGACACGGGCTTGCCGCGGTACGACATGTCGATGCGGTAGGAGTAGCCAATCATGGATGCGGGCATCTCGACGGGGTCGGTTATGTCGGTGTCGTTGATGCCGGAGTGGGTCTTCACGTTGTCGGGCAGGCGGGTCACGTCGTAGGAGAGGAGGGCGGGGTCCATGTATCCGCCGTGCTCGGTAGCGGAGGGGTGTGCCCATGTGATGCGGAACATGCCGTCGGCATAGGTGAGCGATGCCGATGCAATTTTCACGGGTGTGTCGTGGCCCACCCACATGGCGAGTTTTGTCTTGGGGGCGCGGCCTGCGGCATTGGTGAGTTCGAGCACAAATTCATATTCGCCGTCGCTGTCGACTTTGCCCGCGGCGTTTACGTCAGCTCCGGCAGCTGCCGAGCCTTTGGCAAACAGGGAGCCGTTGGCGCGTATGAGATATTCGATGTCGCCTGAGAGAGCGGCTCCGCCAAAAGTTTTGTCGGGCATGGTAAACGACAGTGTGCCGTTGAGGGCGCCGGGAGCGAATGTCGGCGTAAGATCTGTGGCGGCTGCGGGGGCGTTGTCGTCGGCGAGCGGGCCGGGGATGTACATGCCGCCCATGGCTTCGCCGTCGGCAAACTCATACACCATTTTAGATGTGGACGTGGCGAGGTCGATGGCGTAAAGTTTCGATTCGGTGAGGCTGTAACCGAGCTGGTCGACAGTGGAATTGTCCTCGTTGGTCACGACAACGTAGAATGTGCCGGTGGCCGTGTCGACGGCGCCGGTGGAGCGCCGCGAGGCTGTGACGCCAAGGTTGGCGAGAGTCTCGGTGGAGCCGTTGATTTTGTCTACTTTGAGGAAGTTGCCGGCCATATCCACGGCATAGAGCTGGCCCGAGCGGTCGCATCCGAGGGCAATCCAGGGAGTGTCGATGGCCTTGATTGCGTATCGGTTGCCCGTGCCTTCGTCTATTGTGCCGAACACGAAGCCTCCGGCAGGCTCGTCAAGGTCGGGGTCGGTGGAGAAGCAACCGAAGATTTTTGCCGTGGTGTGGTCGTAGGCAAGGTCGGTGGCCACGCCCTTGGTGGCGCCGAACAGTTGGGAGTTGTATTCCCATGTGTCGGGCTTGAACGTGAAGTGCGTTATGTCGGCCCATGCGCCGTAGTTCATCTCCTTGGTGCAGAAATAGAAATCTTCGGTCATGGTGCCGCCGCCCGAGGCGTCGAGGTCGACGTCCTCTTTTACAAGCGTGCGGCTGTAAGAGTCGAGGGGGAAGCTGTATATGCCGGTTTCGGAATAGGTGTCGCCCCATTCTTTCCATTCGTTGGTGCTGTAAACGGAAACATAGATCATTTTTCCGGCGTCTTGCGAAAATACCGCCAGAGCCGACATCGCGGCGGCTGCGGAAACAAGTAGTCGAATTCTCATAATTTATTATTTAATGGTGGTTTTTGTTTTTTTGCCGAAGAATCGGTCGACAATCTGGGCGATTGCGCCGTCGCCGGTGACGTTGCAGGCTGTGCCAAACGAGTCCATGGCTATGTAGAGGGCTATCATAAGGGCGTTGTCGGCCTCGGAGAAGCCGAGCATCGACGACAGCAGCCCCAGCGAGGCCATGATTGCGCCGCCGGGCACACCAGGGGCGGCTATGATGGTGATGCCGAGCATGGAGATGAAGCCGGCAAACATCGAGAAATCGTAGCCCATGCCGCGCGTTATCATCAGGGCCAGGGCGCAGGCCACGATTTTGAGCGTGGAGCCCGACATGTGTATGGTGGCGCAGAGCGGCACGGTGAAACCGGCCACGTCCTTGTCGACGCCGAGGGCGATGGTGCGTTTGAGCGTCACGGGTATCGTGGCGGCCGACGATTGGGTGCCAAGGGCCGTGAAATAGGCCGGGAGCATCGTGACAATGGCCCGGAAAGGGTTTTTGCCCGAGAAACAGGCCGCGATGCAGTACTGGAGCACGAGGATGCCGACGTGGAGCACGAAAATCACGGCTATTATCTTTATAAAGGTGAGCAAGATGGGGCCCACCTGGCCGCTTACGGTCATGTTAAGGAATATGCCGAAGATGTAGAGCGGGAGGAGGGGGATGATGGCGCGGTTGATGGTCCACGAAATCACGTCGCGGAAATTGTCGAGGCCGCGGCGCAGCGACTCGCCGCCGGTCATGGCGGTGCCCAGTCCGAGCACGAAGGCGAGGACAAGAGCGGTCATTACGGTCATCATCGGCGTTATGTCCATCTCGAAGAATGGCGCGAGGTTCACTGTCGAAGCCTCGGCCTGCAAGTAGCGGTCGACCGATATGAGCGAGGGAAACAGCGAGGCTCCCGTGAGGTAGCTGATGAGGCCGGCCATGATAGTGAACCCGTAGGCGATGGCGGCCGTGAAGAGCAGCATCTTTCCGGCGCGGCGTCCTATGTCGGCGATTGCCGGAGCCACAAACCCCACGATGAGCAAGGGGATGATGAAGCCGAGAAATTCAGAGAAAACGCCGTTGAAGGTTATGAAGCAGCGGGCGAGCATGTCGGGGAAGACATGTCCGGCCCCGATGCCAAGGGCCATGGCGATGAGTATTTTTACGAGCAGTCCGGGTCGGCGCAGTTTCATGGGAGTTTGGGAGTTGTGAAGTTGGGAATGACCGCCGCGTTGAAACGCGGGGCACGAGGAGCCATTAGTCATTCTTAATTAATCATTCATCATTGGTCATTCGTAATTCGTCGTCGCCCCCCTTCGGCACCAGCAGGGCCGACGCTTCCCAGAGGGTGTAGATGGGGAAGAACACGATTGCGAGGGTCATCACGTCGCCCGTGGGAGTGATCACGGCGGCCACGATGAGAAGGGCCACAATGGCGTGGCGACGGTAGGTGGTGAAGAAATCGCGGTGAAGAATTCCGATTTTGCCGAGCAGCCATGCCACAAGAGGAAGCTCGAACACGATGCCCATCGAAAGCACCAGGGTGTAGAACGCATCCATATACGATGTGAGCGATACGGTCTGCACGATAGCCGTGCTCAGCTGATAGTCGGCAAGAAACCGCACGGCCAGCGGAAACACAAGGAAATAGCCCACGGCCATGCCGAGGTAGAACATCAAGTTGCCGAAAAGAAAGGCGATGCGCGCTCCGCGTTTCTCCTTCTCATATAGCCCGGGAGCCACAAACTGCCAAAGCAGGTACACGACAATCGGGAACCCCACGATAAACGCCGCCCACAGCGACGACGACATGTGAATCATAAATTGCGACGCAAGCTCGATGTTTATCAGCTCGATATGGAACGACGGGTCGCCAAGGTCGGGCAGCAGCGAGCCGTCGCCTTCGAGGCCGGCAAAAAGGCGATAAAGAATGAAATCGCCCGAGCATGGGGCGCAAATGATATGGTCGAACACCCAGGGCATCACCGAGAAAAAAGCCATTGCCAGCACAAGCAACAGCCCGGCGATTTTCATAATCACCGAGCGCAACGCATCGAGATGAGCCCAGAAACTCATCTCCTGGTCCGCAGCAGATGCCATCAGCGTGCTTCTTCTATTTTTTCAGCGGGAGCCTTTTCAGAGGCAGAGCCTTTGTCGGCACGCTGCACCTCACGGTTGATTTCCTCCTTGGCGTCCTCGATGCCTTGCTTGAAGCTGTGTATGCCCTTGCCGATGTTGCGCATCATCGAAGGAATACGCTTTGCGCCGAAAAGCAGGAGCACGACCAGGGCAATTACAATGAATTCCCAGCCACGGAGGCCGCCTATAAAAGAAGATATAAGAATCGTTTCCATAAAGAAATGTAAGAGAAATGATTGGTTAATGAGGACGTAATAAACTTTGTGACCGTAAAGTTACGTTATTTCGGGGAAAATTTGTAACTTTGCATCCGATTTTCATCACTTTTAGATATTTTTGACATTTAAAAGCAAAATTATAAATAAAATGAACGCTTACGTATTTCCCGGACAAGGCGCCCAGTTTGTGGGCATGGGCAAGGATCTTTACGACAACAATGCCGAGGCCCGCGCCATGTTCGAACGCGCCAACGAAATCCTCGGTTTCCGCATCACCGACATGATGTTTGAAGGCACCGACGAGGACCTTCGCCAGACCCGCGTGACCCAACCCGCCATCTTCCTCCACTCCGTTATTCTCGCCCGTACCCTCGGCGACGAATTTCGTCCCGACATGACAGCCGGTCACTCGCTCGGTGAATTCTCGGCTCTCGTCACAGCCGGCGCCCTCGACTTCGAAGACGGCCTCCGTCTCGTTTCCGCCCGCGCCATGGCCATGCAGAAAGCCTGCGAGCTCAAGCCCTCCACAATGGCCGCCGTGCTCGCCCTCCCCGACGAAAAAGTGGAAGAAATCTGCGCCGCCGTGCCCGGCATCGTTGTATGTGCCAACTACAACTGCCCCGGCCAGCTCGTTATCTCCGGTGAAATCGAAGCCATCGACGCAGCCTGCGCCGCCGCTCTCGAAGCCGGTGCCAAACGCGCGCTCAAACTCAAAGTAGGCGGTGCTTTCCACTCGCCCTGCATGGAGCCTGCCCGCGCCGAACTCGCCGCCGCCATCGAAGCCACCGAATTCCACACCCCGGTATGCCCCGTCTACCAAAATGTCGACGCCCTTCCCCATACCGACCCCGCCGAAATCAAAGCCAACCTCGTGGCACAGCTCACCGCCCCCGTGCGCTGGACACAGACCGTGCGCAACATGATTGCCGACGGCGCCGACCGTTTCATCGAAATCGGTCCCGGCAAAGTGCTCCAAGGCCTCGTTGCCAAAATCTCCCGCGACGTAGCCACCGAAGGCCGCCAGTAATTCCCCCTTATATACAATCACCAGAAAGGATTTGCGCACCCCGCAAATCCTTTTTTTCGCGGATTGCAATTAACGCATAGAGTGTAGGGACGCACGGCTCGTGCGTCCGGCTCCAATAATTATTTCACAATTATTTCACGAAAAATTTATTTATCAAAAAAAATTGTATTTTTGCGGTATTAAAAAAAACGAATTATTGGAAACTATGAAACATTGCATTTCTTTGATAATGCTCGTTGTCGCCGTCGTTGCATCGTGGGCGGGCGATAACGCGCCTGCGTCGACGGAAAGTCAGATTAAGGCTTTCTATGTCGCCTATATGCAGAACGTGGAAAACAATCCGGCAGCAAACGGGCGCTGCTGCAAAAGCACATGACGCCCGAGGCGATTGCCCGGCTTCATGAATACATGGAGCAGCACGATTTCGACGCCGTAATCAACGCCCAGGACGTATGCGCCCATGGCATGGAATCGCTGAAAGTGACGCCCGTCGAAGAGAACTGCTACTTCGTGACATACAAATGGGACGAAACGAGCGAACCCACGATGATTTGCGTCAAAGCCGTTGATGCCGACGGCCTCCTCCGCATCTCCGACATCATCCCCCTCGAAAACTGATTTTTTTTGCGGCGTCGACGGAAATCGCGGAATCATATCATAAAACGGAATTTGCCTATTATACGCAAATTCCGTTTTTTTTCTTCAAATATTTGTTTGTTCAGATTAAAATACATATCTTTGCGCTGACCCTGCGCCGTGGGTGCTTCGGAAGAGAAGCCGTTGCGTGGGATGTCATGACATAATGAAAGCGTATTCTATGCTAAAATCCAAGCGATTTTAGCATTTTTTTATTCCGATTAAAAAAATTATAAGGAATCCGC
>VSPD01000002.1 GCA_009775125.1 Muribaculaceae bacterium | reverse complement strand
GATATGCAGCGCATCGCCGACGGCATCGAGCTTGAAGACGGCGAAATACATGCCGACGCAATATCGTATGCCACGGAAACCGACCGCAATCAGGCCGGCATCGAAATACACTCCGGCCGCAACCGCATTGTCCGCCGCATATTCGAATCACTCGGCTACCATGTCACGAAACTCGACCGTGTATATTTCGCCGGCCTTACGAAAAACAATTTGCCCCGCGGCCGTTGGCGTTACCTCACACAGGAAGAGGTTAACTTCTTGAAAATGGGCAGTTTTGAATAATTGAAAAAATAATTGTCGGAACAAACGTGTAAAAACGCTTGTTCCGGCAAATTTCAGTTTTATCGCCAAATCCATTCGAAAAAATATAATCAATCATAAAGGTATTGGAAAAAGGATGCTCAAAACACCCCAACCTTGCCTAATAAACCATACATAACAATGCAACATGTGAAAATAGCCCGGATTTTTGCCGATCCGCAAAAACACATTGGCAAAAACGTCGAGGTGAAAGGATGGGTTCGCACCCGTCGCGGTAACAAGCAAGTGCAATTTGTGGCGCTCAACGACGGCTCGTCAATCAACAATCTTCAGATTGTGTTCGATATGTCGAAGTTTACCGATGATGAAATGAAACAGATCACCACCGGCGCCTCAATCCGTGTCACCGGCTCTCTCGTCGAGTCAATGGGCAAAGGGCAGGTTTGCGAAGTGCAAGCCGCTGAATTTGAGGTGTATGGCACAGCCGATCCTCTCACATATCCATTGCAGAAAAAAGGACATACTCTTGAATTCCTCCGAGAGAAAGCACACTTGCGTCCCCGCACCAACACATTCGGGGCGGTTCTGCGTGTGCGTTCTGCCTTGGCCTTCGCAATACATAAATTCTTCAACGAGAAAGGTTTCTTCTATCTTCACACCCCCCTTATCACTGCCAGCGACTGTGAGGGAGCCGGCGCAATGTTCCAGGTTACAACTTTGCCCTTGAACAATCTTCCCAAGACGGAAGACGGCCAGGTCGATTATTCCCAGGATTTCTTCGGCAAGCCCACCGCCCTCACCGTATCAGGCCAGCTTGAAGGTGAGCTCGGAGCCACGGCCCTCGGCGAGATTTACACCTTCGGCCCCACTTTCCGCGCTGAGAACTCAAACACTCCTCGTCACCTTTCCGAATTCTGGATGATTGAGCCGGAAATGGCGTTTTACGACATCAACGACAATATGGCGCTTGCCGAGGAGTTCATCAAATACTGTATCTCCTATGCCCTCGACCATTGCAAGGACGACATCGCCTTCCTTGCTAAAATGTATGACGAGGACCTTGAAAACCGTCTGCGTTTTGTCGTGAACAGCGATTTCGTGCGCCTTACATATACAGAGGGCGTGAAAATCCTCGAAGAATCCGGACATAAATTCGAATTCCCCGTATATTGGGGCGCCGACCTCCAAAGCGAGCACGAACGATTCCTGGTGGAAGAGCACTTCAAGAAACCGGTTATCCTTACAGACTATCCCAAGGAAATCAAGGCTTTCTATATGAAGCAGAACGAGGATGGCAAGACTGTGCGCGCCATGGATGTCCTTTTCCCGAAAATTGGCGAAATAATCGGCGGTTCCGAGCGTGAAGCCGATTTCGACAAGCTCAACAAACGCATTGAGGAACTCAACATCCCGATGAAGGATATGTGGTGGTACCTCGACACTCGCCGTTTCGGATCGGTGCCTCACTCCGGATTTGGTCTCGGATTTGAACGCCTTGTGCTGTTCGTGACCGGAATGACCAATATCCGCGACGTGATTCCCTTCCCGCGTACACCCAAAAACGCTGAATTCTAAGTGCACCTTAACTATTATTTGCAATAACTGATGAATATATCATATAACTGGCTGAAACGCTATCTCGATTTCACCCTTAGCCCGGAAGAAGTAGCGGCCGCGCTCACCTCGATTGGCCTCGAAACAGGATCTGTCGAGCGCGTCGAAACAATAAAGGGCGGCCTGCGAGGTCTTGTCATAGGTAAAGTGCTTACCTGTGTAGAGCATCCCGACAGCGACCATTTGCATATCACAACCTGCGACCTTGGCGATGGAAAGCCGACACAAATTGTATGTGGCGCGCCCAATGTAGCTGCCGGACAAACTGTGGTGGTGGCGACTGTTGGAGCAAAGCTCTACGACGATGAGAAGGAATTCACCATCAAGAAATCCAAAATACGTGGTGTGGAGTCTTTCGGCATGATTTGCGCCGAAAACGAAATAGGCGTTGGCACGAGTCACGATGGCATTATTGTAATCGACGGCGAAGTTGCGCCCGGCACTCCCGCAGCCGAATATTTCAATATCAAGGACGATTATGTCCTCGAAGTGGACCTTACTCCCAACCGTGTTGACGCAGCCTCTCATTATGGCGTGGCACGCGATCTCGCAGCCTGGCTCGACTGCCATGCAGAGCACGCCGGGCTGCATCGCCCGTCGGTCGAGGCCTTTGCCGTTGACCGTCCCGACGACCGTGGAGTAATCGTAGAAGTGGACGACACTGAGGGCTGTCCCCGATATTGCGGCTTGACAATCCGTGGCGTGAAAGTTGGCCCGTCGCCCGACTGGCTTGCCGACTCGCTTCGCGCAATTGGATTGCACCCGATCAACAATATTGTCGACA
The DNA here is from genome assembly GCA_009775125.1 of Muribaculaceae bacterium. Classification (GTDB taxonomy): domain Bacteria; phylum Bacteroidota; class Bacteroidia; order Bacteroidales; family Muribaculaceae; genus CAG-873. Next base: position 133,088 of record VSPD01000002.1, on the reverse strand, counting down.
TAACCAACTTCCTGCTTCATTCTTTCTGCCAGCCACTTCACTGTTTCGACGTATCGAAAATTAAAGGCGAGAAAATAACAGTGCGCACATGCCCGTCAGGCACAAAATTCACTACTCTCGACGGAGTGGAACGCACCCTCGACGAGGCGGACCTGATGATTTGCAATGCCGAGACGCCGATGTGCATAGCCGGCGTGTTTGGCGGCCTCGATTCAGGCGTGACTGAAAGCGCCACCGACATATTCTTCGAAAGCGCATATTTCAATCCCACACGCGTGCGCAAGACCGCCCGTCGTCATGGCTTGAACACCGATGCTTCATTCCGTTATGAACGTGGCGTCGACCCCAACGGCACGATGTATGTTCTCAAACTCGCGGCCCTGCTTGTCAAGGAAGTGGCCGGAGGCGAGATTGTCGGCCCGGTATTCGACGTGAAATCCCGCGAATTCCCGCCTTTCGACGTAGAGCTTTCCTATGCTCAAATCAATGGCCTTGTCGGCAAAGAAATACCCGAGGATACCGTTGACTCGATACTCAAATCCCTGGAAATAGAAATCGCCGGTAAAAAGGACGGTGTGCTTTCGCTTAAAGTGCCTACCTACCGTGTCGACGTACAACGCCCGTGCGATGTAATCGAAGATATTCTTCGTATCTACGGATATAATAATGTGGAGATGCCTTCGTCGCTTCACGCGTCGCTCTCGTTCAAGACCCCGGTTGATGCTTCCGACGATTTCCGCCGGCTCATTTGCCAACAGCTCACCGGACTCGGATTTAACGAAATTCTCAACAACTCGCTCACTGCCGAACGGTATTATGCCAACTTGGAATCTCTCCCTGCCGCACATTGCGTCAAATTGTTGAATCCGCTCAGCCAGGACCTCAATGTGATGCGTCAGTCGCTTATATTCGGAGGCCTTGAATCTATGGCGCATAATATCAACCGCAAGTCGCCCGATTTGATGTTCTATGAGTTCGGAAATGTCTATTTCCGCAATCCCGAGGCGCAAATATCAGCCGACCGTCCCCTTGCTCCCTTCTCCGAAGATATGCACCTTGGCATTTGGCTCACCGGCGACATGCGTCCCGCCAACTGGGCTCGTCAGTGCTGCACATCCACATTTTTCGATATTAAGGCGGTGGTTGCCAATGTGTTTGCCCGTCTTGGCATCAGCGAGCGCGAGATAGAACTGAAAAAAGGCTCGTCCGACCTGTTCGCCTCATCGCTTGCCATCACGACCCGCTCCGGCAAGTTCATTGGCGAGATGGGTATTGTGAGCAAGGCCGTTGCAAAATCTGCCGATGTAAAAGCTGAGGTATATTTCGCCGAGCTCAACTGGAATGCAATCATGAGTCTTGCATTAGGCCGTAATGTAACATATGCTCCGCTTCCCAAGACACAGCCTGTGAAGCGCGACCTCGCCCTGCTCATCGACTCTTCCGTAACGATGGAGCAGATCGAACAGGTGGTCCGTAAATCCGAAAAGAGGTTGTTGCGTTCGGTCGAGCTCTTCGACGTGTACGAAGGCAAGAATCTCCCCGAAGGCAAAAAGTCTTACGCCATATCCATTGCCCTGCAAGACGATGAAAAAACTCTGCAAGACAAATACATCGACCAGGTTATGTCGCGTATCATCGACAATCTCAAAAAGCAACTCTCGGCCGAGTTGCGCTAATGTAGCAAACAAGTAAAACATAACATACAACCAAAACCAATCTCTATATATGGGAAGAGCTTTTGAATATCGCAAAGCACGCAAGCTAAAACGTTGGGGCAACATGTCCCGTACATTCACTCGTATCGGAAAGGAAATAACCATCGCGGCAAAAGCCGGCGGTCCCGATCCTTCGACCAACCCGCGTCTCCGTGCGTTGATGCAAAACGCCAAAGCAGCCAATATGCCTAAGGATACGGTCGAACGCGCTATCAAGAAGGCTACCGACAAAGATGCGGGCGACTTCAAGGAAATCACCTATGAAGGATACGGCCCTCACGGCATTGCAATCTTCGTGGAAGCCGCAACCGACAACAACACCCGTACCGTGGCCAATATCCGTTCGTATTTCAACAAGCACGGCGGCTCGCTCGGAACACAAGGCTCGCTCACTTTCCTTTTCGAGCACAAGTCTGTATTCAAAATCAAACCCAAGGATGGTGTAAGCCTCGAAGACCTCGAACTCGAACTCATCGATTACGGTGTCGATGAACTCGAACATGATGAAGACGAAATCATTCTCTACGGTGCTTTCGAAGAATATGCAAATATCCAGAAGTACCTTGAAGATAACGGTTTCGAAATCATTTCTTCCGAATTCGAACGCATCCCCAACGATCTCAAGGACGTTACTCCCGAAGAACGCGAAAGCGTGAACAAGCTCCTTGAAAAAATTGAGGAAGACGAAGACGTGCAAAACGTTTTCCACAACATGCGCGAAGAACCGGATGAGGAATAAGTTTGTTAACTTATTATAAAATTTACCTGGCATCCTCATTTTAACCAAATAAAACAATAATTATGAAAAAATTGATCGCAGAAGGCGTAGGCACTATGTTCCTCGTGCTTCTTGCATGCGGCAGCGCCGTACTTGCAGGCCCCACAATCGATGTTCTTGGCATCGGTATCTGTTTCGGCCTTGTTCTTATTTGCCTTTGCTATGCAATTGGCAACATCTCAGGATGCCATGTAAATCCCGCCGTATCTTTCGGCATGTGGATTGCAGGACGAATGAAAACCGGTGAATTCATCGGCTATGTCGTTGCGCAACTTATCGGTGCCACTATCGGTGCGGCGTTCCTTTACGCTCTGTCTGAAATGGGCGCAGGTTTCACTTACGGAGGCATCACAGCGGCCAGCGACAACGCTATCGCTGCCAACGTGCTTCAACCCGGCGCCACATCCGGCATGGCTCTTCTCACCGAAGGCCTGCTCACATTCTTCTTCGTATTCGTGATTCTTGCCGCCACCGACGCAAAGAAAGGCGCCGGCAAATTTGCCGGTCTCGCAATCGGTATCGCCCTCGGCCTTGTAAATATCGTTGGCATACCTGTGGATAATTGCTCGGTAAACCCGGCTCGTTCGTTTGGCCCGGCTGTGTTCTCCCCTAACGCATGGGGCGATTTCTGGATCATGGTAGTTGGCCCGCTCGTAGGCGCCGCTGTCGCCGTCCTCTGCTGGAAAGCCATTGCCGGCACCGACAAGAATTCCGTTGAATAAGAGTTCTTCTAACACTAAATAATCGATCCGGAGAGCCGTCTTCACGACGAAGGCGGCTCTCCTTTACTTTGTTGGTATTCCTTTGCAAAACATCATATGAACGACCCGTTGCCTCATTCCAAGCCGCATTATCACCTCATCGACGGACTTAGAGGCGTGGCTGCCATTATGGTGGTGATTTATCATTTGGGAGAAGGTTTCTGCACATCTCCCGCCGATTTGTGGCTTGCAAACCACGGCTACCTCGCCGTTCAGTTTTTCTTTATACTTTCCGGTTTTGTTCTCGGCTACTCCTACGACGACCGATGGACAGGCATGACATCCCGCGTATTTCTGCGCAGACGTATAATCCGTTTGCAGCCAATGGTTGCAGCCGGTGTTGTTTTGGGCGTGGCGGCATATTTCATGCAAGGCTCGGTAACATGGAGCGGCGAGCACATATCCCCGATTTGGGTCGTTCTGGCAGGTATTTCCACATTCTTTATGATACCGGCATGGGCAGGCTCTCCGCTCGAGATTCGTGGCAATGCGGAGATGTTCCCGGTCAACGGGCCGCTGTGGTCGTTATTTTTCGAATATCTCGGCTCGCTTGCCTATTGCCTGGTGATACGCAGGCTTTCGACCCGGGCTCTCGCATGTTTCACAGCCGTGGCCGCCGTGGGCGTGGGAGCTTTCGCTGTTGGAAATGCGACGGGATATTATCATCTCGGAGTAGGGTGGTCGTTGTCGGGCGCAATCCCGTGGGGAGGCGCGATCTGTATGTTGTTTTGTTTTTCGGCCGGTTTCCTTATGGCTCGGATATTTAACAGGCTGCCACGGCTTGAAGTGAGAGGAGCCTTCTGGTGGTGTGCCGCCGTGATAGTGATTTTATTGTCGATGCCTTATGTCGACTATGGCGGCTGTCCGTGGCTCAATGGCATATACGAGACAATATGCGTGGTCTTCGTCTTCCTTTTGCTCGTATGGATTGCCGCATCCGGAAGAACGACCGACGGCGTTACAACCTTTGCCTGCAACTTCTCCGGCGATATATCCTATCCGCTTTATGCCGTGCATTATCCCTCGCTATATCTTTTTTATGCTTGGGTATGGGCCAACAACCTTACATGGGGCGAAGCATGGCCGGTGGCGGCAGCCATTGTCGCCGGCAATATCCTGTTGGCATGGCTGTTGCTGAAATACTATGACGCACCCGTGCGAAAATGGCTTTCTCGCAAGGGCAAAAGCGGCAGATGACCGACGGTCTGCCTATTTTACGGCTATGGCTTGCGGGGCGGTGGTCGGGCCGCTTATAGAAAGCCGTTGTGCGATTGTATCCACATTCACCTTGTCGATGAAGACAACTCTCTCGTCGGGATTGTCCGACATGCGTCCGTGATACACCGTGTAAAGCATGCTGTCGGCAGGATTCGTAAACACCATGTTGTGGCCGGTGCCAAGCACCGGGCCACCCGTTGACACGTTTTCCTGCAATATCGGGTTGTTGTCGGCTTTCGTGAATGGGCCAAGCGGACTTTTTGCCGTGGCATAGCCTACGGCATAGTTGCCTCCGCCGTAATAGTTGCCCGAGTACATGATATAATAGGTATCGCCACGTTTGAATATGTATGAACCTTCGGTCCAACGCCGGTTTATCTCCCGCGACGTTACCGAACGGCTTTCCCATTCAGCCTGCCTGTCGTCAAGTTTTGCAGGAGGAGAAAGCAGAAGAATCGGTTCGGAAGCCAATCCCGAGAAATCATCTTTTAATTCCGCGCCATATACCCAGCTTTCTTCCACCTCATTGCAGAAGCCTTCCGCGCGGGCCTTGTCGGCTATCTCGCTTTCCACCGGATGCTTATAGCAGCATCTGGAGAAATAAATGTACTTCTTTCCCGAATCATCAAAGAGCACATTTGCGTCAATCACAGGATACGGGGCTTCAAATAGCGGCCTGTTGAAAAGGTCGGTAAACGGTCCGTCGGGTTTATCGGCCACAGCCACGCCTATCATGAAATTCTCATCCTCATGGTTGGGATTGTTGCGGCTGTTTGCACTGTAAAACATGTAATATTTTCCGTCGCGTTCATATACTTCCGGCGCCCAGAAGCAATCTTTGTTCCACTGCCCGTCGGCTCCGCCTTTGTAGACTTGTCCGCATTTTTCCCATTCGACAAGATTGTCCGACACATATGTTTCGAAACCATCGGAAAGAGACGTGCCGTAAAGATAAAATTTCCCGTCCGATGCCGGAAGTATGAACGGGTCGCCAAACTTGACGGGCAGCGGGTTGGAAAGCATTACGTACTCGGCGGTATTTTCCGTTGCCCTTTGCCTGCATCCGCACATGGATATAAGCGCGGAAGACAAAAGCGTAAAGATAATAGTTTTTCTCATGGTAGGACTTTTAGCGCGTAAATATAGCCTTTTATATACAAGAAAGTGTGAAAATCGGTGTGAAATCGCTTATTATAACACTGCTTAATAAGCATGGGCGACAATATTGCCCGACTGCGGTTGTATTTTTGTATCGTAACAATCAAATACTCAATATTATGACCGCAACAAAGAAAATAGGAAAAGAAGATGTAATTTTTGCCCGTGTCACTCTACTTGGCAAAGAACTTGTGCATCTTAGATTGCAGGGGATAGAATCGCTTCGTGAAATAAACAGCCGTATCGAGCAATCAATTTGCAATCCGTTGGTGCGATTTATTGAGGTGAATATCCGCAATTTCTCGCAAGGATGGACCCGCAGGTACACATATACTCTTTCCGCTTGATATGCAGCAAAAGCGCCAACTTCCGGGTGGATATTGGCGCCTTTGTGGATTTATGCGTGCAGATATGTCTTATTCTGCTGTTTCTTCGGTGCCGTTTTCTTCGGCAGGAGCGACGAATTCGGTTATTCCGGCGCCGATGAGAATGTTATACCAGGAAAGAAGTTTCTTTATGTCGGAGGTGTACACGCGTTCTTTGTCGAAAGCCGGAAGGATTTCTTCAAAATAGGCGCGGATGTCTTCGTCGTAAGGAAACGCTTTTATGTCGACAGGCTTGCCTTCTGCTTTTTTCGATACTGATTCAAGCACTTCGGGCAGGGGTACATCGCCTTCGGTGGTGTAGATCGAGATGTCGCCGAGCGACATTACTTTATCGCGGGCGTATGCAGGTTGACGTTTGCCGGTGACAAGCGATTCGATGATAAGCATATTTTTTCCGTTGCTTATGAGACGGAAAAGACCGGGTTTGCCCGTTATTGCAAGTATTTTCTTGAGCATATTCAAATAATTTGTTTTAGCGACCGCAAAATTAACACTTTAAATTGGATTTTCAATCTACGGAGAATATTTTTTTGTCATTTATGCTATAAATTAGTACCTTTGTATCCAATTTCTCCTGAAATGAAAGTACTCGTTTACATTACAAATATAATACAGTTAATACTCTCCCCGGGAAGCGGTTGGGAAGATGTGTCAGGCTCCGCTGTCGACCGCGCCATGCCTTTGCGTCAATATCTTTTCGGCCTGTTCGGCTTGACGGCCATTACCGTTTTTGCCGAATTGTTTCATGTCGATAATGCAAGTTTCGCGTTGGCGTTGATTAAGTCGGTTGGCGTATTTGCCTCGTTGTTCGTAACTTATTTTATTGCAAGAGAGGTTTTTGTCGCCTTTTTGCCTGATATGCTCGCTACCGAGTTTAGCGTGGTGAAATCTGAGGCCGTTATTTCATATACGCTCAGTATTCTTGCGATTATAATGATGGTGTTCAATCTTCTTCCCGAAAGATTGGCCCTGTATTATATTACCCCCGTGCTTGTCGCTCTCATTTTCTGGAAAGCGGATGCCTATCTCGGCGTGTCAAAAGACAAAAACTGGCATTTCGTAATGTTGGGTATCTTCGGATTGATTCTTCCGCCGATATTGATTCAAGAGCTTTTCGGCTGCTTTTTATAAAATGATTCATACGGGAACAATTTTTTAATCAAAAACATTTTAAAGAAATGGATGCAAAAGATATAAACATAAAAAACAGAAGGGCGAAGTTCGATTATGAGATTATAGAGACCTTCACCGCGGGTTTGGTACTTACCGGTACGGAAATTAAATCCATACGCCAAGGCAAGGCGAGTCTTGTCGATTCGTTCTGTTATGTCGCCAACGGCGAGGTTTGGGTAAAGAATATGTATATCGCGGAGTATTTCTACGGCTCATATAACAACCATGCCGCCAGACGCGACCGCAAACTCCTGCTCAACCGCAAAGAAATTGTGAAAATCGACAAAATGAGTTCTGTGTCGGGCTTTACAATTGTACCTCTAAGAGTCTTCATAAACGAACGCGGACTTGCAAAGATTGTAATCGGCATCGGAAAAGGTAAAAAAGACTACGACAAGCGGCAGGCGATAAAAGAACGCGAAGACAAGCGTTCCATGGCCCGTCTGTTCCATAAATAGGCCGCGTATGCCGCTGTTTTGTAGGGGCGCACGGCTCGTGCGTCCGTATTATATTTTACAAGATACGTTCATATGGCAGATAATATAGTGATAAAGGGCGCGAGGGTCAACAACTTGAAAAATATCGATGTTGAGCTTCCTCGCAACCGCTTCATCGTAATCACCGGCTTGTCGGGTTCCGGCAAGTCGTCGCTGGCTTTCGACACGCTTTATGCCGAGGGCCAACGGCGATATGTCGAAAGCCTGTCGGCATATGCCCGTCAATTCCTTGGCCGTCTCAACAAACCTGAATGTGACTGGATAAAAGGGCTGCCCCCGGCCATTGCGATAGAGCAGAAAGTAAATACCCGCAATCCGCGCTCTACCGTAGGCACGTCTACCGAAATCTACGACTATCTAAGGCTTCTTTTTGCCAGAATTGGGCATACGATATCGCCGGTAAGCGGCGTCGAGGTGAAAAAGCACACTGTCGACGACGTGGTGAATTCCGCCTTGGCTTATCCCGACGGCACACGCATGGCCATAGTTGCCCCTGTCGTGTTGCCATCCGGACGTACATTCGCCCAGCAGCTCGACATTTATGCCAAGGAGGGCTACACCCGTATGGTCCATAATGGCGAATTTGTATCCATAGAAGATATGCTGGCCTCGGACAAAACGCCTTCGGATGCGAGCGGATACGACCTACTTGTCGACCGCACCTCGGTAAGCCATGAACGCGACGAGGTGGCACGTTTGACCGAATCTGTCGAAACGGCGTTCTTTGAAGGGCACGATGAATGTGTGCTGCTGGTGTGGAACGGCGACGGCTCCATGACGCGTGCGGGATTCTCCACGCGTTTCGAGGCCGACGGCATAACGTTTATGGAACCTACCGACCAGCTGTTCAACTTCAACAACCCGTATGGCGCATGTCCGGAATGTGAAGGCTTCGGCAAGGTGTTGGGCATAGATGAAGCGCTGGTAGTGCCCAATCCCACGCTTTCGGTCTACGATGATGCTGTCGCGCCTTGGCGAGGACCGAAAATGAGTCTTTGGAAGCAACGCTTTATCCGCATTGCATCGAAATATTCATTCCCGATTCACAAGCCGTATGCCGACCTTACCGAGCGGCAGCGTAGCTTCCTTTGGAAAGGGGAGGGCGAGTGGCCGGGCATCGACGGTTTCTTTGAGGAGCTGAAAAAAGAACAGGCCAAAATGCAGATACGCGTATTTATCGCACGTTTTCGTGGCAAAAGCGAGTGTCCTTCGTGTCATGGACGCCGATTGCGCGCCGAAGCCGAATACGTCCGTATTGCCGGTAAGTCGATAAGCGATGTCACCGCCATGTCCGTATTGGATGCAAGAGACTGGTTTGCGTCGCTCGAGCTTGAAGGAGCAGAAAAGGAAATAGCATCGCGCTTGCTAAGCGAGATCAACAGCCGGCTGGATTTCCTTGTGCGCGTTGGCTTGGGCTACCTTACTCTCGACCGCATGTCTAACAGTCTTTCGGGCGGCGAGTCGCAGCGCATCAATCTCGCCACATCGCTTGGCTCGAGTCTTGTGGGGTCGCTTTATGTGCTCGATGAGCCTTCCATTGGGCTTCATCAGCGCGACACCGACAGGCTTATATCAGTGCTTAGGTCGTTGCAGCAGCTTGGCAACACCGTTGTGGTGGTGGAGCATGATGAGGATATAATGCGGGCTGCCGACATGATTATCGACGTCGGCCCCGATGCCGGACGCCTTGGCGGCGAAATAGTGTTTCAAGGAAAAATCGACGATGACGCTGTCGCCGAGAAATCATATACCTTAAAATATCTTCGGCATCAACTCGCCATACGCCTGCCGTCGAAACGCCGCAAGTGGAGTTCGTATATATCGCTCGAAGGCGTGCGCGAGCACAATCTGAAAAATATCGACGTGCGTTTTCCGCTTGGTGTCATGACCGTGGTAACCGGTGTCAGCGGCTCGGGCAAGTCGACCCTCGTGCGCGATGTGCTCTACAAGGCGCTTGTGCGGCATATCGACGGAGCCGGAGATGCTCCCGGAGCTTTCCGCGCTCTTTCCGGAGACGTGAAGCGGATTAAGGCGGTGGAGTTTATCGACCAAAATCCGATAGGAAAATCATCGCGGTCGAATCCGGCTACATACATCAAGGCTTACGACGAAATCCGTGCGCTCTTTGCCGACCAGCAGGCGTCACGGCAGATGGGATTCACCCCGGCATTCTTTTCATTCAACACCGAAGGCGGGCGTTGCGAGGAATGTAAAGGAGAAGGCACCATCACAATCGAGATGCAATTCATGGCCGATATCACAATAGAATGTGAGGCATGCCACGGGCGCCGGTTCAAGCCCGATGTGCTCGATGTGCGCTACCGTGGAAAAAACATATACGATGTGCTCGACATGACTGTCGACGGCGCCATTGAATTCTTCTCCGAAGGAGAGGAAGCCGCGGCTCGCCGTGTCGCCCGCCGCCTGTTGCCTTTGCAGCAGGTCGGTTTGGGATATATCAAGCTCGGGCAGTCATCGTCAACATTGTCGGGGGGCGAGAATCAGCGCGTGAAACTCGCGGGGTTCCTGTCGCAGGAGAGGGCACAGCCCACCATGTTTATCTTCGACGAGCCCACCTCCGGACTCCATTTCCATGATATAAACGTGCTGATGGATTCTTTCGGCCGTCTTATTTCCAACGGCCATACAGTCGTGATCATTGAGCATAATATGGATGTAATAAAATGTGCCGACCATGTAATCGACATTGGTCCCGAGGGTGGCGACGCCGGGGGAATGATTGTAGCCACAGGCACCCCCGAGCAAATAGCGGCATGCGACGAAAGCTATACGGGCCGATACCTTCGACGGTATCTTGCTCTTTGTGGCACAAAACCGGCGGAATAGACATCCGCCAAACAGGCTTTTCGTTCTAAAAACAGTTATTTGTGGCCATATTCGCGCTTTTTCATAAAAATATTGCGCGAATATGGATTTTTTTTGCCAACTTTGCAAAATAATTGTGACCCATATATTGATTCACAGAACTTGCATCATGGAATTTCTTGCAAAACAAATAGCTGAAATCGTAGGAGGTGAAGTCGAAGGCGACGGAAATGTCGCCGTTTCGGATTTCGCCAAAATAGAAGAAGGCCGTCCCGGCTGTATCTCTTTTCTTGCCAATCCGAAATATACTCACTATATTTACGATACCCAATCTTCAGCAGTGCTCGTAAGCCGCGATTTCGTGGCAGAGCATCCGGTGAAAGCAACATTGATACGTGTCGACAACCCTTATGCCACAGTGGCTATGCTCCTCGACATGGTAAACCGTGCCACAGCACACGTGCCTTGTGGCGTTGAGCAGCCATCGTTTGTCGCAGAGGGCGTAGAGCTCCCCGAAGGAATATATGTGGGCGCATTTGCATACGTAGGCTCGGGATGCCGCATAGGCAAAAACGTCAAGATATATCCCCAGGCATATGTTGGCCCTAATGTAGAGATTGGCGATGATACAATCATATACCCCGGTGTGAAAATCTATCACGGTTGCCGTATCGGAGCGCGATGTGTGATACATTCGGGCGCGGTGATAGGCGCCGACGGATTCGGCTTTGCCCCCGATGCCGACGGTGTGTTCCATAAGATTCCTCAGATGGGTATAGTGGAAATAGCCGATGATGTAGAGATAGGAGCCAACACTACGGTCGACCGTGCCGTAATGGGCGCTACACGTATCCATAAGGGCGTTAAGCTCGACAACCTTATCCAGATTGCCCACAATGTGGAAGTGGGGGAGAATACCGTAATGGCGGCCCAGGCAGGTATTGCCGGGTCGACAAAAATTGGCCGCAACGTGATGGTTGGCGGTCAGGTAGGTCTCGCCGGACACATCACCGTGGGCGACCGGGCCCAGTTTGGCGCACAGGCCGGCGTACCCAAATCGGTGCCGGCCGGAGCGCGTTTGCTCGGCACACCCGCACAGCCTGTCGGCGATTTTGCCCGTCAGGTTGCCTTGGGTAAGAAATTGCAATCGCTTTTTGCGCGTGTCGATAAACTTGAAAATGAAAAATAAACAGAAGTACCCCAACATATCATGAAGCAATTAACTCTTAAAGATTCCTTCGTAATCAAAGGCAAGGGCCTTCATACCGGACTTGAAATTGAAGCCGAATTCTGTCCGGCGCCCGAGAATCACGGCTACAAGATTCAGCGTGTCGACCTTCCCGATCAGCCGATAATCGACGCGGTCGCAGAAAATGTCGTCGGCTCCAACCGTGGTACGGTCGTGAAACAAGGCGATGTTCAGGTATCCACTATTGAACATGCCATGGCGGCCCTTTACGCGTCGTCGATTGATAATTGCCTCATAAAAGTGAATGCTCCGGAAATTCCCATTCTTGATGGCAGCGCCCGTATATATTGCGAAAACATAGAGCGGGTTGGCATTGTCGAGCAAGAAGCCGACAAAGAGTTTTATGTAGTGAAGCATAAAATAGAGGTGACCGACCCTGAAACAGGCTCCAAAATAATGGTGCTCCCCGACGATGAATTCTCTGTTGAGGTGAAAATCAACTTCGATTCTCCCGTGCTCCACAACCAATATGCCTCGATGGAGCATGTCGATGAATTCGCAAAGGAAATAGCTCCGTCGCGTACATTTGTTTTCGTGCGCGAAATCGAGCCGTTGCTTGCCGCAAACCTTATCAAAGGCGGCGACCTCGAAAATGCCATCGTTATTTACGATTCTCCGATGTCGCAGGAAAACCTCGACCGTATAGCCGACACAATGGGTGTGGCACGCCGTCAGGTAAATGAATTCGGATATATCAACGATTTTGAACTTTTTGCCTCAAACGAACCCGCACGTCACAAGCTCCTCGATGTGGTTGGCGATGTCGCTCTCATCGGTCGCCCCCTCAAAGGCAAAATCATAGCTACACGCCCCGGACATCTTATCAACTCCACATTTGCCAAGCAGATTCGCCGTGAAATCAAGCGCATGGATGTTCAGGCTCCGTCATATAACCCGAATCAAGAACCGGTGATGGATAACATTCGCATCCGCGAACTTCTTCCCCACCGCTATCCGTTCCTGCTCGTTGATAAAATCATCGACATGGGCACAAACTATATCGTGGGTGTTAAAAACGTAACAACCAACGAACCCTTCTTCCAAGGCCACTTCCCCCAGGAACCCGTCCTCCCCGGCGTGCTCATGGTAGAGGCGATGGCTCAGACCGGCGGTATGCTTGTTCTTAGCTCCGTGCCCGACCCCGAGCATTATTCGACTTACTTCATGAAAATAGATAACGTGAAGTTCCGTCAGAAAGTTATCCCCGGCGACACCCTCATTTTCCACGTATCGTTCATGACCGAATTGCGTCGTGGTTGCGCCATGATGAAAGGCCGTGCCTTCGTTGGCGAAAAACTCGTGTGTGAATGTGAGTTCATGGCCCAGATTGTAAAAAACAAAGGTTAATCCCTCGACTTGCACATAGAGGCAAGCGAAATTAAATTATTACATAAAATGAAACAACCCTTAGCCTACGTTCATCCTGCCGCAAAGATTCACCCCTCGGTGATCATCGACCCGTTTGTGACAATAGAGCAAAATGTGGAAATCGGTGAAGGAACGCGTATCGGATCGAACGTGACAATAATGGAGGGCACACGAATCGGCAAGAACTGCACCATTTTCCCCGGTGCCGTGCTTGGAGCCGTACCCCAGGACCTCAAATTCCAAGGAGAAGACACTGTTGCCATAATTGGCGATAATACCGTTATACGTGAGTGTGTAACCGTACACCGCGGCACAGCATCAAAAGGCAAAACCGTGGTGGGCAGCAACTGCCTTATCATGGCCTACTGCCATGTCGCTCACGATTGTGTAATCGGCGACAATGTAATCATGTCTAATGCCACGCAAGTGGCCGGAGAGGTGGTAATCGACAATTTCGCCATTGTAGGAGGCGGCACACTCATCCATCAGTTCTGTCATATCGGTCCGCATGTGATGATACAGGGTGGCGCGCTCATCAACAAGGACATCCCGCCCTATGTGAAAGCCGCCCACGAGCCTATTGCATATTGCGGCATCAACTCTATCGGTCTTCGCCGTCGCAATTTCTCCAATGAGACAATCCGCGACATTCAGGATATATACAGATACCTCTATCTGTCGGGCCTGAACTTTTCTGATGCCATAGAGCGTATCGAGGCCGAACTGCCCGCATCGAAAGAACGCGACGAAATCATTCTTTTTGTACGCAATTCCAAGCGCGGCATTATCCGAGGCTACGTATAAATCAATGCACGATTCACAATGCACGATTCACGATTATTTGTGCATTGTGAGTTGTGAATTATATTCAGGATTTTGGGTGACCGGCGGTCCGTCGCCGACCGGAATGATCCGGCCGGAGGAAAGTCCGGGCAACATAGAGCGGCGCACTCACGAAAGGTGAGCTATCGGTAACGGTAGAGCAGCGTGACAGAAAACAACCGCCGATATCCTTCTCGGGTGTCGGCAAGGGTGAAAAGGTGGGGTAAGAGCCTACCGGGCGCCACAGCGATATGGCGTGCCGCACGTCTTGCGCGTTGCAAGGTCAAGTAAACCGGCGCATATGGGTTGCTCGCTCATTGCCGGCGGGTAGACTGCTCAGATAAATGACGGACGGCGATAGCCAACTCTCCTTCCGGGGAAAGTGGCATCGTTACAGAACTCGGCTTACAGTCGGTCCCCAAATCCTGATTTTTTTATTTAAATTATAGAACAATGTGGTGGACATCGCCTCTGGAAGATGAGAACGGAAATTTGATAATGGTCACCGGTCGTGGCGACATCGATAAATTCCGCTCAAATCCAAAATTCAAAATTCGAGTAACGGTTACAATTCCTTATAAGGCCATATCTTCCGGGATGCCAACCGATGAAGAAGCCGACCAATTGCAAGCCATAGCCGACTCGTTTGATACTGTATTGAAAGCCGACCCGGTGGCTGTGCTTACGGGCATCTATACCGGAGCCGGAGAGCGTCAGATGGTGTTTTATACACTATCTACCAATATATTCAATAAGAAATTGAACCTCGCTCTCGAACCCTTTCCGCTTCTGCCGTTGACGATAACGGCGGAGAATGATCCCGATTGGGAAGAGTACGACGAAATGCGCTCTTTGTCGGAAATTAACTGAAATCATATTTCATATCATATCACCGTGCTGCACTTATCACATGCAGCACGGTGTTTTTTTGTAGAAAAACAAGGCATGATCTGCCGTAATCACACTCATTAAACACTATATATCTAAGGGGGTTGTTTTGATTTAAAGTGTTGAGGTATAGATATATAGCTATCTAAAATCACTACTTTTTCGATACTCCGCATTGACCGTGTGCTTCCCTTTATCTAACTTTGCGATAACCAAACACGGTGATACTGTAAACCCGAAAAATCTACAACCGGAAAAATTAATACCATTAAATAAACCATTCTAAAATGAGAAACTTTACCAAATTTACTGTTGCGGCCATCTGCGCGTTTTCTGCTGCCGTGTCCGCATCTGCACAAAACCGTACCGATCTCCTTTGGGTAATCGGCGACGCTACTCCTTACGGATGGAGCTGTGATGATGCAACTGCCATAGTTGCTCCCTCCGATTCAAAGGTCTACACCGGCACCATGTATCTTGAAGCCGGCAAGGACTTCAAGTTCCTTACCAAATACGACTTCGGCAATATGGAGTATCACGCCGAAGACGCCAACGCCACCCCCGGTGCCGACGGCAAGGTGAAGCTCGTCTATACCGCTGCTGACCCTGACAACAAAATCCATGTTACCGAATCGGCCAACTATCTCATAACCGTAGATACCGAGGCATTGGAAGCCACGATTGTGAAATCGGACTATCAAGAATCGCAGGTGCGTTACGCCTCGCTGTTTATTGTCGGTTCGGTGCTTACCACCGGATACGCTGTCGACGAAGGCCTTGTGATGATACAGGATGCACAATCTCCCATGACATACGCCGCCGATGCCGCCGAACTTGGCGAAGGTTCCTTTAAGATTGCCACCGCTCTCAAAGGTGCCGGCACATGGAACCCTCAGTATTGGTATTTCCGCGATGTCGACGATGCCTCCAAAATGGTGCTTAACGCCGAAGGCGACAACCAATGGTCTGTTGAGAAAGCCGGAAAATACAATGTAAAGGCAAACCTTCTCACAAACACACTTAATATTGAAGATGCCACAAGCTCGGGTATCGACGCTGTTGTGTCGCGTCCTGCCGATGGTCCTGCTACATATTATACAATCGACGGCCGAAAGATTGCCAATCCTGCTTCCGGCAGCTTGGTAATAAAGATTGCCGCCGACGGCACCGCCACCAAAGTTCGCTTCTGATTACATGCCGCGGGAGTCGGACCGTGTTCATTTCCCGCGGCAAAATCCAAAACACTATAATTAAATCGTTGCCGGGCAGCTTGCCAAAGTTGCCCGTGCAAACGGTTTATGCACCTTGCTTCACATTATTATATATCTAAATTCCTAAGAATGATGATTCGTAAATTATTATTAACCACTGTCTTCGCCATAATGGCGATGTCGGTCTACGCTTGGGATGCCTTGTATATCGTAGGGTCGGGCACTCCCGGAGGTTTCGACCTGAGCAAGGCCATACCAATGGCCGGAAAAGGCGATTTTGGATGGGTTGCGGTCTGTCCGCTGTATAACGGATATGACGGCGATGTCAAGAAATCATTTCGCCTCCAAGAAACAAAAGAATGGGAATCTGACAAATATCACGGCCCGGAAACAGCCGGTTTTACCCTTAGTTTAGGCGAATGGGCCGGCTTGCACACCAACGACAATTGTTTTCTTGTGCCGGAAGAAAATGTCACATATCATATCGAGGCGTTTTCCGATAATAATGTTGTCAAAATAAACAAACTGGAAGAAATCTACCTTATTGGCGATGCAACTCCGGGTGGATGGGATGTAAATGCCGCAACCCCCATGAAGGAGACATCGAGCGGGTCGAACGTATGGCGCACGCTCTGCTATCTTGGCGGCGGCGATTTCAGGCTGCAACTTTACAAGGATTTTGACGGCCACTATTTTACTCCCGACGCAAATACGACTTTGACATCGGGTAATGTAGCAAGCATATATTATCATCCGGAAGACGGCGACCGCAAATTCAGTGTCGACCGGCCGGGCACATATGTAGTGGAAGCCGACCTCAACAATAATACCATTAAGGCAACGCGCCAAGAAAATATCTATCTCATGGGGGAGGGCACCCCTGCTGGCTTTGACATGGCAAAATTCGTGCCTATGTCGATGAATGCCGACGGCCGTTATGAGACATGCTGTTTTATCGACGGAAAGTTCCGTGTGCAACTAAGCAATACAGAATGGGACTACACATATTATTCTCCCGAGACAGACGGCATGGAAATTGCCGACGGCCAAACAATTGACATGGCATATGGAAATGACACATATTTTAATGTGGCATCGCCCGGCGTGTATCATGTGGAGGCAAATCTCTCTGACAAGAATATAAAAATAACCCGTCAAAGCACCCTTTGGCTTCAAGGCGTAAACGGCAACTGGCCTGAAACGTTGCTCAAAGATTACACGCTCTCAAACGAGAATAGCGAGGACAAAGCTGTCTATGAAGGCACAGTGACTTTTACCAACGGGTCGTTCAAGATAGCCGTGGACATCAATCACGGCTATGATTCGAGATACTATTTATTTAAGGATACAAGGGGTCGCTTCACTGCCAATCCCGAGGGCGATTCTCAATGGACAATAGGCTGGCCCGACCAGACGACCCGCAATGAGGAAGACATCGTGCCGGGCACATACCGTATAGTGCTTAATGCCGCCGCCAAGACGGTGAATTTCTATATGCAGCCCCGGTCGGTAAGTCTTGCAGGGCAAGGTGTGCTTGCATCATGGAATACTGAATCCGATGGCCCGCGTCTCGAAGCCGACGCTGACGGCGTTTTCTCGGCAAAGCATATTTTCTTCGGTGGAAACGCTTTCAAGCCTGTGGTCGACGGTAAATATTTCGGTTCGCATACATGGGAAAATGCCGTGCTCACCGATGGAAGCGGCATGTCTATGCGAAATGTCGACAATGGAGCCGATTTCTTTGTCTCGGCACCGGGTATGCGCAGCGCCAAGGTGATTCCAAGCGAATCCGGCGACGGAACGCTTTTGTTTGAGGTTGGCGCGCCGCAGCAACTTTGGATAGAAGGGCTGTGTGAACTCGCTTATGATGAGGATTCACATTCCTACCTTACTGATGAGAACGGTAAACCTGCCGTGCGGCTTCACTATATAGGCAGTGAAGATTTAAAAGAATATCCGTTTATGGCCGATGGCGATGTAATGGCTACGCCGAAGGCCGAGTTGCCGGGATGGTATTCCGTATCGGTGACATTCAACGGATATGCCCCCGTTTATAATTTTGACTACAATACGGTTCTCCTTAAAGGTGATGCTTTATGCGAAGAAGATGGCAGCATATGCCGCTCAATCACCCTTGATGAAAACAATCTGTCTTCACGTATCTTCCTTAAATCGGGTGTTTTCCTTAAAGCCGGCGGTGAACTATCCGCCACGATTGCCGGAAAGACATCGAACACGGTGCAAGTCGAAGAATCAGGCCTGTACAACGTTAGTGTCTCGCCTGATGAGACAGAAGCCCCCGTGCTGAAAATCACCGGCCCCGTTGCAGTGAACATGCCCCTGAAAGAGGAGGATTTCAATGATGGCAAACCCCATTATTTCCTTGTTGGCCAACGTATGGGCGCATGGCGTCTGCAACCCGAATGGGAGTTTGTGCTCCAGGACGACGGTACTTACGAAATACCGGCCCGTCTGCTCTACAATGGATATGTAATGGTAGGCATGGTCGACAATTATCGTGATTATATCTACCAAACATACAGAGGCTTTACCCATACCGATGTCAACAGCAAGAGCGTGCTCGATCCCTCCGGCGCGAAGACCGGCCAAACAGTAGAGTTCCCTCTGGCCGGTATCACAGCCGTTGGCGTCAACGGTTGCGACGAAGGCAAGTTCACCGGTACGCGTTACAATGATTACAAACGCACAGCCACGCCATTCCAGCACGGTGGTTTCGACGCGATGTCTTACCGATTGATAAATGTATATGATGCCGACGGCTACGGCGACATCGACCATATTAAATCGATGCCTTCGCGTGTCAATTCGATAAAACTGACGGTTAACCAATGGGGCGAACCGGAAACACTTACCTTCGACGGTCTTACTTCCGATGCTATGGAAGTTGCAAAATTGCGCACGTTCTCGCTTTGCGGCTCGCGTATCCGCAATCTCGACATACCCTATGTAGCCGGTGTGTCGACCACTCCGCTCAACAATCGCCAGGAAAATGACGGCCTTCCCGCTTATGGCGGCCAAGAATGGGCCGAGTCATGGATTCAATATGAGAAAAAGGGTGTGCCATTTGTCGACGGATATGGTGAATATATCTATCAGACAAGTTTTACCCGCAACTGGCTGGCATCACATCCTACTTACTTCAAATTTGTAAAAGACGGCAGCGGCGATGCCGAAGGTTTGGAATATACGTCCAATAACATCACCTTCACCTATCGTGAGAATCTTACCCACGCCCCGCAGTTTGGCCAACGTTACTTCATGGATGATTTCGGCCTGGAGCATCACGAGGTGCTGAACACTTACTCGACCCTTGGCGCCGACGGCTATGATACCAATCTTTATGTATCGCAGAATCTTGAAGACAAGATGACTGTCAATCCCGACGATATGGTATGCTATGTCGTAGACGACATGTGGATGATTGGCGACTTCAAAGTATGGGCAGGCTGGGGCGGCTCGATTACCAACTTTGAGTACGACGACAACGGCACATTCTATACCCGTTGGTATGGCTCGAACGCTTCACACGGTGCTGCGTACGAAAACCGCACGGCATTCTACACTCCCGGCGAGGTGCAGGCCTACACGTTGTTCCGCGATGTGCCCGCCGCCAACTTCTCGGTAGGATATGGCGAAACCGACACCGACAAGGTCGACGCCGAAGGTAAAATAAAGGATGGGGCAGTGCCCAACCGTCGCTTCTACAAACGTGTGGAAATATGGTATAACCTGAAAACCGGATTCGCTTACAAAGGCAAGGACGAAAACGGACTTGACCAGGCGTCTTTCCTTGTGTTCTATCAAGAGCCGAGAGGTCCGCAGATTTCTATCGACTGGGCGAATGATAAAAAGAAACAGATCAATTATACCTACGGCATCCAGAACGCAAGCGGCACGCCTATCGAGATGGTCGACCGCACTTACGGATTGATTACATATTACCGTATTGAACGCTATATGCTCGATGAACAGGGCGCCATGCGCCAATCACGCGCCGGCGGCACGATTGTAGAGGAAGTGGAGCTTCCGCAAGGACAATACCTCACCAGCGATGCCTTTGCAAAGAAAAATGTAATCGACAACGAGATTTTGCCTGCCGGACGTTACCGCTACAAGGTGGCCTTGAAACGCACGATGACCGGCGATCACGAGTTTGACGCGTTGTCCAACATCCTGTCTGTCGCACCATCTTCGGTTACAAGCGGAGTAGAGACTGTCAATCCCGATTTTGCCGACAATTTCGTAATGCAAGCCGTGGTACGTGACGGCAATCTCGAAGTGACAGCCAATGCGGAATTAGGGAAACTGTCGATATTTGCCGTAAACGGTCGATTGATGGCAGTTTCAAAAGAAAACGGCACGTCTGCCACGGTCGACATTTCAAGCCTGCCGGCAGGAGTCTACGTGGCAAATGCGCATAACAAATCCGTACGATTTATCAAACGATGAAAATCAAACAAACTCTTTTTGCAATTCTGCCCTTGGCAGGCATCTTCACGATGCCCGCCAAGGGCGAATTAAATTATCTGCATCTATATGTCGCCGGCGATGCGACTGCGGATAATTGGAATTGTGACCTTGCGGAAGAAATGATTCCGCTTGGAAACGATTGTTTTCTATGGGACGGTTGGCTAAAAAGCGGACAGTTCAAGTTTATAAACACCCGTGGGGATTGGAACAGCTCGGTTGTGGCCGATGCCCCCGATCTCAGTTTCGTAACGGGGGTGAGCTACACGCTCGTCGACAATACCGACGGCGGCCATTATGATTTTAAGTTTGTCAATCCCAAGGAAGGGTTTGTCCGTATGGTTGTCGACCTTCGCAATCTTAAAATTAATTTCCGTCGTCCTGTACTTGGAATTGTGGGTGACGGAGCTCTTGGATGGGGCGACCCAACCCAAGGGAAAAAGGTGATTCCTGTATTTGCCGATGACAATGGCAATGCCGAATGGTCGGGACAGCTCCGCCGTGGGGAAGTGAAATTTCTTGCCGGAGGGTGCGATGATTGGTTCCCATGCTATAATGCTCCCGTTGCCCTTGACGAGTTGTGGACCGGCGGCCATCAGATGTTGTATAACGACGGCCAAGGCTTGGCTGAGGATTTCAAATATCAAGTGCCGGTAAGCGGCTACTATACACTGACGTTCAAAAATGAAGGCTCCGGCCAATTCTATGGCATTGATGTAAGGACGGAAAATGCGCCGTCGCTCGATGGGCTTTTTACCGGACATCCCGGCCGTTACTTGGCCGGTATCGACCGCGACGCGCTTCGCGTACATATGGCACGAGTTCCGTCGTCGCTTTATATCGGGACCTCCGGCGATGATTGCCGTGAAATAATGCGGGTGTCCGAAGGCGTGTTTTCATCTGAGGTGTATCTGCATGCCGGTGAATATTACAAACTGTCGTATGACCCCGGAAAATGGCCGGATTGTGTGCTGTCGCCGAATACGGATGTGAATATCTCGTCGGAGCAGACATCCAATGTGTCGCCTATGCACGGTTACAGCTATACCGTGCCGTCCGACGGGCAGTATGTCGTAACAGCCGATTTCACAGGCTCGGCGCCGGCGCTGTCGGCTCACAGACGGATTGTATCCGGAGTAGATGGCCCGATGTCGGGCAGCGAAGTGAGTGTGGTGGTGGCCGATGGCGCGATAGCTGTCGACGGCGATTATTCTTCGCTTGCAATATATGATGTGGTTGGGCGCAAGGTTGGTTCGGCATCTCCGTGTCTTGTGCCATCGGGCGTCTATCTGGTCATGGTAGATAAAAATGTAT
Source organism: Muribaculaceae bacterium (assembly GCA_009775125.1). Lineage (GTDB taxonomy): Bacteria > Bacteroidota > Bacteroidia > Bacteroidales > Muribaculaceae > CAG-873. The sequence goes on along the minus strand of VSPD01000002.1, from coordinate 111,236 downwards.
TTAAAGTCACTGTAAAATGAATAAACGCTATAATATAATTTTGTCATTGGCGTTGCTTGCTATTGGCTGCAACGCCGGGGCGCAAGGTACGGTATATATTGCCAAAGGCAGCGGTTCTATTGTCTGGCCGCCATCAGATATTGAGGCTATGACCCGATTGCCTTACGGCAATTTTCATGTAGGGTTGACAAATCTTGAAGACGGAGAAGGAATTGTGCTTGCCGACAGACAGGATTCCGGCGAATTCATGCGTATCGGTCCAAAGGGCGACAAAAGGGTGCCTCATGCCTCAAACTACGAATATGTCGTGACCGAGGACGGCGATGTGCATGGTACAGTATCTCGCACGGTATCGTCCGGTTTCAGTTATGCCACCTCCGATTTTGACCTTTGGACAGACCGTGCTTGCTATCGTCCGGGCGAAACTGTATGGATACAGGCGTCAAAGTTCAATCAATACAAGGGGGCCACAATCCGCTATCGCCGTGGCGCCGAGGTGTTGAAAGAGGAGCCGCTCAAACAGGAATGGTGGCCGTGGAATCCTCCGTCGGGCGATTTTTGCGGTTATCTTGTCGACGTGTATCGCCTGGATGACGAAGGCCGAGAGGAAATACTCGGTTCGATAGGAGTGGATGTATCGTCGGACTGGAAGCGGTTCCCTCGCTACGGATACGCTGCTTGGTACGAACCGGGCAAGGAACAGTGGGTAGGGGGCGATGTGGCCTTCCTCAACCGTCGTCATATCAATGCCGTGCAGTTTCAAGACTGGCATTGGAAACACCATTGGCCTTATTGCGGCGATGAGACTTATACCGACATAGCCATGCGCGATATATCTTTGAATGTGGTCAAAGAATTTATAAATGCGCAGCACGGTTATAACATGAAGTCGATTTTCTACAATCTTGGCTATGGAGCGTTGCCGTCGGCCGGAGCAGCCGACGACGGTGTGCGCGAAGACTGGTATTATTATCTTGACTCCGGTCGCCGGACAAAGGACTCCCACGACCTTCCTTCGAGCTGGAAAAGCAGCATCGAATTTGTCGATCCCGGCAATATCGGGTGGCAGAATTATATTTGTGACCGAAACGATGAGGTGTATTCAAATCTCAATTTCGACGGCTTCCAGGTCGACCAGGTTGGCCGGCGAGGATGGGAAGGAGGATATGTATACGACTATTGGGGCAACCGCTTCGACCTCGCCGACCATTTTCAGCCACTGCTCAAGGCATGCAAGCAGCGTCATCCGGACAAAAGTCTGATAATGAATTCCGTATCAAAATATGGAGCGCGCCAAATAGCATCGTCGGGCGTGGTGGATGTTTGCTACAATGAGATGTGGGCATCCGAGGCCGATATGATGGATTTGTACTGGGCCGTCTTCGACAACAAGCAAGCCGGAGGCGATGATATGAAAACCGTTTTTGCGGCATATATGAATTATGATTTCGCAGACAAGAACTCCGGTAAGAATTTCAACAATCCGGGTGTTTTGCTTACCGACGCCTGCATATTTGCACTCGGAGCCTCGCACCTTGAACTTGGAACCGGCGGCAATATGCTGTGCCGAGAATATTTCCCGGCTACCAATCTGAAAATGAGCAATGAACTTGTCGAGAGCATAACCAGATACTACGATTTCATTACTGCCTACGAGAACTATCTTTACGACACCGAGCGTGAGCTTAGCCCGAGAATCACTTCTTTGTCCGACCATCAAATATCAATATGGAACTATCAGATGGGGCCGCAGCCTCGCCGAATAGTCGTGCATGGCAAGGAGGCCGAAACCGGCGCGCTGGTTTACCACATGCTCAATTTCAGCAGTGTCAACAATCTCGGCTGGCGCGACATAAATGCCGATATGCCGGCTCCCGAACATCTGTCGGACATAAAGCTCGATATCGACTGCGACCGCATGGTGTCGAAAGCATGGATTGCTACACCCGACAGTCACGCTTGCGTTCCCGTTGAACTTGATTTCACCCAGCAGGGACGGTCAGTTACAGTAACCGTGCCATCGCTCGATTACTGGACGATGCTCGTCCTTGAATAAAACGTCCACCGCCATACTAATACTATTGGTGTCCGGTAAAAATTGCAACCCTTTATCGGCAAGTCGAAATTCAGAAGCACGAAGCGGCAGAGCCGCTTAATATGGTAGGCATGGGCGAAAGCCCATGTTATGATGAATAGCAGATATTCGACTGCGGCCGCAGTCGAACTTGCGTAAACCAACTAAACACGGGCTATTGCCCGTGCCTACCATATTCGACCGCGACTGCGGTCTGTATTTTCTTTTCAAATATGTAATTATATCTCAAATTGCCCGGATATTTGAGTTGATTTATCAATCAGCAGATACATTTCCTGAAATATAGGGCTTATAAAGGTCTAAAAGCCATTATAAAAGCCGATTAACTACTTTTATCGGACAGCAATATAATAATAAAGAAAAACGGCAGCCTCAAATCGAGACTGCCGTTTTTCTATAAGACGAGTGACTTATCAAGCGAGGAAGCCGAGCAGCACACCGGCAGCCACGGCGGAACCGATTACACCGGCGACGTTCGGGCCCATGGCGTGCATGAGCAGGTAGTTCGACGGATCGTATTGCAAGCCGAGGTTGTTGGAGATGCGAGCCGACATGGGCACAGCCGAAACACCGGCGTTGCCGATGAGCGGGTTGATTTTCTTGTCTTTCGGCAACACGAGGTTGAAGAGTTTTACAAACAGCACGCCGGAAGAGGATGCGATGATGAATGCCATGAAGCCGAGGAAGAAAATGAAGATGGTCTGCGGGGTAAGGAAGTGGGAAGCCTGGGTTGAGGCGCCGACTGTCATGCCAAGCAGGATTGTAACGATGTCGGTGAGAGCGTTCGACGCAGTCTTGGCCAGACGTGTTGTTACGCCACATTCACGCAAGAGGTTGCCGAAGAAAAGCATACCGAGAAGCGGAAGGCCTGAGGGCACTACGAAGCAGGTGAGAAGCAAACCGACAATGGGGAAGATAATCTTCTCGTTCTGCGACACGGCACGCGCAGGGCGCATTTTGATGAGGCGTTCTTTCTTGGTGGTGAAGAGTTTCATCAACGGGGGCTGAATCACAGGCACGAGAGCCATGTAGGAGTAGGCCGACACGGCGATTGCGCCCATGAGATTGGGAGCCAGTTTCGATGAAAGGAAGATAGCCGTAGGACCGTCGGCGCCACCGATGATGGCGATTGCACCGGCCTGGTCGGGAGCGAAGCCAATGGCGAGAGCCACCATGTAGGCACCGAAGATACCGAACTGGGCGGCCGCGCCGATAAGCATCAGCTTGGGGTTGGCAATAAGGGCGGAGAAGTCGGTCATGGCGCCGATGCCGAGGAAAATCAGCGGGGGATACCATCCGGCCGACACGCCGTTATAGAGAATATTGAGCACGGAGCCTTCTTCGTATATGCCGATTTCGAGACCGGCGCTTGCGTTGAAGGGGATGTTGCCGATGAGGATACCGAAGCCGATGGGCACAAGCAGCATGGGTTCGAAATTCTTCTTTATGGCAAGCCATATGAAGAAAAGACCCACGGCGAGCATGACAAAGTTGCCAAGCTCGGCATTGGCGAAACCTGTAAGTTCCCAGAACTGTTGCAGGTTGACGTGGATAAATTCACTGAAAGTCATATCCATAATAGATGAAGATGCTTTTGTGAATTATTCAATAGTGATGATTGCTGCGCCTTCAAGCACGGAGTTTCCGGGTTGGGCGTTGATGGCGGTAACCTTGCCGTCGCGTCCGGCACGGATAGCGTTTTCCATCTTCATGGCTTCAAGCATGGCAACGGTGTCGGCGGCTTTCACCGTGTCGCCAACCTTTACAGAGATAGAAAGGATGACACCGGGGAGCGGAGCCTTTACCACGAAACCGCCGGCGGGAGCTGCGGCGGGCTTGGCTATTACTTTTTCGCCGGAAGCAGTGCGCGGAGCGGCAGCGGCGCGGGGTTTGTTGACAACTTTAACGGGAGCGGCAGCACGCTCTAATTCCACTTTGTAGGGGATACCGTTTACTTCTACCTGGGCAATATTGTCGTCGATGTCGCCAACCGCCACTTTGTAGGTGTTACCGTTGATTTTATATTTATATTCTTTCATTGTTTTAAAATTGAATGGTGATTAGCGATGAGGAAGTTCGCGCAGACCGTAGATTTTAGAGTTCCAGGGCGAATAAGCGCGTTTTACCTTGTTGATGGTAAGGACAGTCGATTCGGTGTCGTGAGCGTTGAGATGCTCATGGAGAGCCATGACGATAGCGGCGATTTCTTCACCGGAGTCGTGGTCGACATCGCGCGAGGTGAGGCTGTTCTCGTTGTCGGCATGGGCCTTGGCCTTGTTGACGCGAGAAATCTTGCCGCCGATTTTGTTGATAATCATGAAGCAGACGCAGAGCACGAGCAGGGCTGTGAAAACGATGCACATTGCCATGGCGGCCATGCCAAAGCCGTGACCGTCCATTTCGGCAAATTGCTCGATTTTGTTATTGGTGTCCTTGATTACGTTTGCGCTCGACGGGGTGATGTATTTTTCGCCGCCTGTGCGCACTTCCCATTCGCCATAGCCGTCGGCATTGCGGGCGTAAGAGGTGTTTGCAGGAAGATCGGCAGGTACGGTCACTTCATCGATGAGTGTCATGCCATCGGCATCGTAGATACCAATCCAATTCTCTTTTCCGGGAATGAGGACGAAGTTGGTATGGAATGTGCCGCGGTTGGGTTCTCCGTCATTGAAGAATACCACGTGTTGGCGTTTGGGTATTTTGGTATTGACGTCGCCAAGGGGTACGGGATATTTCTTGGGGTTGGCGGGGTCGTCGGTAAGATATACCGATGAAATTTCAAGCGGACCGAAGTTGGCATTGAAAAGTTCGACCCATCCCGCACGTCGGCCATAGTCGTCGACTATGCTGGAATCGTTCTGCACCATCACCTCGTTGATGCGCAATGCCTTGCGGTTCTGCGCCGGAGCTGAAAGTGCGAGCACGGCCAGCAATGTGAATAAGATGTGACGTTTCATATTGCTTAGAGGGGGATGTTGCCGTGTTTTTTAGCGGGATTTGTAACCTTTTTGGTAGCGAGCTGCTGAAGGGCGCGGATGATGCGGAAACGAGTGTTGCGAGGCTCGATTACATCGTCGATATAGCCGTACTTGGCAGCGTTGTAGGGGTTGCAGAAAAGTTTGTTGTACTCGGCTTCTTTTTCGGCGAGGAACTGAGCGGGGTTTTCAGAAGACTTGGCTTCTTTTGCGTAGAGCACCTCGACAGCGCCTGCGCCACCCATAACGGCGATTTCTGCGGTGGGCCATGCGTAGTTCATGTCGCCGCGGAGCTGCTTGCAGCTCATCACAATGTGAGAACCGCCGTAAGATTTGCGGAGTGTGACTGTAACCTTGGGCACGGTGGCTTCGCCGTAGGCGTAAAGCAGCTTGGCGCCGTGGAGGATTACAGCGTTGTATTCCTGGCCTGTGCCGGGGAGGAATCCGGGCACGTCGACGAGTGTCACCAGAGGAATATTGAAGGCGTCGCAGAAGCGGACGAAGCGTGCGCCCTTGCGGGAAGCGTTGCAATCGAGCACGCCGGCGAGGTATTTGGGCTGGTTGGCCACGATACCTACGGCCTGGCCGTTGAAGCGGGCGAAGCCTACGATAAGGTTCTTGGCATAGTCGGCTTGTACTTCGAGGAATTCACCGTTGTCGACAATCGCACCGATCACTTCGTACATGTCGTAAGGACGGTTGGCGGAGTCGGGAATGATTTCGTTGAGAGAATCTTCGAGACGGTCGATGGGGTCGTTGCATTCAACCAACGGGGGTTCTTCGAGGTTGTTCTGGGGAATGTAGCTGAACAGCTTGCGGATAATTTTGAGGGCGTGTTCGCCGTCTTCGGCCGCAAAGTGAGCCACACCGGAGCGTCCGGCGTGTACTTCGGCGCCGCCGAGGGCTTCCTGGGTAACATCTTCGCCGGTTACGGTTTTCACCACTTTCGGTCCGGTGAGGAACATATAGGAAATGCCTTTGGCCATGATGGTGAAGTCGGTGAGGGCAGGGGAGTAAACCGCACCGCCGGCGCAGGGACCAAGGATAGCGGAAATCTGAGGAATTACACCGGATGCCATGATGTTGCGCTGGAAAATTTCAGCATATCCGGCAAGGGCGTTGATACCTTCCTGGATACGTGCGCCGCCGGAGTCGTTAAGGCCGATGACAGGAGCGCCCATCTTCATGGCCATATCCATAATCTTGCAGATTTTGAGGGCCATGGTCTCTGACAGAGAACCGCCGAATACGGTGAAATCTTGTCCGAAGACATAAACAAGACGGCCGTCGATAGTACCGTAGCCGGTAACGACGCCGTCGCTGAGGAATGATTTCTTTTCTTGACCGAAGTTTGTGCAACGGTGACGGACAAACATGTCGATTTCTTCAAACGAACCTTCGTCGAGAAGTTGGGCGATGCGCTCGCGGGCAGTGTACTTGCCGCGTTCGTGCTGTTTGTCGATGGCTTTCTGACCACCGCCGAGACGAGCCTCGGCGCGCAGTTCGATAAGTTCTTTTACTTTTTCAAGCTGGCTGCTCATAAGTTGAAGTTTGAATCATAAATTTTGAGTTCCGGGAAATGGCTGGCCATGTTCCCGGAGTTCAAAATCTATATTTAAAAAAGATGTGTATATTTCTTATTTGTTGGGGTCTTCGCAGAGTTCGACGAGAGTGCCTACGGTCGATTTCGGGTGAAGGAAGGCGATGTTGAGGCCTTCTGCGCCTTTGCGGGGAGCCTTGTCGATGAGACGGCAACCTTTTTCTTCTGCTTCGGCCAGTGCGTTTGCCACACCTGATTCAACAGCAAATGCCACGTGCTGGATGCCGCCGCGACCGCCGTTGTTGGCAATGAACTTTGAGATAGCGCTGTCTTCCGAAGTGCCTTCGAGAAGTTCGATTTTGGTTTGTCCAACCTTGAAGAACGCGGTGCGCACTTTCTGGTCTGCTACTTCTTCGATGGCGAAGCATTTGAAACCGAGGATGTTTTCGTAGAAGGGGATTGCTTCTTCGAGGCTCGGTACAGCGATACCGATGTGTTCAATGTGGGAAATGTCCATGATTGGTTAGATTTATTTGTTAAGTTGTTTTATTTCGAGGATAGATTATATATCTTTCAAAATGCAAATTTACAAATTATTTGCAAACATCATATTATTTTCACACTTTTTAGCAAATGCTTTTATTCAGTGTAAAACTGTATCATTTTTCGTATTGCCCTTTGGCACACCGGGCAAAATGCGTCGGTGTTGTTCACCCGCATCCGGCAGTAGTCGGCCGGGCGATATATGCCGTGAAAAGAATAGCCGCCTCCTTCATAAAGTCCGACGGGATATTGCATCGACAGGTCGGTTGGGGTAGGCTGCGGAGTGCCGTCGGCAAGCATGTCTTTCCATTTCGAGTCAAAGTCGACGAGAGTGGTTATGTTTGGCTCCCAAGGCTCGGCATCGAGCGGGTATGTGTTGTCCATCACGTCGCCATCGTAAAAATATTCGTCGGCAAGGCCTCCGAAGCTGTGGCCGAATTCGTGAGTGACAACATTGTTGAAGTTGGTGCCGCGTGACGATGTAAGGGTGTAGGCGTTGAAAATGCCGCCGCCTCCATATTCGTCGGAATTGGCGAGAATAATGAAATGCTCGGCAGGAATTCCTCGGCAGGCTTCGTGCATGGCCCATACCGATGGCGTGGTGAGATAGCGGTCGGAATAAAATGTGGAAAAATGCGAGTCGAAGGCCGTGTGGCGCCAGTCGGCATATTTAGGCGTGGATACGCCGGTTGTGTCCGACGGGGTTTCTACTGCGATAATGTCGAACCGCTCGCGGAATTCATCGAATGGCTTATGGCTGAACAGAGCCTTGACGGCGGCTTTGGCATCGGCTATGAACAGCGGCATATCCGACTCCGTGTAGCCCTCGGCAAGGATGGCGACCGAAATTTTGGGTCCCCGGAACGAACCGCGATGAATATATGTATGCGGAAGCGCCCCACGGCTATCCTTTTTTATAAGGATATCGGCAGGGTCGATAGTAAATGTGCTTGTCGCTATTGCGTTGTGGCGTTTGTCGCGCAAAGTCACCGTGGCCGTGGCCGTTGACCGTGGCATCGGAACAGTGACGGAATGTTGAAAAGCCCGATTCTCTTTCGGATTCAGGTCGAGCCACTCGCTGAACAGGGAGGAAAATGAGTTGCGGTAAATAGTGTCGCCCTCTGCGGTGACAACCGTGACATCGCCCGACCCTTTGAGGAGCAGGCTGTCGAGATTCGTTTTCCGGCCGGCCCATCCCGGTTTGCAATGTAGCCGGCTGAGGCTTACCGACACACTTTCATGGGTCCCCGACAATATGAGGTCGAGGCGCAAGGTGGAGTCTGCAAAAAAAGTGTTGAATCCTGAAGCATGTGCCGATGCGCATATAAATAAAGCGCATGCTGCGTTAAGCAGTCTTTTCATGATACAGATGCGGTTTGCCGGCTGAAAGATTGTCCCGAGGTTTCTCGGGTCTGCTTATTCTATCGGGAACTGACGCTTGAAAACTTCCTTGAACGAAATGAGAGTTTCGGTGCGCGATGTGTCAAGCCGTTGGAATTTGTCTTGGATTATTTCCAGGAGATGGTCGTTGTTGCGGGCGACAACTTTTGTGAATATATCGTAATGTCCTGTGGTGAAGTGACATTCTACAACCTCGGGTATCTTTTTGAGATCTTCAATAACCTTGGTGAATTTGGTGGGGTCGTTAAGGAATATGCCTATGTATGCGCATGTCTCGTAGCCGAGCGAGGCGGGATTTATTTGACATTCTGTGCCGTTGACTACACCTTTTGCCGTGAGGCGTTGGAGGCGTTGGTGGATTGCTGCGCCCGACACGCCAAGTTCGCGGGCTATTTCGAGATAAGGCTTTCGGCCATCCTCGCCCAGTTTTTGAAGAATCTGGATATCGATTTTGTCGAGTTGCTGACGATTCATAGTCTTTTTATTAACTTAGAAATTTTAAGTTTTCCGTATTTATTTGCAAATTTAATAAATATATTTTGATAAATTTGCAATAAAATAGCATCTTTAATATATTTTGACATAATAATATGTTTACAACTGTCGATTTGATGCCGATTAAGGCAATATACCATGCATCTTTTCCCGAGGAGGAACAACGTCCCTGGGCCGATCTTGTGGAAAGAGTCAGGAGTGAAAAAATAATACTTGAAAAAGCCTGCGATGAATCGGGCGCTGTGCTTGGGTTTGCCACGGTTTGGCGATTTCCGGAGTTTTCCTACATAGAGCATCTGGCCGTCGACGCATCTGCCAGGGGGCTCGGCGTCGGAGGACGGCTGCTTGATGCCGTCGTGCATGGAGAAGACAAGCCGGTGCTGGTGGAAGTTGAGCCGGCGGCTACGGGAGATGACGCGCGCCGACGCATTGCTTTTTATGAGCGCCACGGGTTTGTGCAGTATCCCGATTTCGCGTATGTTCAGCCTCCTTACTCTCCGGGGCTTCCGGAGGTGCCGCTCATGTTTATGGTTTCGCAGAATGTCGGCGACGATGTACTTGCGTCCATGGCGGCGACATTGCATCGTGAGGTTTACGGGAATAGTTAAAAAATTATCTCCCTGCGTTTGCAATATCCGGCGATTATACTTAACTTTACACCCAAAACCGCCCAAGATAACAGAAATAACTAAAATCCAATAAATCACTATGTTCAAAAGTCATCCAAAAGGGCTAATCCCTGCGGCGTTGAGCAACATGGGCGAGCGATTCGGCTATTATATAATGAATGCCGTGCTCGTGCTTTTCCTTTGCTCGAAGTTTGGTCTCGACGAAGAGACAAGTACCTTAATCTATTCCTTCTTCTATGCCGGCATCTATGTGCTGAGCCTCGTGGGCGGTGTTATAGCCGACAAGACTCAAAATTACAAGCGCACCATCATCCAGGGCCTTATCATCATGACCATCGGTTATTGCGTGTTGTCAGTTCCGGTGCTTGCCACCCCTGATAACACCACATGGCTTCTCACCCTCACTTGCGTGGCTCTGTTTTTCATCGCATTTGGCAACGGTCTTTTCAAAGGCAATCTCCAGGCTATCGTAGGCCAGCTTTACGATAACCCCAAATATGCCTCGCAGCGCGACTCAGGATTCCAGATTTTTTATGTATTTATTAATATAGGTGGTCTCATCGCTCCTTTTGTCGCTCCGTTGTTACGTTCATGGTGGCTCGATCAAAACGGCCTTGCATACGATGCCTCGCTTCCGGCCCTTTGCCACCAGTACCTTGGCGCCACCACAACCATGGCCACCGAAAATATCGACAATTTCTACGCTCTTGTCACATCTGTCGGCGGAAATGTAAGCGGCGACATCCAGGCTTTCTGCCAAAAATATCTTGAAGTGTTCAACACCGGCATCCACTATTCGTTTATTGCATCGGTGCTTGCGATGATTATCTCTCTTGTTATTTTTATCGTTACCAAGAATTCGCTTCCCAACCCCGGACGCAAGGAGAAAGCCGAGGTTGTGAACTACACAGCCGAGGAAAAAGCTGCTATGGCCAAAGAAATAAAGCAGCGCATGTATGCTCTTTTCGCAGTGCTTGGCATCGCTATTTTCTTCTGGTTCTCATTCCACCAAAACGGCACATCGCTGTCGATTTTTGCCCGCGACTTCGTGAAGACCGACACCATTGCCCCGGAAATTTGGCAAGCCGTGAACCCGTTCTTTGTAATTGTGCTCACACCTCTTGTAATGCTTCTCTTTGGCTCGCTTTCGAAACGTGGCAAAGAAATCTCAACCCCGCGTAAAATCGCTATCGGTATGGGTCTTGCCGGCATCGCTTACCTTTTCCTTGCCGTGTACAGCTATTATCAGGGCTATCCTTCGGGCACCGAATTCCGTGCCGAGGCTCTCGCCAATCCCGATGCGGTGGCAGCCGTGAAAGCAGGTCCGTGGGTACTCATCCTTCTCTATTTCTTCCTTACTGTCGCAGAGCTTTTCATCTCTCCGCTCGGACTCTCGTTCGTGTCGAAAGTGGCTCCCAAGAACATGCAGGGCCTTTGCCAGGGCCTTTGGCTTGGCGCAACGGCCATTGGCAATCTGCTTCTCTGGATCGGCCCGTTGATGTACAACAAATTCCCCATCTGGCAAGCATGGACGGTGTTCCTTGTCGTTTGCCTTATTTCCATGGGCGTAATGCTCGCAATGGTGAAATGGCTCGAACGTGTTGCTAAATAAGATTCGGAAACATTCACATTCTTTCTTGCGCTCGTCGATTTTCGGCGAGCGTTTTTTAAAGCTGTCACATAATAAATATGCTGATACTCCACACATCCGACTGGCATATAGGCCAAACATTCTATCATTTCGACCGCGAAGACGAGCATAATCATATTTTCAGGCAAATGGCCGAGATAATGCGTGCATGTTCTCCCGACGCCCTGGTGGTAAGCGGAGATATTTTTCATAACGTCACACCATCGGCATCGGCTCAACGACTGTTTGTCGACACTGTAATAAGGCTGCATGAGGCTTCGCCCGAAACGGTGATTGTTATTACCGCCGGAAATCACGACAGCGGCTCGCGGCTTGCATCTCACAGTGCGCTTTGGGAGAAGATTGGCGTGAGGGTGATTGGCGCGGCTGTCCGCGATGAGAAAGGATGTGCCGACCCAAAAAGTTTCTTTGTCGATTTGCCCGAGTGCGGACGGATTGTCGCCGTTCCGTTCTTTCATCCGTCGAATTATCCGTTGATGAGGCCGGATGCCGACCGCACATGCCGGTGTGCGGAATTTTTCTCCGGAGTAATGCGAGAGGCCTTGCGCTGCAAGGCGCCCATTGTGCTTATGGCACATTTGGCTGTGGACGGCTGCGATACCAAAGGTCACGAATACGAGCCGGTGGGAGGCCAGGAAAAAGAACCGGTCGGCAACATGTCGGAAGGCTACGACTATCTTGCATTGGGACATATTCACTGCCCGCAACAGATTTCCGACCGAGCGTTTTACTGCGGCAGTCCGTTGCCGGTAAATTTCACCGAAAATTATCAGCATAGCGTCAACCTTGTCAACCTCACGGAGCAAGGTGCGATTCCGGAAGTAAAAACACTTCCGCTTTCACCCCTGCGTGAAATGATTACGATTGAAGCGTCATCTTTCGACAATGCCATAGAAAGGCTTATTATGCTTGATGATAAGGACGACAATTATTACCGTCTGCTTATCGACAGTGAAGAACCGCTTCCCGCCGATGCCGATTCTCTGGCCATGTCGGCAGTCAAAGGAAAAAGATGCCGCTATTGCGAGACTCGGAAAGTGCCGCGCGAGAAGCTCTGCAACGATGAAAATAATATCAGGATAGATGATATATGCGACATGGCTGAATATTCTCCGCTCGATATAGCGCGCCAAAGTTGGCGAAGAGTACATGGAGAGGAAATGTCAGAAGAACTTGCTGCTTTGCTTTCCACCGCTATATCCGACCTAAATCAAGAACACGACGCATGAAACTCATTTCGCTTAAAATAACAAATATAGCCTCGATCGAAAATGCCGAACTGCATTTCGATCGTGAGCCTATCGCGTCAGAACCGCTTTTTCTTATATGCGGACCCACAGGCGCTGGCAAAACTACCATACTTAATGCCATTTGCCTGGCTTTATATAATAAGGTGCCATCGCTCCTTGCGTCGGGTACGACAGACGACGACCGCTATGGCGTGGCCAATAATCACCCGTCGCAGCTTCTCCGCAGGGGCTCGGGACGTGGAGAGGTGGAACTTGCCTTTGTAGGCAACGACGGGAAAAAATATATAGCCGCATGGGAAGCGCGCCGGGCTCGCAACAGTGCATCCGGAGCTATGCGCCCCATAGCCAGGCGGCTTGACGCGCTTGCCGACGGCTCGTCGCTTACACGCGTGCGCGATATCGAAGAAGCGATAAAAAGAATAGTCGGCCTGACCTACGACCAGTTTGTGCGCACCACATTGCTCGCCCAGGGACAGTTCTCGGCATTTATAAAAGCCAAGGAGGGCGATAAGGCCGATATACTTGAAAAACTTACGGGCACCGAATTATACGCTCGGATAGGAACCCGCGTATTCGAGCATGCCCGGCAGGCATCGGCCGATGTCGATTTGATGAAAGCACGGATTGAGGGTATCTCGCTTCTTTCTCCCGAAGAGCAAAATACTATGAATGAACGTGCCAAGGCACTTGGGCAAAGCGTTGAGGAAAGGACAGGTGAAATAGCCGTTTTGGACCAAAAGATTCAATGGTTGCGGCGAGATCAAAGCCTTAGGGCGACACTGCTGTCTAATGTTGACGAATTTGATAAAGTAAGAAAAGAAATATCATCGCCTGTAACTGTCGATGAGGCTCGCAAAATAGATTTGTGGGATGCCACAGTGGAGATAAGGCGCATGCTGGAAGATTTGCGCAGGGCCGAGGACGATGTTAAGATTTTAAAAACAGAACTTAGCCTTCTTGGAGAACGCGAAGCCGTATTTGCGGCAGAGGAAGAAGCCTCCAAGGCCGTGGAGATTCAGAAAGTAGAAGTAGGCAAGCATGAGGCCGCTGTAAAAAATTACGATATGTCCGCGCTTACAAAGTTGCTGATGGATGCGTCAAATGAGCAGTCTCGTCTGGCAAAGGCCGAGATTGCATTGCAGAATTGGTCGAATGTGTCCTCGGAGATTTCAAGATTCACCGGTGAGAGAGATGAGTACACCAAGCAGATCGAGCAGACCAAGGCTTTGCTTTCTCAAATGCGTGCCGAAAGGCCGGCGCTTGACTTGCAGGTTGTAGAATGGACTGCTATACGCAATGCGCGCCTCGACCTTAACTCCCATATTATTCAGTTGCGCGAGCGGTTTGCAGAGACAGGGGAGTGTCCGCTCTGCGGGTCTAAGGTTGACTCGCTTCATGATGATGCGTCGCTCGACAATGCCATGAAGGTAGTGCAGTCGGAATACGAGTCGGCTGTGAAACGTCTCGACAACCTCGACAGGGATATAATGGCTCTTTCCACAAAGATTAAAATGCTCATGCGCGCAGAGGCGGAATTATCCACACAATTATCCACCCGTAAAACAGCCTTGTCAAAAATTGAGTCAGAATTAAAGGCATACAATATCGACCCACAAGAGGAGGGTATTGTCGAACGTCTTTCCGCACTTAAATCTGAGGCGAAAAGAAAAGGCGAGGATGTGTCCGTGAAGATTTCAGAAGCAAAACTCTGTCTTGACCAATTGCAACACAGCCGGGGGATTCTTGCTTCTTTGCAAGACAAAAAAGAGCGCGCCATGTTGGCCGCTCGTAAATTCGTGTCGCTTTATGGCAAACTTGAAAATGCCGAATCGGCAATGAAACGGAAGTCGGCGGAAATCGACGCTTGGTATGAATCCGGCGATATCGACCGTCGGCAAGTTGAAGCCATTGAATCCATATCCAGGGAAGAAATAACTGCTTTCCGAGAGCGAAAGCAAGCACTGGCCGACAGGATGCGACGGGCCGAAGGTGCGGTCAAAGCGGTTTCGGAGCAAGTGGACGCACATGCCTCAATGCGGCCGGAGATTCCGGCAGACACGACGGTTGAAGAGTTTGCGCGGCAGAAATCTGAAATCGAAAAGACACGTGATGCGGAAATGGCGGAAAAAGCATCCTTGGAAACTCGAATTGCTGAAAATGTCAAAAATGAGGCTCTTGTTGCCGACAGCCGGCAGCGGCTTTCAGAATTATGCCGCATACGCGATAATTGGACCCTCCTTGACAAAAGTTTTGGAGGAGCCGATGGAAAACGGTTTCGAAACATGGCGCAAAGCTACGTGCTGAGAGTTCTGCTCCAGAAATCAAATCACTATATGTCGAGGCTTCTTCCTCGCTATCGGCTCGATTGCGAAGATTCATCGCTGACAATTAATGTAATCGATTCTTATCAGAATGATTCCGTAAGGGCCGTAGGCTTGTTGTCGGGTGGCGAGTCGTTTATAGTGTCGCTTGCATTGGCACTTGGCCTGTCGGCGATAGCGAAAGACAAAATCGATGTCGACACTCTGTTTATCGACGAAGGTTTCGGGTCGCTCGACCGGGACACGCTCGACATAGTGCTCGATGCGCTCGACCGCCTTTATCTGATAGGAGGCCGACGCATAGGGCTGATTTCACATGTCGAGAGCATGATGGAGCGTATTCCTGTCCGCATAGAAGTGAGCCATACATCTCCATCATCGTCTTCGGTAAAGGTCGTGAGCCTGTAATTAATGCTATTTCAGAGCAATCAAAGGATTCTTAGAACGGCGAGTCTTCGGCGTCGCGCTGCGACAAGAAATCGGCGCTTCCACCGCCAAGCGGGGTGGCGCCGGGCATGCCGGAATTGTCGCCGGTTATAGCGGCATTGGCCTTTGAACCGACCTGCGTCACGGTGCCGAGCGGCATCTCGCCTTGGTTTTCGAAACGGGCAAATTCCGCGCGGAATTGCATCTTTACATCTGCCGTCGAGCCGCTTCGGTGCTTGGCGATGATGAACTCCGCCATGCCTCGGATGTCGTTGCCTTCTGCATCGACGCCCGATCTCAGATAATATTCCGGGCGGTGGATGAAGCATACGATATCGGCATCTTGCTCAATCGCGCCCGATTCACGAAGGTCAGACAGCTGTGGGCGTTTGCCGTCGGTACGGCTTTCGACGGAGCGGTTCAGCTGAGAAAGGGCTATGATGGGGATACTGAGCTCTTTTGCGAGTTGTTTCAGTGAACGTGAAATCATACTCACCTCCTGTTCGCGTGAACCGAATTTCATGCCCGAGGCGTTCATAAGCTGAAGGTAGTCGATGATAAGCATTTTCACCGAATGTTCGCGCACAAGACGGCGGGCTTTGGTTCGAAGTTCGAAAATCGAAAGGGAAGGGGTGTCGTCAATAAAGAGGGGAGCGCCGGTTAGATGCTTCACGCGTGCAAGAATCTGCTGCCATTCAAGATTGGAGAGGTCGCCGGATTTGATTTTCGAACCGGATATTTCGGCCACGTTACTGATAAGACGGTTCACGAGCTGGAGGTTCGACATTTCAAGCGAGAATACAGCGATGGGCTGATTATAGTTCACCGCCATATTCTTGGCCATCGACAGCACAAACGCAGTCTTACCCATGGCAGGACGGGCCGCGATGATGATAAGGTCGGAGTTCTGCCAGCCGGAGGTGATTTTGTCAAGGTCGTGAAATCCTGTTTCGAGACCTGAAAGGCCGGAGGCGCGGTTTTGCGCCGACTGTATTTGTTTCAAGGCATCGGTGACGACAGGGTCGATTTGTGTCACGTCCTTCTTTACATTTCGTTGCGATATCTCGAAAAGTTTGCCCTCCGCTTCCTGAAGCAGGTCGTCGACATCGTTGCTTTCATCGAAAGCCTTTCCTTCGATCGAAGATGCAAATGAAATAAGTTCGCGCGCGAGATATTTCTGCGCTACGATGCGCGCGTGGAATTCCACGTTGGCGGCCGATGACACACGCGATGTCAGTTCCGACACACGCATGATACCGCCGGCCTCTTCGAGTGTGCCGTTGAGACGAAGTTGCTCAGTTACGGTGAGCATATCAATAGGCATCTGGCGAGCGCCGAGAGTCTGTATAGCCTCGTATATTCTTTGGTTCTGGATGTCATAGAAGCTCTCAGGTTTTAATATGTCGCAGACGCGGGTATAAGCATCTTTCTCAAGCATCATGGCGCCGAGTACAGCTTCTTCAAGCTCGGTGTCGCGTGGCGGGATGCGGCCCACCGGGTCTTTGGCCGGCTGATGCTGTGGACGTTGACGATATTGACGGGGTTGTTGCTGTGGATCTGCCATGATGTATTGATAATTATGAATTTACCTGTGTATAGAAAATGTGCGGGTTTTGTTTTCCGTCTGCAAAATTAATGATTTCCGCCAATTTTTGTGTAATTTTGCACCAAAAGTTATTTACGTATGATTCTGTTTTCCGACTGCAAAATCAATATTGGCCTTGACATTACGGCCCGGAGGCCCGACGGCTACCATGATATTTCCACAGTGATGGTCCATATCCCATGGCACGACATCATAGAGCTTTTGCCGGCCAAAGGCAACGCTCCGTCATTGACGGTTGTTGGCCGAAACGTTGATTGTCCTCCTGAAAAGAATTTGGTTATGAAGGCGTTCCGGGTTATGGAGCGTGAATATGGCATACCTCCGGTCGATATTGTCTTGGAAAAAATAATACCGGATGGCGCAGGGCTTGGCGGCGGTTCGGCAGATGCCGCCACAACACTTAAAGGCCTGAATGAGATGTTTGGACTCAACGTGGAGTCTCGCCGTCTTGCAGAGCTTGCTTCTGAAATCGGCGCCGACTGTCCGTTTTTCATATACGATACGCCAATGTATTGCACAGGAATCGGCACGGTAATGCAACCTGTTGATGTCGATCTGGCCGGCCGCCTGCTTTTGGTGGCCAAGCCCGAAGGGGTATCGGTATCGACACGCGAGGCCTATTCACGTGTCGTCCCTCAAATTCCGGATGTTGCCCTTCCGGAGCTCATTGATTTGCCTGTCGAGATGTGGCAGGGCCGCGTCAAGAATGATTTTGAATCTTCGGTCTTTGCCGTTGCTCCACAAGTAAGGGAGTTGAAAGAGATGATGCTCGCAGAAGGCGCAGAGTATGCTTCCATGTCGGGTTCGGGCGCATCGGTGTACGGAATTTTCAATGATGACAAATTGGCAGACAATGCGCGAAGCCGTTGTGGCTCATTGATATCGATGATGTGCCGAATGTGATTTTTTTGAACGATTGTGACATAAATTTTGTTATCTTTTTAAATATTTTGCATAAAAAGCATTTTTGGCAAAGTTTTTGTAGGTAACAGAATTAAAATCATACATTATGAATAAAAAAGATAAAAAACAAGATAATACGCCTGGCACCGAACCGGGAGCAGCAATCGACCCCGTGATGGATCTTGACGAGGCCACCACTCCCGAAGCGGAAATACAAGATGTGGAAGACGATGACTCGGAATCGGAAGAGGTTGCCGACCTTTTCAAAAAATACGAGGAAACCCAAGCCGCACTCGACCAGAAGACAAAAGATTACTTGTATCTGATGGCCGACTTCGACAATTTCCGCAAACGCACCATGAAGGAAAAAAGCGAATTGATAAAGAATGCGGCTGAAAAAGTGCTTCGTGGCCTGCTCCCGATTGTCGACGATTTCGAGCGTGGCCTCGAAGCGACAAAAGGTGACGAATCTGGCGAACAGGTGCGCCAGGGCATGGAATTGATTTATAACAAACTTGTGAAATTCCTTGCAGAAAACGGCGTTAAGCCAATTGAATCGACCGGCACCGATTTCACCGATGAATTCCACGACGCCATAGCCACTATCCCGGCCCCGGATCCATCATTAAAAGGCAAAGTCATAGATACAACAACCAAAGGATATACCCTTAACGACAAAGTGCTCCGCCATGCCAAAGTGGTGGTAGGCGAATAACACATGGCGAATATGGATAATAAGCGCGACTACTATGAAGTGTTGGGCGTGACAAAGGCTTCGACACCGGATGAAATAAAAAAGGCCTATCGCAAGATGGCCAAGAAATATCACCCCGACCTGAATCCGGGCGACAAGGCCGCTGAAGAAAAATTCAAGGAAGCGGCCGAGGCTTATGCTGTGCTCGGCGACGAGGAAAAAAGAAAACTATACGACCAATATGGCCATTCGATGGGCCCGCAAGGTTTCGGCGGCGGTGCCGGCGGATTTGGAGGTTTCCAAGGCGGCGGCATGTCAATGGACGATATTTTCATGAACTTTGGCGATATTCTTGAAGGACTTGGCCTTGGCGGATTTGGTGGCGCGGCCGGTGGCCGTTCACGTGGACGCAGCCGCGGCCCCCAGCAACGCAAAGGCTCCGACCTTCGAATACGCGTGAAGATGACTCTCGCCGACATAGCCAATGGCGTGACCAAGACCTTGAAGATTCCCACATACGTTTCATGCGACCATTGCCACGGCACCGGCGCAAAAGATGGTGTGGCATTTTCGACATGCCAGACATGTCACGGCACGGGAGTGGTGCATACAGTGCAGCACACGCCGTTTGGAGCTATGCAAGCCGAGACGATATGTCCCGCATGTCAAGGCTCAGGCAAAACAATCTCCCAGACCTGCACGTTCTGCAACGGCGAAGGAGTAAATAAACGCGACGAACAGGTGTCGTTCACTATTCCTGCCGGAGTTTCCGACGGCATGACAGTGCGTGTTCCCGGCAAAGGCAACGCTCCGCGACATGGCGGTGTCAGAGGCGATCTGCTCGTAGTGATTGAAGAGGAAAAGCATCCGGAGCTTATCCGTGATGAGGCCGATGTAATATACAACCTCATGCTCGATATTCCCACGGCGGTGCTCGGCGGTTCGGTAGAAGTGCCGACTATAACCGGCCGTGCAAGATTAAATATCGCTCCCGGCACTCAACCCGGCAAGGTGCTTCGTATGCGTGGCAAAGGTCTGCCGGATCGAAATGGCGGACGTGGCGACGAGTTAATCAACGTCATGGTATATATGCCTGAGCATCTCTCCGATGACCAACGACAGGCTTTCGCTTCATTGAAAGATTCCCCGGGAATCCAGCCCACCGAGGCTGAAAAGAACCGTCTGTTTTCAAAACTAAAACATATATTTGATGACAAACAACAATAAGATAATATATTTGTCGGCCGCCGTGCTCCTGCTCGGCGGTTCGAGTTGTTCCATACTCCAGGGCAAGGGAAAAGGCATAAAGGCCAACCCTGACGAAGGAGTGGAAGTGACAATTTGGGAAGAGAAAATATCTTCCGAACCCGCCGTAGTCCCTGATGTTGCCGAAGACAATCAAGCCGCCGGCGACAGCCGGACGGAATCGGCTGTTAAATTCAATCCCAAACTTGCAGGCGCGCTTCATGGCGAATGGGTAATTATCGCTGCCGGAAAAACAAAAATCGAGCGTGACGAGGACATGCCTTATATCAACTTTGACACAACCGACGGAAGGGTATATGCTTATAACGGATGCAATTACCTTAACGGCTCATTCTCTACACCGACGGAATCCTCTGTCGAGTTCATGCAGATGATATCAACCTTGCGCATGTGCCCCGACGCATCGTTCCAATACGACATAAATGCCGCGATTCGTGAAAACGAGCCCATCGAAGTGAAGATGGAGAAAAAAGGACGCGAGACTTATTTGTATTTCCTGCGCTCGGGAAGCGCCGCATCGTCCACGCCGGTTCTCACTTTGCGACGCCATAATATGGAATCACTGTCCGGCCAATGGCAAGTGAAGGAAGTGAATGGCGTAAAGGACGGCGCCGACGAAGCCAACATATTCTTTGATATTCCCGAACTGCGAGTTCATGGCAACACCGGTTGCAATTATTTCAACGGTGAGATACGCATCGACCCAAATCGCCGTAATTCAATCTCATTCTCTCAAATGGGAGTGACCGGACGCCTTTGTGAGAACTCTGAGTTTGAAACAGCTATGCTTGTTGCGCTTGAACAGGTGTCGACATATTCGCTGTCGGGCGACAATCTTGAATTGCTTGACCTTTCCGGTCGTAAGCTCATGACTCTTCATCGTGACGGACACGGCAAATAACGCCCATATTCGCTGCGAAACTATTTAATCTATATAAATGATAGAAACTCATCCTTGGCCTCCGTTTGTACCAAACGGGGCCAAAATTTTAATATTAGGAACGTTCCCTCCGGGAGTCAATCGGCATGCCATCGATTTCTATTATCCCAATCCGATAAACGATTTCTGGCGAATAATGGGATTGATATTCTACGGAGACAAAATGGCGTTGTTCGACGATAAGTCGGGAGTTTTCGACATTACGCGAATCAAAGATTTTCTTACCGAGCGAGGAATTGCGTTGAATGACACTGTGCGGCGTGCGCGCAGGCTTAAAGGCAACGCGTCCGACAAATTCCTTGAAGTGGTAGAGGCTGTGCCCCTGCACGATCTCCTTTCGGCAATGCCGGATTGTCATACGATTGCCACTCCCGGTGAGAAAGCGGCGTCAATCATCGCTGAAATTACCGGAACGAAAATCCCCCGCATGGGAGAGAGCGTAGATTGGCGACAATATAAGATATGGCGTATGCCATCCACTTCGCGCGCATACCCAATGCGCCTCGAAGCCAAAGCCGAGTATTATAGGTCGATGTTTATATCAGCCGGTATTCTCGATTAGCAGTTACAATTATATCTTTAATTGAGGGTGTGTCAAAATTGCGAAAAGCAGGAGGGTGTGTCAAAATACCAAATAGTAGGGACGTACGGCTCGTGCGTCCGGCTGCGCTGATCCGGAACCATCAAGAACCATGAACGAACCATCGGGGGATTATCTGTTTTTTTGAGGGGTGTGGGATTTGTCGGCATTGTATCTGCAACTATCTTTTTTCGCAAAGCTCGAAAGCCATTGATGGTTCAAGATAGAATCGAGTTTAGAGAGATAAAGGATGGTTCGCAAACTGTAATTCCGGTGCATTATTATTTAACAGGCAGGGAGTGAATCCACTCGGTAGGAACACAATCCTCCGAATTGTGATTATATTTTTCACAATCCGGAGGATTCTTTCCCTTGCAAAGCGCTTCGCGGTCAGTGTTCCTACATAATTGATTCAAAATAATTTGTGAAATCCGCGAAATTTGTGTAATTCGTGGTAAAAAAAAGCGCGACCGCGCTCCGGGGTACACAAATTTCGCAGATTGCACGAATTTCACAAATTTATTTCCGAATCGCTACGCGATTCCATGCACCGACTTTTCGGTTTGTGCCAACGATGGTTCATTTTGGTTCTTTCATAGTTCGTGATGGTTCGAGCCAAGCGCAGCGTCACAGAAAATGCACGAACCATGCGTCCAGGTAATGTGGGCATAAACGGCATACTGACACACCCCGGTCGCTTGCGACTTGGATCTATTCGGAAATATAATAATTTGAGAGTGGTTTATATCCCAGCGATTGGGTAAGAGTGTCCCAATCGGCGGGTAATTCGATTTTTACGGTTGCATAACCGCCGCCGGGCATTGTCTGCACTTTGTTGCGGCTGTCATCTCCTGTTATAAGAAACGCCGTCATGCCTTCTTTCATAACCGGTATTGTCGATATTGTTTCGGAATCGCTGTCATACCATGTGGGGACGGGCGTTTGGTTGGCGCGCTCAGTACGTGTAATGTGTCCGCGCCAGTTGCGTATAGGATGCTTTTGGTCGGGTGAGCTGCCGGGGTTGGCGTAGTAGCTGGCGAATACTCTTTCTTTAAGTGGACGCCGTGCGGTAACGAGCAAGTCGGCTTCGAGTGCATCGGGGCTTTGATATGCTTTGGCTATATTTTGGGCAACCGGGTCGGTAATTTGCATGTTTCGTCACAAGTTACTCGTTGAGCAGATATTAGCAAAGAGGGGAATAAAAATGTAGCAGAAAGGATAATTATGTGCAGTTTCATAATAATGCGTATATGAACATTGTTATTATGAAGACTTGCAAAATAAGGAAAGGTTTAGTTCGGGTTTCAACGAAGCGTATAATCGAGGTCGAATGCAGGCGTATTTATGAGCTGCAAGATTTAAATAATTATGCACGAATGTAAGGGAGATCACAAATTTTGAAATGTCAACAGTTTATTTTCAATAATTAACATTGTTAAAAACTTGAAAAACAGCAAGCTAACGATAAAATAACATATCCGAATTTGCGAGCAAATGTGTTATATATACAAGAGAGCATGATTTAAAATGAAAAATAACCGAAAATGTAAATTTTTGGTGCGATTAACAAAAACAAATCGAAACAGGATACAAAATAACCGTTACAATAGGTAATATCTGTAAATTTTGTTAATCCGCGGATGATGGCAATTCTTAACTCAAAAAACGCTCTTTTATTGGAAAATTAATCGCTATACTCAAATGTAAATAGAGTGAGCGAGCGGCATGGAATGTTAATTTATGAGTTAAATATATTTTAACATCGGATTTTATGTGTTATAATTCAGCGTGTTATGTAAAATTGGTAAAGTTTAAATTAATGATTTGGGTGGTTTGGTTCGGGTTGCGCAAACTTTGGAGGATTGCCGCTACATATAATGCAGTTATATAAGTAGTTGTATATGTGGAATTAAATTGTAAATTTAATAATATTTTAGAAGTTTACAAATGATTCTCGCATGTGTGTTTCTCAATTGTTAATCTGATGTGATGCAGAATTGCATTCGTTTACAAATATTAATTTTGAGTTTACAAAAATAATGATTACATTTGCAACGTGAAAGATAACAATTATTAATCGTTGTTTACTGTTTAGTTTTTCAAATTATGGATATTGTTGCGCGTCTTAAACGTTATATGGAGGTAAACGGCATACCTGTTTCTGTGCTTGCTGATACTGCGCAAATCTCTCGTCCTACTTTATCGCAAATATTGTCCGGTAGAAATAAAAAAGTGAGCAATGAAGTTATTTCTAAGCTTCACGCGGCATTTCCGGATTTAAATATAATGTGGTTGCTTTTTGGCGATGGAGATATGGAGTTGAATGTGCCTGCGAAAACCTCAGAGCCTCAAAAAGGCCTCTTTTCCGGTGTTTCAGACTCTGATATTGTTGATATAGAGGCAGATAGCTCTGACTTATCCTCGGATATTTCGTTAACGGATTTTGCTCCATCTAAGCGCGATAACACTTCGCCGCGTGAAATGTCGTCTACTTCGGTAGATTTTGAGACAAAAAGCGCCGGTCAAGACTCCAATATTCGGAGAGCCGTGCGTGAGGAAGCTACTCATCGTGTAAATCCAGAGACGAGCGTGTCGTTCTTGCCCGACTCTACCAAAAGGGTGCAACAGATCATGGTTTTTTATTCAGACAATAGTTTTGAAATATTTACTCCGGCCGGCAGATAGGCAAAGTATAATAAAGCAAACGGACGCCTCAGGGATTATTCTGAGGCGTCCGTTAAATTTATATGTAATATTTTCTTAGTCGAGTTTGAGAACTGCGAGGAATGCTTTCTGCGGCACTTCTACCGAGCCGATTTGCTTCATGCGCTTCTTTCCTTTTTTCTGCTTTTCGAGTAGCTTGCGCTTTCGTGAGATATCGCCGCCATAGCACTTTGCTGTAACATCCTTGCGCACGGCCTTGATTGTTTCGCGGGCTATGATTTTTGCGCCTATGGCAGCCTGTATGGCGATGTCGAATTGCTGGCGAGGGATAAGCTCTTTGAGCTTCTCGCACATGCGTCGGCCGAAGGTTACGGCGTTGTCGGCATGTGTTAGAGTCGACAGGGCATCGACGCTCTCTCCGTTGAGAAGTATGTCGAGTTTTACAAGGCGGGACGGACGGAAATCGTGGATGTGGTAGTCGAATGAAGCGTAGCCTTTGGATATTGATTTCAGCTTATCGTAGAAGTCGATTACGATTTCTCCAAGGGGCAAGTCGAATACGAGTTCGATTCGGTTTCCGGAGATATATTCCTGCTTGATTAGTTCGCCACGCTTGCCAAGGCAGAGGGTCATGATCGGGCCGATGAAGTCGGCTGCGGTGATGATTGAGGCGCGGATATAAGGTTCTTCTATATGGTCGATGAGAGTCGGATCCGGTAGCCCCGAGGGGTTGTGCACTTCGGTCATCTCGCCCTTCTTGTCGTAGACCTTGTAGGATACGTTGGGGACGGTAGTGATAACGTCCATGTCGAACTCTCGTCCGAGGCGTTCCTGGATAATCTCCATGTGCAGCAGGCCAAGGAATCCGCAACGGAAACCGAAGCCGAGAGCTGCCGATGATTCTGGAGAGAAAGTAAGCGATGCGTCGTTGAGTTGCAGTTTCTCGAGCGATGCGCGCAGGTTCTCGAAGTCCTCGGTTTCGATGGGGTAAACGCCGGCAAATACCATGGGTTTTACTTCCTCGAAGCCTTCGATTGCTGATTCGCAGGGGCGTTCGACATGGGTAATGGTATCGCCCACGCGCACTTCTTTCGATGTCTTGATGCCTGAAATAATGTAGCCCACATTGCCTGCCGACAGCTCGTTGCGAGGGTCCATGTCGAGGCGCAGGATGCCTATTTCGTCGGCGTGGTATTCTTTTCCGGTCGACACAAACTTGACGAAATCATTTTTGCGAATCGTGCCGTTGACAATCTTGAAATAAGCGATGATGCCGCGGAAGGGGTTGAACACCGAGTCGAAAATCAAGGCCTGCAACGGCGCTTCGGGGTCGCCTTTGGGCGCGGGAACGCGGTCGACAATCGCCTGCAATATTTCAGGGATGCCCATTCCTGTTTTGCCGGAGGCGCGGATTATGTCTTCACGGTCGCATCCAAGCAGGTCGATAATCTGGTCTTCAACTTCGTCGGGCTTGGCGGAATCGAGGTCGCACTTGTTTATTACCGGGATAATTTCCAGGTCGTTGTCGATTGCCATGTACAGGTTGGAAATGGTCTGCGCCTGGATGCCTTGCGAGGCGTCTACAATGAGAAGCGCTCCCTCGCAAGCGGCGATTGAGCGTGAAACCTCGTAGGAGAAGTCGACGTGCCCCGGGGTGTCGATAAGGTTGAGGGTGTATTGCTCGCCGTCGATGATATGTCGCATCTGTATGGCATGGCTCTTGATTGTGATGCCACGTTCGCGCTCGAGATCCATGTCGTCGAGCACTTGCGCTTCCATGTCCTTGGCGGCGATAGTGTTGGTATATTCCAAAAGTCGGTCGGCAAGGGTCGATTTGCCGTGGTCGATATGCGCTATTATGCAAAAATTGCGGATATTCTTCATATATGTGCAGTTTGAAGTGCAAAATTACGAAAAATTCCATAAATTTGTGCATATGGAACAAAAAATACAATGGATAAAAGCCTGATGAGTAATAAAAAACTGCGGCGGAGTGAATCCGTCGCAGTTTTTTATTGAAGCGGTGGTATGTTTTATTTGGCGGTGTCGGCTTCGGGTGCGGGCTTGAGCCAGCGGTCGAACCAGCGGAAGAAGAGACGCTGCCACATCACGGCGTTCTGAGGTTTGAGAATCCAATGGTTTTCGTCGGGGTAGATTACCATTTCAGCAGGGATGCCGCGGAGCTTGGCGGCGTTGAAAGCCATCATGCCTTGCGATGCGAGGATACGGTAGTCGAATTCGCCGTGAGAAATCATGATGGGCGCGGTCCATTTGTCGACGAAGCGGTGGGGTGAGTTGGCATGTGTGCGCTGTGCCACGGCGTTGTCTTTTTCCCAGAAAGCGCCACCCATATCCCAGTTGGCAAACCACATTTCTTCGGTTTCGAGATATTGTGTTTCTGTGTTGAAAATGCCGGCATGAGCGAGGAGGCAGGCGAAGCGTCCGTTGTGGTTGCCTGCGAGCCAATATATCGAGAAGCCGCCGTAGGAAGCTCCTGTTGCGCCGATACGGGCCGGGTCGATGTAGGATTCTTTTTTCATGTCGTCGACAGCGGCGAGGTAGTCGCGCATGTTCTGGCCGGGATAGTCCTTGGAGATTTGTTCTTCCCATTCGGTGCCAAAGCCCGGAACGCCGCGACGGTTGGGGGCAATCATGACATAACCGTTAGAAGCCATCAATGCAAGGTTCCAGCGGTAGGACCAGAATTGGCTTACTGCGCTTTGGGGGCCTCCCTGGCAGTAAAGGATAGACGGGTATGTCTTTGTGGAGTCGAAATCCTGAGGTTTCACAACCCATGTGAGCATCTGCTTGCCGTCGGTGGTGGGCACCATACGTTTTTCGACAGAGGGCATGCGCAGCTGGTTGAAAATATCGTCATTGACCGCGGTGATGCGTTTGCCTTTTGCATCCGAGCCGTCGATGAGATATACTTCGTTGGGGCGAAGCATAGAGTGCGCCATTGTAACAACGGCAGTCTCGCTTACAGGAGAGAGTGAATTGAAGTCGCAGACATCTTCCGCTACGGTAGTCACTGCTTTTGAGTCAACGTCTATTGAGAATACCGGAGCTACGCCCTGGTGGTAGGCGATGAACCAAAGCGACTTGCCGTTGGGATTCCAAGCGAATTCTTCGATTGTGTAGTCCCAGTCGGTAGTGAGGTCGGTGATTTCGCCGGAAGCCATGTCGCGTACCATCAGGCGGTTTTTGTCGGCCTCATAGCCGTCGCGTTCCATCGACAGCCATGCCATCTTTGTGCCGTCGGGCGAGAATTTGGGCATTGTGTCATAGCCCATCATGCCTTCGGTGAGATTCTTTACGCTTTTGTCGGAAAGATTGTAAAGGAAAAGGTCGGAATTGGTGGAGATTGCATATTCAAGACCTGTTTTCTTGCGGCAGGTATAAACTACGGATTGTGAATCATTGGACCATGCGAACGATTCAACGCCGCCGAAAGGTTTCATTGGCGACTCGTAAGGTTCGCCTTCGAGTATGTCGACAAGGTCGGTGATTTTGGAGCCGGAGAAATTGCCGACAAAGGGATGCGGTATTTCTGTAACCCATTCATCCCAGTGTTTGTACATCAGGTCGTCGACGACACGGCCGGTTGCTTTTGGCAGGTCGGGGTAGATGTCGGCGGCATCTTGTGAATATTTCACATTTCCAATCAGGATTACTTTCTGCTCGTCGGGAGAGAAAAGGAATCCGTTTACGCCTTTTTCAACATCAGAAATTTGTTGGCGTCCGGAGCCGTCGGCGTTCATTACCCACACCTGGGCGTTGCCATCGCTGTCGGGATAGAGGAACGCGATGCGTCCGTCGGAAAGCCAAACAGCGGAGTTTTCGGATTTTGCAGTGCGGGTGATACGTGTTTGGTCGGAGCCGTCGACGTTCATCACATAGAGGTCGCGGTTCGACTTGTTCTGTTCGAGGCTCTCATAGGAGATGCCGAACAGGATTTTTTTTCCGTCGGGAGAGACAACCGGTTCGGTAACACGTCCGAGTGCTTCGAGAGCGTCGATGTCGAAAACACCGGTCTGGCTCTTGAAGTCGGGGCGGTCGATGATCTGCTCATCGTCGGCCTGCTTCTGAGAGCAAGCTGTGAGAAGCAGCGCAGCCGATGAAGCCATTGCAAGAGATTTGATTAGATTCATAAAAATAATTTATAATGAAAATTTAATGTTCAGATTTCCTATTTCGGACATTGGGGGCAGGGTAGAGGCGGCGAATCAGGTCGGGGCGGTGTATGCGCCGGAGTGAAGCGGTGATGTCGGCGCGATAGGTAGAGTCGTACCAAAAGAAATATTTGCGTTGGGCCAGTTTTTCTTCCGGACGGGTGGCAGTGTAAATTTTCTCGCCTGTATATGGATGCACGCCGGAATAATATATTTCGGTGGCTACGGTCATTGGAGTAGGAGTGAAGTCTTGAACTTGTTCGAGATGAAAGTCGAGGTCTTTTGTCTCAACGGCAAGCTCGGCCATGTCCGCCTCGTGGCATCCGGGATGGCTTGATATAAAATAAGGTATCAACTGCTGGCGCAAACCGCTTTCGCGGTTCACGCGGTCGAATATGCGCTTGAAGTCGTGGAATAATTGAAACGAAGGTTTGCGCATGATTTCAAGCACGCGGTCGACGGTGTGTTCCGGCGCAACTTTCAGGCGGCCGCTTACATGGTCGGCGATCAGTTCCTCGTTGTATTTTCTGTTGGCCTCGTCTATTTCTTTAACCCCGGTATGGTGCATGGAAAGGTCGTAGCGAACGCCGGACCCGATGAAAGATTTTTTTACTTCCGGAATAGCGTCTACGGCATGGTAGATGTCGAGGAGCGGACGGTGGTCGGTGTCGAGGTTGGGACAAGGCTTGGGGTGAAGGCAAGACGGGCGCATGCAGCGGGCGCATATAGAGCGGTCGCGTCCGCCCATGGCATACATATTTGCCGAAGGGCCGCCAAGATCGGAAATGTAGCCCTTGAAATCGGGCATACGGGTGACCTGACGCACCTCGCGCAAGATAGATTCCTTCGACCGTGATGATATGAATTTTCCCTGGTGTGCCGAAATGGTGCAGAAGGCACATCCGCCGAAGCAGCCTCGATGAAGATTGACGGAGTGTCTTATCATTTCATATGCCGGGATACGCTTTCCTTTGTAACGTGGATGGGGCATGCGGGTGAAAGGAAGATCGAAAGATGCGTCGATTTCCCCTTGCTCCATTGCCGGCAGCATCGGATTTACCTTTACGGCACGTCGTGCATATTGCTGCCACAGCGTGGCTCCGCCGTCCATGCGGTTGCTTTGCTGCTCGATATGTTTGAAATTGGCCGATTGCAATCTTCGGTCGCGTCGGCAATCGTCCCAAGAATTTAGCACGATATTGTCGGCGTCGGCTTGCGGAATCCGAGAGGCCGATGTGAGAATCACGCTTTGAGGGAGGTCGGTTATATCTCCTATTTTTTCTCCGGCATCGAGACGCCGGGCCAGTTCGACTATGGTGCGTTCGCCCATGCCGTAGAGCAGCATGTCGGCGGGAGCGTCGAGCAGGATTGACGGACGAAGCCGGTCTTCCCAATAATCGTAATGCGAAAGGCGGCGCAGGGATGCCTCTATGCCGCCGGCAATAACAGGAACGTCGGGCCAAAGGTCGCGTAAAATTTTGCTATATACAATAGTAGGATAGTCGGGGCGCGCGCCATGGCGCCCGCCGGCAGTATATGCGTCGTCGGAGCGTCGTCGGCGATTGGCGGTGTAGTGGTTCACCATCGAATCCATGGCTCCGGCCGAAACGCCGAAAAACAGACGTGGGCGGCCGAATTTACGGAAATCGCGGAGGTCGTCCTGCCAATTAGGTTGCGGGACTATTGCCACCTTGAAGCCGGCCGCTTCAAGGCTTCGTCCGATTACAGCCGCGGCAAATGATGGATGGTCGACATATGCATCGCCTGAAAACAGGACTATATCCACATCGTCCCATCCACGGGCCTTGGCTTCTTTGACGGAAGTGGGAAGCCAGTCGGTAAGTTTGTAGGTGTCGGTTATCTGCGGCATTTCATTTCATTGATTCGAGGTGTTGTTCCATCTTTATGATTTCGTCGCGCAAACGTGCGGCTTCCATAAACTCCATGTCTTTGGCGGCTTTCATCATGGCGGCGCGGCTTCTGTCGATATGGCGTCGAAGCTCGTCGGCGTTCATGTAAGGTATCACAGGGTCGGCGGCTATGTCCACTTCGTGTGTGAATTCGCGAGTATATGGACGCGGCGTGGCCTGCTGCCGTTTTTTTGCCTGTCCGGAATGTCCGCGTGTGCGGTCGGCGGCGTTTTCTTCCGGCGCGTCCATGCCGATTATGGAGTTGCGAGCCTTGATGATTGCCTGGGGCGTTATGCCGTTCTTTTCATTATAATCAAGCTGGAGCGAACGTCGACGTTCGGTTTCGTCGATAGTCTGCTGCATCGATTCGGTGATTTTGTCGGCATACATTATCACCTCGCCGTTGATATTTCGGGCTGCACGCCCGACGGTCTGGGTGAGGGAGCGGTGGCTTCGCAAGAAGCCTTCTTTGTCGGCATCGAGAATTGCCACAAGCGACACCTCCGGCAAATCGAGGCCCTCGCGGAGCAAGTTTACGCCTATGAGCACGTCGATAGTGCCGGCTCTCAGGTCGTCGAGAATCTTGATGCGGTCCATCGTGTCGACATCGCTGTGGATGTATGCCGTGTTTATGCCGGTCTTTTGGAGGTAAGTGTTCAGTTCCTCCGCCATGCGCTTGGTGAGCGTGGTGACAAGGGTGCGCTCGTTGCGCTCGATACGCACGCGAATTTCCTCCATCAGGTTGTCAATCTGGTTCATCGAGGGCCGTACTGTGATATGCGGGTCGAGAAGCCCGGTGGGACGTATCACTTGCTCTACGACCACGCCTTCCGATTTTTCCAACTCGTAGTCGGCGGGTGTAGCCGACACATATATAGTTTGATGGGTAAGGCTTTCGAATTCTTCGAAACGCAGAGGCCGGTTATCCATTGCCGCCTGAAGCCTGAATCCATAATCGACAAGATTGCGTTTTCGTGACACATCGCCACCGAACATGGCGCGGATTTGCGGCACGGTCACGTGGCTCTCGTCAATCATTGTCACGAAATCGTCGGGGAAATAATCGAGCAGGCAGAACGGACGCGTTCCCGGGAGCCGTCCGTCGAAATACCGGCTGTAATTCTCGATGCCGGAGCAGTAGCCCACTTCCTTCATCATTTCCACATCATACGTCACGCGCTCATAGAGGCGTTTTGCTTCGAGTTCCTTGCCCTCGCGCTTGAAATTCTCGACTTCGGCGCCGAGGTCGAGCTGAATCTGAGCGATAGCCGCCGCCTGGCGTTGGGGCGTGGCCACGAAAATGTTGGCCGGAAAGATATTGAATGATTCATGTTTGCCAAGCAATGCGCCGGTCGGAGCGTAGTACGAAGAAATTGATTCTATTTCATCGCCCCAAAATACAATTCTGAGAAGAATTTCCTCGTATGCCAGACGGATATCGACCGTATCGCCTTTCACACGGAAAGTGCCTCGGGGCATGTCGGTGTCATTGCGGGAGTAAAGGGCCTCTACAAGCATACGGAGCAACACGTTTCGAGCGATTTTTTCACCGACTTTCACTTCTATGGCCGATGAAAAATACTCGTCGGGATTTCCGATACCATAAAGACACGACACGGAGGACACTACGATAATGTCGCGTCGGCCCGACAGCAATGCCGAGGTGGTGGCCAGTCGCAGACGGTCGATTTCGTCGTTGATCATCAGGTCCTTCTCGATATATTTGTCGACCGAGGGTATATAAGCCTCGGGTTGGTAATAATCGTAATATGATACGAAATACTGCACCGAGTTATTTGGGAAGAACTGCTTGAACTCGCTGTAAAGCTGGGCGGCAAGAGTTTTGTTATGGCTAAGGATAAGCGTAGGGCGATTTACATGTTCGATAACATTCGCCATAGTGAATGTCTTGCCCGAACCGGTGACGCCAAGAAGCGTCTGTGCCCGGGTGCCGTCTTTGAGGCCGGCCACAAGTTGCTCTATGGCTTGCGGTTGGTCGCCTGTCGGGTTGTATTGTGAATCTAATTTGAAATCCATTTGGAAAAATTACACTTCAACTTACAAAATTACAAATAATTTCGTAAATTTGCAACCATGTCGAAGACAGAGCTAAAAAAATATCTTAAAACACTTTCAGCCGACGAGCTTGTCGACGTAATCCTTGAAGCCTACGATGCAAGGAAGCAGACGAAGGAGTATTTTGAGTACTATCTGAACCCCGACGAGAAGGCTCAGGTGGCTAAAATCAACGAACTTATCGCCAAAGAGTTTTATCCCTTACGCGGAAAAAGGAAATGCCGCGTGTCGGGCATAAAGAAAGCTATCAAGGAGTTTGAGAAATTGTATCCCGACCCGTCGTGCATAGTTGAGGTGAAGCTGAATTTTGTCATGGCGTGTGTCTATGTCATGTCGACATATTGGGGATATTCCCGTTTGGAAAAAGTGGCATTGTCGATGTTTGAAGAAGCTCTGCAAAATGCCGTTGACTCCGGAATCTGGTCCTCGGCGATGGAAACCGCTGAAAAAATCGTGGCCATGGCTCCTGATTTCAGGGCTGTTCTTGCCGAGGCGCACGACAGGCAGACCATATCAGAAATTATAACAATAAAAAAATAGCATATATGCAAAGATACACCTTGATGATTTCGGTGCGCGACAAAGCCCGTGCGGATATAGCCGTTTCCGCCGATCGCATCTATTACCGTTTTGCCACCGCCGACACAGTGGACGAAGGGGATATTCCGGGGCCCGGAGAGCAGTTGGATTTACTTGTAGCCCGCCTGGCCGACGCTATGCGCCCGTTGGAAGGAGAATCGCCGATAGCCGACGATGATTTTTCCGCCAAGTTGTTTGTCGATAATAAATTACAGCCAAATCC
Source organism: Muribaculaceae bacterium (assembly GCA_009775125.1). GTDB lineage: Bacteria > Bacteroidota > Bacteroidia > Bacteroidales > Muribaculaceae > CAG-873. The sequence continues at coordinate 78,297 of VSPD01000002.1, read as the reverse complement.
AAACCTTACGCCGGAGGCCGTGCGCCGTTTGGCAAATCTTTTGCGCGCACATGACGACGCATTCGCATTTATACTCGGCTTCTGTTAAAAATCATTATTAAGCGCTACCTGCAACAACCGTGTCACGAACCCAATCGCGACACGGTTGTTTTTATTCTATAAAAATACAATGCTCAATTAATAACCAAAATTAAAGTAATGAACACTGCACCCCTTCAAGGAATCCGGGTCATAGACATGACTCAGGTTCAGTCCGGACCTTCATGCACACAGATGCTCGCATGGTTTGGCGCCGAAGTAATCAAAATCGAGCGCCCCGGCAAAGGCGACGCTACGCGCGACGAACTTCAATTCGACCCCAAGCTCCCGTCTTATTATTTCCTTCAACTTAATTCCGACAAGAAATCGATAACACTCGATGCCGCTACACCGGACGGAAAGGAAATACTCACAAAACTGATCCAAAGTGCCGATGTCTTTATCGAAAACATGCATCCGGGGGCTGCGGATAAACTCGGATTCGGCTGGGAAGCAGTGCACGCCATGAATCCTAAGATTATCTACGGCACAATCAAAGGTTTTCCACAAGGCTCGACTTATGCCAACCTTAAAGCCTACGAACCGGTAGCGCAATGCACAGGCGGCGCGGCTGCAACGACAGGATGGTACACCGGGGAATGCAATGTGCCTACACAATCAGGTGCTGCTTTGGGCGATTCAAACACCGGCATGCACTTGTGTATCGGTATTCTTGCCGCTTTGTTGCAACGTGAAAAAACCGGCGAGGGTGTATTCGTATTCCAATCTATGCAGGAGGCATGTCTCAATCTTTGCCGCATAAAACTCCGCGACCAGCTCACACTCGAAAAATTGGGTTACTGCACGCAGTTCCCGCAATATCCCGACGGAAATTTCGGCGACACAATTCCGCGTGCCGGCAATATCGAAGGCAGCGGTGTCTTCGGCTGGTGCTATAAATGCAAAAACTGGGAAACCGATGCCAACGATTGGGTATATGTAATTCTTCAGCGCGGAGAAAAGGATTTCGAACTCGCATGCAAGGCAATGGGATTTGAAGATTGGCTTACAAACCCCGACTTCTCCACAGCCGATGCCCGCGACCGCAACAAACAGGCTATTTGGAATCGCATACAATCTTTTACAATCACCCGAACAAAAGATGAGGTTGTGCAAGCTCTCGCTCCATATGGGGTGCCTTGCGCTCCGGTGCTTTCAATGAAAGAAATTCAAGACGACCCGTCGTTGCGTCAAGCCAAGGCTATCGTAGAAATCGACCAGGGTGGGGAAGTCGGAAAATTCCTCACGGTAGGCTGCCCATGCACATTCTCCAATTATGAACCGAATTATGGCCCATGCCCTGAACTCGGCGGCAATACCGAAGAAATTCTTAAAGGCATAGGATATACTCCGGATCAAATTAGGTCTTTTGCCAAGAACGGCACCACAGCACCGCTACCCGACGGTCAAATGTAATCAATAAATGCGAGGCGAAACCGTGATTCGGCAAATTCGCCTCGCACTTCATAATTTCAAATCAAAAAGGAAAAAATAATGGCAACAGATATAAATACTCCGTCGGCCTCGTCTTCTCCGACACAGGACGCCCCTCGCTATCCCGAACAAGTGACCGGGATGTATATTCTCGCACGGGCATTAAAAGAGATTGGCGTGGACAAAATGTACGGATTGGTCGGTATTCCCGTTACAGAACTGGCCTATATAGCACAAGGACAAGGAATAAGATTCATTTCATTCAGACATGAACAGCAAGCGGGCATGGCTGCTGCCACACACGGCTACCTTACAAAGACGCCCGGCGTGTTGCTTACAGTATCATCGTTGGGTTTCCTCAATGGCCTTACCGCTACAATAAACGCTACGGTGAATTGCTACCCTATGATTCAAATTTCAGGTTCGTCGGTTCGTGAACCTATCGATCTTGACCAAGGCACATATGAGGGACTCGACCAACTCGCTGTGGCAAAAGGACTTGTAAAAGCCGCCTATCGAGTCAACAAACCGGAAGATATCCCCACGGCGGTGGTGCGCGCCTACCGCGCTGCTATTTCCGGCCGTCCGGGCGGTGTTTATCTTGATGTGACAACGCCTTGCCTCGGCGCAATAATGAATATGGCCGATGCGGAGAAACTCTTCGAGAAACCGGTCGGCGTCTATCAGCAAGTGCATGCGGCGCCAGAGGCTCTCGATCGCGCTCTGGCTCTTTTGGCCTCGGCTAAGAAACCGGCAATACTTCTTGGCAAGGGTGCTGCTTATGCACAAGCCGATGATAAAATAAAACAATTTGTGGAACGCACCGGGATTCCATATTATCCAATGTCTATGGCCAAAGGGTTGCTCCCCGACAATCACCCGTTAAGTGCAATTTCGGCACGAAGCACAGTGATGGAAGAATCCGATGTTGTAATGCTGATTGGAGCGCGCCTCAACTGGTTGCTTTCAAGAGGCCACGGAAAATGGAATCCAAACGGGCGGTTTATCCAACTGGAAATCGACCCTGAGGAAATCGATTGCAACCGACACATTGCCGCGCCGGTCGTTGGCGACATAGAGCCGTCGCTCGATTATATGCTTGCCAATCTCGATAAATACAAAATGTCGATGGATGCCGGCTGGGTAGCGGAGATACAGCAAATATCAAAAGAAAAAAACACAGCGTTTGCCCGTCGTCTTGCTGTCGAGACTGTGCCAATGACGCATTGGAGCGCACTTGGCGCGGCAAAAAAAGTGATAGAAGCCAACCCCGATGTTATTCTTGTGAATGAAGGCGCTAATACACTCGACGACACGCGCGACGCAATAGACATGTCGCTTCCTCGTCATCGTGTCGATTGTGCAACATGGGCCATAATGGGCATGGGTATGGGATCTGCTATCGGTGCGGCAGTGTCTACTGGCAAAAGTGTCGTGGCCATTGAAGGCGACAGCGCGTTTGGTTTTTCCGGAATGGACTTCTCTACAATTTGCAGGTTTAATCTACCTGTCACAGTATGTATATTCAACAATGGCGGCATATATAACGGTATAGGCAAGCCCCTTGAAAGCACTTCCGACCCGGCTCCGACCACGCTCGATATTCGCGCACGATACGATAAGATGGGTGAAGCATTCGGCTCCACAACATACTATGTGACTACCCCTGGGGAATTTTCAAAAGCATTAGCAGAAGCCATTGCGTCAAAGAAGCCATGCCTTATCGATGTGCAGCTGGCTGCTGATGCCGGCAAAGAGTCGGGGCATATCGGCTACCTTAATCCCGCCTCTTTAATTCCTGTCACAGTTTAAAAATTACAACTATGCCCAGTATATCACACGCTATAATTTATGCGATTGTCCCTATAATCGTGATAATGGCATTGGGCTTCGTGTCGGGGAAGAAAGGCGTTTTTTCCGGCAGCGATGCAAAAATACTAAACAAGGTAGTGCTCGATTACGCTTTGCCGGCAGCTCTATTCGTATCTATTGTCACCGCTACCCGCGAGGAACTGATAATGGATATAAAGTTGACGCTTATCTCTCTTGTAGTGATAATGGCATGCTTTATGTTGGTCTACTACATATATAAATATTGTTTCAAGACCGGAGGCGCCAGCGCCGCTGTAATGGCTTTGATTAGTGGTTCGCCGACTATCGGGTTCCTTGGATTTGCCGTGCTTGAACCAATCTTCGGCACATCCCCGGCAGTAGCCCTCGTCGTGGCTATTGTAGGAATCGTGGTAAATGCTGTTGGTATTCCTGTCGGGCTTTCATTAATAAATGAAAGCGACGCAGACAAGGCCGCAGCAAAAAACGGAGGAAAGAAACCGTCGATGTGGAAGCCTGTAATTCATGCTTTATGCCAGCCGGTGGCTTGGGCTCCGATTCTTGCCGTGATATTTGTAATAGCAGGAGTTCCTTGGCCAAAGGCGTTTTCTCCGTCGTTCGACCTTATAGCCAAGGCAAATGCCTCGGTGGCTGTTTTTGCCGCCGGCATTACATTGTCGTCGGTTAAGATAAGTATTAATTGGCAGGCTGTTTTCGGGTCGATACTCAAATTGCTTATTATGCCACTTGCACTCCTTGTCGTGGGAATGTTGTTCCATATGGAAAGCAACCACCTTATGATGCTTGTAGTGGCCGGAGCTCTTCCGCCTGCCTTCTCCGGAATCATTATTGCCGATGAATACGACACATATGTGGCTACGGGCACATCGTCGCTGGCTTTGAGCGTAGTCTTGTTTATGGTCACATGTCCATTGTGGCTCTGGCTCACGCAGAAAGCCATGGAAATATTCAGCTATGCCTACTGATTCGTATAATTAAACTTTCACACACTTTCTTGTCCAGCGCCGGATGCGACAATTTGCATCCGGCGCATATTGTGATATTTAGTAACATTCCGATAACTTTTCCAAAAAATAATCTTGGAAAGTTGCATTATAATTATTTTTTGGTTAAGTTTGCAATCTCAAATAATACCACCCAAGTATTGACATAACCATTAAAAACAATTATAAGAAAATGAACGACCAGATCGATTGGAGCAATCTGTCATTCGGCTACATGCCCACCGACTATAACGTCCGCTGTTCTTATTCCGACGGCAAGTGGGGCGATATAGAGGTGTCTGACTCGCCTTATTTCAATATTCATATCGCAGCCACAGGCCTCCACTACGGCCAGGAGATTTTCGAAGGGTTGAAAGCATTCCGCGGAAAGGACGGCAAAATCCGTATTTTCCGTCTTCGTGACAATGCCGCGCGCCTTCGTGACTCTGCAAAAGGACTTATGATGGCTCAGCTCCCCGAAGAAAAATTCGTTGAGATGGTGAAAAAAGTCGTCAAGCTCAACGAACGATTCGTTCCACCCTATGGCACCGGAGCGTCGCTTTATATCCGTCCAATCGAGTTTGGCACATCTGCACAGGTGGGAGTAAAGCCCGGCAAGGAATATGAATTCATCGTGTTTGTATCGCCTGTCGGCCCTTACTTCAAAACCGGGTTTAAGCCGAGCAATATATGCATTATGCGCCAATACGACCGTGTGGCGCCGCGCGGCACAGGCCGTTGGAAAGTGGGCGGTAACTATGCCGCGTCGTTGGAGGCCGGCGAGAGGGCTCATGAACTTGGCTACTCTGCCGTGCTCTATCTCGACCCCAAAGAGAAACTTTATCTCGATGAATGTGGCCCGGCCAATTTCTTTGCAATAAAGGACGGCAAATACATTACACCTGCGTCGGAATCCATTCTTCCTTCCATAACAAACAAGAGCTTCATGCAACTCGCCCGCGACATGGGCCTTGAAGTGGAACAGCGTCATATCACCGTTGACGAACTTGAAACAATCGAGGAAGCGGCGGCCTGCGGCACAGCGGCAGTGGCTTCGCCTGTCGGAGAAATTGACGATCTCGACACCGGAAAGAAATATATAATTTCCAAGGACGGCAACCCCGGCCCGGTCACCACCGAACTTTACAACCGTCTTCGCGGCATACAGTACGGGGAAATAGAAGACCCCTACGGCTGGTGTACGATAGTAGAATAAAATCAATATAAAATAGAGTATTCTCGATATTGCGCAGGCGTGTATCGAGAATACTTGTTTGCGTCTATTCCTGATGGTCCCGGTAAAAGATATTTTTGATAAGTTTTACAAACGCGGCTCAAAACTGCGCGAGCTGTTGCTTGTACATTCCGAGGCAGTGGCCGCCAAAGCGCTCGATATTGCGCGTTTGCGTCGTTTAGATCTTGACCCCGACCATATTTATGCCGGTGCCATGCTCCACGACGTCGGTATTTTTTATGTCGATGCCCCGGGCATATATTGCAATGGGTCGAAACCCTACATCATGCACGGGATACTTGGAGCGGAAATGCTTCGCGCGCACCGACAGCCGGAGTGGCTTGCGCGGATAGCAGAGCGACACACCGGATCGGGACTTACCGCCGAGGATATACGCACACAGCATCTGCCTCTGCCGGAAAAAGATTTCCTGCCCGAGACATTGCTTGAGAAACTGATTTGTTATGCCGACAAATTTTTCTCCAAGACATCGCTCGACACCGAAAAAGATATCGACCGCGTGCGCGCGTCTATGAAAAAATTCGGGCCCGGAGCCATGCAGCGTTTCGAGGATTTGCACGCTTTATTCACATCTGATCAACAATCATAAGACATAATATATTCAATTCATCACTCTTCCAAATCTATCATGGAATCAAAAGCCTATTCCTACGACGAAGCATATGAAGCCACACTCGAATATTTTGGCGGTGACGAGCTCGCCGCCCGTGTGTGGGTAAGCAAATATGCGCTCAAGGATTCGTTTGGCAATCTATATGAACTTACTCCCGACGACATGCACCACCGCATAGCGTCGGAAATCGCCAGAATCGAACAAAAATATCCCAACCCCATGAGCCACGAAGAAGTCTTCGGTCTCATGCGGAATTTTAAATATATTGTGCCTCAGGGCAGCCCGATGTCGGGTATCGGAAACAATTATCAAGTCGGCTCCTTGTCAAATTGCTTTGTGATAGGGCTGGACGGCAATCCCGATTCTTACGGCGGCGTGATACGCATCGACGAAGAACAGGTGCAGCTTATGAAACGCCGCGGCGGTGTAGGGCATGACCTTACCCATATCCGTCCGAAGGGTACTCCGGTCAACAATTCGGCGCTTACATCCACCGGACTTGTTCCCTTTATGGAGCGTTATTCAAATTCGACCCGCGAGGTGGCCCAGGATGGCCGACGCGGCGCGTTGATGCTCACCGTTTCGATTAAACACCCCGACTCGGAAGCATTTATTGATGCCAAAATGGTTGAAGGCAAGGTGACGGGAGCAAATGTATCGGTACGCATTACCGACGACTTTATGCAATCCGTGGCCGAAGGAACAGATTTCGTTCAAAAATATCCCGTCGACTCCGACGCTCCTATGGTATCGAAATCTGTCGATGCCAAGGCCTTGTGGAACAAGATAATCCATAATGCATGGAAATCGGCCGAGCCCGGCGTGCTTTTCTGGGATACCATTACCAGAGAGTCGGTGCCCGATTGCTATTCCGACCTCGGTTTCCGTACAATCTCGACTAACCCTTGTGGCGAGATTCCGCTTTGTCCCTACGACAGCTGCCGTCTGCTCGCCATCAATCTGTATTCCTACGTAAAAAATCCGTTTACCGACAAGGCTTATTTTGATTTCGATTTGTTCCGCACCCATGTTGGACGCGCGCAGCGCATGATGGACGATATTATCGATCTTGAAATGGAAAAGATCGATCTTATCCTTAGGAAGATTGATGAGGACCCCGAGACAGAAGAAGTGAAATTTGCAGAGCGCAACCTTTGGCAAAAGATTCGCACAAAGACTCTGAAAGGCCGTCGCACAGGTGTCGGCACCACCGCCGAAGGCGATATGCTGGCAGCCCTGGGATATAAATACGGAACCCCCGAAGCCACGGCTTTCTCTGTATCTGTGCACAAGGCTCTCGCTTTGGCGGCTTACAACGCATCTGTCGACATGGCATCCGAGCGCGGAGCTTTCGAGATTTTCGATGCCGCACGTGAGGCCGAAAACCCGTATATCAACCGCCTGCGTGAGGCCGACCCCGCTCTCTACGAAAAAATGCTGAAACACGGCCGTCGCAATATCGCATGTCTCACTATTGCTCCTACCGGCACCACTTCGCTTATGACCCGCACGACATCGGGTATCGAGCCTGTGTTTATGCCCGTGTATAAGCGTCGCAGAAAGGTAAATCCAAATGATACGGCTGTCCGTGTCGACTACACCGACGAAACCGGCGATTCGTTTGAGGAATATATCGTTTACCATCCGAAATTCATCGATTGGATGCGTATAAACAATATCGAGGTGCGCGACGACTACTCTCAGGATGAAATCGACGCGCTGGTGGCTCGCTCTCCTTATGCCGGCGCCACAGCCAACGATATCGACTGGCTCGAGAAAGTGCGTATGCAAGGCGCGGTTCAAAAATGGGTCGACCATTCAATTTCTGTAACAATCAACCTGCCGTCCGACGTGTCGGAAGAAACCGTAGCCGAACTTTATCTTGAAGCATGGCGTTCGGGATGCAAAGGCTGCACCGTTTACCGCGACGGCTGTCGCTCCGGCGTACTCATCGCCCTTGAAAAGAAACAGGAGCCGCAGATCGACCTTCCCGACGTGAAACCTCATGTGGCCAAACGCCCCATCGAACTCGAAGCCGATGTTGTCCGCTTCCAAAACAACAAAGAAAAGTGGATAGCATTTGTAGGCCTTATCGATGGCGAGCCTTACGAAATATTCACCGGTCTTGCCGATGATGAAGACGGTATCTTCTGTCCCAAATCTGTAACGCACGGCAAGATTATAAAGGCAATCGGTGCCGATGGTTCTAAACGCTACGACTTCCAGTTTGTCAACAAACGCGGATATAAAACGACCATCGAGGGCCTGTCGGATAAATTCAATCCTGAATACTGGAACTACGCCAAACTTATCTCGGGCGTGCTCCGCTATGGCATGCCTATCGACCAGGTGCTGAAACTTGTAAGCGGTCTCGAACTCGATTCGCAGTCGATCAACACATGGAAAATGGGTGTTGAGCGCGCACTGAAAAAGTATCTGCCAAATGGCACCAAGGCTTCCGGCCAGCGTTGCCCGAATTGTGGCAACGAAACACTTGTCTACCAGGAAGGTTGTCTTATTTGCACATCTTGCGGCACCTCGAAGTGCGGTTAAATTGCAATAAGGTAAATCCCTCTCGAAATATTTGCGTCCGGCAATCTCTTTTTCATGAGATTGCCGGACGTTTTTGCATCGACGGCGAAAGAACAAAGGCATATGGCGGAAATGGCACAAGCCGAAATCCGGGCGCATTATTGATTAAAACAGGCAGACCGCATGGCGGTCGAATACGGCAGGCGCGGGCCAAAGCCCGTGTTTATGTGTGCGCCACGTAGGTTCGACTGCAGCCGCAGTCTAATAATATGGGATTCAATTGAATGTGATGTAGGACGACGGGGGCAGTGGGGAGCCGTTGTGCCAAAGTTCGAAGGCAAATGTATGTTTGTCGGTAGAAGATACACCGATGCGCATACCTGTTTTTACTTTTTCTCCACGCTTCACAAACACATCGTCAAGGCCTGAATAAATTGTAATGAAATCGTTGGGATGCTGTATTGCTACTGTGATGCCAAGGCCGGTAGTGTAATAAACATTTACGACCGTGCCGCGATATACGGCCGACACTGCCGTGGCTGCGGAAGTTACAATCTGTGGTATGCCATTGTCTCGCTCCGTGAACGTGACGCCTGTAAAAGGCGGAGCAAACATCATGCCCTCGGCTGCTATGGGCGAGAGCACCGACAAATTAAACCGCTCGGCATCTTCAAACCTGCGCACAAATTGCTTTTCCGCGTCCGAAGACACCAGTAAAGAGTCCACAGACACTTCTGCAAGAGCCGCGCCTGCGGGCATGGATACGGTGGCGATGCGGGCTGTGTCGTCGAAAAGAGATGTTATGTTTTGGGTGTATCCGTCGAATGTCTGCACGGCGCGTTCGAGCGAGTCAAGGTGTACTGACATGGCTATATATTTGTCGCGCAAGTCAGGGCCAAGACGTGCCGGAAGCAAATTTTGCAACGGAGTGAAAGAAAACAATGCGAGCCAAAAAGCTCCGAAAAGCATAAAAACCACAATCACGGCAGTAATCAACTCCCATTTGCGCGCAGTGATTTCCGCCACGGAAATCATCGAATTTTCGTTTACGATTGATACTGTCCAACGTCGGCGACGAACATAGTCGCCTGTGTTTTTGTCTCGACGGAACAGTTTCTTTAAATAGCTGAATATATGCTTTCCCGAAAATAGAGTCATTATTATTCCGGAATTTTGACCATGATGTCTGTGACAATAAAGTCGATAAGGGCGGCATAAGTATCGGCTGAGGGGCGCAATACCTCATCGGAAGGGGGCACGGCATCGGTCGACTGAATCATTTGCAACAGGAACTTGTTCAGCATCACGCACCGGGCAGCGCAAAATTCACCTTCTGCCACGCCTTCGCTTAGAATCTGCTCAAGTATGGAGTTTTCTTTCTCATATGCCAGCCAGCGAATTTTTGTCGTGCGCCGGCCCTCAAATGTTATCAGGGATTTTATTGATGAGTAGGCCGAAATATCGGTAAGCCTCGTCTGTGCAAGCCGCAGATGCAAAAACCGCCGCAGCTTATCGGCGCAAGAACAGTCCGAGTCTACGATTGCGCGCAGCTCGCTGACTATTTTGTCGCTTTCGCGGTCGATAACGGCCGCATATATCTCTTTCTTATTTTTGAAGTAAGTGTAAATGGTGCGTCGCCCCTTGTCGGATGCGTTCGCAATATCGCTGATGGTAGTATTCTCGACACCTTTATGGATAAAAAGTTGCCGGGCCACCTCGATAAGTTTTTCTCTTGTTTTGGCTACCATCGTAATAAATGTTTTGTGCAAAATTAACGAAATATTTGCTATTTGGCAAAATTTTCTTAACTTTGCGCAACAAAACAACTATAAACTAATCATAATCATTTAAAAATTCCTGTATATGGTACAGACACCTCCCCCTGTTGGCGGCACTATGGGCTTCCAGGAAGCAGTCCGCAAAGTGCTCAACAATTATGTCAACTTCCAGGGCCGCGCCTCTCGCGCCGAATACTGGTGGTGGGCACTCTTTACATTCATCATCGGTGTTATATTCGGAGCGCTTGAAGTCACCGGCTTGAAAATCTTCGCTATCCTTGGCGGTATCGTCAACCTCGCGCTTCTCCTTCCCGGCCTTGGCGTGCTCTGGCGTCGTCTTCACGACATGGGCCGCGCCGGCGGATGGGCTTTCATCGCGCTTGTTCCCATCGTGGGCGCAATCATTCTCATCTACTGGCTCGTTCAGCCGAGCGAACAGTTCACCAACCGCTTTGGTGATGTTCCCGTAGCCTGATATTATAAGCATACTAAATTAAAGGGAGGGCTCGCCGATTGCTCGGCGGGCCCCCCCTTTAATTTAGAAGTTATGTTCTATGTAATCCGAAGATTCTTGATTAGTAGCCCCAGCGGCAAGCGATCATCTGAAGGTTGGGGCAGGCTTCGGTGCGGAAGTCGGTGATCATGTTGTAGCGGCAGTTGACGTAGGTCAGGTTCTGGTCGAATGATACATCGAGCATCGTAAGCTGGTTGTTGTTGCAGAGGATGCGCTGGAGGAACGTCTGGTTGGAGAGGGAGAGGGAAGTCAAGTCGTTGTAAGAGCAGTCGACGAAGAGGAGCTGCGGGCAATTTTCAACTGAGAGAGAGGTGAGGTCGTTATAGGAGCAAACGAGGTCGAGAAGATTCTTGCAGTCGCGCATTGCCAAACCTTTCATGTTGTTGTCGGAGCAGATGAAAGTGCTGAGGCCGGGAAGGTTGGAGACAATCATGTTGTCGATGCGGTTGTCGTCAACGTTGAGGTTGGTAAGGTTGGTGGTGCCTACAAGGTTGAGCGAGGTGAGCTTGTTGTAACCACAGTAGAGATTTTTCAGTTTGGTGCAGTTGTTGACGGAGAGAACTTCAAGGTCGTTGCCCTGGATATTGAGGGTCTCGATGCTTTGAGAGTTCGAGATGTCGAAACTGATGAAGTGGTTGTTGGAGCAGTTGAGCGATTTAATAGCCGTAGCATCGGAAATCTGAATTTCGGTGAGGCGGTTGTTGTTGATGCTCACTTTCGAGAGAGCCGAACATCCGGCGAGGTCGGCAGTTGTGAGTTTGTTGCGCGAAGCGTTAAGTTCGGTAAGGGCAGCGTCGCCTGCTACGGAGAGTGAAGTGATAGCGTTGCGGGAAACGTCAACTTTCTGGAGGAAATTGAAACCGGCGAGATTGAGCTGGCCGGCAAGTTTCTTGCCTTTCCAATCGATGGAGGTTACTCGTCCGTTATCCATTTTTACGCCTTCCCAAGTGGAAGGATTGGAGAGGTCGGAGATGTTGAGGGCCTGTGCGTTGGTGACGCCTTTTTCGGATGTTTGTGCCATGAAGGCCTGGAGTTGTTTGAGTTCGGCCTTGTTGGGTTTCTGAGCGAATACCATCATGCTACCAAGCAAGAGAGTAAACAGGAATGCAATTTTTTTCATAACTAAATAGTTGTAATTAAAGGGGTTTGTTTTTTTGTTTTTGTATCTATCTAACAACCCTTATCGAAAAATGGTTCGTACAACTGAAAAAAATTATGAAAAAAATTACATTATGTCTTGTTATGACCCTATGGCAGCTATGTCGTCTTCAAATGTGTCGCGTGATATAGCTCTGGCTTTTAGACGGTTACGGTAGGCATAGATTGTATTTATGGAATAGTTGAGCATTTGCCCGATGCGAGCGGCATCGTCTACGCCAAGGCGCATAAAGGCAAGGATTCTCAGGTCGGTGTTCATGCGTGTGCCCGGTTGCAGCTCAATTTGAGCATCGGGACGAAGGAGTTTGTTCACATCGCTTGCAAATGTCGGGCAAATATGCAGGAACGCGTCATCGAACACTTCGTAAAAATCGCGCGACTGCTCTTCAATAAACCGTCCGGACTTTGTCATCCGCAACAGTTCGGCGGTAGATCCGGTGGATAGTTTACGCTCAACCATTTTTGAAAACTGTGTCAGTTTCTCCATATATATAGAGCAGAGGCTAAGGAATCGGCTTATATACACCTCTTTAAGGCGGTTGGCTTCGGCAAGGTGCGCTTGAAGGCGGGCCGTGCGCTTCATTTCAAGACGCACAAATGCAAGGGCGGCGGCAACACAAAGGAGCAAGACAATCAAAATGAAAATAATTACATATGAGCGTCGATGCAGAAGATTCTCCTGATGCCTGTATGATTGCTCGATAAGAGGAAGCGCGCGTGAAGACTCAAGCATTCGCGCCGATGCGTGGCATTCTACGGCATTTGCCAGAGCTGTCGTGAGATAAAGATACGCTCGTTCAATTTCTCCGCGTGAATACATGCGCGTGCCGAGTTCTTGAAGCGAAAGTACTTCAAGCGTAGCCGACGATATGTCGCTTATGGCCGACTGGGCAAGGTAGTATGTCGAAAGGTTTTCGTCTCCGTCGGCCGATGCTATCTGGTGCAGCATGTGGGCGGCACGAGCCCTGAGATTATTTTCTTTTGGAAGATTATCGAGCAACTCAGCCAGGACTACGCGTGCCTTGTTGATTTGCCCGGTGAGCAAATAGTATTCACCGAGATTTATTTTGTACAAATCGGTATTTTTAGGCAAAAGGCCGATTAGTTTCTGTTGAGATTCAAGCGCGCGCACATTCATAGAATCGGCAAAAACATGATAGTCGGAAAACGACGACGCGACATAACTGTACATTTGCCTTGCCCCGGTGTGATAGGCCACTTGCAGATCGGCAGGAAGAGAGTCGGGATTTATGCTTTCGTATATTTCAATAGCGCGGTTGCTAAGCCCTACAAGCGACATCTGCGTGCCATAAAGCAGAGTCATGCGGGTGAGAATATCGCCATTGGCCCGGTCGATGCCCCGTCGAAGATAAACGATGGCCGAATCCGCGTTAAACGAAGTGTATGCTTCGCCTATGGCAAGCATATATTCGAGAGAATCATTTAGCGTCGAGCTTGCCTTTAATCGGGAACACAGTGTGTCTATACTGTTTTGACGCGTCTTGATGTATTGCTGGCGTCTTTGAAGGGCTACATCAAGGTCGTTAAGGGCTATTCGCACGTCTTTATCGGTAATAGACGTCGATACCGGCAAAGCGGTTGTCGGCGCAAACACACCAAATATTATCGCAGCAAAGGCACACAGTTTTTTCATAGGTATCTTTAATAGCAGGAACACAAGCCTCCGGCATGTGGCGTTATTTACAAGCCGGAGACTTGTGTCCTTGTGTGATGAATCAGATTTCAATCAGTTGGTCGTAGGCAAAAGCGCGTTTGGCTTTTTGGCCTATGACACTGTCCCAGGACATGGGAGATATTCCCGATCCCGGACGCTTTACAGTAATGTTTTCTTCGGTAAAAACTTCGCCTTGAGCTATATCGCGTGCCGCCACGATGCTTTTACGGGCAACCTCGATATTCGGCCGCTCGGTTTCCGCCACGATTTTATCACCCGAGCCAAGTGCCTGCTCGATATGGCGCACGGCAGAAACCATTGCGGCGAGTTCGTCCGGGTCGAGAGACGCGCGATGGTCGGGACCGGGCAGGCTTTTGTCGAGCGTGAAGTGTTTTTCTATAACCGTGGCTCCAAGCGCGGCAGCGGCCACCGGCACTTCAATACCGCAGGTATGGTCGCTGTAACCTACTGCGGCGCATCCAAGTTTTTCAAGAGCCTTCATGGCGCGAAGATTCACGTCGGCATAAGGGGTGGGGTATTGTGTGGTGCAATGCAGAAGTATGATATTTTTCCGCGGTGTGCCGCTTTTTTCGAGCACATTCACGGCCTCCTCCACCTCGTCGAGCGTAGACATGCCGGTCGACATTATCACACGTTCGCCGCGCGCTCCTATCTTGCGAAGATATGGGAGATTTGTAATCTCGCCGGATGGTATTTTCCAATAATCCATGTCGAGGGCGGCAAGACAATCTATGGATTCAAGGTCGAACGGCGTGCTCATGAAACCAATTCCGCGCTGACGGCAAAGTTCGGCAAGCCGAGCATAATCCGACAACGGAAGGTGGATAGCCTTGCACATCTCGAGCTGACTTTGCTCTGCGCCGGTGGTTTCTTTTTGATATTCGGCCTTAGGAGCGATAGAGGATATGACCAGTTCGGGCACGGCAGTCTGGAATTTTACATAATCGGCTCCGGCCTGAGCCGCGGCCTCAATCATTTTTACAGCGAGGTCGAAACTGCCGTTATGGTTCACGCCGGCTTCTGCTATTATTATCATTATATTATATACTAATTAAAGAATGCCACCTCTTGCGGGTATCGTGCTATCTCGGTATAGGGGCGGTAGGTGATAAACCGTGGTGTCTCGCCTTTTGCCTCGGCCAGAATAAGAGCCGGGATATCGGCCTGGGCCAGGATGGAGCATACTACGCCCCCGCCAAGTCGCGGGTTTATTTCCATGAGCAGGCACCGATTAGCGTCGAGGTCGTGAATAAACTGCACGGTCACGGCTCCGCGAAGCCCTGTTGCCGCAAGCACCCGTCGGGTAATTTCCACAATTTCAGGGAAGATAACCGTTTCTGTCCTTACAACTTCGCCGCCCGACACCTCAATTCGTTTGCGAGGGACAATGGCGAGCGGTTCGCCTGTCTTAACGCTTACATAGCAATCGACAGTATATTCGTCGCGATGGTCGATACGTTCCTGCACGAGAAAATCCTCGGCATGTGCGAGCACACGGTCGAGTTGGTCTTTGGTGTCGATTATCTCAATGCCTTTCGAAGCCGACCCGTGGCGCGGCTTGGCAATCCATTGTTCAATCTCGCTGTCGGCGGAATATGATTGCGGTATTGGTATTCCGGCTTCGGCGAAAATGCGGGAAGCCTCTATTTTGTCGAACATTGCCTCGGCTTGCTCCGCCGTGGATACCGGAGAGAATATACCCGTTTCTTTTGACAGGCGGGCAGCTACGGCCACGGCTCCGTCGACAAACGGAACAATCACATTGATTTCCTCTTCCCGGCAAACACGTGTCAAATCTTCCAGAATGGCCGGATCTGACCAACGCCGGCCGGCAATAACTTTACCTTCTAATGAGATTGGCGAATGTGTGGTGCCTTCGTAACTTACGATTTTTGTGGCTCCGGCACGTTTGAAAAGGCGAGCCATCGACACACGCTTGCCACCTCCTAAAAACAGTATATTCATCGGTTGTAAATGTTGCTTTTGTATTTTGCGAGATTTTCCGGCTTGACAAACCAATCGATAGTGCGTTTAAGTCCCTCTCGGAGGGAAACCTGCGGATACCATCCGGTGAGTTCGGTAATAAGCGTGTTGTCGCCGCAAAGGCGGAACACCTCGCTTTTTCCGGGACGCAATCTTGCCGGGTCCACTTCATAAGTGACATCGGCATCCATAAGTTCGGCAATAAGGGCCAAGGTATCGGCCATGGATACTTCTGTGCCGGTGGCTATGTTGATATTGCGTCCTGCAATCCCGTCGGCATTGGCGAGAGCAATGAAGCCTCGGCATGTATCCGAGACGAAATTGAAATCGCGGGTGGGAGAGAGGTCGCCCACCTTTATGCGCCGCGCTCCATTGGCAATCTGGGAAATGATTGTGGGTATTATGGCACGGGCGCTTTGCCGCGGGCCATAGGTGTTGAACGGACGCGCTATCACCACTTCGAGTTTGAACGCATTGTAGAAACTTTCGGCTATCGCGTCGGCGCCTATCTTTGTGGCTGAATAGGGCGATTGCGGCTGGCGAGGATGCTTCTCGTCGATAGGGACATATTGAGCCGTGCCGTAAACCTCTGATGTTGATGTCACGACAAGGCGGTCGACGCCACAGTCGCGGGCGGCTTGACACATGTTGAGGGTGCCGTTGATATTTGTGGCAACATACGAGTCGGGCGCTATATAGCTGTAAGGAATTGCGATAAGCGCCGCAAGATGAAACACCGTGCCGGCGTCGCGGCACAGTTCCCGGCAGAAATTCGGGTCGCGGACATCGCCGCACACCACTTCAAGGCGGTCGCTGTGCACATCTTCGAGCCAACCCCAGTAGTTGAACGAGTTGTATTGAGAAAGGGCACGTACGCGGTAGCCTTCATTAAGAAGCATTTCCGTGAGATGCGACCCGATGAAACCGTCGGCTCCCGTAACCACGACTATTTTATTTTTATCAATCATTTGAGACAGAATTATAATTTGCAAAAAAATTGCAAGATTCTATTGAACCTTGCAAAATTACAAAATATCGGCCATTGCCACAAATATTTTTAGTCGGGGAAAAGGAGCGAAAGCACACGAGTGCGGTCGAGTGCCCATTGGCGGTCGTAGATGTCGATGTCGGAGTGGCCGCCGTCGGCGGGAAGCTCGGCAATAACGGTCATGCCTCGGGCTTCTGCAAGCATACGCAAGGCTTGGGCGATTGTGAGCATATGTTTGTAAGCGTTTATTGCCGTCCGTAACTCATGAAATTTAAGATCATCGATTTCTTGACCGTTGGTAGAAGACTCGATATATGTTACTTCTCGCCGATTGACGTCGAGCACGCCGAAAAGCAGGCCTTTTGCAAGCATATTGTCAGGAACTTTCAGCATGAATTGCACGGTCGACGGGTCAAATGCCACGCCTGTTTCATCGTCGACTGTCATCGGGTTTTCCGAGGCCATCCATCCCATCATGGCGTTTGCCCTTATCTCGCCGGGAGTGAATGAATTTGCAAAGAAGACAACTTGGCAAATCCCTATTTCCTGCAATTTGGGCATGTCGAGCTCGATAAATTCTGCTGTGCCTACATTGTCCGGAAATCCTCGCATATCGCCGGAATGGAGGGCTCCGTAGGCCGACAGGGAGAAGAATGAGCAATAACCCCTGATGTCAGACTCGCCGAGCAACGCCGCGCTTAGGTCAAGGTCTGTTTCCTGAGCAAGCAGTCCTTTTCCCCAGTGGAGGAACAGACGCACCTTGTCACCTGCGACAGGGAAAACGCTGCCCGGATTCACGGCCATTACATCCTGAATCATATCCGACCGCGCGCCCAAGGGGAGAGCAATACGTTCCAATTCCGGCGAAATATATATTTTTCTTCCTGGCATTGGGTTTTGAGCATATATGACTTTTAGCGCAGGCTCTATAATCTTATTTATTAGCTCAATTGCCGATACTCGCTCGTCGGCAGACATGCCCATCACACGCTTATCGGCGTAAATGTATTTTTTTACGCCCGTGACAGTGCGGACCTCACGCCATTTTCTTTGCACTTGAAAATATTTTTCAGCGTTTTGCGTGAGCCCCGTGAGCATACGCAATGGCAGCTTGCCGGCTATCGAGCAAAATTCGGCAATAACTTTTTCATGCCCGAAGCGCAGCATCAGCGAGAATAAATGACGGGCGAAAAGTCCCGGGCGGCCCTTCAATATAGCCATTGCCTCATCAAAATCATGCGCTTTGAGAGCACGATTTACCTCGCCTTCTGCCGTGTAGTAATCCTTGCGATAGAATTTGTCGAGGAGAATGCGTAGTCTTGCATAGCCTTTTCGCTGGGCAAATTCGGTGAGACGGAGCGCGCGGATGACATGCACCCACATCTCACGATAAGGATTCATCTGCTCGCACATTGCTTCCACGGAAAGAAGGCAGCCATTGAGCATATCGGCCGCAAAGCGACATTCCCGGCGGTTGAATTTCAGCTTGCGTTGTTCGCGTCGCTTCTCGATTTCATTCTTGGTGTCTTCAAGAGCGAGATAATAGTGACGACGGCCAAGCGTGTCCCACATTTGTTTTTCCAACGTGCGCGGACGTATTATACGTAATACGTCGGTTTTGACATACCATATGAAACGCAACAAATCTGCCGGCTCTTTTATATATGGTTTCAGAGCGTCAACCCCCAGGCGAAGCATCAGGTGCTTAGCCACAATCATCGCGTTTTCTTTTATCGGAATCTCCGGCATGGGGTCGGGAACAGGGAGTTCTTCTATCAACGTGCCCAGAATCTCGCGCCATGTCGCGTCAAGAAGGGCGTTGGCGCCCATAGCTTGAACCATCCGATTTTCAAGATCGGCGCGCGATAGCATTGTGAGCTCTTTTTTTTCGCTGCCTTGCCCGAGGAAAGTAAACCCCGGATGCAGTTTAAACGGACGGCCGCAGAAAGGGCATCCGTTATATCTCGACAAATCGAATGTGCCGTCCGGTATAAGATGCCCGCATTCGAGGCGTGTGCCGCTGACATCGGCTCCGCCGTCGGCCAATATGTTTGCAAAGGCAGTGAGAAGATGGTCGACAGCCGATTCTCCCGTTGGTTCCAGCCAACCTTTTACAAGCGGAGTCCAATTCATGTCGAGATTGTACACATCATTGATTGTCTCAATAATGGCGGCCTGCTCTTCAACCGGCATCAGATTGAATTGGCGGAGAGCTTTTTCGTCGAGTACAAATCCGCGTTCGTTAAGTTGCGTCAGGACTGTAATGGTGGAAAGGCGCAAAAGAGAAGAATCTGTTGTTTCAACAGGATTCTCAACATATATAGCGCCAAGTCGAAGGGCTACTTTTGCAAGGGCTTTGTTCATGGTAGAAAAAGATGGAGAGGGGTAAAATAAAAAAACCGGCAATCGTAAAACTGAAAATGAATTTTCCTGTAAAAATACGAAGTAAGTTTTACTTGGCCGGTCGATTGCAAAGATATATAGAATCTTTCATATATCCAAATTAATTTTTTTCTCAAATAAATAATGAGGCATGGACAGGGAAAGTCCATGCCTCATTATTATATAATATATGTTTATTCGGCTAAATCAACAAGGCTATGCGATACACGGCAAACGCCATAATCCATGCCACGGCCGTGTTGTACAATACAGAGAATACTCCATATTTCCATGAGCCGGTCTCACGCACTATGGCCGTGACCGTTGCTATACAAGGGCAATAAAGCAATATGAACACCATGAAAGCGAGGGCTGCGGCAGGTGTGAAATCGGGAGTTCCTGTTACCGAAGAAGGAGCCACAAGCCGTGCGCTCAGTCGGGCGTCGTCGACAGCCTCATCGTTTGTGTAAAGCACGCCGAGCGTGGATACGACAATTTCCTTGGCTGGTACTCCGGCAAGAGCCGCCACCGAAGCGCGCCAGTGGAATCCGAGAGGCTCCATGACGGGGTTAATAGCTTTTCCCGCCATTTCGAGATATGAGTCACGATGCTTGTCGGGTGTCGACTGCGGGAAATAGTTTAAGGCCCATACGATAATGCTTGCCACAAGTATTATGCCGCCCATTTTCTTTAAATATTGCTCGCCTTTGGCCCAGGTATGGCGCATGGAAGCCTTGAAAGTGGGGATGCGATATGGAGGCAATTCCATTACAAACGGGGTCTCGTCTTTCTTGAAATGGAAACGCCGCAAAAGACGTGCAGTGATTACCGCCACCGCGATGCCGCACAGGTAAAGCCCCATGAACACCATAGCGGCATGAGCCTCGAAGAATGTGCCAATCAGCAGGACGTAGATCGGCACGCGTGCCGAGCATGACATGAATGGGTTTATCAAAATTGTTATTATCCGGCTCGAACGGCTTTCAATCGAGCGTGAGGCCATTATGGCAGGGACATTGCAGCCAAAACCCATTATCAAGGGGATAAAAGATTTGCCGTGCAAGCCTATTCGGTGCATCACCTTGTCCATAATGAAAGCTGCACGTGCCATATAGCCGGAGTCCTCCATAAAGGAGATGCAAAAATACAGGATAAGGATATTGGGCAAGAACACTATAACGCCGCCGACACCGCCGATGATGCCGTCGGCAATCATGTCTTTTAATATGCCGTCGGGCATTATATCGTTTAATGTGCGGCTAAGCCAATCCACTGCGGCCTCAATCCAGTCCATAGGATATTGCCCAATGGAAAATGTGGCCCAGAAGATAAGGAACATTATTCCGAAGAACAGCGGAAATCCAAAAAGTTTGTTTGTGACAAACGCATCGATTATCTGAGTCGACGAAATTTTTTGCTCCTCGCTTCGGGATAATGTCTCGGCCAAGGCTCCGGCAATGAATCCGTATTTTTCAGACGCAATATCCGACGATATATCGTCTTCACGTCCATTAAGCCGATATCTGTCGAGGATATGGTCGCGTTCTTCCAATATGGCATTTCCGCCGGGCACGGCTCTCACTATATGCTCGGCTTCGGAGTCGCGTTCAAGTAATTTTATGGCCAAATATCGTGGGGAGAATTTGCGGTCGACATCCGGTTCCTCTTTAAGCATGTCGATGAGCACACGCACCATCTTTTCCATTTCCGGGTCGAGATTTACATGAATATGCCGCACGTCCTTGTTCGATCCTTCATAAACCGATATGATTGTATCGAAAAGATGGTCGACGCCTTCTCCCGTTTTTGACACTACCGGCACCATGGGCACGCCTATCATCGAACCGAGGGTGGCATAGTCGAGGTGTGCTCCTGATTTGCGGAGCTCGTCGTACATATTCAGGGCTATCACCATCGACCGGTCCATGTCGATCAGCTCAGTGGTGAGATATAGATTTCTTTCAAGGTTTGAGGCGTCGACCACATTCACCATCACGTCGGGTGTCTCATCTTTGAGATAGCGTCTGACATACAATTCTTCGGGAGAATATGATGCGAGGGAATATGTGCCGGGAAGGTCAACAATCTTGAAATGATAACCTTTGTAGTTAAAATAGCCCGATTTCGCGTCTACGGTAACGCCGGAATAGTTTCCGACATGTTCCCGGGAGCCGGACGCTATGTTGAAAAGCGATGTCTTTCCGCAGTTGGGATTGCCAATGAGCGCGACATTAATTGTATGCCGCGGATGTGTATCTGCGCCCGATTGAGATGGCCTTTCGTTGCTCTCGCCCGGTTTCGAAGCATATTGTTCTGCCTTTTCCGTGTTCACGGGCTCTACCTCAATTAAGTGAGCCTCTGAGCGACGCAACGACACTTCGTAGCCCATCACCTGGTATTTCACCGGGTCTTGCAAAGGAGCGTAAAGGAGCACTTTGACGGTGCGTCCTTTTACGAAGCCCATCTCCATAACACGCTTTCTGAAAGCACCGTGGCCTAATATTTTGATAACAACGCCGCTTTCGCCGGCGCGTAAATCCGATAATTTCATTCTATATGTAATTTTGTGCAAATTTCGCAAAAAATACCGTAAATACATATACCTAAAAGTAGGTATATGGAAATATAAAAAATTGCTGCGTGTATATCCTTTATTGGTGGAAAGTTGTTAACTTTGCATTACGATATAAAGATATTACGATAAAGACAATACGCATGTTACAGTTTATAGCGAGAGAAAATAATCGTTTTTCTGTGCCGGAATTGGTGCAGATGGCCATAGAAGGCGGATGCGCCTGGGTAGTGCTCGATCCCGGAGAGATGTCCGACGAGGTGATACGCGAGATAGCCCGTGAGGTGATTCCGCTTTGCAAGGAAACGTCTACAATCCTGACTATGGTCGACCATGTGGATATGGCAAAAGAGCTCGGTATCCACGGAGTGCTGCTGCAAAACGACAGGCGGTCGCCCGCCGAACTGCGAGAGCTGTTCGGGCCAGAAGCCATAATAGGTGTCGAAATAGGCTCGTTGATGCAAGCCATGTCGCTTCAAGGTGTCGATGTGGATTATGCACAATTTGCCTCAACTATGGATCTTGACAGCATCTCGCATATCGTGACAGATTTCCGCTCGGAAGGAGAATCGTTGCCTTTGGTCTATGCCGGCGACGCTCCTATTTCCAATCTGGGCTCCGTTATGGCGTCAGGAGTAAGCGGTGTGGCTTTAAGCGACAGGATTGCCAATGCGGAAGATCCGGTGAAAGCCACAGAGCAAGCCATAGCGGAACTCAAACTTGCATCTGAAAATTGATTGTTCCAAAGTGGATTTAAAAAATATACTTTGGAAGATTGTATTGCCGGTCGTGATTGGCCTGGCGGTGATTATATGGCTGTTTAACGACGACCTGTCGGAGGTTGCATGGCGCGATATGCGTTTCGATGCAAGGGCTTGGATCGGAATTGCCCTTGCGTGTCTGTTTGTTGTCGGCCGTGATTTCGGCCTTACATGGAGATTCCACACCATATCATCGCCGGATTTGTCTTGGAATAGGGCGCTCCGCGTGGACCTGATGTGTGCTTTTACATCTGCCATAACCCCGTCGGCAGTGGGCGGCAGCGCTCTTGCCGTGTTCTATCTCAACAGGGAAGGCCTGGCCGTGGGGCGCGCGACAACGCTTACGCTCACCACGCTTTTTCTCGATGAATTGTTCTTCGTGATATTTTGTCCAGTAATTGTAGCACTGATACCGTTTGAAGAGTTATTTGGCAACAATCCCGACAATGCTTTCCTTCAAGGCATGGAGATTGTCTTCTGGCTTGTTTACGCCGGAATTGTGATATGGACGGCCATATTGTTTACAGGCATAATTCTTCGTCCTCGATTTGTTGAAAAGGTATTCGGCCGTTTGTTCTCCATGCGCTGGTTGCGTCGTTGGCAGCCCTCGGTAGAGAAAATGACATCGAACATGGTGGCCACATCGGCGTGGGTAAAGACCTGTCCGAGACGATGGTGGCTGAATGTGTTCGGCGCCACAGTCGTGTCGTGGTTCTCACGCTATCTTATCGTGAATGCGTTATTCTGGGGCTTTGTGCCGCACTCGTCTCCTTTGTTGGTGTTTGGACGCCAGTTTGTGGTGTGGGTTGTGTTGATGGTGAGCCCAACTCCCGGCGGATCAGGCATCAGCGAATGGATGTTTACGGAGTATTACGGCGATTTGATTGGCTCGGCCGGCATCGCGGTTGTGCTCGCATTGATATGGCGTTTGATTACATATTATATATATCTGGTGCTTGGGGTGATTCTCATGCCCGGCTATTTCCGTAAAAAACAGCAAACAGAAGTAAAATAGAATTTTATCATGAAATTTATTGGCATAATACCGGCGCGGTATGCGTCGACCAGATTTCCGGGCAAGCCTTTGGCTATGCTTGGTGGAATGACAGTTATAGAACGTGTCTATCGCCGTGCCCGTCTTGAACTTGACGATGTGGCAGTGGCCACCGACGACGAGCGCATAGCCGATGCTGTAAAGGCTTTTGGCGGCGTGGCCGTAATGACATCGGCCGAACACCGTTCGGGCACAGACCGTGTATGCGAGGCTTATCACCGGCTTGAATCGGATGCCGATGTGGTGATCAATATACAAGGCGACGAACCATTTATAGCCCAGGAACAGATAGCGGCGTTGAAAAAATGCTTCGACCGGGAAGGCACGGAAATAGCAACGCTTGTCCGCCCGTTTGACCCGGCACGGGGATTCGATGCGCTGTTCAATACAAACTCGCCCAAAGTGGTCATGGATAATAACGGCGATGCTTTGATGTTCTCACGTTCGATTATTCCGTATGTGCGTAATTACCCGTGGAACGAATGGCTCGACCATCAGCAATTCTACACTCATGTCGGCATATACGCTTATCGCGTTGATATTCTCGACAGAATTACAAAACTTCCACAGTCGTCGCTTGAAATAGCCGAATCGCTCGAGCAACTCCGATGGTTGCAAAACGGCTACCGCATCGCCACAGCTGAAACAACACAACCGACAATCGGCATTGACACTCCCGAGGATTTGGCCAATGCAGAGAAATACCTCTCCGACCATGCTTGACCGTACTCGTCCGCCACATGTCTATCCAATCGAAGGATTGCGTCTGCCTGAGGTAGAAAAGGAAGTTTTTCCCAACAACACCGAATTGTACGAAATAAATGGCGGTTCGCAAGACGTGAATCAACTGATGCTGATATTCGATGGCGGCAAGGCTGATTGCCGTGTCGGTGTCACGGCGCAACTCGCCGCGGAGCTAATGCGCGAAGGCGCCGGCGAACGCACAGGCGGGGAAATGGCGGAAATATTCGATTTCAACGGTGCGATTCTTCGTATATCAGCCAACGGCCATCATATGATAGTGAGTTTGCTGTCGATGAACGACCGTACATCGCAAGTCCTGCCGTTGCTCAAAGATATTCTTAACGCGCCGGCTTTTAAAGAAAGTGATTTTATAAATTTGCGTGACAAGGCTTCGCGGCAAATGTCGCTTATGCAGTCGCGTGTCGATTTCCTTTCCGGAATTGGATTAAACCGGCTTATGATGGGCGCCGGGAATCCGATGGTGGGAGATGACAGTCCGGGCGACATCTTGACAATTAGCCTGGATGATGTAAAACGCTTTCACAGCGATGTGTTTGTTGGCCGTAGATGCCGGGCAATACTTGCGGGAAAACTTTCGCCGGAGCTCCGCACGACGATAAGGCGGTTTCTGATGGAGTGGGGCGGGGGCACGTCTTTCAAGTCGAGATATGAGCCATTTGATGCGGCCTCTCCGCAGATTAGGGAAGAAAGCCTCAAAGGAGCGATGCAGGCGTCTGTATCCATGGGCCTGCCCGGCCCGGGCCGTAATACCCCCGATTTTTTGCCTGTCAGAAATGCCGTTACGGCCCTTGGCGGATATTTCGGCAGCCGCTTGATGACATCCATACGGGAGGAAAAAGGCCTTACATATGGAATCGGTGCATATCTGCTTGGGTATGCGGAAGGCTCGATAATCACCATCGGCGCTCAGGCCGACATGGATTATATCGACCGGGTGATAGACGAAACAGCAAAAGAACTCCGGCTGCTCGGCACAGAACCCATGGCTGAGGAGGAATTGCATCGCCTGCGCCAAAATTTACTGTCGTCGCTCGTTGAAATTCTTGATTCGCCCTTTTCCATCGCGGATTTTTATAAATCCATCCTTCCATTTGGAATCGACCCGTGTAAATACTTTGCACAACGGGCAGCTCTGGCTGAAACACTCACCGCCGAATCCATCCTCGAATATTCGCATAAGTATTTCAATCCCGACTTGCTCCGAATTTCTGTCGTGGGCTGATATTGCTGATAAAGAATGAAAAAGAAATTCTGATGTCTTTTGGGTTTTTCCAAAATTATTCGTACTTTTGTCGCAGTTTTCACAACCTACAATTAAGGTAAAATTTAAATCCTATGTCGTCATTACGATTTAAAGTCGTTGAGGAGGCTTTTGACAGGAAAGCTCAGCCGGTAGAAATTCCGGCGGAGCGTCCGGAGGCCTACTACGGCGAAGCCGTGTTCAATCGTCAGAAGATGTTTGAATACCTCCCCAAGCGCACTTTCGATGCGCTCGTTCACGCTATCGAAAACAAGGAACCCATTACTCGTGAAACGGCCGATGCCGTAGCACGCGGAATGAAGCAATGGGCTATCGACAACGGAGCGCGCCACTACACACACTGGTTCCACCCGCTTACCGACGGTACGGCAGAAAAGCACGATGCTTTCGTCAACCACGACGGAAAAGGTGGAGTAGTGGAGGAATTTGATGGCAAGCAACTCGTGCAGCAGGAGCCCGACGCATCGTCTTTCCCCAACGGCGGTATCCGCAACACGTTTGAGGCACGCGGCTACTCGGCATGGGATATTTCCTCGCCGGCTTTTATCCTTGGCGAGACTCTTTGCATTCCCACTATCTTTATTTCGTATACCGGCGAGTCGCTCGACTACAAAACTCCGCTGCTTCGTGCTTTGAACGCCGTGGATAAGGCCGCAACCGCCGTTGCCCAATGGTTCGACCCGGAAGTGCGTCACGTAAATTCGTTTCTCGGCTGGGAGCAGGAATATTTCCTTGTGGATGAATCGCTTTATGCCGCCCGCCCCGACCTTGTGATGACCGGACGCACCCTCATGGGCCATGAATCCGCTAAAAACCAGCAACTCGAAGACCACTACTTCGGCGCTATTCCCTCGCGTGTCGAGGCTTTCATGCTCGACTTGGAAATCCAGTGCCATCGTCTTGGCATCCCGGCAAAGACCCGTCACAATGAAGTGGCGCCCAACCAGTTTGAACTTGCCCCGATATTTGAAGAAACAAACCTTGCCAACGACCACAACCTGCTTTTGATGTCGCTTATGGCAAAGGTCGCGCGCCGTCATAATTTCCGCGTGCTTCTGCACGAAAAGCCTTTCGCAGGCATCAACGGCTCCGGTAAACACAACAACTGGAGCCTTGGCACCGATACCGGCACTCTGCTGTTTGCCCCGGGCAAAACTCCTCGTGAGAATTTGCAATTCCTTACTTTCGTGGTGAATGTAATGGCTGCTGTCTACAAGCACAATGGTCTCCTTAAAGCCTCCATTATGTCGGCCACCAATGCTCATCGCCTTGGAGCAAATGAAGCGCCTCCTGCCATTATATCCATCTTCACCGGCAGCCAGCTCGCCGATATCCTCGACAGAATCGAAAAATCCACCAACGAGGAGCTGTCCGACTTCTCTCACAAAGAGGAGTATTCGGTAGGCGTGGCACAGATTCCGGAACTGTTGCTCGACAATACCGACCGCAACCGCACATCGCCTTTTGCGTTCACCGGCAACCGATTCGAGTTCCGCGCCGTCGGCTCATCGGCCAACAACGCAGCCGCAATGATGGTGCTCAATGCCACAATCGCAGACCAACTCACTGAATTCAAGGCCAAGGTGGATGCCCGCGTGGAAAAAGGCGAGGAACTTCGCGTTGCCCTGCTTGAAGAAATCCGCGAGCTTATCCGTTTCTCCAAGCCGATACACTTCGACGGAAACGGATATTCCGACGAGTGGAAAGAAGAAGCCGCCCGTCGTGGCCTCGACTGCGAGACATCAGCTCCCAAAATTTTCGATTCATACCTTAGCCAATCCACGATAGACATGTTTGCCCGCACCGGCGTGCTTTCCAAAGTGGAACTTGAAGCTCGCAATGAGGTGAAGTGGGAAATGTACACCAAGAAGGTGCAGATTGAATCACGTGTGCTGGGCGATCTCGCTATCAACCATGTAATCCCGGTAGCGACCAAATATCAGTCGCAGCTTGTCGACAATGTGGTGAAACTTAAATCGCTTTTCTCCGAAGAAAAAGGTATTGAAATAATATCACACGACTTGGAGACCATCGAAAAGATTTCGGCGCATATGTCGGTTATAAAACGTCGCGTATCCGACATGATAGAAGCTCGAAAGAGAGCCAACCGCATTGAATCCGAACGTGAAAAGGCAATCGCTTATCACGATACGGTGCTTCCTCCGATGGAAGAAATCCGCTACCATATCGATAAGCTCGAACTTATGGTCGACAATGAGATGTGGCCGCTTCCCAAGTATCGTGAACTCCTGTTCATACGTTAACACAATATGCCCAAATGCCCGTCGGCAGAATCGCCGACGGGCTCTTTTTTTCAAAATTATATGGAACCACTGAAACATGAATGTGGAGTAGCGCTTATCCGCCTGCGCAAGCCTGTCGAGTATTACCGTGAAAAATACGGAAGTGCATCATGGGGCCTTGCCAAACTCTATCTGCTTATGGAAAAACAGCACAATCGCGGACAGGAAGCGGCCGGCGTTGGCGTAGTGAAGCTAAAAGCGGAGCCCGGACATGAATATGTCTATCGTGAACGCGCGATTGGAGCCGGTGCCATCGACGAAATATTTGGCAATATCAATAGGCAGCTTGCGTCTGCCACCGAGGGCCTTGCGTCGGCAGAGGATATTGCTCAGGCTTCTTTTATAGGAGATATTTATATGGGGCATCTTCGCTATTCCACCACCGGACGGTCTGGCATTTCATATGTGCATCCATTTTTGCGCCGAAACAACTGGCGCTCGCGCAACTTGCTGATGTGTGGCAATTTCAACTTGACTAATGTCGATGAGGTATTCCGGCAAATAGTTGAAATGGGACAGCATCCGCGTCTGTATTCCGACACAATCGTCCTCCTTGAGCAATTAGGCTTTGCCCTCGACCAAGAAAACAACAGGTTGTATCATGAGTTCCGTGACGGCTTGCGGGAGCCTGCTCTCAGTCATGCAATCGAGGACAATCTCGATATGGCCCGGGTGCTTGCAGAAGCCTCCCCGTCATGGGACGGCGGATATGTGATATGCGGCGCCACCGGCTCCGGAGACATGTTTGCGCTGCGCGACCCAAATGGTATACGCCCGGCATTCTACTATATCGACGACGAGGTTGTGGTCCTTGCTTCCGAACGCCCTGTGATACAAACCGTGTTCGACGTGCCTGTTGATTCGGTGAAGGAGCTTTTGCCCGGTGAGGCACTCATCGCCACAAAAAACAACGCTGTAAACACTGTGCAGGTAAATGCTCCCGGCAAAAATGCCCGATGCTCTTTTGAACGTATATATTTCTCCCGCGGTTCGGACGCGGATATATACCAGGAACGTAAGCGTCTTGGCCGCAATCTTGTGCCGGAAATTCTCAAAACAATCGGCAATGACCTCGACCACACGGTTGTGTCATTCATTCCCAATACTGCCGAAGTGGCTTATATGGGGCTAACGCAAGGATTGGAAAAGCATCTCGACCGCGAACGCATGGGGCAGATTCTTGATTTACAAAACAGGGGCGAGCTTACCGCCGATGCCCTTCATCAGATAATGAGCCGGAAGGTGCGAGTGGAAAAACTTGCCATAAAGGACATAAAGCTGCGCACATTCATCGCCGAGGGAACCTCCCGCAATGACCTTGCCGCCCATGTCTACGATGTGACATACGGCACGATTCGTCCCGAAGAAGACACCATCGTTGTTATCGACGACTCGATTGTGCGTGGAACCACTCTTCGCCAGTCGATTATTTCCATGCTCGACCGTCTTAACCCTAAAAGAATTGTAGTGGTGAGCTCCGCTCCGCAGGTGCGTTATCCCGACTATTACGGAATCGACATGTCGCGTATGGGAGAATTTATAGCTTTCCGCGCAGCCGTACAACTCCTGAAAGAAACCGGACGGCAGCACATACTCGACGATGTTTACAAAAACTGCATGGATAATTTGAAGCTGCCCGCAGAAAAACAGATTAATTGTGTGCGCGCAATCTACGAACCTTTCACGCCGGAAGAAATTTCGAGGAAAATCGCCGACATGCTCACGCCGGCATCTTGCCGTGCAAGGGTAGATATAATTTATCAAACGCTTGAAGGCTTGCGTGAAGCGATACCCGATTGCCCCGGCGACTGGTATTTTTCCGGCCATTATCCCACTCCCGGGGGCACACGTCTGGTAAACCGCGCTTATGTCAACTTTTATGAAGGAAACACCGAAAAACGATAGCCGGTAAAAATTATTTTAAATATGGCTCTGATTATACCAAAAAAATATAAACTGAAACTTCTTCCGGAAACAACGGAAATAGCTATCAAAGAAATAAAAAATCATTTCCAGGAATTGCTGTTCGAACGGCTAAACCTTCGTCGTGTCACCGCGCCTCTATTTGTAGAGACGGGCACCGGCATCAACGACGACCTTAACGGTGTGGAAAAACCGGTGTCGTTTAATGTGCGCGCTATGGGCGGGCGAAAAATGGAGATAGTCCATTCATTGGCTAAATGGAAGAGGGTGAAACTGGCAGAATACGACATCGCTCCCGGATACGGTCTGTATACAGACATGAATGCCATCAGAGCCGATGAGGAGCTCGATAATCTACATTCGCTTTATGTCGACCAATGGGACTGGGAACGTACAATAACCGAATCTGACCGAAATATAGAATTCCTTAAAAATATAGTGCGGACAATATACGGCTGCATCCGCGATCTTGAATCGATGATCTACCGCCAGTTTCCCCACATAGAGCCTCGTCTGCCGGAAGAAATCACGTTTATCCATTCCGAAGAACTGCGCCGTCAATATCCCGACTTGTCGGCAAAGCAACGTGAAACGGAAGCGGCTCGCCATTTTGGCGCAGTCTTTATCATAGGCATTGGCGCCCCGCTCGGTGATGGAGAACCTCACGACCTCCGTTCGCCCGACTATGACGACTGGTCTTCGCCGAATTCCGACGGGTTCTTAGGCTTGAATGGCGATATTATCGTATGGGATTCGGTGCTTGGCTGTCCGATAGAACTTTCTTCGATGGGAATACGTGTCGACAAAGACGCCATGCTTCGTCAGCTTGAATCGAAGGGATGCGCGGAACGGGCCAACCTGTGGTTTCATCGCCAGTTGCTCGATGGCAAACTTCCCCTTTCAATTGGCGGAGGAATAGGACAGAGCCGGCTTTGCATGTTCCTGCTTCAGAAAGCCCACATTGGCGAAGTGCAGACATCGGTTTGGCCGGAGGACCAGATAAAGGCATGTGCCGATGCCGGAATTCCGATAATTGTTTAATTTGTCAGAACTTTTTAATGTTTCAGGTGTTTCCATAGTGGATTGGCAGAAAAATTGCCAATTTGGCAGACCGATATGTCAGAAAAATGGTTTGGCACGGTATATGCTTATTTTATCAGTGGATTCAATCCGATAAAAATTGATTAAAAACTTTAACTATTCAATACATCATGAAAATTAAACCGCTTGCCGATCGCGTGCTCATTCAGCCCACAGCAGCTGAGGAAGTTACTGCCGCAGGCATCATTATTCCCGATTCAGCAAAAGAAAAACCGCTCAAAGGCAAAGTGCTTGCCGTAGGCGCCGGAACAAAGGACGAAGAAATGGTACTTAAAGAAGGTGATACCGTTCTTTATGGCAAATATGCCGGTACCGAAGTCGAACTCGATGGCGAAAAGGTAATCATCATGCGCCAGAACGAAGTGCTTGCTGTGGTAGAATAATATAAACATTGAAAAAATGGCAAAAGAAATCAAATTCAATATCAAGGCTCGTGAAGAGCTCAAAAAAGGCGTCGACGCTCTGGCCGATGCCGTTAAAGTGACACTTGGCCCCAAGGGTCGCAATGTAATCATCGATAAAAAATTCGGTGCACCCCACATTACAAAAGACGGCGTATCCGTTGCCCGTGAAATCGAGCTCGAAGACGCATTCCAAAACATGGGCGCTCAACTCGTAAAAGAAGTTGCATCCAAGACCGGCGACGACGCAGGCGACGGTACAACAACAGCGACTGTACTCGCCCAGGCTATCATCAACGTCGGCCTTAAAAACGTGGCCGCCGGTGCAAACCCCATGGATATCAAACGTGGTATCGACCGTGCCGTAGCCGTTGTCGTTGCTGCAATCCGGGAAATGTCGGAAGAAGTGGGCGACGATTTCAAGAAAATCGAGGATGTTGCCCGTATTTCCGCCAACAACGACGAAGTTATCGGCAAACTCATCGCCGATGCAATGCGCACCGTTAAGAAAGAAGGCGTAATCACCGTTGACGAAGCAAAAGGCACAGAAACCACTATCGACGTGGTGGAAGGCATGCAATTCGACCGCGGATATATCTCGCCTTATTTCGTGACCGATACCGAAAAGATGGAATGTGTGATGGATTCTCCCTATATTCTTCTTTACGACAAAAAAATCAGCAACCTCAAAGACATGCTCCCCGTGCTTGAAGCTGCCGCCCAAAGCGGACGTCCGCTCCTTATCATTGCCGAGGATGTCGACCAGGAAGCTCTTGCCACTCTCGTGGTAAACCGTCTCCGCGGCTCGCTCAAAATATGCGCAGTGAAGGCTCCCGGCTTCGGCGACCGTCGCAAAGAAATGCTCGAAGACATTGCCATCCTCACCGGCGGTACTGTCATTTCCGAAGAGAAAGGCATGCAGCTCTCCAACGCGACCCTCACCGATCTCGGCCGCGCAGAGAAAGTCACTGTCAACAAAGAGAATACAACTATCGTTAACGGCGCAGGCGAAAAAGATGCCATCGCCGCTCGTGTTGCCCAAATCAAGAACCAGATTGAAAATACAAAAAGCGATTACGACCGCGAGAAACTTCAAGAGCGTCTTGCCAAACTCGCAGGCGGCGTAGCCGTGCTCCATATCGGCGCTCCCTCCGAGGTTGAAATGAAAGAAAAGAAAGACCGCGTCGACGACGCCCTTTCCGCCACTCGCGCTGCTATTGCCGAAGGTATCGTTCCCGGCGGCGGTGTTGCCTACATCCGTTGCCTTGGCTGTCTCGATGGCCTCAAAGGCGAAAACGAAGACGAAACCACCGGTATCGCAATCGTTCGTCGCGCTATCGAAGAACCGCTCCGCCAGATTGCCGCTAATGCCGGCGTAGAAGGTGCAGTTGTGGTTCAAAAGGTGAGCGAAGGCGAAGGCGACTTCGGTTACAATGCCCGCACCGACAAATACGAAAATCTTCTTGCTACCGGCGTTATCGACCCGGCCAAAGTGACCCGTGTGGCACTTGAAAATGCCGCATCAATTGCCGGCATGTTCCTCACCACCGAATGTGTGATCGCCGACAAGAAGGAAGACAATCCCGCTCCTGCCATGCCCGCCGGCGGAATGGGTGGAATGGGCGGCATGATGTAATGCCCATATTATAATCCATAAAGTGAATAACGGTTTGTTTCAACAACATCCGTTATTCACTTTTTTCTTTAATCATTGCAATTATGAACATCGCCTCTGAAAAAAGAAAAAGCAACATTGCCGAATACATATTATATATGTGGCAAGTTGAAGACTCTATCCGAGCCTACAATTTAGATATTGCCGAGATAGAAAAGAATGTTATAAATCCGCAGAATCTCACCGAAGAGCAGCACAAGATGCAAGTCGAGTGGTACGAATCGCTCATCGATATGATGCGTAGGGAAAATGTGGAGAAAAGCGGTCATTTGCAAATTAACAAAAATGTGCTGCATCAGCTTGTCGATTTGCATGACATCCTGTTGAAAGACCCGAGATTTCCGGAATATACCGCGGAATTTTATAAGACGCTTCCGTATATCGTTGAGCTACGGTCGAAAGCAGGTGCAAATCCCGCCGGAGAGATAGAAACCTGTTTCAACGCTCTCTATGGCATGCTCATGCTCCGTCTTGCCGGCAAAGAGATAAGTCCGGAGACTCAGGTAGCTATTGCCCGCATAGCGAAGTTCATCGCAGTGCTCGCCCATAATTTTCACCTCGATGAAGCCGACAAACTTTTCCCGCATAAAGACTGATATGGAAGAAACCGCCTCATTCAATCCCGTTCAGCAACTCAACCGCAGGCTTTACGCCATGCGCAACGGCATCGTGGCCGACACTTTGCGTCGCGCCGGTTGCCCGTTCAAGATTATATTTGGCCTGAATTTGCCTCAACTTGTGGATATAGCCAACGATACGCCGAAATCCGTCGAACTTGCAGAGCAAATGTGGTTTGACACGGTGAAACGTGAGAATATGCTCATTGCCCCGATGCTTATGCCGAAAGAAGACATGACTGTTGAGCGGGCCCGCCGATGGGTGAGCATAGTTCCTTCTGCCGAAGTTGCCGACATATTGTGTCACAGGCTGTTACGGCATTGCGACTTCGCATTGACTCTTGCGTCGGAAATGTCGGAATCAGATAAGACTATGGACCGTTATCTTGCTGTGCGCCTGATGTTTAGCCTTGTGTCAAAGTATCCGCAAGAAGCATTGAAAATTGCGCGGAAAGAAATGGCTCGCAACGACCGATTCACCTCTATGGTCGCTCACGGCCTTGAAGATGAAGCCAAATTCATACTCGGCGATTAAACCGCAAGGGTAGGGGGGAGATTTCGAATGTTACTGCTTGTTAAAGGACTTGCAGTAATATTTTTTTATTTCGCTTAAAACTGCTACATTTGCATCACACACATTTAATCACATAATTTGAATGAAAAAGATTAATTTAGTCATCGTTTTTGCATTGTCATTCATGCTAAGTCATGCAAATGTAACACTTTCTTCGGTAAAAGGAGTTTGGGCAAGCAACAAGGCCGAGGCCGTAATAACGGACTCTGTATGCATCCTGTTCGCCCAAATTGACAGCACAATGCAAGCGACTCTTGAAATACCTTCTGCCGGGATATGTCATCAGACTGTTTTTCAAAAGAATGGGGAAGTCACAACCTCGCATCTCACAGGTCCTCTTGAAATTAAGGCCGTTGACGATGCGATAGAAATATCCGGCAATCGTCTGAAAAAAATTGAAGACATCGAGATTGTGGCTCCATATGACATGTTGGAGTGCAAGAATAAACTCGATGTGGAGAAATGTCTGCAAGAATGGCGTCTTGGAGCACAATATGGTATCCAAGGAGATATGCCATATTGTGAAATCAACACAAACAGGCATATGTTTGTCTATCTTGTGAATCCGTCAATGGTGTATATTCGTGCTGCTGCCACCCGTAACAATTGCAATGGCACCTTGTTTTTTCAAAACATACGTATGATGAAAAACAATAATACCGGAGAATACACAATGTCTATTTTGCCGAACAATTTCTCTTTCACCAAAAACGATATTGAGATTGATAATTCAAAATTCAATCCCAACGCATGTACATTCGACACTAATGGCGGTATTTATTGGTCGTTAATTTCATATACACCCGACATGATTTTGCTCAACGGATGTGGCGAAACTTATCAAGTCGCAAGACCTGAAATAAATGCTCCTCTTAACGAATGGATTAAATATAATCCGTATAATGACAAACCTGATTTTAGCATAAGTCGCATGATAGAATAAGCGAGATGTGCCAACCATGCAGGAACACTCATCGCAGAGCGCTTTGCAAAGCAAAGAATCCTCCGGATTGTGAGAATTCTTTACTTTCACAATCCGGAGGATTGTGTTCCTGCAAACAAGGTCGATAGGGGTTAATAATTATGATAATCTGCTTTATATGTTGCATGCAATTTAACATAATCCAAATTATACGCAATGATGTACGGGCGTTATTTTATGGCTGTGTTTACGGACTTTGGTATGTGTTGGGCTTGGAATGTGATGCTGTCAGGTGAAAAGTTGGCGGAAGGCTTCCTCGACCTTTGCAACTTCTACTATGCGAATTGAATAACGCGACAAATCGGTACCTTTAAGATTGTGGCGCGGCACTACAATGGTTTCCATGCCTAACTTTTGAGCTTCGGCTATTCGTTGCTCAATACGTGTGACCGGGCGTACTTCGCCTGACAATCCTATTTCTCCGGCAAATGCTGTTGTGCGGTCGAGGGCTGTGTCGACATTGCTCGATAATATTGCTGATACGACAGCCAAATCAAGCGCGGGATCCGACACTTTAAGACCGCCGGCAATATTGAGGAATACGTCTTTTTGAGCAAGTTTGAATCCAACACGCTTTTCAAGCACGGCAAGCAGCATGTTCATTCTTTTACCGTCGAATCCTGTTACAGAACGTTGCGGCGTACCATAAGCTGCCGTACTTACAAGTGCCTGAGCCTCAACAAGAAGAGGTCTTGCCCCTTCAATTGTAACTCCGATGGCGATTCCCGATAAAGGTTGCCCATCGATGTGTGAAAGAAGCATTTCCGAGGGGTTCGTAACTTCCCTCAATCCTCGATGGCCCATTTCGTAAATACCTAATTCCGAGGTACTTCCGAATCGGTTTTTTATCGCACGAAGCAGTCTGTACATATACTGTCGGTCGCCTTCAAATTGAATTACGGCATCGACAATATGCTCGAGCACTTTCGGACCGGCGAGGCTGCCTTCTTTTGTTATATGACCGATAAGAAATACTGGCACGCCCGATTCTTTGGCATATTTAAGGAGTTGGGCGGCACATTCGCGCACTTGCCCGACAGAACCGGCTGTTGAGTCGAGTATATCGGAAGCTATGGTCTGGATTGAATCAATAACGACGATTCCGGGATTTACCGCCTCTATGTGCTCAAAGATTGTTTCAAGGCTTGTTTCACATACGATAAAACAGTTGTCGGAGCCTCGTCCGATACGGTCGGCGCGTAATTTCAGTTGGGTGGTACTCTCCTCCCCCGACACATAAAGTATTGTTTTTGATTTGATTGCGAGTAAATTCTGAAGTACCAGTGTTGATTTGCCGATACCCGGTTCGCCGCCGAGCAGCACAAGCGATCCCGGTACGAGGCCGCCGCCGAGCACACGGTTAAGCTCGCCCGACGGCATCTTTATACGCGGCTCGCTTTGTACCTCAATATCGGAAATTGCAACAGGTTTGCTTTTTCCCCGGCTTACAG
Organism: Muribaculaceae bacterium; assembly: GCA_009775125.1. GTDB lineage: Bacteria > Bacteroidota > Bacteroidia > Bacteroidales > Muribaculaceae > CAG-873. The sequence continues at coordinate 41,612 of VSPD01000002.1, read as the reverse complement.
GCGACGGTGTCCGGCTCGGGCCGGCTTTTACTCTCTCCTCGACCATGGAATTCCACGCGCCGCAAGCCGGGCACTTGCCTTCCCACTTTGGCGAAGATGCGCCGCATTGGGAACAAAACCATACTGTTTTTTCTTTAATTTTTGCCATCGAGAGTAAATGAGAGCTTTTTATTTAAATGTGTCGGGGAGGTCGTTTTCGTAGAGGACTGTGTCGCCGCAGCGCGCTGTCGATACAAGAAGCTGCTGGGCTTGTGCAAATGAATCGACAGTGTGCACTTCGAGCTTGTCTGTTTTGCCGATTCCTTCGGTTATGGCCTCGCGGTTGTATTTTCCGACAATTATCGCTATATCGGCACACCCCGGTATTTTGGCGCCAAAATCGCGGTTAAGACGGTACTGGTCTTCGCCAAGCTCAATCATGCCGGGAGTGATTATAATACGGCGGCCGGCTGTCATTCCTGCAAGCACTTCAAGCGCCATGGCCGAACCGACAGGATTGCTGTTGTAAGCATCGTCGATTATCGTTAGGCCTCCGGGGGTGGATTTTATGCTTAGGCGATGCTCCACTTGTTCGATTTGTCCGACGGCATATTTGATTTTGTCGGCAGACACGCCCATGTGTAAGGCTACTATTACGGCGGCCATAAGGTTCGACACATTGCAGCGTCCAACCAGTCGTGTCCTAAGCGTGATAATATTGCCTTCTGCCGATGCTATTGTAAATTCCGTGCCATGCTGAGAGTAGGTCACATCCACGGCATGATAGTCGGCCGCCCTGCCCTCTTGGGCTGAGTAACGAACAGCTTCGACATTGGCCACATTTCTGGTTGCTATCATGTCGAAATCATTGTTTAGCACGGCGAAACCATCGGCCGGAAGCGAATCGACAAGTTCAAATTTAGTGGCCTGAACATTCTCTATCGACCCGAAAGATTCCAAGTGCTGAGGACCTACGGCTGTTACGATTCCGATTGAAGGGTGCACCAAATCACATATTTCCTTGATGTCGCCACACTCTTTGGCTCCCATTTCAACGATAAATACCTCATTATAAGGTTTTAGATACTCACGGACAGTGCGTACAACACCAAGCGTGGTGTTGAAATTGCCGGGAGTCATCAAAGTGTCGTATTGTTCAGATAAAATCCGGTAAAGATAGTGTTTTGTGCTTGTCTTGCCATACGAGCCGGTGATACCGATAATCTTCAAATCAGGCATCGAGCGCAAAATAGACGCCGCTTCATCATAATACTTCTTAACGATATGATTTTCAACCGGTTTGAGCAACCAAACAGCGGCAATTACGATCCAATAAGACGCGGCATAAATAAGCACGGCTGTTGTGGCGCAACGATAAAGGCAATAAGGCGTGCTGCTGTCAAAATCGCCCAAGGCAATAATGGCTATGATAATGGCTTCAACCAATAATGCCACCCCGCAGATGCGTCGGACACGTGCTGTCCACACAAGCGGTTTCTTATACTTTTTTCTGAGCAGACGGATACATTCTATTGCCCCGAATATGGCTAAAACTGCCAATCCGGCCGTTGCCGGCACCCATTTAACCAATGTTATCCCGGCACATATATATGCCATAAGGCGCGACATCGTAGAAGTGTCGCCGGATTCTTTCTGCCAAACGCGGTAGCGGTTGATGCGGTAGGAATTTTGCTGCATCATCATCAAGTCGACCTTCGTGCGCAAGAATAGAGCAACCAAGGCGACCAATAGCGTCAATATCGAAGCGATTAAATACATGTTAATAAAATTTACGGCAAAGTTACATTTTTTTCTGAGAATATTTGCTAATTTTGCAATCGATTTTACACCCTGAAATGATGATTACATCTTTAAAAAACATAATACTCAGCGGTGGCAGCATCTCTGATGAGCAGGTATTGGCTCTTGCGGATTATGCCGGCAATCCGGAACTGAGAGAGGCAGCGAAAGAAATCACTCAAAAATTGACATCTTCCGCTTTCGATTCATGTTCTATCATAAACGCCCGTTCGGGACGTTGTGGAGAAAACTGCAAATGGTGCGCGCAGTCGTCGCATTACGATACTCATTGCGACGTTTACGACCTTGTGGATGAAAACGAATGTATGCGGGCTGCGAAAATCAACAAAGACGCCGGTGTGCGTCGGTTTTCGATGGTTGCATCAGGCAAGGCAACGCGAGGTGTCGCCTTAGATAAGATTTGCTCTATGCTGCGGCGAATCAAGGATGAAGTGGGCATTTTTACATGCGCGTCGCTCGGACTCCTGTCCTCCGACGAATTACAAAAGCTATGGGATGCCGGCGTGCGTCGATACCACTGCAACCTCGAAGCGGCTCCCGAATTCTTTTCCACTCTGTGCACCACCCATACGGTAGAAGATAAGATTCAAACCATACTTGCCGCCAAGAAAATAGGATTTGAAATTTGCTCCGGCGGAATAATCGGCATGGGCGAAAACATGAAGCAACGTGCCGAATTGGCCGTGGCCCTTCGACGAATTGATCCGGTGTCTATTCCCGTCAACATTCTGTGTCCGATCAAAGGCACGCCCCTGGAAAATGCAAAGCCGTTGTCGGCAGACGAGATTCTCGACACGCTTGCCATATTTCGTTTTGCTCATCCGACATTGCAAATACGTTTTGCCGGAGGTCGCAAACATTTGACTCCGGACCAACAGATTGAGGCCATGTCTATCGCTGTGAATGGAGCAATAGTCGGAGATTTGCTCACAACAGTGGGGTCTACCATTGATTCCGATCGTCATCTCATCGAAAAAACCAATCTTAAATGGTAACTCTTACTAACGCGCGCAAGAAACTTCTGAAATCGCTCGACACTCCCAAGGGGCGCCGACAGTCCGGGCTGTTTATGGCCCAGGGCGCGAAGTGCGTGCTCGACACTCTGCCTCATTTTAAGGCCGAGGCAATATACGCTCTCGAAGATTGGGCCTGCGCCCACCCCGAGGTGAAAGCGGAGATTGTGAACCGCTCTGATATGAAAGATATTTCAACATTGGTGACAGCCCCCGATGTCGTAGCGGTGTATTCCATTCCGAATTTGGAGATGCAAGCCCCTGAACCGACCCAACTTTATCTGGCACTCGACCGCGTGCAGGATCCGGGCAATCTTGGCACAATTATAAGAGTCGCCGACTGGATGGGCGTTCGCACTATATATGCGTCGGCCGACACGGTAGATGTGTGGAGTCCCAAAGTGGTTCAAGCCACGATGGGAGCGATAGCACGTGTCCGGGTCTGTTATCTCGACGACCTGGCATCATTTTTGAAAAAGTCCGGTCTTCCGGTATATGCCACGTCCCTTGACGGTGACAATATCTACACCTCCCCCCTCCCCTCCTCTGCCATAATAGTAATGGGCAACGAAGGTTCCGGCATAAGCCCAGAGACATCCGCGGCTGCCACATGCGAATTATATATTCCATCTTATCCACCCGGTGAACCGACATCAGAATCGCTCAACGTGGCAATAGCCACGGCAATTACGCTATCTGAGTTTCGCCGACAGACATGTAAATTCTAAACAACCTCAAAATAATGAAAACCCGTATTGCCGTATTTTTCGGCGGACGTTCCACCGAACACGAAATTTCTGTAATATCAGCATCGCAGGCCATGCACGCCATCAACCGCGAGCGCTTCGATGTTACACCCATATATATCACAAAAGAAGGCCAATGGTATACCGGCGACGCTCTCCTCGACGTGGCCAATTACCGCGATATTCCATCATTGTTGCGCCAATGCACCCCTGTGTACATGATTCCTCAATTTGGCGACAATAATCTGTATAAAAAGAAAGCCGGACTGTTCGGCTCTAACGTTGTGGCCACAATAGATGTCGTTATCCCCGTGCTGCATGGTTCCAACGGCGAAGACGGCACTTTCGAAGGTATCCTTGATTCAATAGGCATCCCTTATGCCGGATGCAACACGCTTGCTTCGGCCAACGGAATGGATAAGATTACAATGAAGCAGATTCTCCAGGCTTCGGATATTCCGGTGGTGGATTACGTGTGGTTCACCGATAAGCAATGGTTTGCCACCCGCGACTCTCTGATTGCTGAAATTGAAAGCAAGCTCGGATACCCCGTGATTGTAAAACCCGCAAACCTCGGATCAAGCGTGGGTATCGGCGCAGCCAACAACCGCGACCAATTGATTTCCCGAATTGAAGACGCGTCGAAATATTCGGCAAGGATAATCGTGGAGCATATGGTTGAGCATTTGCAGGAAATCAACTGCTCTGTTCTCGGCGACTGCGACGAATATCAGGCTTCGGTGCTTGAAGAGCCAATCAAATCGGGCGAGATTCTCTCTTATGAAGACAAGTATATGGGAGGTTCAAAAGGCACCAAGGGCATGCAGGCGTCGGCCAAACGAATTCCGGCCGACCTTCCCGAAAGCGAGACCAAGGAAATACAACGCCTCGCCTCCGAAACATTCCGTGTGCTGTCGTGCCATGGCGTAAGCCGTGTCGACATGATTATCGACCGCGACACACGCAAAATCTATGTAAACGAGATAAACACCATTCCCGGCTCACTCTCATTCTATCTCTGGGAGGCTTCCGGCATCAGCTTCGATAAATTGATGGAACGCCTTGTGGCTCTCGCCCTCAAACGCAAACGCGACGCTTCGATGAAGACGGTGTCTTATTCTCAAAACATCTTCGCTCTCGGTGGAGGCGTCAAAGGCTCAAAAGGCGTAAAATAGGATGAGTCGAGGCTTGCTTGATAATGTAACCATATTAATTCCGGCTCATAACCGTCCCGAACGTCTTTCCCGACTTATAGATTACTATCGGGGCACGGGCGCGAAACTTCTTATCCCTGATTCATCCGACATTAAGTTCTCGGGGGATATTGACGATGATAATATTATCTATCGTCATTATCCCCGTACTCATATGCTCGTGAAAGTACGCAATGTGCTCGACTTGATTGCCACGCCATATGTGGTGTATTGCGCCGACGACGATTTCGCCGTGCCGGAAGGACTGGCTGCCGCGGCCAGCTTCCTTGATGCCAACCCCGATTTTTGCATCGCGCAGGGGCATTATCTCACATTTACGCCGAATCGTGACGGGAGTGTTGAATTCACACCACGGTATATCCGCAATTTCGATTGCCGCATCGATTCCGACAATCCTCTCGACCGCCTTTCGGCAGAGAAGGGTATGTATGCTTCTTTGCTATATGCCTTGACACGCACATCGACATTCCGCAATATTTACAGCCACTGTTTCGACGAAAATGGCACGTTGCTTTTCCGGAATCTTTTCCTTGCCGAGGAATATTTCAACCATGCCGCACTTCTTGCAGGCAAATATGCCACTCTTCCTGTTTTTTTCAGCGCGCGTGAGCGCATCAAAGGCTCGGCGACAGACACCACTGTCCCGTCTTCGGTGATAAAGAACGCGCCGGAATATGCCGATGATTATAACGGATTTTTAACCTCCGTGGCAAATTCGATGGTATCCGCAACCGGGCTATCTTTCGAGGAGGCATTTCAGAAAGCCGGCATTGTAAGCCATGCCCCGGGTGACAGCAAGTCGGTGTTGTTCAAACGCCGCGTCAACTCCATCCTTGCCAAAAGCCGATGGTTGCGCTGGGCCTCCAATCTTTCGGAGTGGCGTTATCATCAGAAAGGGCTCAAAGCCGTGCGCGGAATGGAAAGCTACCCGTGCCGCGTGATTACACCCGAGATTGAAAAAATTCTTGATGCTGTAAAATCAAATTGAAAAAAATGAGAACAAAGAATCAGAAAAAACGAAACCAATTTCGTGTTTTGGTTATCTTATGTATCGTTGCGTTAGTATTCTGCCTTATACTCAAATTAACGGGAAAGGACGTTAATGACTGGCTTTTTATAGCCGACAGCTTGTTGCTAATCGTCTGTGGCATAATGTTCAAAAATTACGACCGGGCGGTGAAAGAGGACGAAAAATACGGCAACCGATAAAATGTGCCCAAGTGTGCAGTAACACAATACTCCGGATTGTGATTTTATTATTTCACAATCCGGAGTATTGTGTTACTGCCTCCGAAGTTTTTTATGATAAATAGATGATGCGTTGGTTCGATGAGCCGCGAAAATGGAGCGACGGGTCACGCAGGGATTCTACAAACGGACCTTCGACTATTGTGTCAACCTCATCGAGGATTGATTGCAGAATGGGCGATTCTGAAATTTGCTCGATAGTAAAGCCCGTGTATAGCCATACGTTTTTTTTCAGTTCATGCCTTACGCGTTTGCACAGTGCGATAACCCCCGGCAATTGATATAACGGGTCGCCTCCTGAAAGCGTGACGTCGAAATCATTTTCGCGCACATGGTCCACAAGCGCATCGATTGATGTTTCCGTGCCTCCGTCAAAGTCCCACGATGACGGATTGTGGCATCCCGGGCATTGGTGGGCGCATCCTGCGAGGTAAATTGAAGTGCGCAGTCCCGGACCGTCGACGATGGTGCCGTCGATAATATCGAGGACACGCAACGTCGTAGGTGTCAAATCGTTATTTGTGAACAACACGGTCGTTAAGTTCTGCGAGTTTTGCATTGTTCCAACGGTCGGTGGTGCCGACAAGATATCCGGTGATGCGTTGCAAACGGTCGATGGCGGTGCTGTGGCAATGCGGGCATTCTTTGAGATCGGCCGAAGCGTCTTCATATCCGCATACCATACAGCGGTTGCGATTGTGGTTTACCGAACAGTATCCAATATCGTATTTATCCATCAAGTCAACAATATTGGCAATCGCTTCGGGATTGTGAGTGGCATCTCCGTCGATTTCGACATAGAAGATATGACCGCCTCTTGTGAGTTCGTGATACGGAGCCTCGATTTTGGCTTTGTGTCGAGGAGAGCAGTGATAGTACACCGGCACGTGGTTGGAGTTGGTATAATAAATCTTGTCGGTAATGCCGGGGAGCACGCCGAATGATTTGCGATCTTTGGCGGTGAATTTGCCGGAAAGGCCTTCGGCCGGAGTTGCAAGCACCGAGAAGTTATGCTGATAGCGTTCTGAGAATTCGTTAACCTTTGAACGCATATAGCCTATGATGCGAAGACCAAGTTGCTGCGCTTCTTCCGATTCTCCATGATGTTTGCCGATAAGGGCTACCAGACATTCGGCAAGTCCGATAAATCCAATGCCGAGTGTGCCTTGGTTTATCACAGGCTCGATGGTGTCGGTGGGGGCAAGGCTTTCGGCGCCGTTCCAAAGCCGTGACATCAAAAGCGGGAATTGCTTGACAAGCGCGGTTTTCTGGAAATCAAAACGGTCGCAAAGTTGGCGGGCGGTAACTTCGAGCATACTGTCGAGCTTGCGGAAGAAAGCGTCGATACGCTCGACCGGATCCTTGATCGGCATACATTCTATGGCAAGACGCACGATGTTGATTGTCGTGAAACTTAAATTGCCACGTCCGATGGAGGTTTTCTCGCCAAATCGATTCTCGAACACGCGCGTACGGCAGCCCATCGTGGCTATCTCGTAACGGTAACGCTCGGGGTCGTCTTCACGCCAAAGCTCATGTTGATTGAACGAGGCGTCCAGATTCACGAAGTTGGGGAAAAAGCGTCGGGCTGTAACCTTGCATGCGAGTTGATATAAATCGTAATTGCGGTCGCCGGGAAGATAGCTTACACCGCGTTTTTTCTTCCATATCTGTATCGGGAAAATTGCGGTTGCGCCGTTGCCTACCCCTTCGTAGGTGGTGTTGAGCAATTCGCGGATTATGCAACGCCCTTCGGCCGAAGTATCTGTGCCGTAATTAATCGAGGAGAACACAACTTGGTTTCCTCCACGGCTGTGGATGGTGTTCATGTTGTGGATAAATGCTTCCATGGCCTGATGCACACGGCTTACGGTGCGGTTTATGGCATGTTGCAGATACCGAGCGTCGCCTTCAAGGCCTTCAAGGCTGTTTTTTGTATAGTCCGGCATTTCCACGTTGTAAAGGTGGCTGAGGTCCTGTCCGGTCAGATTTTCCAGATTTTTTACTTCTTCGATAAAAGAAGAACGAACAAAGGGCGCGAGATAGAAGTCGAACGCCGGAATGGCCTGGCCGCCGTGCATTTCATTTTGCGCTGTCTCCATAGAGATACACCCTATTATCGAGGCTGTCTCAATGCGCTTTGCGGGACGGGACTCTCCATGGCCGGCAATAAACCCGTTTTTGAGAATCTTGTCGAGCGGATGCTGCACGCAGGTAAGGCTTTTTGTCGGGTAATAGTCCTTATCGTGAATATGGATGTATCCGGCGTTTACGGCCTCGCGGGCCTCGGGCGAAAGAAGGTAGTCGTCGACAAACGGTTTTGTGGTTTCCGAAGCAAACTTCATCATCATGCCGGCAGGCGAATCGGCGTTCATGTTCGCGTTCTCGCGTGTAATGTCGTTGCTCTTTGCCTCTATGATTTCGAGGAATATGTCGCGTGTCTTGGCCCGGCGGGCGATATTGCGCTGGTCGCGATACGCGATATAGCGTTTTGCCACCTCCTTGCGGGGGCTTTTCATCAGTTCGATTTCTACACGGTCTTGGATTTCCTCCACGGTCATGCGTTCACGTCCGGTCACGCCGATTCTGTCCACTATTTTTTGAATAAGAGCCTCGTCTTCTCCAAGTTCGGTCTGGAGCATGGCCTTGCGGATGGCCGCCTTGATTTTTTCTTCGTTATATCCGACGACACGTCCGTCGCGCTTGACCACAGTCTGTATCATTTTATATATAAGGAATTTATGTTTTTGAGGTTATAAATTATGGTTATTGAGGTCGATTTTGTCAAACCGAAACTTCCGCAAAGTTATGGCAAATATTCGAAATAAAAAAATAAAAAATCGCAGAAATTTATCCGCGATTTTCTATTTTGGAAAACTTTTGCTTCTTGCAAAAATCTTATATTGCTGAATATTAATATATTATATGTTGGTTTTGGACAACTTTATTCTAAAAATAATTTATCAACATTGACAAATGAAATAACCCCACACTTATAAGGCCTTGCTTTTATTCAAAATTTCAAAATCCTGTCGGCGCAGGCCCGAATCATCAAGCCGGACAGATTCGTTATAGTCGTTTAGATAAATTCTCGGCTGCTCAACAAAAGCGGTATCCGTTACAGACCATGCGGGACGGTATGACGGAGTGGTGATGCCGGCAAGATTGATTAATGTATTAAAGGCCGACTTTGATGAAGAAATTTTTGATGACGCATGACCGACGGCTGTATTAAACTTTTCAGGCTCGATTGCCCTTAGGCTATCCGACATCCACAAAAGCATCGGCACATGAATCTGGTAATAAGTCGGATTTGGCGATGCGTGGAGGAAACGTTCGCGTTCATCGTCGAAAATATCCTCCCCGTGGTCTGAAAGATAGACGAAGGCCGACGGCCGGCCGGTTGCGCCAAGGCAGGACGCAAGGCTGTCGAGAAACAAATCGGTGTAGGCTATCGTGTTGTCGTAAGCGTTGATAAGAGTCGGGCGATTTGAGGCCGTGGCGTCGAGAGCATTGTCGGGAGTGAAAACTGCCGAAGATGCCGGATAGCGTCCTTCATATTTGAAATGCGAGCCATAGGTATGAAGCACTATCATCAGTTTTCGAGCATCGGAATTTCGTGAGATAAATGATTCCATTTCGCCAATAAGGTCGATGTCGAATCTTTCGCCGTTGTCATTTCCGTCGTTGATAAAGATGGTTTCGTCGGCCTGGTTCCCGAAGAAATCAATAAATGACCCGTTGCGTTTCTGATTTGAGATGAACGCCGTGCGATATCCGGCCTCGTTAAACGTCTCGATTATGCTTTTAGTATGGTATATCGAATCTCCGAAATTCGACGCGTCGAGCGGAGAAAGTATCATCGGCACGCTCTTGTGCGTCGTATTCGATTCCGACAGCACGCGATTGAAAAATACTATGTCGTGGCGACGGGCAAGACGAGGCGTGGTCGGGCGGTTATATCCGGCAAGTTGCCAATTGCAGGCTCGGGCCGTCTCTCCGACAACCATAACATATATCTCCTGCAATGAGTCGGGGCGGGTCGACTGTGCATCGAACACGAAACCGGCCGATGTTTGCGGATAATTTTTTGTGGCGTGAAACCGCATGATGGCCTCACACATGTTTGATATTACATTTATAGGGAAAAGATTGCGCGACACGGCATAGCCCGGTACAGTGATATAGCATGCCACAAGCGCGCCTGCGCCTGCCAAAGCAGATATAATCCCGGCTTTCACGGCTTTGTGACGCTGATTGGCGGCGGTGCATATGCCTTTCGACGCAAGAATTCCGCCCCACACCAAAGTCGGAAGGTAAAGGAGGCAAACTGTCACAATGGCCGAGACAAGGTTGGCGAGCAGTTCTGTCGCTTCGGTAAAATTGGTAGTGGCCACATTCAGAAACATGTCCACGGCTATTATCCTTTCGCCATAAAGGAACAACAGTACAATCTGAAACGCTGAATAAATCATAAACGGCAACGACAGCAATGCGGCAATGCCGGTACGTTTCCAAAACCCCATCAAAAAAAGGTATATTCCAAAGGGCAATATTATGTTGGTAAATTTGGCAAGAAGCGGGTCGGTTTCTGTAAAAGCCAGTGCGATATTTGCCACAATCAACACGACAGGCACAAGCCAGATCAGCAGATATGAATATTTTTTCATTTTAATTTTTTTAGAAGGCTTCGTTGATACTGAACACAAAGCCGGGAGAATGTTTGCCAAAACCGAGATCAAGACGCACATTTACACGTTGCTTGAATTCCCACCGATAACCTATGCCATAGTTCGGCAATACGCAGCGCCAGCGCAGCTTGTCGAAAGCGGGGAAAACAGTTCCCGCTCCCAGCCATACCACAAACCCGTTTCGCCGCCATACGTGCTGGCGCAGCTCCACCGTGGCATCGAGCTCGCACTTGTCGCGGTAGCGCCCTTCGAAATATCCGCGCATGGTATTTGCGCCCCCTATTGTCGACAGCAATCCCCACGGCACATTTCCATACATGGCACGTCCGTGAATGCGAGTGGCTATCGTGGCGCCCTTCCATGCCGGATTGTAGCTTGCGGCTGTAACCTCGGTCATTGAAAAAGCCTGCTTATTGCCCAGAAACCGCGGGTTGAATCTTTGCGTCACATCAAGATAAATGCCGCGGAAGGCATTGGTAAGGAAATCGCGCGTGTCGAGGCGCATGCAAAAGCCGACACCGAGGTTGAACGTGCGGGTAGGCTCGTCGCGCCACAGCCACGGTTTATCGAAATCCCGGCCATGAATATAGTCAAATTGAGCCAATGGGCCCATATATACATTCTTCCCCACCCTTACGGTCCAGTCGGCGAGTATTTCCGATTTCAGATATTTGTAATCCGACTCGTTGGCATTGTTTGAGGCGTCGTCGTAGCCTATGCCCCAGAATTGAGTGTGTATGGACTGGAAGTTGACATCGTAATTCAGACGCGACGCGTCTCCCCTGAATATGTGCGTGCCTTCCACGCCCACTTTCAGCCACAAGTTGGTCGTGACGTCGGTGTATATGGATACCGACGACGGAGGTATCAACGAGTCATTGCCGTTGTATATGCCCATACCCATCAGTCCCAGCCCGAATCCGGCATCTGCCGAATAATGCGGACCTCCGATGAAACTTATGTCAAAGGCCTTGTCGGATTTTGGCTTGTTGGCATTGCTGAAATAGTCGAGAATTTTGGTTATCAAATTCTTATTATGCACAACGCTGTCTTCCGGAGCCCGGGCATGAGTTGCCATAATGCCAAAAGATATGGTTGTAAACAGCAATAAAGCCCTGGTGCGTATGGTCATTAAAAAGAGTTGTTTAAAACGTGAATCATAAATCACTTGCAAAAGTACATAAAATAATGCTATAAAATTCGTCTTATCCACCACTTTATTGTTCCTTATGGGCAAAATGCCGGTTTTCTCCGGCTCCTTGGCTTTTGGCGTGGCTGTAAAAATTCGTACCTTTGCACTCCCAAAAGAATAATAGGAATATGAATCGTGATTCAATTGATTTCGGCAAAGACAAGGTTTCGGTCCTTTTCCGCCGGATGTTTATTCCCACTTTGCTCGGAATGTTGTCGGTGTCGGCAATGATAGCCATCGACGGTATATTTGTAGGCCACGCCGTGGGCAGCATCGGCATTGGCGGTATTAATATCTGTGTTCCGCTGTCGATGATTTTTACCGGCTTCGGACTGATGATAGGTGTCGGCAGTTCGGTCGTGGCATCGGTGCATCTGTCAAAGGATAATGAAAAGGCGGCCCGCATAAATGTGACACAGGCTGTCGTTTTTGCTTCGGTCGTGACAGCAGTGATAAGCGTGTTGATACTTACATTCCCCGGTTTTACCGCAAAAGCTCTCGGAGCGTCCGAGACTCTCGAGCCATATGTGGTAGATTATCTCATCGGATGGATTCCCGGCTGCCTGTTGCAATTAATCGGCATGATAGGCCTGTTTGTGATTCGCCTCGATGGAGCGCCCAAACTGGCCATGTGGTGCAACGTTATCGGCTCAATCGCCAATATCGTGCTCGACTGGCTGTTCCTTTATCCGCTCGGCATGGGCGTATTCGGAGCGGCCGTGGCTTCGAGCATCAGCGTGGGAATCGGCGGTGTGATTGTGCTGATATACATGAGCCGTTATGCAAAGCGTCTGCGCTTTAAATCAATAAAATTTTCTTGGAAAAGCATGTCGCTCACTATGCGCAACATCGGCTATCAGGCAAAGATTGGCTCATCGGCCTTGCTGGGAGAGTTGACAATGGCCGTGCTTATGTACACCGGCAACCTTGTGTTTATGCACTACCTCGGCGACAACGGCGTCGGCGCTTTCGGCATAGCCTGCTACTATCTTCCTTTCGTGTTTATGGTGGGCGGCGCCATCGCGCAGTCGGCCCAGCCTATTATCAGCTACAATATGACAAAAAGCCCCGACCGCTCGATAGGCGTGCAACGCATAGCCATCTGCACGGCTGTGGCCGCCGGGCTTATCGTAACCTCCGCGTTTGTTATTTTCCCTGATGCGCTTGTGTCGCTTTTTCTCTCGCCTGAGGATCCAACGGCGGTAATAGCCTCGAGCGGGCTGCCCTGCTTTGCTATCGGCTACACATTTTTCATACTCAACCTCACGGCTATCGGATACTATCAAAGCGTGGAGCGAATCTCAATAGCCACAGTCTATGCCCTGCTGCGCGGGGCCGTGCTCCTCATCCCGTCATTCTTGCTTCTGCCCAAGTTATGCGGCACCCCCGGCATCTGGCTTGCGATGCCCGTCTCGGAGTCGCTCACTTTCGCCATCATACTCGCCCGCTATTTCATCACTGGGCCAACACTTACGGCACATATGGCGAAATAATAAAGGAGGCTGCGGCGCAGCCTCCTTTAATGTAGTGTATGGCCACAATCCGGAGGATTGTATTCCTGCATTTTAAAGGGCTTCGACTTGCTTGTTGAAGGCGACCATTTTCAGGGCGCATTCGGCACATTCGGCGCCTTTGTCGCCATGAGGGCCGCCGGCGCGGTCGAGGGCTTCCTGAAGGTTGTTGACGGTGAGGACTCCGAACACCACGGGGATGTCGCAGTCGCCGTTGAGTGTGGTGATGCCTTGCGTCACGCTCTGGCACACGTAGTCGAAATGCGGTGTGCCGCCGCGAATCACGCAGCCGAATACGATTATGGCATCGAAAAGTTCGGCCTCGATAAGCTGCGAGGCGGCGAATGTAAGTTCAACTGCACCGGGGACGGTGAAAACGGGGCAATCATTATCCCCCACCCCGTGCTTCTTTAATGTGGCCACGGCCGACTCGGTGAGCCGACCTGTAATATTATCGTTCCACTCTGTGGTGACTATGGCTATACGCACGCCTTTGCCCGAAGGCACGTTGTCTTTTGCAATATATTGTGACATATTTGTTTAGAATGTAGGGGCGCACGAGCCGTGCGTCCATTATTAAATAACTGTGTGCTTATTTGCGGGCCTGCACGCCGAGATAGCCGCCGTGGTGCCGCTTTGCATATTCGTTGCGGGTGAATCCGGTCGCTTTCATCGTAGACACCACCAATATGTCGCCTATCACGGTCATCATTGTGGTCGACGTGGTGGGGGTAAGCCCAAGCGGACACACTTCCGGAGCGCCGCCTGTAAACAGGGTGACATCGGCAAGGGCCGCCAGCGGGCTTTCGGCATTGCCGGTGATAACGATGAATGGAATCTGCGGATACAGCCCGCGGGTCAGTTCCACCAGCTCGACTATCTCCCGGGTCTTACCGGAATTGGAGATAAGAAGCATCACATCGTCAGGCTGAAGAATACCCAAGTCGCCATGCTGGGCCTCGGAGGGGTGCAGCGATACTGCCGGGATGCCGGTAGATGCAAAGGTCGTGGCTATATTCATGGCAATCTGGCCGGCCTTGCCCATTCCGGATGCCACGAGTTTGCCTCCGCGACCTTTCACGTGTTCAACAATCAGGCCGACGGCTTTTTCGTAATCGTCGGTTACGGGAATATCAAGTATAGCCTTGCTTTCTCGCTCAAGAATAGAGCGCATAATATCTTTTATGTCGAAATCCATCTTGTTTCGTGCGTAATATTTTTTGCAAAGATATGTAAAAAAATGTCTCCGCGCAAAAAAATGTTAAAAATCGATGGTAAGACGCACGTTCAGTTGTCGGCGTGTCAGATAGTTGGGAACTGCGTACTGGATATTGTTGACATCGGTAACCCAATAATACGAACTTACGTTGGAGATGTCGAGCAGGTTGAAGCAGTCGAGTCCGAGCCATATGCTTTTGAAATGACGGAGAAAACCGGTACGCGGAGCGGCGCCTTCTTCCACGGGCGAAAGCAACGCATAAGACACGCCGATGTCGACGCGCTTGTAGGCCGGCGCACGGAAATAGCCTTCGTCGCGGCCGGAGCGCGGAGCCGTGGTGGGCAGTCCGTCGGAAAGGATTCCGCGCAAAGAAAATTTCAATTTTGGAAATTTCGGAAAGTAGTCGGTGAAATAAAGCGCGAAAGCATAGCGGCGGTCGGTGGGGCGCGGCACTTTTACGCCGTTGAGGTCTTCCTGAGTTTTCATGAGCGAGAAACTGATCCAGGAATCGGAGCCGGGGACAAACTGCCCGAACAGTTTAAAGTCAAGCCCGGCGGCGAATCCTTTCGACGAGTTCACGCCGGAATATACCACTTTAAGGTTCTCCACCTCGTAAGGAATCAAGTTGCCGAGAATCTTGTAATATGCCTCGCCGGTGAGCTTGAACGGACGGCCAAAGGCCCGGAAAGTATAGTCGGCACCGGCTATGAACTGGAACGACCGTTGCGATTTGATATCGGAATTGAGCACTATCCGGGTGTTGCCGTTCTCATCCACCACTGGCATGCGGTATTCTTTATAAAATGGCGACTGATAGTAGAGGCCCGTGGCAAAGCGGAACGCCCAACGCGGCGCGGCATCGGGGACGAATCCGAGATTCACTCTCGGGCTTACGAGCGTTTCCTTGTTGTAGTCCCAATAAGAAAACCGTATGCCGCCGGTTATATTAAGGTAGCCGGCCGATGTCGACAGACGATATGTGTCCTGAACATAAGCCGAAAAGCGGTTTGACGACAGGTTGTGACGCGAGTCGAGGTTGTAAATCACTTTCAGTGCGCCCAGGTCGACAGGCAACGAGTATCCGGCGGAGTCGCGCACCTCCCATTCGCGCGCACGGTCGTGTATGGTTTCATGCTTGAAGTCGACGCCATAGGCAAGGCTGTGGCGGTTAAGGCCGGTGGTTCCGCGCAGCCCTACGGAGAATACCGACGCTTTCAGGCGGTTGCGGGCATGTTCGTGATAGCGACCCACCCCGAGTTCTCCGCCAATGGCGCCGCCGCTTCCTCCGCCGGTGGTTCCGGCCTGGTCAAGCCAATATTCCCCGGAAATATCATAAGCCACAAGTTCGTTGGTGAGATAGCCGGAAGTCAAAAGCGACAGGCTCGACGATTTGTTGAATCGGTAATCGAGGGTAAGGGCGCCGAAGAAAGTTTCGAAACGGTCCTTCTCCTGTCCGTCGAAATACACCTTGAATTGCTTGGCGTCGGTGCTTGTGCCGAAATTTGTAGAGCGGCTTGCCGGGATGAATTTGTAATTATTGATTGCAATGTTTCCAAGAACCGATGCCGTGAATTTCGGCGAGATTTTCAGCGTCATCGCTGTCTGATAGTCGAAATAGCGTGGGTCGTATTCACCTTTGTCCTCCATCGACGAAAGCAGCGACGCGTTGCTCTTGTATCGCACGCCGTGGAGCTGTGTAAAACGCTTGGAACTTGTACCTATGGCAAGATTGCCGCCCATGAGCGACGCGCCGAGCGAACCTTCAAACGCTTCGGGCTGCCGGTAGGTGATGTCGAGCGCCGACGACATCTTGTCGGCATACTGCGGAGAAAAGCCACCCGTGGAGAAATTGACCGAGCCCACCATGTCGGGATTGATGATGCTCAACCCTTCCTGTTGGCCGGAGCTGATGAGCTGCGGGCGATATACCTCTATACCATTTATATATACGCTGTTTTCGTCATACGACCCGCCTCGCACCGAGTATTGCGACGACATCTCGTTGCCGGAGGTGACGCCTGCCATTGTGGTGAGCATCGACTCCACCGAGCCTCCGGACACATCCGGAGCAAGACGGTAATTGTCGGTGTTGATTTCCTGCATGGAGCCGGTCTGCTTGCGGAACTCTGTCACCTCCACATCGCCGAGCGAAAAAGTTTTAGACGTCATCTTCACATTAAGCGTGACATCGCCTGCGGGCTTAATGAGCCTGCGGGTCGCTTCTTCGTAGCCTATGCAAGTGAAAACTACGCGAATCGTATCAGCCTCCGGAGCCGACAGCACATATGTGCCGTCAAGCCCCGATGTCGCGCCTATGGCCGTGCCCGCGATACGGACAGTGACAAATTCAAGCGGCTCGTTGTTGTCTTCGGTCACCTTGCCGTGAATCTTAACGGCGGCATAGGCGTTTGTAGCGCATGCCGACACTATAATTATGGATAATAACTTTCTGAATATATTCATACTTTGATTAACGGCCGGACATAAAAAAAATTGTGTGGCGAATTTCTTTTGAAAAAACAAGAGTAAAAAGTTGCAAAACAGGGAAATTATGTGTAAATTTGCGCCGATTTTTGTTTCATTGCCATGTTGTAGATGGCGGTGTTAAGTTAAACAGCTATAAATCAATGATTAATATTACCTTCCCTGACCAGTCGGTTCGCACGTATGACAACGGCGTTACCCCTTTGCAAATAGCCGAAAGCATCAGCCCCCGCTTTGCTTCCGATGTTCTCGCCTCAAATATAAATGGTGAAGAATGGGATTTGTCGCGCCCCGTCGACACCGACGCTACTATCGAATTCTTCAAATGGGACAGCCCCGAAGGCAAGCACGCCTTCTGGCACTCATCTGCCCACCTCCTTGCCGAGGCTCTTCAAGATTTATATCCCGGAGTGAAGTTCGGCATCGGCCCCGCTATCGAAAACGGATTTTACTACGATATCGACCCGGGCGAGCATCAGCTCACAGCTGCCGATTTCCCGAAAATCGAAAAACGTATGCTCGAGCTTGCCCAGGAGAAACAAGCTATCGTTCGTGCCGACATCTCCAAGGATGACGCCTTGAAGCTCTTCGGCGACAGAAACGAAACTTATAAGTGTGAGCTTATCTCCGAACTTGAAGACGGCCATATCACCACATACACCCAAGGCTCGTTTACCGACCTTTGCCGTGGTCCGCACATTCCCAACACCGCACCCATAAAGGCCGTAAAGATCACATCTCTTGCCGGTGCCTATTGGCGTGGTGACGAAAAGCGCAACCAGCTCGTGCGTGTTTATGGCATCACCTTCCCTAAAAAGAAGATGCTCGACGAGTACCTCGTGCTTCTCGAAGAAGCCAAGAAACGCGACCACCGCAAACTTGGCAAGGAAATGGAACTCTTTGCATTCTCCGCCAATGTCGGCGCAGGCCTGCCCCTTTGGCTTCCCAAAGGCGCCGCTCTCCGCGACCGTCTCGAGCAATTCCTCCGCAAGATACAAAAACAATACGGCTACCAGCAGGTAATCACACCGCATATCGGCAACAAGCAGCTTTACGTCACCTCCGGCCACTACGCCAAGTACGGAAAAGACTCATTCCAGCCCATCCACACACCCGAGGAAGGCGAGGAATACCTGCTCAAACCCATGAACTGCCCTCACCACTGTGAGATATTCAAGGCTTTCCCCCGCTCTTACCGCGAACTGCCGCTCCGTCTTGCGGAATTCGGCACTGTTTACCGCTACGAGCAGTCGGGCGAGCTCCATGGCCTGACCCGTGTGCGCGGTTTCACGCAAGACGACGCCCACATCTATTGCGCACCCGAGCAGATAAAGGACGAGTTCCTCAAAGTAATGGACATCATCCTTTACATCTTCAAGGCTCTCAAATTCGACAACTACGAGGCTCAAATCTCGCTGCGCGACCCCGCCCATAAAGAAAAATACATCGGTTCGGACGAAAACTGGCATCTCGCCGAAAACGCCATCATCGAAGCATGCGCCGAAAAAGGCCTCAAAGCCCGTAAGGAACTTGGCGAAGCCGCTTTCTATGGTCCGAAACTCGACTTCATGGTAAAGGACGCCATCGGACGCCGTTGGCAGCTCGGCACAATCCAAGTCGACTACAACCTCCCCGAGCGATTCCAACTCGAATACACCGGTGCCGACAACCAGAAGCACCGCCCGGTAATGATTCACCGCGCGCCGTTTGGCTCGATGGAACGCTTCGTGGCCGTTCTTCTTGAACACACCGCCGGTCGATTCCCGCTCTGGCTTGCACCCGACCAAGTCGTCGTTCTTCCCATTTCCGAAAAGTTCAACGACTATGCATTCGAAGTGGCACGTCAGCTCAACGCCGCCGACGTCCGTACAATCGTCGACGACCGTAACGAGAAAATCGGCAAGAAAATCCGCGACAACGAACTCCGCCGCATCCCCTATCTCCTCATCGCAGGCGAAAAAGAAATGGAAAATGGCGAAGTTTCCGTAAGAAAACAAGGCGAAGGCGACCAAGGTTCCCAAAAAATTGCTACCTTTGCAGAAAATTTGACTAACGAAGTCAACCAAATGATTAACCAATAAACCCCTGAATGGAGAAAAAACCCTACAACCCCGGTCCTCGTCCCCCGAGACCAATGTCTGCCGGCAAGCAGCAACGTCAACTGCAACGTCGCTCAAACACAAAAGACGCCCCCAACGCTATCAACGATCAAATTCGAGCTCGCGAAGTGCGACTCGTAGGCGACAACGTTGAGCCGGGCATCTACTCCATTCAAGAAGCTCGCGCCAAAGCCGAAGAGCTCGAACTCGACCTTGTTGAAATCTCTGCAACGGCAGAGCCGCCGGTTTGCAAGATTCTCGACTACCAGAAGTATCTTTATCAGCAAAAAAAGAAACTCAAAGAACAGAAAGCAAAGTCTGTAAAAGTCGTAATCAAGGAAATCCGTTTCGGACCCCAGACCGACGAGCACGACTACAACTTCAAGCTCAAACATGCCATCGGATTCCTTCAAGAAGGCTCAAAGGTGAAAGCCTATGTATTCTTCAAAGGCCGTTCGATTCTGTTCAAAGAGCAAGGCGAAGTGCTCCTGTTGCGTTTTGCCAACGACCTCGAAGAATACGGCAAAGTAGAGCAAATGCCTCTTCTCGAAGGCAAGCGTATGATTATCATGATCACGCCCAAAAAGAAATAAAAAAAGAGCCACGAGTTGGCTCGGCAAATATAATCACGAACAAAAACAATTAAAAAAATGCCCAAGATTAAGACTAACTCCGGTGCCAAAAAGAGGTTCGCCCTTACCGGATCAGGAAAAATCAAACGTAAACACGCTTTCCACAGCCACATTCTTACAAAGAAGACCAAAAAGCAAAAACGTAACCTCACCCACTCCGGCCTCATCGCCAAGTGTGATGAAAACAACGTAAAATCGCTCCTCGGCCTTAAATAAGCAAGAAAAAACAAGCGTGTCACGTTTCGATTCGATCGTGACTATAACAAACCCATTTTTATTAACCGGATGTACAGCCCCAAAGCGCATAAATTATAAATTCAGCCGCTGACATCCACAAACCTCAACAAAATGCCAAGATCAGTCAACCACGTTGCTTCTCGTGCACGTCGTAAAAAAATCCTCAAACTAACCCGCGGTTACTTTGGATGCCGCCGTAACGTGTGGACCGTTGCCAAAAACACCTGGGAAAAAGGTCTTACCTACGCTTACCGCGACCGCAAAGACAAAAAACGCAACTTCCGCGCTCTTTGGATTCAGCGTATCAATGCCGCTGCTCGTCTTGAAAACCTCTCATACTCCAAACTGATGGGTCTCATCCACAAAGCAGGCATCGAAATCAACCGCAAAGTCCTCGCCGACCTCGCCCTCAACAACCCCGCAGCCTTCAAGGCTATCGTCGACAAGGTAAAGAACGCATAACCCCGCATACGTAAATTGCAATAGCACTTTACTATCCCAAAACGGGCTTCGAAAAATTTCGAAGCCCGTTTTTTTAGGAACACTAATCGCAAAACGCTTTGCCAAAGCAAAGAATCCTCCGGATTGTGAAAATGCTGCACAATCCGAGGCAAGCCGTAATAAAGGCTGTCTATGCCAAGATTGCAGGGCTACACGGCTCGTGCAATGCGGTTCAAATAAGCCATCACTATGGAAAAGAAGCGCGTATGCGCTTTAAGAAAGTTTCCAGGGGTGAAGCGATAGCGTAACCCCCGGTATGTTCGTTGTAATCATCCGTGTAGAATTGGAGCGAGCGACAGCGTAACGTTCTGCATCACGGTTGGCATAGTCAACGCTCCGGCAGGCTCCTCTCCAAATCCCCGGTTGCCGACAATCTTTTTCCGTGGGTTCGTTCGAAGCCTCGCCACGCCCTCACCCACGCTATTATCGGAAATCGCTACGCGATTTTGCGATACGGCATTACTTGAACCGCATTGCACGAGCCGTGTGTCACTACAATGAATTACAAAACAGGGGCTGCGCCGATAGTGACGCAGCCCCTGTTTTAATATTTGTATTATCGTTAGTTTTCGAGGATGTAGATTGCGCGGGACGGGAGGGTGAGGGTGTCGGAGATGGTGATGTTTTCGCCGGAAAGGAAGTCGTGACGAGTGGAGCCTACGGGAAGGATTTCGGCTGTGTTGGCCATAGAGATGGTGCGTGGCTCGTTGGCGCCGTTCATCATTACCACTACTTGTTTGTCGCCGAGACGACGTTCGTATACATAGACGCCTTCTTGCGGAATGAAGTGTTTAAGTGTACCTTTGGCTATCACTTCGTTGCCCTTGCGCCAATTGAGGATTTTTGAAAGGAATGTGTGGGCTTCAACCTGTTTGTCGGTAAGGCCTTCGAGAGTGAAGGCATTTATGGTGTCGCCTTCGAATCCGCCGGGCATGTCGCGGCGAATATTGCCGTCGGAATGTTTTTTAGTTCCGTTCATAAGAATCTCCGTGCCATAGTAAAGTTGGGGGATACCGCGTGTGGTGAGAAGGAAAGTCAGAGCCTGTTTCCACCAGTCGAGATTTTCGGGTTCTTCAAGAAGGAAACGGTCGGTGTCGTGATTGTCAAGGAATGTGAGAATCTTGGAAGGATCCGGATAAAGGTAATCAAGCGTAAGATGATTATACATGGCATTGAGATTGGCTCCTTTCTCATTGCCTTTGAATGCGTCGCGTCCTTTTGTCGCTATTACAAAGTCCATAACGGTGGGTAATTTGGGATCGCCGTTGGGATTTACCTTCGACCCACGCTGCCAGTAGGCCTCGCCACCTTCATTTTCGACCCAGCACTCTCCTACTATGTTGAAATTGGGGTATTCGCGGAGCACTGCGTCAATCCATCCGGCCATGGCTCTTTCATCGGCGTAGGGATATGTATCCATACGGATGCCGTTGATTTTCGAACTCTCGATCCACCAAATTGAATTCTGAATAAGGTATTTCATGAGGTGGGGG
The DNA here is from genome assembly GCA_009775125.1 of Muribaculaceae bacterium. Classification (GTDB taxonomy): domain Bacteria; phylum Bacteroidota; class Bacteroidia; order Bacteroidales; family Muribaculaceae; genus CAG-873. The sequence continues at coordinate 19,532 of VSPD01000002.1, read as the reverse complement.
TTGCGTTGGTTCAGGTCGGGCATTGAGCGAACGAACCAGCCGTCGACTGTGCGGGTGCGGTCGAAGTCGCTGGCATACGGGTCGTAGAGCGTGGTGAGGTTGTAGTTGGTCTGGACGTATTCGTCGGGGAAATTCAGCCAGTCGGACGACGGGCGGTTCTTATTCCATATATGGTTGCTTCCCGAGTGATTGAAGATCATATCCATCACCACCTTTATGCCACGCGAGTGAGCATCGGCCACAAATTCATTCCATTCCTCATTTGTGCCGAATCGAGGGTCGATGCGATAGTAGTCGGTGGTTGAATATCCGTGATATGAGCCGCCGGGCATGTCATTTTCAAGCACGGGGTTTACCCATACGGCTGTAATGCCGAGAGAGTCGATATAGTCGAGATGGTCGCGCATACCTGCTATATTGCCACCGTGGCGTGTATTGGGATTTTCACGGTTGTTCGGCACGACATACTCGAGGTCGTTAATATCGGCCTTAGATTCGCCTTTTGCAAAGCGGTCGGGCATAATCAGGTACAGCACGTCGGATGCGTCAAAACCGGCATAATCTTCCGGACGACGGTCGCGTGCTTTGAGGTCGAATTTCTTGTCGAATGATTTTTTTCCTACTTTGAATTTAAATTCGAGTTGGCCGGGACGCGCATTGTCGTTGATGTCGAGGTAGACAAGAAGATAGTCTTTGGAGTCGAGGGCAACGGTCTCGATTACATTCACGCCGTCGTAAGGCTTCATCGTAAGTTGGGCATCTGCAATCCCCGGGCCATAGGCCATGATTTGCAACGTGTCGCAGGCCATGCCTGTCCACCAATAAGGAGGGTCGAGCGTGTAGTCCGACGCTTTTACTGTTGCTGCCGCTGCGGAAGCGAAGCCCACAAGGACAAGCAGCATTGAGAAAATTAATTTCTTCATGGTTTTTATTATTAGTTAGTGAAAGTTGAATCCAATATTATTTTTGCGGCGACACAGCCTCATTGTTTCGCCGATGCTCGTGACAGTAAAGCTGATATGAGTTGAATACGTTGTGCCATATTGAATAGAATCCGCCTGCGATGGCTGTAATCGGCGAAAAGAATGTGTAGCCAAGCCATATTGCAAACACTGTATTTTTCTGCCCGAGGGCTTGACCGGCTGTCACCATGTCGTGGTAATGCGCGCCTATTTTTCGTCCAAGCCAAAACTGGAAAATACATGAAAGAAGCGACACTGCCACAAGCCACATCTGCGTCGACACTCCGATATTTGAATGCACGATGCTCCTCGCGGTAACGCCGATGGCAAGGGTGAGCGCTACGGCCCACATATAGAACGAAAGGTCGGGATACCGCATAATCCGGTCGCGCAAACCTGGCATAAGTTTACGCACAAGCTGGGCAAGGACCAGCGGCATCAACAGCAGCGGAAAAACCTTTCCAAGAATAAGCATGGCCGAGTTCCACACGTCGAGCGACGGATTGGGATGCACCCAGGGAATCAATGCCGGAATCAACATTGCCGCAAGCAAATTGATAAGTATGGTATATGTAGTGATATGCGCCATGTCGCCTCCCAATTTACGAGTGATTACGGCGGCAGCCGTGGCCGTGGGGCATATCAGACATATCATCGCGCCTTCCAAAACGATGCGCAATCCGCTGTGGGGGAGCAATACAAGAACCAATCCAAGAAGCGCGAACAAACCGCCCTGCACGGCCAAAAGCCATACATGCCATCGGCAAGGACGGATATCGTGAGGATTGATTCTTACAAATGTAAGAAAAAGCATGAAAAAGATAAGAACCGGCTGCACTAATTCCACCGCCGATAAAATATTTCTTTTAATGGAGTCCGATACCGGCAAAGCGACACCGGCAAAATATCCGACAATACCGGTAAGAATGGCGATAATTAATGTCCAATCACGAAGCCATTGAAATAATTTCATCTTCTACATCTTTTGAAAAGTCAATGCAAAAATAACGATAAATTCTCACACAAACAAATCCCGGATAATAGAATCTGAAACGAGCCACCGTTCTTCGGGTATAAGTATCTTTCCGTTGCGTTCCACCAAAAGGCCCTGCCGGAGCATACGTTTAACCTCACGATTAAAATCCCGCAAGTCGAGGCCGGCCGGCTGCTGTGGAAAATTGAGACCCTCGGCGGTACGCAATGCAGTGAGCACACGGTCGTTAAATTTGTCGGATTCCGTTTCCGGCTCAACTTCCGGCTTGCCGACCGAGGCAAGATACTCCCCTATCGACGGCGGGTTGAATCGGCGCAACGCTCCGTCGAAACTATGCGCGGCGGGACCAAGTCCGAGATAAGGTACCCCGGTCCAATATCCGGAGTTATGCACGGCCTTTCGCCCGGGAAGCGCGAAATTTGATATCTCATAATGCTCATATCCGGCATCTGCCGCGACAGCGCACAGCATCTGATAACGTTGTTCCACCTCATCGTCGGTCGCCTCCGTTATTTTGCCGGCTTTAAGCATCGAGGCAAGGCGAGTTCGTGGCTCGTAACTCAGAAGATACGCCGAGAAATGTTCCGGATGGATCTCTACAAGACTGTCGAGCGAGTATTTCCAAGAATCTGTTGTCTGGCCCGGCAGGCCGTAGATCAAATCAAGGCTTATATTGTCGAATCCGGCCGCACGAAGAGTCCGGCAAGCCTTGCGGGCATCTTCGGCGGAATGTCTTCTGCCTACGACCTTTAATTCTGAATCGACAAAACTTTGCACACCCATGCTTACCCTGTTGATTCCAAGCTCTTTCCACATGTGTGCCTTTTGCTCGGTAACGTCGTCGGGATTAACCTCTATCGTGAATTCCTCCACACATCCGAGTGGAATCGGCACCAACATTTCACGGAGCATCTCTGCCGAAAGCACCGAAGGCGTGCCGCCTCCGATATATACAGTATTCACGGGCATGGGCACCTCTCCCCGGCGCATATCATATTCTTGCGCAATGGCCTTTGCTATCTTTTCGGCATCGTCGTGGCGGATGACGGAGAAAAAGTCGCAGTAGGCGCATTTGCTGCGACAAAACGGCACATGGATATAAACACTGCTCATATCTCAGTCCTCCTTCGGCTTGGCACGTCCGCACATTTGAGCAAAACGGCAATACTCACAGGCCTTCTCGTTTTCTGTCATTGAGAAAGGATAATCGGAGCCTTCATCAAAAATATGACGGATCACCTCTTCAAGCATGGGATTGAATTCGTCGGCAAATTGCTTGTGCGATTCTATTGGCATGCAATTCTTTTTAGCCCCTATCTTCAAGTCCGGTATTCCCATGGCGAACTCATTTACCTTGTAAATCACAGGTTTTATATCGCCTTTGAATCCGGTCATATCGGCATAAGCCCGTGCGTATATCAACAACTGCAACATGCCGTGGCATTTCTTTTCTTCGAAAAGTTTGGCGACCGACGAGGCTGTCGTGGAATCGGAACCGGTCTTGTAATCGATAAACCGGAGAGTGTTTTCATCGAGGCGGTCGACACGGTCGATTTTCATCGTAAAGTTGATTTCAAGGTCGTCGGCAAGTCGCCACACCTTTTGCGGTTCTTCCATCTCGGCCTCTACAAATGTAAACGGAGAATAGTTGTCGCGCTCAAACATCAGCATCATCTTCACATATTCCGCCATCACCTTCGACAGCACTTGTGCCTCGCCCGGCAGCCGCGAGAAATCGCCCTTGAAACGTTCGCGGTAATAATCCCTGTCGAGTACCCTCATTGCAAGTCCTCTCAGGTCGGTTGCCAGCATGGTATTGTAGGCCCGCGCATCAATCAAGCTGTTCTTATACGGCTTGTAAAGAGTTTCGGCCATGCTGTGAAGTATAGAGCCGTATGATGCCGGGTCGATGTATTCAAGTGTAAGTTCCTCACCCCTCAATCGTTTTACATATTGGAGGTAGAAACTCATCGGACATTTAAGATATTGCTTAATGGCGGAAGCCGAAAGCGCAAGGTCGCCTCCCGGGCGGAAGCGGCGCAAGTCTTCTATCACATCGGGGGTTTTCTCGATGCAAAGTTTGCGGTCCGGTTCGCCTGCCGACATCAATGATGCCGAAGTGAACCGGACGGTGTTGGTTGGATCAAGATGCCGGAGCTGGAATAAATAGCGCGACATTTCACCGGCCGATAACCCCGACTGCCGGCTGTCGTAAAGCAACGCCACATTCGACGCGCGCGAAATAAGGCGGTAGAACTGGTAGGCATACGTGGCCTCCTCATGGTCCTGAACAGGCATCTCATAAGCCTGACGCAACGAGGCCGGGATAAGCGACGGAGTGAAAGTGCGACGCGGAAAAACACGCTCGTTCATCGACAGGATTATAAGATTGTCGAAATCAAGCACACGGGTGTCCATCACACCCATTATCTGCAAACCTGCAAGCGGCCGTCCGGTAAAACGGATTTTCGACGAAGCAAGCGTCCGTTCAACAAGTCGGAAAAATGAACTTTGCCGCATAGTCTGACCATAGCGATGGCAAAGCTCGGCAAGCTCATCAATTGCCGACGTATATGCATCCAGAATCTCATTCTCGTAGAATTTCGGACGTTCTGTCCCCGATGAAATCTTGCCAAAGCCATCGCGAAGCCCGTTTATAAGGTTGGTCATGTATTCATGCACCTGCCTTATGTTCTTATCGTCGGCAACGGCCGAGAAAATCATTTTGAGTTCCGGGTATTCTTTACACAGCATGTCGGCGGAGAGCGTGTATAGACGCTCCGACGCAATCTTGACTTTAATCTTCACGGCGGCTTTCGGCGCAATCAAAGCCACATGCGGATGAGACACTACAGAAAGCACATCTTCATAATAGTAGTGTATATCCCCCTTCGAATAACGTGCCCGCATCTGCATCGACACTATCGACTGCAACAGGGACGCAAAAGGAGTGGATAGAAACGGCACACCCATCGTGACATTGATTTGCTTCACTTCCGGCCCAATGGCATACAGCAATGGCATAAGCAAATTCTCATCCGGCAAAACTATCGCCGTGTTCACAAGCGCAGAATAAGGTATGTTTTGTCGCTTAATCCATGTTTTTACAATAGTGGACGCCACCTTGGTTTGCGCCACGTTTGACGGCACGGATACGACAGTGACACGGTGGGAAGAAGTATCGACCGCCTCCGGCGCAAAATTGTCGGGCATAGGGAACATTTTAGAAAGAGGCAAAATGAACCTCCCTGCACGATTGCGATCGGTATCGGGTGTGGATTTCTCCAAATCGAAGTATGGCGAAGCCGTATCCCAGAAAAAGTCCGCTATGCCAAGTTTACGAAGATGCTTGAATATCAATATACGCGATATTGGCAATACATTGAACCCGATAAAGGCAAAACGACGGCTGCCGAAATCATCGGCCGTCATCGACCGTATTTTATCGCAAGCCCGTCGAGATTGCAGTCCGGAGTAAGCAAGCGGCGTTTCAAGACTATCCAGGCGTTCGATAAAGCGGTGATAAACCTCTCCGAGAATTTCCCATAATTTTATGAACCGCCCCGATGCTTTTTCTTCATCTGTTTCCGGCGACAGATGCTCCCAAAACAAATCTTCATCAACTTTCCCCCGCGGGCCGCCCCACAGTTCAGCGACAACTTCAAGTTGCGACTCGGTGAGATAGTTGGCCCTTATGTTTTGCCGGTCCTTAATGTTCATGAACAATTGTTCGGAATCGACCATATATGAATCGACATCGTTAAAATCGTCGAGAAGAACATTTCCCCAAAATATAAATGCGTCGAAGTCGCGTATTTGGTCGGCATGTCCGTGAGCCTCCAACACATCGCAATACGATTTATAAAGAAGGAACAGCAATTCTGTGGGCGTGCCCAACGCCGAAGGCTCATATTGTTGAATGAAATAAGTGACAGACACAAGCCGGGGCATAAAACCCACCTCCGACATATTTTCTTTCAAATACTTGCGCATGAACATGGCGCTTCGCTTGTTGGGAAACACCATGGTCATGCCGGAAAGGTCGGCGCCCGACTGAATATAGTAGCGGGCAACTTGTTGCAAAAATTTCATTCTATTTGAGAAGGAGTATTACTTTTATGGCCACATCAAAATTTACCAGCTTAGCGTTGGCATTGGCAGCTATATCGGCTTTCGCGTCATTCACCACATCGAAAAGCCGCAATACGTTGCGTTCGTTTATAAAAGGCGAAAAACGCGACGAGAATTGACGTTCGGCCGGGTTGAGATATGTCAATTCATCGATATGCAGGTTCAAGATAAAATTTTCCCGAATCATTCGCGCGCAGTAGTCGTAAAACTTCATCATGCGCTCGCGCCCGAGCCCGGCAAGTTCAGATGCCCAGTTTTTCAATTCAGCTACTTTTCGGCCATAAGCTGTGCGCATAAGAGCCATGAACATGTTCAGGAACAGTTCCGAGTCTTTGTTTACTGATATAAGGCGCACCGCCTCCGTGATGCTGCCGGCGGCGAGGCGGGCAATATCGGAGGCCGCCTGCGGGTCGAGCGAAAACTTGTCGCCAAGAAAGCCGGCTATTTCCTCGTCGGAATATCTGGATACGCCTATGCGCTGCGTGCGCGAATATATTGTCGGCAATATGAGACGCGAGGCATCGGATGTAAATACAAAAAGAGTGTCGGAGTAAGGCTCCTCGACAAGTTTCAATATTTTGTTTGCGGCCTCCTCTTTCAGACGCTCGGGAAGCCACATCAGCACAATTTTGTATTTAGAGCCGGTGGCGGTGAAATTCAACCGAGAAATCAACGCATTGGCTTCATCGACATAGATATTCGGCTGGGCGTTGATATTGTCGAGCAAGGAAAGCCATCGCTCAAAATCCATCCACGGGCTGTCGGATATAAACTCCCGGAACTCGGGCAGATAGTCGTCGGAACGCGTCGGTCCGGAGCCTTTCTTTACCACCGGAAAAGAATAAAGCGTGTCGGCATGATTAAATGTCTCATGCTGACGGCACGACGGGCATCGACCGCAGCTGTCGCCGTCGACGCGCGAAGTGCAATGCACATATTGTGCAAAAGCTCGCGCAAGCGCAAATTTAGCAGCCCCGGCCGGCCCTTCAAGCAGCAGGGCATGTGGAATACGGTCGCTGTCGGCAAGTCGACGCAGTTTTTGCTTTACATCGTCGTGGCCCGGTATGTCGGCAAATCTCATTTTCAGTCGGGATATACGAAACGGTCGGCAGGCCGCGGTTCGAGCACGTCGGCAAGAAACCTACGGGCCACAGCTCGCGCCGCAGACAGGTCGTTGAACTTGTAATTGCCACACTCACGCGCAGAAGCGCCCGGGATGTCGCCTTCAAACGATTCAATATATCTCATCATCTCGGTGAGCACATCGAGAATGTCTTCCGGCTTGTAATTGCCGGCAAGGATAAGATATGACCCTGTGCAGCATCCCATCGGGCCCCAATACACTACGCGGCTCCCCCACTGAGGGTGATTTCGCAGAAATGTGGCTGCGAGATGCTCGATAGTATGAAGCGCTTCCGGAGCTACCGCAGGTTCGATATTAGGCGCTGTAAGGCGGATATCAAAAGTGGTGAGGGTGTCGCCCGAAGGCAATTTGTCGAGTCGGGACACATACACGCCCGGACGGAGCGTGAGGTGATTGATTGTAAAACTTGCTATCTTTTCCATCGGCGCAAAAAGTCAAATTATAGAAATAAGGCGACGCACGGCATCGAATGTGCGCGCCGGGGCATTTTCCCAAAAGTTCTCGTATTGCGACGCATTATCTTCGTGTGCGCCGGGGGTGTCGCTCACTATTCTAAGACAAACCATAGGAACAGATTTCAAAAAGCACACCTGTGCAATCGCAGCCGATTCCATATCGACGGCCACAGCTTCGGGATACATCGACAAAATGCGTTGGATATCATCAGGGCGCGACACAAAAATATCGCCGGAGGCCAAAAGGCCTGCGTTGGCGCCAAGCTCTGCGGCAACCGTTCCGGCATCGAGCGGACAAGCAAAGCGAGCCGGACAGCCTGCGGCCTGCCCGGGCTCCGTGCCCGGTCCGCACCAGCAGTCGTGATAAGCTATCTCGGAGGCGAGAATCACGTCGCCACGGCTCGCGCCATGGCCGGTGCCGCCTGCCACACCGGAATTAATTATCACCGAAGGATGAAAATTCTCTATCATGGTAAGAGTTCCGATGGCGGCATTTACCTTACCGATTCCACACTGCATAGCCACAACTTCGCGTGAGCCGATTTCTCCAAGCGTAAACGTGAAGCCGTTCAAGGCAACCTGACGGCGGTTTTCTATCAATGGCTCAAGCAGGGCCAGTTCCTTGCCCATCGCCACTATTATTCCTATTTTCATTTTGTAACCTTTGTTTTTGGCAAAGTTACAAATTTATTTTAGGTTCTCCCTCACTTTGTCGAGAAATTCTTTCATGCCTGCCGCATCGCGGGCTGTGACGATAGTCTGCAATTCGGCCAGGCGTTCGCGTATTTGTTCAAGCTGACGGGGCGTGTTTGGATTGAAGAGTATTTCCTGCAAAAGATAGTCGTCCTCGCTCATCAAGCCTTTGGCAATGGCCATATGGCGTTTGAATGTAGTGCCCGGAGCCGACTGGTGTTTCATCACGGCTCCGAAAACGAGAGTGGAGGCAAACGGGATTGAAAGCGAGTATGCTATTGTTGTATCATGTTCGTCAAAGGAGTATTCTTCGATATGCAATCCGAGCCGTGAATACAGGTCGCGGAAGAAAATACGTCCAAGGTGGTCGCCTTCTGTGATAATTATGGCATTTTCATTTGCAAGATTGCTCAGCGAGGCAAATGTAGGACCAAACATGGGGTGTGACGAGGCGAACGGCCGGCCGCACTTTGCGTAGAACTCCGGCAGGCCGGTTTTTACCGATGCGATGTCGGACAAGATGCACTGTTGAGGAATATATGGAAGCACGGCCTCGAACGCCGGGATAGTATATTTCACCGTGGCCGCGTTAATCACGAGTTGCGGCTCGAAATCGCGCACTTCGTCCATCGAAGAGAACCGATAGCACCCGAATGTGAATTTAAGCCGATCGGGGTCGATGTCGAAAATAGCCACTTCGTGATCTGACGAAAGCACATCGCAAAAGAATGAACCCATTTTCCCCGCGCCCAAGATAAGTATTTTCATTTTTGTTTGATGATTGTTAGCGTAAACGGTCGTTGAACACTTCTATCTGCTGGCGCACCGACTCCTCGTGGATAGCGGAAAGGACTATGCGCATGAAGTCGCCCGACATGCCCATCTCCTGGGCGATTTTTACACGCGAGTTCATAATTGAATCGTAGCGTGCGGCTTGCAATACGGGCATACGATGCTCTTTTTTGTACTGTCCGATGTCGCGCGACACCTCCATACGTTTCGACAGCACCTCGAGCAATTCGTTGTCGAGCCGGTCGATTTGCTGGCGAAGCAGGCTCAGGCTTTCGGTAGTAGCGTTTGCATGTCGGTAGACAAGCGTGTTGAGGATGAAATTCAGCACTTCGGGAGTAACCTGCTGGTTTTTATCTGAAAGGGCGCAGTCGGGGTCGCAGTGGCTTTCTATGATAAGACCGTCGAAGCCCATGTCGAGAGCCTGTTGCGAAAGAGGACCCACAAGCTCGCGCTTGCCTCCGATATGGCTTGGGTCGCATATGATAGGTAGCGACGGATAGCGACGGCGAAGCTCTATCGGGATTCGCCATTGCGGAAGGTTGCGATAGAGATGCTTGCCATAGGCGCTGAAACCGCGATGTATGGCACCCAGACGCCGGATGCCGGCATTGTATATGCGCTGCAACGCGCCTATCCACAGTTCAAGGTCGGGGTTCACCGGGTTTTTAACAAGTACGGCCACGTCGGCATGCGCCTCGGCAAGCGCGTCGGCTATTTCTTGCATGGCAAAGGGGTTGGCCGATGTGCGTGCTCCGATCCACAAGAGGTCTATCCCGGCATTGAGGGCGGCCTCGACATGGGCCTTGGTGGCTACTTCGGTCGACACGGCCATGCCGGTCTCTTCCTTTACCTTTTTGAGCCATTCGAGCCCGGGCACCCCTACCCCTTCGAATCCTCCGGGTTTGGTGCGAGGTTTCCATATGCCGGCCCGGAATATAGAGATGCCGTTGGCGTGCAATTCGCAGGCTGTGGCAAGCACTTGCTGTTCTGTTTCCGCCGAGCACGGGCCTGCAATAATCAGCGGTTGCTTTATGTCAATGCCTTCAAAGGCTATCGGTTGAATATCTTTCATTGTTTAATGATTAGTCGTTTGTTATGCGGTTAAGGGCACGGGTAAGCGTTTGCTCGTCGGCACACAGCGATATGCGTATGTACCGTTCGCCGTTTGTCCCGAAAATAAATCCCGGCGTAAGGAAGATGCCCTTGTCATATAGCAGTTCATCGGCCAGGGCTTCGGCCGACTCGGCATCCGCAGGTATGCGTCCCCATAAAAAAAGTCCTTTCTGGCCGGGATCGAATGTACAGCCGAGGGCGGTCATAATCTTTTCGGCGACAGCACGTCGGCGCGAATACGCTTCGTTAAGATTTTCGTACCACGCGTCGGGTTGACGAAGGGCACATATGGCGGCTTCCATTACAGGACGGAACTGCCCGGAATCGACATTGCTCTTTACCTTTATAAACCATTTCACAAATTCGGGATTTGACGCAATCATGCCCACACGCCATCCGGCCATATTGTGACTTTTGGAAAGTGAATTAAGCTCAACGGCAATATCTTTTGCCCCCGGAACTGACAGGATAGAGAGCGGATTGCTGTTCAGTATAAAACTGTAAGGATTGTCGTGTGCGATTACGATGCCGTGGCGTCGTCCAAAATCAATGATTTTTTCAAACAAGGCACGTGAGGCCGGAGCGCCGGTTGGCATATGCGGATAATTCACCCACATCAATTTTATGCGTTCGAGAGGCAGACGCTCCAACGCATCGAAATCCGGCTGCCAGTTGTTTTCCTCCACAAGATCGTAAGGGAAGATTTCGGCTTGCGCGATACGCGATGCCGAGGTGTATGTGGGATATCCCGGATTGGGGACAAGCACTCCGTCGCCGGGATTGAGAAATGTGAGCGACATGTGGAGCACCGCCTCCTTCGATCCTATCAACGGTTGTATTTCGCTGTCGGGGTCGAGGATTACGCCATAATGCTTTTTATAAAAGTCGGCAAATGCCGTCCTTAAACCCGGAATCCCGGAAAATGGCTGGTAAGAATGATTTCCGGGCTGTCGGGCCGACTCGCATAGGGTATCCACCACGTCGTCGGCAGGCATCATGTCGGGGCCTCCGATTCCGAGAGAGATGATATCGCGGCCTTCGGCTTTCAACCTTGCCACTTCTTTTAATTTCCCTGCGAAATAATATTCTTCTATTGTATCGACCCTTTTGGCCGGTCTTATCTCTTTCATTATATTTTACGAATTTTGGTTTTCAATTTGCATGATACTCGCCAAGGAGGCGGAAATCGTTGAGGAGAGGGCGTATTGCATCAATGGCCTGATGATAGCGGACAAGAGAATTAAAAGTAAGGTCGACATAGAACCGATATTCCCACTCTCGCCCGATTATCGGCATCGACTGTATCTTGGAAAGATTCATGTCGTAGAAAGAAAGGATGGTGAGCACTTTCGACAACGCTCCGTTGGTGTGCGGCAAAGTAAACACTATCGAGGCTTTGTCAATCTCGCTTTCGGCAGGACCAATCTCGCCGGCAAGGAGCGGATCGGCAAGAATAAGAAAACGCGTAAAATTGCGTTTATTTGTCTCTATGCCGGTTTCAAGTATTTCAAGTCCATAGAGCCGGGCGGCGTATTCTCCGCACACTGCGGCATGTCCGGCAAGGGAACGTTCCGCTATCTCGCGGGCCGAACCGGCAGTGTCAAATCGCTCTACCATCTTCAAATTAGGATGCCGGCGCAGATACTGCTCGCATTGCATCAGAGCCATGGGGTGAGAATTAACCTCCGTAAGGCTGTCGACAGACTGTCCGGGAAGGGCGCATAACACATGCGAGATGCGCATCTTATGCTCTCCTACAATCCTCAGCGAACTTTGACGCAGCAGCTCATGGTTTTGCAGAAGGCTTCCGGCAATAGTGTTCTCAATGGCCACAATGCCTATAAGCGAGGCATCAAGCGACAGCCTGTCGAACATTTCCGGAAACGTGTCACACTCTACTGTGCATACATCGTCGCCGGAAAAGAATTCTCTTGCGGCTGCATCATGAAAACATCCTTCTATGCCTTGTATCGTTACCTTTTTCATTGTTACCTTTTACTAATAAAAAATCCCGCTGTATTAAAACAGACGGGACTATATCGATAGAATAATCATATCGCGGCTAAACGACTGTGCAAATCCCGTCCTTATCCATCAGATAAAAATAAAAATAGCGAGAATATGCATAAAATCGTGTCATTTTGTATTGCTTTTGATATGGCAAAGTTACAAACTATTTCCAAAACTCCAAAAATATTTGATATTTTTTACAGTCAAAATGCTATTTTTTGCAATATTTCATTGAATAAAATTTAAAATTTCGCTATTTTTGCAAAATGCTACATCATTAACAATGAAAAAGTTTTTAACGGCTGCCGTGGCGGCTTCTCTGCTTGCAACAGGAGCTTGCGCCGGCACAAATAATAAATCAGAGACAATGGAAAATGAGAATACGCAAAAATGCGACACGGCCACGGTTTATTTCACATCGGAAATCACCCCTGAAAGCCTTGTAAAAATTTTCAAAGCCCTTGGAGTGGAGCCCGCCGGCAATGTGGCCGTGAAGATATCCACGGGTGAGGGCGGAAACACTCATTATCTCAAGCCTGAGCTTATCGGCAAACTCGTTTCGGAAGTCGACGGCACTATCGTGGAATGTTGCACCGCCTACGGAGGCACACGTCAAGATCCGAAACTGCATTGGGAAACCATCCGCGAGCATGGATTCGATAAAATAGCCAAGGTGGACCTCATGGACGAGTTCGGAGAATTCAATATTCCCGTTTCCGACACCACGCATATAAAATATGACATTGTAGGCGAGAATCTGAAAAACTACGATTTCATGATAAACCTCGCCCATTTCAAAGGTCATGCCATGGGCGGCTTCGGCGGTGTGTTGAAAAACGCTTCTATTGGCGTGGCTTCGACAAACGGAAAGGCCTATATCCACTCCGCCGGAAAATATGACACCCCGGAAAAAATATGGGAAGACCTTCCAGAACAGGATCATTTCCTTGAATCCATGGCGGCCGCGGCACAGGCCGTACACGACTATATGAACGGCAAGAGCAACGACGGCTCGCCACGTGTTGTCTACATCAACGTGCTCAACAATCTCTCCGTGGATTGCGACTGCGACGGACATCCGGCCGCTCCCGAGATGAAAGACCTGGGAATCGCCGCGAGCCTCGACCCTGTCGCCCTCGACCAGGCTTGTCTCGACATGGTATTTAACCATGTGTCGACGGAGGGTGACGATTCCGCCGCGTTAATCGAACGTATCAATCGCCAACACGGCACCTACATCACTCCATATGCCGCCTCCATTGGCCTCGGTTCGCTCGAATACAACCTTGTAAAATTAGATTGACAGCCAACGCACTTCGCGTACCCGACACAAATAACAGTGCGACCGCAGCCGCGGTCGCACTGTTATTTGTTTAAGGACAAAAAAAGATATACGTTATAGAAATAGCGTATATCGGTTGGCGTTGAATGTATGTCTCCGCCCGGGTTCCTAAGAAAGGGAATTCAAGGCTTCTAACTCGGGGTTGGCGGCGATGACACGGCCTTCGGGGCCGATGAGAAGAGTGCCGAATCCCTCGTTCAGGCGATAATCGCGTATTATACGCGAGGCAGTGTCGCCTGTCACATTGTACTGGTTCGCAGCATCAAGAGCGTCTATCGCCACTATCTCTTTGAAAAGAGCTGCGTCCTCGTCAAAGTTAAACGCAAGATGGCGGATGCTGCCGCAGTGTCGCTTAGCCCATTGGGCATAGTAGTTGCAGTTGATACGTGATTGGGCGTCGTCCGACGACCAAAAAGAAAGCAACACGTAATCACCTCTCATTTGCTCGAGCGCGACATTGCCGGAATCATTACTTGCAGAAATTAACGGTGCGATTGCACCGGGTTCCGTGCTGAATGTCGTCTCGTTAAATGCGGAGGAAACAAGGAGCGTCGACGCCAGAAGCGCCATGCCCATGATTGTTTTCTTCATTTTTATCGTATTATGTTCATACTGAGAAATCTTTTTCAGGCTCTCGCTTTTGGAAGATTTCCTGCCGATTTTCGGCGATGTGCTCCAACTCTTTGGCGCACGCAGTGTTTAACTACACCGCAAAATTAATCATAAAATGCTCACAGACATAATTTTGTTCACAACGGATGCAATATTATACATCTGATTTTGCTCTTGACTCCGCTTGGCAAGCGACTTTCAGGCGTTTGTTAAAAATGCTTAACAGATATGTTTTACAACATATTTTCAGTACAATTGCAGTTGTATTTATGTGTTTTTTACTGACTTTGTCTAAAAAACATTTATCAGGTTTTGCTTGTTAGTTTTTTAAAGATTATTTTTGTAATAACTTTCTAAAAATGAGTTAAAATTTTAATAATTCATCATATTAAGGATATAATTCCGGTTTTTGGCACGGTTATTGCTACATATATCTATGGATTCGGATGTGGCAGTCAATGCCAATTAATATGAATCCGGTTTTCCGACATTAACCGTATATGGACAACTTTTCAACAGAAATACCCGCTCTGCTCAACAGGTGCAAGAAAGAAGCGATCAGGCACAACAATGCCGAGATCACCCCGGCCCATCTGCTGCTGAGCCTGCTCGACAATACTGAAGGGATGCCCTTTCGGCTTCTCGACAGCGTTGTGCCCGACGGCGCGATTATGCGTCTTCGCAGCAATCTCGACCAGACTCTCTTCGACCTGTCAGGTCCGGTGCCTCCATCGTTGCAGGTAAGCGAACTAACCAACCGTATTGTTAAACTCAGCGTTCTTGAAGCTCGCCAGCTCGGGCATCCCGAAGTAGAGCCTCTGCACGTGCTTCTGGCGCTTTTCCATAATCAAGCTGTGCAAAATATGGACTTTATCCAACCTTTCAAAGCCGCAGGTATAGATTACCACGGCCTGTACCAATCCGTCGCCCGAGAGAGCGCGCCCGGCCCTGTCGCCGGTCCCGACTTTGTCGACGACGATGACGATGACAAGCCGGCATCTTCCGGCTCCGGTTCCGGACAGTCTTCTCAGGGCCGTTCGGCATCGCGTTCGTCAAAGACTTCCGGCAACGACACCCCTATGCTCGACAAATTCGGACACGACATGACGCGTGCCGCCTCCGAAGGCCGTCTCGACCCGGTTGTGGGCCGTGATGTAGAAATCGAGCGTCTTGCCCAGGTGCTCAGCCGTCGCAAGAAAAACAATCCCGTGCTCATCGGCGAGCCCGGCGTGGGCAAGTCTGCCATTGTAGAGGGTCTTGCATTGAGAATAGTACAGCGCAAGGTGTCGCGTATTCTCTTCAACAAACGCCTTGTGTCGCTCGACATGGCCGGCATCGTGGCCGGCACTAAATATCGCGGCGAATTCGAAGAACGCATCAAGGCAATCCTCAACGAACTTACAAAGAATCCAAACATCATCCTGTTCATCGACGAGATTCACACCATCGTGGGCGCCGGAAATCCTTCCGGCTCGATGGATGCCGCCAACTTGCTCAAGCCCGCCCTTGCACGTGGCGAATTGCAATGTATCGGCGCCACCACTCTCGACGAGTACCGTAAAAATATTGAAAAGGATGGCGCGCTCGAACGCCGTTTCCAAAAGGTGCTCGTGGAACCGACCACTCCCGAGGAAACGCTCCAGATTCTTCGCAATATCAAGGATAAATATGAGTCGCATCACAATGTAAGCTACACCGACAGCGCACTCGAAGCCTGCGTGAAACTTACCCAGCGATATGTGTCCGACCGCAACTTCCCCGACAAGGCTATCGACGCCCTCGACGAGGCCGGCTCTCGCGTGCATATTACAAATGTGGAAGTGCCGGAAGAAATCGAACGTCTCGAACGCGAGATAGCGGAAGCGACACAAAACAAACTCAAAGCCGCACAGGCACAGAACTTCGAATCGGCAGCTTCCTTCCGCGACAAGGCGCAGCGTCTCGCCGAAGAACTCGACCGGGCAAAACAGCGTTGGGAGCAGCAGCTCTCGGAGCAGCGCGTCCCTGTCGACGAAGACAAGGTAGCCGAAGTAGTGGCCATGATGACAGGCGTGCCCGTGCAGCGCATTGCCCAGGCCGAAGGTCGCCGTCTGCTTGAAATGGGTCCCAAACTCAAAGACGCAATCATTGGCCAGGACAACGCTATCGACAAAATAGTAAAGGCTATCCAGCGCAACCGCATCGGCCTCAAAGACCCCAACAAGCCCATCGGCACTTTCATGTTCCTCGGCCCGACAGGCGTGGGTAAAACTCACCTTGCCAAGAAACTCGCCGAATATCTTTTCGACTCCGCCGACACGCTTATCCGCATCGACATGAGCGAATACATGGAGAAATTCACGGTGAGCCGCCTTGTCGGAGCGCCTCCGGGATATGTTGGCTACGAGGAGGGCGGACAGCTGACCGAAGCCGTGCGCCGTCGCCCCTACTCCGTGGTGCTTCTCGATGAAATAGAGAAAGCTCACCCCGATGTGTTTAACCTTCTTCTTCAACTTATGGATGAAGGCCGCCTCACCGACTCCCTTGGCCGTCATATCGACTTTAAGAACACAATCGTGATTATGACGTCCAACATAGGCACACGCCAGCTGAAGGATTTTGGCTCGGGTGTGGGTTTCAATACACGCGAAGTCGACAAGGAGTATTCCCACGGCGTGCTCATGAAAGCCCTCAACAAGGCATTCTCGCCGGAATTCCTCAACCGTGTCGACGACATAATCATGTTCGACCCCCTCGACAAAGAGGCCATCTTCAAGATTATCGACATCGAGCTTGCCGGCTTCTACCGCCGTGTCGCCGACCTCGGTTACACACTCCGTCTTTCCGAACCGGCCAAGACGTTTATTGCCGAGAAGGGCTACGATGCACAGTTCGGCGCCCGACCTCTCAAACGCGCCATTCAGAAATATCTGGAAGACCGTCTCGCCGAGATGATTATCTCTGCATCGGTGACACCGGGCAACGAAATTTTTGTCGATTTCGACTCCGAGAAGGGCGACATCGTAACAGAAATAAGAACCACGCCAACCAACTAACGTAATTTAAAAAAGTCCAATTCTTGTTAACCGGGAATTGGGCTTTTCCAACAATAACTCTTATTTGATTGTTTTTCCCTAAAACTATTTACTATGCAAGATAATAAGACCATGCAAGGAAAAATAGGTGTTACCACTGAAAACATCTTTCCTGTAATCAAAAAATTCCTCTATTCCGACCACGAAATATTTTTGCGCGAACTTGTCTCAAACGCAGTCGACGCAACACAAAAGCTGAAAACGCTGTCGTCGTTTGGCGAATTCAAAGGCGAGCTTGGCGACCTCTCCGTATCCGTCACCATCGACAAAGAAGCCGGAACGCTTACTGTATCCGACCACGGTATAGGCATGACTGCCGACGACATCGAAAAGTATATCAACCAGATTGCTTTCTCCGGCGCCGAAGAGTTCCTCGAAAAATACAAGGACACGGCCAATTCTATCATCGGCCATTTCGGCCTGGGATTCTACTCTGCCTTTATGGTGGCCAAGAAAGTTGAAATCAATTCGCTTTCTTATAAGGATGGAGCAACGTCGGTGAAATGGGTTTGTGACGGTTCGCCCGAGTACACCATGACCGACGGTACCCGTACAACCCGAGGAACCGACATCATTCTTTATATCGACGATGACGACAAACAGTTCCTTGAACAAGGCACAATCGACGGCCTTCTGCGCAAATATTGCCGTTTCCTCCCCGTGCCGGTAATCTCCGGATTTGAACAAGAATGGAAAGATGGCGCGATGGTCGACACCGACCGCCCCAAGGTAATCAACGCTACCGAGCCCCAGTGGATGAAAAAGCCGTCGGAGCTCTCCGATGAGGATTATCTCGCGTTCTATCACGAACTTTACCCCGGACAGGACGACCCCATGTTCTGGATTCACCTCAACGTCGACTATCCGTTCACCCTCACCGGTATCCTTTTCTTCCCCAAGATTCACAACAACTTCGATGTGCAGAAAAACCGTATCCAGCTGTATTGCAACCAGGTCTACGTCACCGACTCTGTCGAAGGCGTCGTACCCGAGTTCATGATGCTGCTGCAAGGCGTGATAGATTCCCCCGACATTCCTCTCAACGTGTCGCGCTCATATCTGCAAGCCGACACCGCCGTAAAGAAAATATCGTCGTACATCACCAAGAAAGTCGCCGCGCGCCTCGAAGAAATATTCAAGGCCGACCGTGCCGATTACGAGAAGAAATGGGACGACATAAAGGTATTTATCGAATACGGCATGCTCACCGACGAGAAATTCTGCGAAGCAGCCATGAAATTTGTCCTTGTGAAAGACACCGAAGGCAAATATTTCACCCTCGAAGAATACAAGGCCCTTGTCGAACCCGAGCAAACCGACCGCGACGGCAATATCGTATTTCTCTACTCCACCGATCCCGTGGCACAATACACCTATATCAACGCTGCCACCGACCGTGGATACAATGTCCTGCTTATGGACGGCCAACTCGACAATCACTTTATCGGCCTGCTCGAGCAGAAACTCGAAAAAACACAGTTTGTGCGTGTCGACTCCGACATTGTCGACAACCTCATCCGCAAGACCGATTCCAAGGTCGCCGACCTCACCCCATTGCAGCGCGACGAACTCACCACGCTCTTCCGCTCGCAGATTCCGGCAATCGACAAGACCAACTTCCTTGTCACATTCGAGGCTCTCGCCGCCAACGCTCAGCCAATTGTGATTACACAAAACGAGTTCATGCGCCGAATGAAGGATATGGCCGCCATGCAGCCCGGCATGGGATTCTATGGCGAGCTGCCCGATAGCTACAACCTTGTTGTCAACACCGAGCATCCGCTCATTGTCCGCATCAAGGACGATGCAGCCAAGGCTCTCGACGCAACGGTGCAACCCCTTGCATCAGAAATTGAGTCTAAGAATGCCGAGGCTGAAAAAATCCGCAAGGACGCGCCCGAAGGCAAGACATCGGCCGAGGACGACCAACGCATAAAGGACATTGAGGCCGAAGTGACACGCCTGCGTGGCGAGCAGGAAAAGGCGATTGCCGATTACGCCGCCACTCAACCCCTCGCCGGCCAGCTCATCGACCTTGCCCTCCTTGGCAACGGCCTCCTCAAAGGCGAACCCCTCGCCCGCTTCATCTCCCGCTCCATCTCCCTTCTCTAATAACCCGCATATTACGCTAATAACCAAGTCGGACAGGCAATCCTGCCCGACTTGGTTATTTTAGCTCTTATTAACAAATTTTAACAATGGGGGGGGGG
>VSPD01000019.1 GCA_009775125.1 Muribaculaceae bacterium | reverse complement strand
ACCGCCTCTGTCTTTCTATTTAACAATTCAGATGGTAATTGTTAACTCTGAATCTCGTCTGCAAAGCTAAAAGCTACGCTGTCGCTCCACCCCGGGCTACATTCTTGAATCGCTACGCGATTCTCCTCCATAGCGACGGCTTATTTGAACCGCATTGTACGGCTCGTGCGTCCGTCCCAAAATAACCCACCATCCCCGCCCCAAAAAAAACAAATAGTCCCCCGATAGTTCGTTCATGGTTCTTGATGGTTCCGGCACGGCGCAGCCCCGTGGACGCACGGGCCGTACGTCCATGCCTTTGGTGTTTTGACACACCCTTTTATTTTCGCAAGCCGGAGGCTCGCGTTCCTATGTGCTGGTACCTTTATGTGCCGGTACCTTTATTTCAGGATTTTTTCGGCAATGGATCCTTTTACGCGGATGTAGAGGCCGGGAGCCGAGGGCTCTGCGCCAAGGCGCACGCCGGAAATGGTGTACCAGGATTCGGGAGCGTCGGGAGCGGCAGTGGCCGAGCCGACGGATGCTGCGGAGGGGAGGACAAGCCGCGCCGGATGATTTAGTGTCTGATCATTCTCGTCGCTCCATTTGTAGCCGAATCCGCCGTAATTGTTGGAACCGAACATAGGCTCGCGGAAGGTGATAACGCCGTCGGCAAGTTTATCTTGGCGTTCTTCGGCGAGCATTTGCTTAATCTGGTCTTTGAGATAACCGCCGGAGAAGGCGAGCACGCCGGCATCGTTGCCGATGTAGTAGTTCCAATATGTGCCGTTGTTCATGCCCGAGAAACCGGAGTATTGCGGCTCCATGATTACGAGTTCGGGGTCGGTGGCATCGATTATAATCTTGGCCGAGTGCACGTTGTTGTTATACATTGCCATCGGCGAGACTGCGCTTGTGTAGGGGTCGATGATGCGGTACATGCCCGGCTGACCGGCGCGCTCCTCTATCTCCACCTCCCATTCGTTGCCTGCGGGGTCGCCTACAAAACCGGGGAAAAGGAATCCGTCGGTAAACGATGCTTTACCAAGCGGGTTCCACACAAGTTCGGGCGTGTTGCCCGTGGGAAGGTAAATCACCGAGGGATAGTATGCTTCGTTGAAGCCCGACGGAATATATGCCACATCGGATGCGGTGTGGCCGTATTTCGGGCCCGGGATGTTGATAATCCCTGTTTTCGCGTCGTAGGTGGCGGCATGGCCGTAGGCTATGATGTCGGGCTTTGAGTAGCCTTCGTCGAGATATTGCTTTCCGGCGTGTGATATGTAATAAGGCGTGGCATAGCGGTTGGCCTTCGAGCCGGGGTTCTTGTGCTCGAAGCCGGACACCTGCGGGGTTATGATCACGAAGTCGGGGTCGGTGGCGTCGACCACTATGTCATAGGGCACGGTGGTGTTGCCGTTGAGGTGGATAAACGGGAACTTGTCGGAAGTCCACGGCGATGCGAGCAGGAACATTCCGGGTTGGCCGTCCTTCTCGTAGATGTCGACGGGGAAGATGTAGTCTTGCGGATTGTAGAATTCCGAGGGGGTGACTGTGAGAGCCGGGAGCACCCAGCCGTCGGCCATGGAGCCGGTGCCGAGCAGCGTCCAGCCCTCGCGGTTGGGGCCTTCGACAGCCTTGGCGGGCTTCACCGTAACACCGTCGAGCATCATGGAGTTGCCGATGCCGTCGCCGCTTTGGCGCACATAGCGGAAGCCGATGCGCACGCTCTTGCCGGCAAAAGCGGCAAGCGATGTGGTGAATTGGTGGTACTGCAAGTTGCCGTATTGATTGAAGCACACAGCATCGGGGTGACGGCGCACTTCGTCGGCTTCGAGATCCCAGGCTTCTTCCCAGGAGTCGCCGCCGTCGGCAGTGACCATAATTTTAAGAGTATTCTTTATGTCAGAACGGTCCTTGAAGCAAGATTTGTTCCAGTCCCATTCATACACGGTGGAATAGTCGCATTGGAGATAGAACGACAGTTCCTCATTGGCTCCGAGCGAGATTTCGGGGGTGATGAGCCATTCGTCCTGAGCGGCGTTAGAGCTTCCGCGCTCGTCGTCGGTATATCCGAAATGAATAAAAGCCTCGTTCCAGCCGTCGGGCGTCATTTCCTGCATGAATTCCGACGATTCGTAGACATACCAGGTGTTGTTCACGTTGCGGGCGAGCATTTCCGGCGTGGGTTTGTGGGCGTCGGTGCACACTTTCGACCAACCCTCGGGAATCCAGTTCAGCCCCATGGACGTGTCGTAGTCCTCGAACCCTTCATAGAACGTTACAGGCTCGATGTCGGGCACACGCGAGGCATATTTGCCCGGAGCGGAAGCAACAGCCGATGAGGCCGCAAGCATGGCGATAAGCGGCAGGATAAATTTATTCATTGTAAACGGTTATGATGGTGGTATTTACTTTCGGAGAATTTTCGACACGGAGCCGTCGGCATGGCGCAATATATAGAGGCCGGGGGCGTCGGCGCTTTCCACGGCGATGCCGGCCGGGGTAAATATCCCGGTCACCGGCGAGTCCGCAGATGTGGAGGCGTCGGCGATGCCGGCCGCGGTGGCCTTTACCTTTATCTGTTCACTTACACCCGGCGCGGCGATTTTGACAACAGCCTCGGCCGGAGCATCGGTAGATGCCGTAAGCGTGATGGCGGCCTTGTCGTAGCGGCCTGCAACAGAGGCCGACAGCCACGAAGGCAGCGCGGAGCCGTCGGGTTGCGTAAGCACGAGAGACGAAGCATCGT
This sequence comes from Muribaculaceae bacterium, assembly GCA_009775125.1. Classification (GTDB taxonomy): domain Bacteria; phylum Bacteroidota; class Bacteroidia; order Bacteroidales; family Muribaculaceae; genus CAG-873. The sequence goes on along the minus strand of VSPD01000019.1, from coordinate 43,796 downwards.
AATACGAGTCGAGATTCACTGTCGCGGGCGAGGCGTTGTCAATCTCAATCTCCGTATTTTCGGCTTTGAGCCAGGGATAGAAAGCATCGAGGCATATGGCGAACGACACATTGAGCAGGCCATAGTCGCCGTAGAACTGTCCGAGCGGCACTATGTCATAGGCTTCCGTTCCGTTTGTCACAGTGTGGCGACGCACGCTGCCGAGCGACACGCCGTCGAGGCGCGGGAACATCGAGTGCAGCGGGGCAAACCATGTCACGTTAGCCGGGTCGTTGTAGCCCGAAATCATTATATGGTAAGCCTCGGCTTCGGAATCGGAGAGCACAACCGGGCTGTCGAATTTAAACGGAATGGTAAGGTAAAGTTGGGTTCCTCCTTCTATTTTTTCAGCCTCGGAGCCACGGCATACGGCGCGCGCCACAGGCGTTGCGGCCTGCACACCGCCGCTTACGGCGTAAATCTCGGCCACAAATTCGGCATCGTCGGTGATTTGACCTTTGGCAAGAGTCCAAAGCCCGTTTACAACGAGCGGCGACGTCGGAGCCTCAAAATAGTTGAGATATGCAATGGCTTCGGCATAGTCGCTTTCGGGAGCGTCTATGCCGAGAGAGTTCTCCGTCCACCATTGGCGGGTACGGTCGCTATATCCGAAAATGGGCACACTCGTCTCGCCATAGTCGTAGGCCGGAGCCACGGAGATGTCGATGCCGTCGGTGCCGAGATTAAAGGGTATGAGGCCATATGTAACGTTGACAATCTCGCCTGTCGACGAATTTTTCCCTTGCAAAGTGGCGTCGCCGCCCATCTGCATTGCCCTTATGGGTTCCTGATACCAGGCCGCGGTGTAACCTTCTGCCTCGCCTTCGAGCACAGGAGCCGAATAGTAGTTGGTGTACGAGGTGGCGCCCGGCTGGTAGAACGTGCTGTATTCCACAGTAAGGTCGGTGTCGTTGGTGTTCGACTCTGTGCCGGTCACCGGATCGGCATATCGCCATGTGTAAGCGGCATTGTCTACCCCGGTAAGGTTGGTCCACGTAACGGGAGCAAACACGGGGAAGAGCGCCACATCGTAAGGCGATGCCGACCACATTGTCGACGAGAAACCAAAATACAGAGTGCTGAGCGGAGCCTGATAGAACACGGGCAGCAACGGATATTCAATCCTCACATTGTCGAGGAAAATAATATTGCCGTCGTCGGCCTTGTAGCGGAACCCGACGCGCACGGTGCGTCCGGCATAGTCGCCGAGCGGAATCGTGCGGCTGAACATGGTTGTCGATTCCGACATGGCCATGTCGTCATAAGACATATCCATGTAATCGTCGACAAAATCTTTCACCATAGTCCATTCCCCACCCTCAGGCTGCACCCATATCTGGAACGAAGATGCCACCTCGCGCTTGATAAATTCCCCGGTGGTGCCATCGTAATGGTCGCGGTCGAGAATGAAGAAATATGCCGGCGAGAACCATGTGTCGAAGGTCAGTTCCATCCCCTCCTTGATTGCCACAGCCGGCGTCACGAGCCATTCGTCCTTGGGCGTGCCCATAGGATAGAGCATGGTCATATAATAGTCGCCGTCGGACGGGGCCGGAGCGCCGGTGTAGCGCGGACCGGCCACCCAGCCTTCCACCGCCGACATGGTCTCGTTGGTGCGAATACGCTCCCAGCCGTCGGGAAGCCATGTCTTGCTTGTGCCGTTGGTGCCCTCGAAGCTCTCGCTGAGAGTAGCCAGCGGCTCGGCGGCACGGCCTTGCACAGTGCGCGCCGGACGCACCGTGCTTTGGTGCATCGATATAAGTCCGGAGCGAGCAGGAGCCTCGGGAAGATTAATGACTTGCGCAATCGCCGTGGCGGCGGACATTGAAATCAAGATAGTGGAAAGGAATCTCATAAGTGCTGTTCAGAGTATTATTTATTATTCTTCGACGGCTTCAACCTCGGAAGCGAGTATTTCGGCCTGCGGCTCTTTAATGTTTGGCTCTTCGAGGCCAAGACCCTGCTTGCGGTCGATAACTTTAAGGATGAAACCGATTATAAGGGCGGCAAGGCCCAGACATGCGAGCATTACAAGCGGCGCGGTGTAATTGTAGCTTACGGCAGCCTCCTCGGCGCTCATGGTGCCGGCGGCTACGGCGTCGACAACCTGCGGGTTGGTGCTGTCGAGCACTTTGCCGATAAGGAGCGGGAACAGCCACAGGCCGATGTTCTGAATCCAGAATATAAGCGCATAGGCCGAACCGATAATCTTAGAGTCGACCAGCTTGGGCACGCTCGGCCACAACGAGGCGGGCACAAGCGAGAACGATGCGCCCAGCACAAGAATCGTGAGGTAGGCCACAATCACGCCGCCGAGGTCGTTGCCTTTGAGCTGCGGGAGCACGAAGGCGAAAGTGAGGTGGCAGGCAATGAGCAAAAGCGCGCCTACGATGAGCATCGAGGCGGCCTTGCCCTTATAGTCGACATATTTGCCAAGGATGGGGGTGATGCCCACGGCCAAGAGGGGGAACACGGCGAAAATGGCAGCCGCCGACTGGCGCATGTAGCCGAAGAAGCAGTAGCCCACGAGAGCCACCACGGCGAGAGTGAAAAGACCGCCCTTGGCCGCCTTGTTTTTTGAGAAGTTGCCCGCGAAAGCCGCGCCGGCCACAACGAGCATAATCACATATTGAATCACCGTTACGGCGTCGGACGCCCAGAACGACTCGGCGCCCGGCTCGGTGAGCGTAAGGTTGCATTGAAGCATGTTCACGGCATATTTCTGGAAGGGGAAGATAGCCGAGTAGTAGAGAACGCAGAGCAGGGCTACAAGCCAGAAACCGCTGCTGGTGAGGATTTTGCCAAGGTCGCGCAGCTGGAATGGCTCGTCTTTTTCCTCCTCCACGCCCGAGGCGTCGAGTTTCTTATCCATGAAGAAATATACGATGAACATAATCAGGGCGATAAGCAGAAGCACCACGCCGAAAGCCACCGAGCGCGACACGCTCACCTCGCCGCCAAGGTTGGCAAACATCGGCGAGAATATCATACATGTGGCCACGCCAAGACGCGCCAACGCCATCTCCGAACCCATAGCCAAAGCCATCTCGCGGCCCTTGAACCACTTAACGATGCCACGGCTCACCGTGATGCCGGCCATTTCAACGCCACAGCCAAAAATCATAAAGCCGACGGCCGAGAACTTGGCCGACGCGGGCATGCCTTCGTAGAAAGGCGAAATGCCAAGCTCGTCGAACACAGGGATATAGTTAAGATGGTCGGTGAACCAACGGTCGAGACCGCTGCCCAGGAAGCCGTCGGTGAGGGCATACCAGTTGATGGTGGCTCCCACGAGCATCACCGCGCCCGAGAGTATGGCCGTGAACCGCACACCCATCTTGTCGAGGATGATGCCGGCAAAAATCAGGAAGAAAATGAACACGTTGAGGAAAGTTTCCGAGCCCTGCATCGTGCCGAAAGCCGTCGAGTCCCAGCCGCGTGTCGATTGCAGCAAGTCCTTGATAGGCGACAGGATATCCATAAAAATGTAAGAACAGAACATGGCGAAGGCCAGCAGCCCCAGCGCAGTCCATCTTGCCCAAGCCTTGTCACGAAGGCTGGCGGATACATTGTTACTCATAAGCGGTAATTTTTAAGCGTATGTGATAAGATTGTTTAATTTTTTTACGAATAATTCGCAAAAGTAATCATTTTTCTTCAAAACCGAAACTTTTCAAACATTTTAAGTCATTTTTAAGGCCATTAAAGACCTTAATTATAAATGCAAGGTACGAATGGCGGCCACGGCAAAGCCGTGACTCCTTGGATAACCGGGTATGGAGGCAGAATGCCGACATGCCCGGTCGGTTATGGCAATAAATAAGCACTGCGAAGCTGTGCCTCGTGTCATATTTGGCATCATCGAACGCTCCGGCAGGCTCCGCTCCAATACCGCGATTGTTTTACTTTTCCCAACCCCGCATGTCGGCTGCGCCTCCATACGGGGTTAACCAAGGAGTCACGGCTTCACCGTGGCTACTCCGTATCGCTTTGCCTATCAGATATATATGTAATTTTAGCGTTCAAGTTGACGTGTACTCCAGTTGCAATCGCAACATTCGCGCAGATAGTAGCGCATGGCCATTTCATCGTTCACTTTCAGTATTTCTACATAATGCGACCAACTCAATTGGTGAGACAGCGTCTCACTTTTCTGAATACGCAAGTAAAACAGCCGCATAAATTTCAAGTTCGTAACGTTGAAACCATTGCCGAATTCGGGGACAAGCGCCTTGAAATTTTAAAGGTTTTGCACAAATTAATTAATTCTTAACTCCAAATTTACGGAAATGTTTCGGGTTTTACAATCGGGCGGATGCGTGTTTCATTTTTTTTTGCTAACTTTGTGGGAATTCTTTCCTGCTAAAATAATACCCCCGATGAGCGATTATACCGAAGACCAGTTTGACGACGAGAGCACGGCCGACTCCCCGGCCGCCGGCGGCTATTCCGCCGATTTTGTAAAACCGTATTCCGACAGCCTCGACGAGCACACGCGCCGCCAGCTGCGCGGAATGTTCCAGTCGTGGTTTCTCGACTATGCCTCGTATGTGATTCTCGAACGCGCCGTGCCGCATATCGACGACGGCCTTAAACCTGTGCAACGCCGCATACTCCACACTATGCGCACGATGCACGACGGCCGGTTTATCAAAGTGGCCAACATCGTGGGCCAGACCATGCAGTATCACCCTCACGGCGACGCTTCCATCAACGACGCGCTGGTGCAGCTCGGGCAAAAAGACCTGCTGGTGACCACGCAGGGCAACTGGGGCGACATCCTCACCGGGGCACGAGCCGCCGCCGGCCGATACATCGAGGCCAAGCTCTCGCATTTCGCCCTCGACGTGCTTTTCAATCCCAAGGTGACGCAATGGACTCCGTCGTACGACGGACGCAACCGCGAGCCGGTGACGCTTCCGGCCAAGTTCCCGCTTCTGCTGGCCCAGGGCGCCGAGGGTATTGCCGTGGGTTTGTCGTCGAAAATCCTTCCGCACAATTTCAACGAGCTCATCGACGCCGCCGTGGCCTACCTTCGCGGCGAGGAATTCACGCTCTACCCCGACTTCGAGACCGGCGGATTTGTCGACGTGTCGCGCTATAACGACGGCGAACGCGGCGGCTCTGTAAAGGTCCGCGCCAAAATCGAGAAAATCGACAACAAGACTCTCGCCATCACCGAACTGCCCTTCGGCCAGACTTCCGGCTCGCTCATCGACTCGATATTGAAGGCCATCGACAACGGTAAAATCAAAATACGCAAAATCGACGACCTCACTTCCGACTCGGCCCGCATCATGGTGAGCCTCGTGCCGGGCACTTCGTCGGACAAAACCATCGACGCCCTCTATGCCTTCACCGACTGCGAAGTGTCAATCTCGCCCAACTGCTGCGTAATCTCCGACGACAAGCCTCATTTCCTCGGGGTGAGCGACGTGTTGCGCCACAGCGCCGACCTCACGCGCCATATCCTCAAATGCGAGCTTGAAATACGCCTCGCCGAACTGCGCGAGCAGCTTTTCTTTGCCTCGCTCGAACGCATCTTCATCGAAAGCCGCATCTACAAGGATGCCGAATACGAACAGGCCAAATCCAACGACGAGGCCGTGGCCCACATAGCCCGGCGTCTCGAGCCGTTTGCCCCGTCGCTTATCCGGGAGGTGACGACCGACGACATTTTGCGCCTTCTCGAAATAAAGATGAAGCGCATCCTGCGCTTCAACGTCGACGACGCCGACCGCGCCATAGCCCGCCTCGGCGACGACATTGCCGAGACGCTCGGCCACCTCGACCGACTCACCGAATACACCATCGACTGGTATCTCGCCCTGCAAAAGAAATACGGCGCCGACCATCCGCGCCGCACCGTGATACGCGGTTTCGACTCTATCGAGGCCGCGAATGTGGCCGAGGCCAACGAAAAACTTTACATCAACCGCGAGGAGGGCTTCATCGGCACAGGGCTCAAAAAAGACGAGTTTGTGTGCAACTGCTCGATGATCGACGATATAATCATTTTCTACAAAGACGGCCGCTACAAGGTGGTGAAGGTGCAGGAAAAACTGTCGATAGGCAAGAATGTGCTCTACGTAAACGTATTCAAGCGCAACGACACGCGCACTATATATAATGTGATATACCAGAACGGCCGCGGCGGCTTCTACTACATGAAACGCTTCGCCGTGACCGGCATCACGCGCGACCGCAAATATAACCTCACCCCCGGCCAGCCCGGCACGCGCATATGCTGGTTCTCGGCCAACCCCAACGGCGAGGCCGAAGTGGTGAAAGTAACCCTCAAGCCCAAGCAGCGCATCAAGACCCTGCAAATCGACATCGACTTCGCCAACCTCGCCATCAAGGGCAAGCAGAGCCTCGGCAACCTCGTGACCAAAAACGAGGTGCACCGGTTCGCCCTCAAAGAGAAGGGCTCGAGCACCCTGGGAGGACGCAACGTGTGGTTCGACCCCGACGTGCTCCGTCTCAACTACGAGGGCCGCGGCAACTTCCTTGGAGAGTTTCAGGGCGACGACCTTGTGCTCGTAATCCTCAAAAACGGCGAATATTACACCTCGACATTCGACGCCACCAACCACTACGAGGACAATATCCTCCGCATCGAGAAATTCCGCCCCGGCGTGGTGTGGACCGCCATACTCAACGACGCCGACCAGAAATACCCTTACATCAAGCGTTTTGAATTCGAACCCTCGACACGCCATCTGCGCTACCTCGGCGAGAACGAAAAATCATCGCTCATATTGCTCAGCGACACTCCCGGAGCGCGTTTCCGCGTCTCTTTTGCCGCCCCCGACGATTTCCGCGAGCCTGTCATTATCGACGCCACCGACTATATCGGCGTGAAATCGTATAAGGCCCGAGGCAAACGTCTCACCACCTTCGCCCTTGGCTCCGTCGAGGAAATAGAGCCGCGTCCGCTCCCGACCGAAACTCCGGCCGACGCCCCCGAGCCCATCGCGCCCGACACCGACGACATAGCTCCCGAGGAAAAATCCGACGAGGAAGTGCGCGATGAAATCAACGGCCAACAACGGTTATTCTAATGCACGATGCACAATGCACAATTTTTAATGGATGGAATTTATGGCTAAAAAAATATCGTGTTTAATTAATCGTGCATTGTGCATCGTGCATCGTGCATTGACTAATCGTGCATTGTGCATTGTGCATTGTGCATTGATAAGTGCATCGTGCATTGCCTCCGAGCCGCTTCGCCCCGTGAGCTCAACCTACACCGTAGAGATAGGTTCGGCTCACATTGCCGACACCTACCTCTCGCCCATGCACTACTCCGGCATCCACGCCGGACTCTCCTACTCGCGCCTGCAAGCCATGCGCTTCGACCCCGAACGCTGGGTGATGCAGCTGCGCCTCGGCGCTTCCGTCGATTTCACTAAAAATCCGGCCAAAACCATCACGCTCTACAACGCCGGCATCGACGCCTCATGGGGCATGATGCGACGCTGGACGCTTCCCGCAGGCTTCTCCGCCGGCATCGGCCCGGCTCTCGACATCGACGCCGGAGTGCTCTATATCGACCGTTCGGGCAACAATCCGGCCTCGGCACGCGCCGCCGTCACCGTCGACGCCTCGGCCTTCGCCCAATGGCGCGGCAGCCTTTTAGGCATTCCGCTCACGGCCCGCTATTCGGCCATGCTCCCCGTAGGCGGCGTGTTCTTCTCTCCCGACTACGGCGAGCTCTACTATCAGATTTATCTCGGCTACCGTTCCGGGCTGGTGCATCCCGCCTGGTGGGGCTCGTATTTCTCACTCGACAATCTCGCCTCGGTCGACCTCCATTTTGGCGCCACATCCCTGCGCCTCGCCTACCATAACTATATACTCTCCACCAAGGCCTCCAATCTTGTCACCCGCAATGTGACACACGCCCTCTCTATTGGCATCACCACCGACTGGATATCGCTCCGTCCCGGCTCCGATGCAGTAACGGCCTCCCGCATAATCTCCGCATACTGATATGAAAAATATTCTTTCTGCCATATTTTTCGCCATAGCCTTGTGCTCGTGCCACCATATCGAGGAATTCGACAACAACGCCGAAGGCACTTTCGACGCCGTGTGGACCATTGTCGACGAGCACTACTGCTTTTTCAAGGAAAAAGACATCGACTGGCGCGAGACAGGCTCCCGCTACCGCTCGCGCGTCTACAACGGCATGTCGTCGGACAATCTCTTCGACGCCTGCGCCGGAATGCTTTCCGAACTCCGCGACGGCCACGTGAACCTTTCGTCGGGATTCGCCACATCCTACTACCGCGACTGGTGGAGCAAATATCCTCAGAACTTCGACGCGCGCCTCGTCGAGCAATATTACCTTGGGTTCAACTACCGGCAGCTCGGCCCCGTAATCTACGGCATCCTCCCTCAGAACGTGGGCTACATACGCTGGTCGTCGTTTGAATCGGGCCTCGGCGACGGCAACATCAACAATATACTGTCCGACTTTTGGCTCTGCTCCGGACTTATTATCGACATACGCGACAACGGCGGCGGAAGCCTTACCAATGCCGAGGACTTTATCCGGCGCTTCCTCTCCGAGCGCACCCTCGTTGGCTACATGGTGCACAAGACAGGCCCCGGGCACGACGATTTCTCCGAGCCTTGGCCCTACTACTATGAGCCTGCCGGAGCAAACTGCCTGCGCTGGAACAAACCCGTGGCCATCCTCACCAACCGCTCCACATTCTCGGCGGCCAACAATTTCGTGTCGATCATGCGCTACCTCCCCGGAGTAAAAATCGTGGGCGCGCGCACCGGCGGCGGCTCCGGCATGCCCGTGCAGTTCGACCTTCCCCGCGGCTGGGTTCTTCGCCTCTCCACAGTCTCTATCCTCGACGCGCAAGGCCGGCCCACCGAATCCGGCATCGAGCCCACCGACGGCTACGCCGTCGACCTCGACCCCGTGGCCGCCCTCTCCGGCACCGACACCATGCTCGACCGCGCCATCGCCGCCGTCACCGAATAAACCTTCATGGACTACATCAAACCATCCTCCGAGGATATTGCCGACAAAATCGCCGCCTGAACCCCCAAAAACAGTGAAATATGGTAATACTTCAGGGGTATTTTAAAAAGTATTATTCCCCAAAATTGACATAAATGTCATTTATTCGGAACGCATAATTGGTTCGTAATAATATTATCGCTAATTTTTATTCCCAAAAGATGGCATAAATGAACCCATATCAGAATATCAATGAACATTCATGTTACAGGCCAAGTGTTGGGCTTTATTCCTGTATTGTATGGGAGATAGTCCGGTCTGCTTCCTGAATATACGGCATAGATATGATGGATCATCGTAATGAAGTCTTTCCGCGATTTCCTTCACGGTCAGCTCAGTTGTATCAAGCAGCATTTTTATCACGAGGCCTAATTGGATGTTTATCTGTTCCTTTGCAGAAACACCTAAAATCCGTTTGGATATTATATTCAGGTAATTGGACGATATATTGAGACTCTTTGCGTAGAAAGCCACGTCATGGTGACTGGTATGGTATCGGTTGAGCAACCCAAGAAAAATACTGGCAATCAGCCATGCCCTGTTTTTCGTGTGATTGGTTCCGAGCGTACCGAAATGGGATTCCGCAAATTCAGATATTATCATCATGAAATTCTCCACCTCATTACGCATCACCTTTTCAGCGGTGTCCTCAGAACATTTGGCATAAAGCCATTCAACTGAAGCGAACCAGCGTTTTGCCATTTCACGCGCATCTCGATCCAACGTAAAAACCGGTGATGAGTAAATGTACTCCCAAAACCGGTTGGAGGTGATGAGGAAGAATAAATCCTGAGCGGTGTCAAAGTCAACGGAGATGAATTTTGCCAGAAAATCGTCCGACATCCTGGTCAGAACAGTTACTATGTCGAATACAATGAATGCCATATCTCCGGTGTGCATGACACATCGGCTGGATTTGCTCGTGATTTCCATCTCTCCACGTTCGCAAAACAATATAATACAGCCATCCACCGGAAGCATCCGCTTCACTTCCCAGCTGTTCGCATCTATTGCACCGACATGAAAGTGCGGGACTCTCTCTGATGGTATTTTTTCTTTCATCATATCATGTTCTTACTGCAAAGTTATGCATGATTGGGTGTGAAAACAAATATAGTTATAAAAAGTACCCGGATTGTGCAGATTTATACCATTTACAATTTTTGAATTGGCTGTAACTTTGCACTCTCAAATATCATCTGTATGGAAAGAGATAAACTTGATTTCGGAAACGGAAAAATAAGACCGCTCTTCATGGCTATGTTTTTCCCGACTTTGATAGGCATGTTCTTCAATTCAGTGCTTTGCATCTGCGACGGTATGTTTGTCGGACACGGCGTGGGCAGCAACGCCCTTGCCGCCGTCAATATCGTGGCACCAATCTTCCTGATATGTACAGGTATCGGGTTGATGTTCGGTATAGGTGCTTCTGTAATCGGTGGCATACGCATGGCGGAAGGGAACGTGAAGGCCGCAAGAATCATAATGACCCAGGCATATATTGCCGGAGCCATCATATTCGGAGCGGTCATCCTGTGTTCATTGCTGTTCACCCGTCCGCTGCTGTATCTGCTCGGTTGCAGTCCTCTTCTTGAAGATCTTGCCACCGATTACCTGCTATGGTTGCTCCCCGGACTCATGTTCTTTTATATGCAATCTGCCGGCATGATGCTTATCAGGCTTGACGGTTCTCCCCGTTATGCAATGAGTGTGCAGATTGTGGGGGCGGTCTTCAATATTTTTCTTGACTGGTATATGGTTTATCCTCTTGGATTGGGAATAAAAGGTGCATCTATGGCTACTTCAATCTCCTGTATAGTCGCCGGAATTATGGTTGTGGCTTATTTCCTGTTTTTCTCCGACAAATTGAAATTCTACCCTCTCCGCCTCTCTGTTAAGTCTCTCAAGCTATTTGTCAGAAACACCGGATACATGGCTAAAATCGGCTTCGCCACTTTCATCGCCGAACTTGCAATGGGTGTAATGATGGTTACAGGCAATTACATGTTTTTATCATTTCTGGGTGAAGACGGTGTGGCCGCATTCAGTGTCGGTTGCTATCTGTTCCCACTCATATTCTCCATAAGCAATGCCGTGGCGCAGGCTTCCCAACCTATTATCAGTTACAATTATGGTGCCGGACTCACAGAACGTGTGCGTCAGGCATTGAATGTGGCATTGGTGGCCGCTATCTTATGCGGATTGGCAATATCCTTGGTGATGTGGGGTGGTTCGGGAATCCTGACAGGTATATTCCTCGATTCCTCGGAACATGCCTATGGGATTGCAAAGGTGGGATTGCCGCTGCTGGGGTTATGTGCATTGCCATTTGCACTTAATATCACATTTATTGGATACTACCAGAGCTGTGAACGCGCTGTACGTTCCATAATATACATGTTGTTCAGAGGAATCATCTTAATGATACCCGGATTCATTATCCTGCCTGAAATAATAGGGATACCCGGCTTGTGGTTGGCAATACCTGTATCTGAACTAATGACATTGACAATAATCGCGGTCTGTTATCTGATAGGACGCACCAAACCAAAACACCCCGAAGGGACAGACAATTGAAAAAGAAATCTGTGGATATTATCTATAATCGTTTTCAATCATTTTTCAGCAGATAGTTTCACGGTTATTGCATCAAATGTCAGCTTTGACGTGAGTTATTTCTTTTTGAGAATTAACCAGCCGGTGCCCATTGACCCCTCTTCGCTTTTATCATAATTATTGAAACTCAGTTCGTTGCCGTTATTTTTTATTGAAAAACGCCAGTTAATAGGATTGTCTTCAAACCCTTCGGGGCGGCATGTTACTTCCACAATGCCGTTATGAATCAAATAAGTGCCTTTGACTTTTACCGGATTGGGAAAGGCCTGATAGAAGTTTGAAATGCACTCACAAATACTGTCGGCCATAAAGGTTATGGTCAAATCGATTGCCAGACCTCCTCCATTACCTCCTCCGGAGTATGATGTGCCGACAAAAGAGGATCGCTCGTCAGTCATTGATTGAGTATCCCGCTTGAAGTGAAAGGTGGAGCCGGCAGGGAGATACCCCCAGGTAGAGTGGGTGAAAACCACCGTGGCTGTGTCGCCGTCAAGAGTAATCGTGCCCTTTATCGGATTGCCAGCCGCATCGGTCGCCGTGAATGTCATTGTATTATCAGAGATTGTGCCAATTCCATTATCAATATCAGTGAGCCTGAACAGGCTGATATGTATGCTTGGCCCGGAATTGGTGTCTTTCCTTATCTGAAGTGTTGAGCCATCTTTTTGGTCGGTATATTCTCCGATAAAAGACTTTGCGTCAGAAGATAAATGCGTATCTTCTCGTTTAATAAATATGGCAGAGCCTATATATGGAGCTGTGAATGTCAGTGTATCGCCATGGCAAATTGCATAGGCTGTGGAGTCGTTGAGAAGACGCAGCATGTTCTGCTCCACAATCATATTGTCACAAGCCATCTCGGTGACAAGCATGTTTTTGAATCGAATGGTATCGTCAGCGATTCCAAACTCACCGTTAATCATGTTGCAGTCGGTGGAAAGACTGAATGTATTGTCCGGCTCATTGAACGACAGTTTGTAACTTGATGTGACATCAAATTGCTTTGACTCGCAGTCTATGCGATAAGAATCAAGACGCCATTCTTCCTGCAAACTTGCAGAATCAAGGATGATGTTTTCTCCGTTGTTTTCGGGTTTATTGGTTGCAGTACACGCACACAGAGCAACCGATGCTATGGTTATTATAGATAATCTAATTTTTTTCATATACTTGTTTTCAGCAAAAATCTTTCATATGCTCATCGCAGAACATCGTAGGGGTGAATTCTACTATCTGATAATCGGCGATACCATTGATGTTGAACGGATCTTGCGAAATAATGGCGTTGACAGCCTCGCGGTTGGTGGCTTTTATCATTATCACGCCACCGATGCGTGGGTTCTGAGGCCCTGACGCAATGAAATCACCTGCGGCATAGTGTTCAGCAAGATAATCACGGTGAGCCTGAATATATTTGTCAACCACACTCAGAGGTTTCTTATAAGTAAGAATAGCTATAAACATACTCTATTTTCGTTTGATGGTTTGACATTTACATTTTGTCATTTCGTCAGCATAAGCCTGCTCCCCATGCTTTTTTATAAAACGGATACATGCCGGACGGTCTGATTTGAAGATGAATGCAAAAAGTTTAGCCATGAAATTGGAATAAGTCTTACAATCGCCAACCTCAATACCACAATCAGCACAGGTACTTATACCTTTTTCTTGGGTGCATTTCCGTATCCCACACCACGATGCTTTATCATTTAATCTGCATCCCGGGCATTTCTCTTGCAGATATTTGCGGCATGCTCCACAATACAATCCACATCTCGCAATCAGTCGAGTGTCTGAAGTTATTTGTTTCATAGTCTATTTAGTTATGCCTATTGTCCAAGTAGGGCGTTCTTATAATGCAGAAGCGCGGACTACCAATGCAACATTCTAAGTCGAAGGTCGTAGGAAACCTAAATGCACGAATGTAGGTTCCTACGTTCTCGACTTACAAGAGAGCATACCGCTTCTTATTTTCCAAAATTTCGTGGATAGACTTGCGCCTATCCACATGCAAAGTTACGAATTTTTTGAAGATTTTAACGATTTAGCGTGGTGACCCGGCTGATTTTCGGTTGAGGTCACCACATTTTTACCGTGTGATTATGGCTAAATCTGTTAAAGTTTGGGGTTGCGAGGCTGTATGGTGGGGTTGAACGATGGTGAATGACTATGAAAGATGCTTCAATTTATATTGATTATCAGCGATTTACATATCAAGCAAAATAGATATGCATACACCGCGACACGCATAACCAACAATATTTCAGCAATTTACGGTGTGTGTGTGGTGACTTTTATCTCGGTCGAGCCTCGATGAGCTGAATGTTGTGGCGACTCGGAGGGGTATGGATGAAAGAAAGACCGCTAACTCATTGATAATTAACAGTGTCCAGTGGGGGCACCGGGAATATCGCTCTACAAATATAGCCCGGGGGAGTGGGGGCTGATAAAAAAATTTGGAAAAAATTTGGTGGATTGGAAAAAGAGAGTTAACTTTGCGGTGTAATAGTTTGATAGTACACTACCCCCCCCCCATCACTACATCACTATTTAAGTAAGAAATTCAAACACTTCACCCATATGTTAAAAATCGATCATCTGACTTTTTTCTATCCTCACCGCACCAAACCGGTGATCGACGACTTCTCGATGGAGCTCCCCGCAGGGGGCGTCTACGGGTTGCTCGGACGCAACGGCGCCGGCAAGTCGACGTTGCTCTATCTCATCGCAGGCTTGCTCACTCCCAAAAGCGGCAATGTGACATTTGCCGGCGCGGACACTCGCCTGCGCCGTCCAAAAACTCTCGCCGACATTTTCATCGTGCCCGAAGAGTTCAACCTCCCCTCGATGTCGCTCGACGACTATATCAACCTCTACTCCACGTTCTATCCCAATTTCTCGCGTGAGGACATGCAGCGCCATCTCACCACATTTGAGCTGCCGGCCGACCTCCACCTCGGCGCCCTGTCGATGGGCCAGAAGAAAAAGGCCTACATGTGCTTCGCCCTGGCCTGCAACACGCCGCTGCTGCTTATGGACGAGCCTACCAACGGTCTCGATATCCCCGGCAAGGCCGCGTTCCGCCGCTTCATCGCTTCGTCGATGACCGACGACCGCACGGTGATAATATCCACCCACCAGGTGCGAGACATAAACTCGCTGCTCGACCATGTCGTGATTATGGACAACCGCTCGATGCTGCTCAACGCATCGATGCCCGAAATCCGCCAAAGGCTTGCGTTTGTCACCACCGACAATCCTTCTTTGGTCGAACGCGCCATCTACGCCCAAGCCGGCGTGCAAGGCGTGAATGTGATTATCCCCAACGACGGGTCTTTCGATACCGATGTCGACCTCGAAACTCTTTTCGAACTGTCGGCCACGGCTCCGGAGCAGCTCGCAGCCATTTTCCCAAACCCTCAACTTCCGCCCAAATATGAAAACTGATTTTTCCCTCGAGCGTTTCAACCGGCTTTTCCGTCTGGAAATGAAGCGCGACTCGCGCACCAACCTGATGTGGCTCGCCGTGATATTCGGTCTGTTTATCCTCCTGGCCGTGCAGCTCACCGCTTTCCGCGAGTATAACTATGCCGACAAGAATTCTGAAATGTATTCCTGGTATTTCAACGACTACACGGCCGACGTAATGTTGGTGTTCTTCTGGATCGGGCTTTTCCTTGGCGGATGTTTCAGCGCCTCGATGATGATGCACCCCATCCGCGACAAAGAGTCGGCCATCCCCTCGCTGATGCTCCCGGCCTCGCAGCTCGAAAAATTTGCCGTGCGCTGGATTACCTACGTGCCCGTATTTATTGTACTGTATATCACCGGCTTCGTAATAATCGACGCCCTGCGTGTGGCATATTGCACAATGACGCATCCCTTGGCCATAAACGTCAAATTTGCATTCTCGTCCTTATTATCAGACAAGGATATGTGGCTGGCCTCGATCTGCGGCCTGTGCGCCTTCCTTGCCTATCAGTCGATGTTTGTGCTCGGCTCGTCGATTTGGCCGAAGAAATCATTTATCAAGACTTTCCTGGGCCTTATCGTGATAAACGGCGTATGCAGCATCTACTTCACAACTCTGGCTCTGGCCCTGTTCGAGCCCAACATGAACTACGTGCCCCTCTGGCTCGAAAACTGGCTCGACCACTTCCAACCCACACGCACCATGATGGCATGCGCCGCCACAGCGGTATCTCTCATTTTCTCCTCAATCAACTACGTGCTGGCGTACTATCGCTACCGTGAATCAGAAATTATACAACGATGGTGACATTTTCAGATAAAAACCGACCCATTTACCTTCAAATCGCCGACCGCATCTGCGACTCTATCCACCGTGGCGAATATGCCCGCGACCAGCGCATACCCTCGGTGCGCGAGACGGCAGCCGCCATGGAAGTGAACGCAAACACCGTGATGCGCGCTTTCGACTACCTGCAACAGCGCGGCGTGCTCGCCAACAAGCGCGGCATAGGATATTTCGTGGCCGAGGACGGACCCGCCCGCGTGGGCGACCTCTACAACGATGAGTTTATAGAAAACGACCTGCGCCACACTTTCGACCGCCTGGCCGCAATAGGCCTGTCTGAGGCCGACCTCTCCCGCCTCTATGTGGAATATCTCACCGACCGCGACATGCTTCACCTCCTCGAGGCCAACAAATACAGCAACAAAGCATCAAATTCCGACATCCAATGAAAAAGACAACATATATAATATTAGGCATAATCGGCACATGGCTTCTGCTCGTCACCATTATCCTCGGCATTATCTCCCTCAACGGCCGCCCTTACGGAGAACCGAACCAAGACCCGTACACCGACATGTCGGGAGAAAAGGCCGTGATAGAACTCGACCCGTTTGACAAGGTTGTGTTCATAGCCAATGTGAATCTGGAAACATCTTATGATGAATCTGATGATTATTTCCACGGTGTGGAAATACGCCAATCCGACTCATACTCGGTGGAGTATGCAGAAGCATGGGCCGACGGCTTCAAATATGAGATTGCCGACAGCACTCTTACCATCACCCTGAAAAAGCCCAATGATTTTGACAGATTCCGCGGCGTCACCGGCGACCCGATCGTAATCTACACCCCTCGTATCGTGTCGGTCGAGTCTGACGAATATGTCGGAATAAGCCTCCACAACTTCGACATTGCCGAACTCACCGCCAACGCCCGCGAGGTGAATATCCACGACTGCCATGTGGGCCGTCTCAATGTATCCACCGATAACAGGTCCATTACCGTTGCCATGCGCGATTCCACCGTGGTCGACAACTCCTACCTTGAAATAAACTCCGCCCTGGTTTTCTACACATATGACGAGGCGCACTGCGGCACCGTGAACGTACGCCCCATCGATGGATCAGGCACGTGCCCGTTCCGCATCGCCGACCTGGCCTACGACCGCATAAACGTGGAAAACAACGTAAGCGACGCAGTGCAGATTTACGCCACTGAGCCTTACTCTATCATTCCCGCGGAAAAGAAATAGCCTCCACTTCATCACTCATTCTTCATCCCTTATATTTTAATAAAGCGGTGATTTCCCTTAAAAACATAAACAAGACCTATCCCGGAGCGGTGCCCCTGCACGTGCTCAAAGGCATCAACCTCGAAATCGAGCGCGGCGAACTCGTGTCGATTATGGGGGCGTCCGGCTCCGGGAAGTCGACCCTGCTTAATATCTTAGGCATTCTCGACACCTACGACACCGGCGAATATATCCTCGACGGCACTCTCATCCGCAACCTCAGCGAGAACCGCGCCGCCGACCTGCGCAACCACAAGATTGGTTTCGTGTTCCAGTCGTTCAACCTCATCAACTATAAGGACGCGCTCGAAAATGTGGCCCTGCCGCTTTTCTACCAGGGCGTGAGCCGCCGCAAACGCAACGCCATGGCCCTCGAGCAGCTCGACCGCATGGGCCTGCGCGAATGGAGCCATCACCTGCCCTCGGAGCTTTCAGGCGGACAGAAGCAGCGCGTGGCCATAGCGCGTGCGCTCATCACCAACCCGGCCATAATGCTCGCCGACGAACCCACAGGCGCGCTCGACTCCAAGACATCGGTGGAAGTGATGCAGATTTTCCGCCAGCTCAACGCCGAGGGCATGACCACCGTGATCGTGACCCACGACCCCGGCGTGGGCGAGCAGACCAACCGCGTGATCCGCATCTCCGACGGCCTCATTGTTTAAAGATCGACTGACTAAAAATTTTTCGACTATTCAACTATTCGAGTATTCAACATTCCAACTTCCAAACTTAGATGATAGATCTTGCCAAAGAAATATGGCAGACGATGTGCACCAACAAGCTGCGCACGGCGCTCACGGGATTTTCCGTGGCCTGGGGCATCTTCATGCTCATCCTGCTGTTGGCGATAAGCAACGGCATCATCGGCTCGTTCGACGAAAACTCGATGAAGGCCGACCCGTTCCGCATCCAGATATGGCCGGGACTCACCTCCAAGCCCTATGCCGGACTGAAAGAAGGACGCCGCGTCGAGCTGCACGAATCGCATTTCGACGCCGTGCGCGACGCCGACCCTTCCATGATTACCGGCATCGAGGGCGAATACACTTTTCGCGCCGAAATATCCACACAAAAGGACTATATGCCCGGCAACTACTGCATCGGAGCGTTTCCTTCGGCCCTGTCGGGATATATGAAAATGCTTCACGGCCGGTTTATAAACGAAGCCGACCTGCGAGAGACCCGCAAGGTGATAGTAATAACCAAGACTGCCGCCGAGACGCTCTTCCCCTCCGTCGACTCTGCCGTGGGCAAGACGGTGAAGGCCGCGGGAATAGTGTTTACGGTGGTGGGCGTCTACGACACCGACTGGGGCGGCGTCACATCGGCTTACATCCCCTACTCCACAGCCGTGGCCCTCAACGGATACGACGACCGCGTCGACCAGATGGTGGTGCACCACCGGCCCGTAACCGCCGTAGAAGATGTGCAGCGTCTCGAACAAGACGTGCGCGAGGCCCTGTCGGCAGCCGAGAAATTCGCGCCCGACGACAACAGCGCCATCTGGGTAAACAACCGATACGAGAATTACGTCCAAAACCAGAAAGGCCTGTCGATACTCAACTACGCAATGTGGACAATCGGCGTGCTCACCTTGATTACGGGCATCGTGGGCGTGAGCAACATCATGTTTGTGTCGGTGCGCGAACGCACCCACGAGATAGGCATCCGCCGCGCGCTTGGCGCCCGCCCGGCATCGATTCTGCGGCAGGTGGTGCTTGAAAGCATCGCGCTCACCACCGTGTTCGGATACATAGGCATCGTAATGGGCACCGTGGCCTGCGAGGTGGTGAAATACGTGTTCCGCGACTCCGATTTCATGCTCTCGCCCGAGGTGGACCTCGGCATCGCCGTGCAAGTGACCGTGGCGTTGATCATAGCCGGAGCGCTCGCCGGACTTTTTCCCACATTACGCGCCCTTAAAGTGAAACCCGTCGAGGCACTCCGTGACGAATAAACGATAAGCAATGAAACTTTCTGTTTTTGACATAGACAACTGGCGCGAAATCGGGGCCACCCTCGCCCGCAACAAAACGCGCACCTTCCTCACGGCATTCGGTATCTTCTGGGGCACCGCCATGCTGGCCATCCTTTGGGGCGGCGGCGACGGTCTCCGCGCCGCGCTTTCCGGTAACTTCGAGGGCTTTGCCTCGAACTGCGCCATCGTATTCTCGGGGCGTACCACCATGCCCTACAACGGTTATAAAAAAGGCACATACTGGAATCTGCGCACCTCCGACATCGACCGCATACTGCTCTCAGCCCCCGAAATTGAGAACGTAGTGCCGTCGTCGTCGGCCTCTGCCACAATGAAATACCGCGACAAAACCACATCGGGGCAAATCGAAGGCTACGGTCCGGAGTTTGTCGCGCTTATGAATCCCGTGATACGCAAGGGCCGTTTCATCAACGACGCCGACGTGGCCTCGCGCGCCAAGGTGTGCGTAATCGGCGAATCGGCCGCCTCAAAACTTTTCGGCGTCGGCGACCCGCTGGGCCAATTTGTCGAGGTCGACAATATCTTCTACCGTGTGGTGGGCGTGGTGAAAAGCCGCAACATGATTAAAATCAACGGTCCGCTCGACGACAATATTGTCGTGCCCATATCCACGCTTATGAGCATCTACAACCGCGGCACCAACGTCGGCACCATGTTCTTTATCGTGCGCCCGGGCTACACGCCGGCCGACATCAAGGACAAGGTGTGGCGGGCAATCCGCGCCGGCCACCCCATGATAAGCCCCGACGACGACACGGCAATATCGATGTGGGACATCTCCGAGCAATTCAAGATGGTAGACAACATGATGACCGGCGTCAATGTCCTGCTCCTTTTCGTGGGCTTCTCCTCGCTGCTGGCCGGAATTATCGGCGTGGGCAATATAATGTGGATTATCGTAAAGGAACGCACCCACGAGTTCGGCATCCGCCGGACCCTTGGCGCCCGCCCCACCACAGTGCTCCGGCAGATACTGTCGGAATCGGCCGTGCTCACCGTCATAGCCGGCACGGGAGGCATAGTCTTCGCCGTGGCCATGCTCGGCGCCGCCAACCTGGGCATGGAGGCCGCCGGCCAGCCTGCCGAATTCCAGCTTACATTCTCCACGGCCATATCCATCCTGTTCATCTTCCTCATACTTGGCATGGCGGCCGGCACGATACCCGCCCTGAAAGCCATGAAGATAAAGCCGATAGAAGCATTGAACGACAAGTAAACAACTAAAAATCGCAATCATAAAAATGAAAAAATTCTTCAAAATTCTGATGTGGATTATTATCGGAGCAGTGTTTGTGGGCACTTTCGTGTTCCTATACCGTAATTCCGCTCCAAAAGAAGAACGGTATGAAATTGTGTCGCCTCAGACCGTAACCATCGAACGCTCCACGGTGCTCACCGGCAAAATCGAGCCACGCGACGAGATTGAAATCAAGCCGCAGATTTCAGGCATCATCGCCGAAATCAACGTAGAGGCCGGCGACTTTGTGCACTCCGGCGACATTATCGCCAAAATCAAGGTGATACCCGACGAAAATTCGCTCAACTCGGCACAAAACCGCCTCGACGTTGCCAACATTACGCTCGCACAGGCCAAATCGGAATTTGAACGCACAAAGAAACTTTACGACAAGAAATTTGTGAGCCGCGAGGAATACGAGCAGTCGGAAACGGCATGGAAGAAGGCCAAACAGGAAGTCGACGCCGCTGTCGACGCTCTCTCGATTGTACGCGACGGCATTTCCTCGGTCAACGCCCAGCAGAGCAACACTCTGGTGCGCGCCACCATCGACGGCCAGATTCTCGAGGTGCCCGTGAAAGTGGGTTCTTCCGTTATCCAGGCCAACACGATGAACGACGGCACCACCGTGGCCAAAATTGCCGACATGCGCAACCTCATCTTCAAGGGCAAGGTCGACGAAACCGAGGTAGGCCTTCTCGCCCCGGGCATGCCCACCACCATCACCATCGGCGCACTCAGCGGCGTCACTCCCGAAGCCACTATCGAATACATAGCTCCGAAATCGACCGAGGAAAACGGCTCGAACACTTTCGAGGTGAAAGCCGCCATCGTAGTGCCCGACTCGGTGCGTCTTCGCGCAGGCTATTCGGCCAACGCGGCCGTGACGCTGCAACGCGCCGCCGACGTAATGTCGGTGCCCGAAGGCGTGATCGAATGGCAAGGCGACTCCACATTTGTCTATGTCCTCACCTCTGGCGACGCTCCCAAGCAGACGTTCGACCGCAAGGCAATTACCACCGGCCTCAGCGACGGCGTGAACATTGAAGTGAAATCCGGCCTCGACGCCTCAGCGCGTCTGCGCGGCCTCAAAATAACTGAATAAGCCATGCGTGCATCCATATTAGCCCTGACTTTGCTTTGCAGCGTGGCCGCCGGCGCCCGCACATGGACGCTCGACGAGTGCATCGGACACGCCACCGCCAACAATATCACCGTGCGCCAGCAGCAACTGGCCGTGCGCAACGCCGAACTCGGCGTCACCGACGCCCGCTCTGGATACCTGCCGCAAGTAAGCGCTTCGGCCGGACAGTCGTGGAACCTCGGCCGCGGCCTCACCGCCGAAAACACCTACGCCGACCGCAACACCTCGTCGTTCAACTGGTCGGGCTCTCTGCAAGTGCCCGTGTTCAACGGCCTGCGCACACCCCGCCAGGTGCGCTACGCCAAGGCCAACCTCGCCCAAGTCGCCGAGCAATACGAAGCCGCCAAAGACAATATCACGATAAATGTAATCACGTCGTATCTTCAAGTGCTCTACGACAAGGAGATGATCGAGACGGCCCGCCACCAGGTCGACCTTTCCAACTTCGACCTCTCACGCCGCCGCGCCCTGCTCGATGGCGGCAAGATTCCGGAAATCGACATGCTCGAGGCCGAGTCGCAGCTCGCCGCCGACAGCCTCTCGCTCGTGCAGGCGCAAAACGACGAGGTGCTCGCCCGCATCAACCTGGCCCAGCTGCTCTGCCTCGGCGAGGAAGACATCGCCAATTTCGATGTCGCCCCTCTCTCCGACCCCGAGGCCATGATTATCCCCGCCGAGGAGGCCTACCGCCTGGCCTTGCAGCACAACCATTCGGTGCGCGCCGCCCGCCTCGGCCTCGACACGTCCGACCGCAACATCTCCCTTGCCAAGTCGGGCTACCTGCCCCAACTGTCGTTTGGAGCATCGGTCGGTTCGTCTTATTACAAACTCTCGGGCATGCCCAATGAATCGTTCGGCGACCAAATGCGCCACAACTATTCTACATACTTCGGATTCTCGCTCAACATCCCGATTTTCGACGGCTTCTCCACGCGCAACTCCGTGCGCCGCGCCCGCGTCGAACGCATCAACGCCGAGCTTCAACTCGACCAGGCCGAACAGCAGCTTTTCCACGACATACAGCAGGCCTATTACCAAGCCACCGGGGCCGAGCGCAAACTCGCGTCGAGCCGCACCGCCGACCGCACCGCCGCCCGTGCCTACGAGGCCATGGCCGAAAAATACGCCCTCGGACGCGCCACCCCGGCCGACTACGAGACGGCCAAAAATCGCGCCTACCGCACTGCCGCCGACCTTGTCGCCGCCCGCTACGAACTCATTCTCCGCTCCCGCCTCCTCGCCTTCTACTACTTAGGATCCCAAGACTCCGGCTTGTAAAACAGGAACATAAGCCTCCGGCTTGTGCCCATCAAAAAGAGCTTCCATACTCTCTATACTATTTTCGACATGCGGTTAAGAAACTGCCGTTTCCGAAACGGCCGTTTCTTAACCGCATACTTTATATAAAAAGCTGTTTATGCCGAGATTGTAGGGACGCACGGCTCGTGCGTCCGCAGATTAACTACTGATTATCAATCAATTAATAATATTATTTCCCGGACGCACGGGCCGTACGTTCCTACCTTTGGTATTTTGATACACCCTCCCACACGCATCATCGCATCGCATGACGGAGCCATGTCCTTTGTGTTGCGGCTCGTGCGAGATAAAAGGATGGTTCACTTTGGTTCTTTCATTGTTCATGATGGTTCGTGCCAAGCGCAGCGTCACGGATTTACACCCCTTTCGCTGGAAAATGCGATGGAGGGGTTGATTTTTTGCAGTTCGGATACGAAGCGCGCCTCGTCGACAGGCGAGACATATACATACTGGTTCTTTCCGTAGTGGATGCGCAGTTTTGTGTAAGCCGCTGAATAATTTTTGCCACGTTCCACCCAGAATTTGCCTCGGCGCACCTTGAATATCGTATCTATCGGGATTGTCTTGGTCATGATCTGATGGTAAAGAATGAGGTTGCCGCCGTCGATCGTGTAGGTTATCTTGCCGAGCATTGATTTCGATAATAACATAAATGCAATGACTCCCGACCCAATATACAGCACACCGAGTGCTCCGATTAAAAAAGAGGGAGCGATTATAAAAATGAAAAGAATCATTATTCCCAGCATGATACAAGGCCACCGGTACATACGATTGTCTACCTTGCACCTGAACACGAGTTTGCCATCCGGCTGCTCTATGACTGCCGGCAAGGGCGGGGGCTTTGATAACCATCTGTTTGACATATCGCAAAAATATCGAAATATTCCGACAATTCAATGGATTAATTGACTTTTCTTTAACATTCTGCCGAAAAATTTGCATATTGCAAGATAATCGGTTATATTTGCGGTTAAGAAACAGCTGTTTCGGAAACAGCTGTTTCTTAACCGCAAATAACATCCATTTATGAAATTCTACGACCGCACCAAAGAACTGTCGATTCTTAAAGACATTACAGCAGCCTCGCACAACTCGGCACAATTCACCGTTGTGACCGGGCGCAGACGAATAGGCAAAACCACTTTACTCCTTAAAGCCTTCGAACATGAAACAATGTTATATTTCTTTGTAGCACGAAAGGCCGAAAAAGATTTGTGCCGGTCGTTTTTGCATGAGATTGAGGATAAACTTGGCTTACCACAAATAGGAGCCGCAGAGGATTTTGCTTCGTTGTTCGAATATTTAATGAAAATATCTGCCGACCGACCCTTTACATTGGTAATTGATGAATTTCAGGATTTTCTGCGCGTGAATCCGTCGGTATTCAGCGATATTCAGCGCATCTGGGACCTATACAAAGAAAAGTCGAAAATAAATCTTGTGGTTAGCGGTTCGATCAACCGCATGATGACTAAAATTTTCAAAAACAAGACAGAACCGCTTTATAATCGTCAAGATCATTTCTTAACCGTTCGGCCGTTCGATACAACAGTCATAAAAGAGATTCTCCGCGATTACAATCCTACGTACACCGCCGAAGATTTGCTTGCCTTGTACACTTTCACCGGCGGTGTGGCAAAGTATATCAGCATTCTCATGAATGCCGGAGCAACAACTCAGGCAAAAATGCTTGACGCAATTGTCCGTCAGGACTCTTTTTTCATTGATGAAGGCATGGCTTTGCTCCTTGAAGAATTCGGGAAAGACTATGGGGTATATTTTTCCATTCTTTCGGCCATTGCCTCCGGGCACACCGAACGCGCAGAAATAGAAAACACCATTGGCAAGGAAATAGGCGGATACTTGTCGAAATTGGAAGACGACTATGCCCTCATATCAAAAAAACAGCCCATATTTGAGAAAACATCCAATAAAAAAGTAAGATACCATCTCAACGATAACTTTCTTTCTTTTTGGTTCCGGTTTATATTTAAATACAACCATATGCTCCAAATCAGTGCATTTGAGCAATTAAAACGAATCATCGAACGCGACTATTCCGTATACTCCGGAATAATGCTCGAACGCTATTTCAAGGCCAAAATGGCCGAATCGCAGCAATATACGCGCATTGGCAGTTGGTGGGACCGTAAAGGCGAAAACGAAATCGACATCGTAGCCGAAAATGAAATTGACAAAACCGCACTATTCATTGAAGTAAAAAAGAACCCCGCCAAATATAACGAAACGGCATTGCTTGACAAAATAAATGTTTTCAACCGCACTGCAAAAGTGTTTCACGGCTATAAGGTTGAACACTTGATGCTTTCTTTGGCCGACATGTAGACACACACTCTATTTTTTTTGACATTTCAAAGGAAAATTTTAATTATTCTAAACATTTTGTCGTAAAAATTTGCATATATTAAGCAAAAGGTGTAAATTTGCAGCGAATTTGAATCCAAAAGCCAAATACAGGCTTATCCAATACACATAATTCTAAGGTAAATGAAAGCAACCGAAGTGCTCGACGACCTCCGTCGGCGTTTTCCCAACGAACCGGAATACCTCCAGGCTGTGGAGGAAGTAATCACCACAATTGAAGATGCCTACAACGAGCATCCCGAGTTCGACCGCTACAACCTGATCGAACGCCTCTGCATCCCCGACCGCATATTCTCGTTCCGCGTGTCGTGGATCGACGACAAAGGCCGCGTCCAAAACAACATGGGCTACCGCATCCAGCACAACAACGCCATCGGCCCCTACAAGGGCGGCATCCGATTCCACTCCTCGGTAAACCTTTCTATCCTCAAATTCCTTGCCTTCGAGCAGACATTCAAAAACTCGCTCACAACCCTTGCAATGGGCGGTGCCAAAGGCGGCTCCGACTTCTCGCCGCGCGGCAAGAGCGACATGGAGGTGATGCGCTTCTGCCAGGCCTTCATAGCCGAGCTCTGGCGCCAGATTGGCCCCGACACCGACGTGCCCGCCGGCGACATCGGCGTAGGCGGCCGTGAAGTGGGCTACATGTATGGCATGTACAAAAAAATGGCCCGCGAGAACACCGGCACATTCACAGGCAAAGGCCTCGAATTCGGCGGTTCGCTCATCCGTCCCGAAGCCACGGGCTACGGCAACGTCTACTTCTTGCTCAACATGCTCGCCACTCGCGGCATCGACATCAAGGGCAAGCGCGTGGCCATCTCCGGCTCGGGCAACGTGGCCACATACACGGCCAAGAAACTCCTCTCGCTCGGAGCCAAGGTGATATCGATGAGCGACTCCGACGGCTGCATCCACGTGCCCGAAGGCCTCACCGAAGAACAGCTCGAATATATCTTCACGCTCAAAAATATCTACCGCGGACGCATCTCTGAATTTGCCGAGGAATACGGCTGCGAATATGTGCCCGGCGGACGCCCATGGAGCTATCCTTGCGACATAGCCATGCCATCGGCAACGCAAAACGAGCTCAACGGCGAGAACGCCCGCACCCTCCTTGCCAACGGCTGCATCGCCGTGAGCGAAGGCGCAAACATGCCCTCTACCCCCGAGGCCATCAAGGAATTCCTTGCCGCACGCATCCTCTACGCTCCCGGCAAGGCTGCCAATGCAGGCGGCGTGTCGGTTTCCGGCCTTGAAATGGCACAGAACGCCCAGAAAATATCCTGGACCGAAGAAGAAGTCGACGACAAGCTCCGCCGCATCATGGCCGACATCCACACCCAGTGCGAACGCTACGGACGCGAGGCCGACGGCTACATCAACTACGTGAAAGGCGCCAACACCGCCGGCTTCATGAAAGTAGCCAAAGCCATGATGGCCCAAGGCGTACTTTAACAATCACTTAGAAACACAAGCCTCCGGCTCGTGAGCATCCATCCGGGAAACTCACAAGCCGGAGGCTTGTGTTCCTAATCAATTGCAGCACTAATCATAAACGGCGCGCATGGCGGCACAAGGCTAAGACGGCCGGAACATAGTCGGCCGCTTTCAGTTTTATATTCATCCGGAGCGGCCACCCCCTGACGGGACGACACCGAGAATACACCCGTCGCTCCCGGGGCAAGATAGCGGTCGGCGAAGCGATTGGCGGCATATCCCATGGTGGCACGGAGGTTTATCTCCACCACGGGCATGATGCGTCCGTCGTCCGACGCCATCATATCCACGCCTACTATACCATTATAATAAGGCGCAATCCGCTCTTCGACAGCATGCCGCACGGCCTCGTCGCAGGCATCAAACAACTTAGCGTCGACATAATCTTCTACGCGCGAGCGACGCTCCTGCTCGTCGGCAAGCACGTTGCCTATGTATGCTCCGCGGTCGTCGGTGATGAATACCGACGTGGACAATGCCCGGCACTTCCCGCCGGAACATTCGTATATCCTTGCAAAATCTATATCCTTGCCGAAAGCGTCCTCGACCATCACCGAGCCTTGGGATGCGATAATCTCGGAAGCTCGCCGCAGGGTGCGCTCACGCCCGGCCTCAGCCGACGACAGCACTCCGCGGCCCGACGACGACCACGGCGCCTTGACGTAGATTTCACCTCGATTCAAGGCCGATTCCACTTCGTCGACTTCCCGCATCTCACGGGCCGAAAACGCAACCCGCTCAGACCCGACAGCCGAAGCCACCTCCGCTCCAATTTCAGCGGCGGTGCGGCGGTGCGACAGCATACGCAAGCGGTCGATCGCAGCGTCGTCGGGCAACATAGAGGAATCAAAACCCTCGTTGAGAAAATCGGTACGCGCCGCGCGCGACCATCCCCACGGACGCAATTCATACGCCGACGAGGGCTCATGATCGAACACGTCGACATCAATGCCGAAAGCCTTGCGCACCGAGTCGAACCATCGCGCGTTCACGCCGTGGCACAGCACACGGTCGCCCGCGTCGGCATACCACATCGGAAGCAACGCGCCCGAACGGCGCAAATCCACCGCAGCCTTCGGCGGCGTGTAATGGTCGAGGTTGGCGGCCAGCGCCAAATCGTTCTCGGGATTGAAAAGATGAAGTTTCACTGCCATAATAAGTTATTTTATGCAATTAGTCTGCACTGAATCCATCTAAAAACAAATCTTCTTCATCTATGGAAGGAAGAGCAGACGCCACCTCGTTGAATAATCGTTCCGTTTCATACTGCGCAATTCCCATTGGCTGAGTAAAACCACGCAAAGCAAATTCAGCCTTTTTATTACTTTTACTTCTGCACAGCAATAGACCTATGGTAGGCTTATCCTCGGGTGATTTGATGTATTCATCAACTGCGGAGATATAAAAATTCAACTTGCTTACAAATTCCGGCATAAATTCCACAGCCTTTAATTCTACTACAACATAGCAGTGTAGTTTCACATGATACATGAGTATATCAATGTAATAATCTTCTCCATCCACTACCACATTATATTGCCGACCGATATATGAAAAACCCTGCCCCATTTCAAGCAAGAAGTCAGTTATCCTGTCGGCAAGATGGTTTTCTATATCGCGTTCGTGATGCAAGGCCATTGTGCCTAAAAAACTGAAAACATATGGATCTTTAAAAGCATATTTCGCCAAATCAGATTGCGGCGAAGGCAAAGTGTCTTTAAAGTTGTTTATAGTTTTTCCGACTGACTCCATATATCCGCACGCATATTTACTTAACATCACGTCACGGCTCCAGCCATTCTTACACGTTTCTAAAATGTAAAAAGCGCGTTCTGCCTCATTTTTTATTTTAGGCAATAATGATAAATGATGATACCAGCTTATAATAGTTAAGGGAATCCTAACTGAACCGTCTACCTCATTAAATCCTGAAAGTGCATGTCTCGAGATTGGCAACCTTTCCAATTCTGCAAGCGGCACTTGCAGAATTGGAAAATCAGGATAAGCCGCGGCAAAGCGTCGCATATTATGCAAATTACGTATCGAATACCCCTTGTCGTCGGGAAATCGCCCGGTCAAGTCTTTTGAGAGCTGTTCCACTACCTGCGTTCCCCACCCGGATTCCTTCTGCTTGTCGAGAATGTCCCGACCTATGCTCCAATACAATTCCAGCATATCGGCATTGACATGCAAAGCCGCATTGAACTTTGCTGACTCAATTTTGTGTTCTATCTCATTTTTCCAATCAGCATAGCCATCCGGAAGTAAATTTTTTTGCGTTTTTTCTGGCTTCATATCGTAAAGTTATGAAATTTTCGACAAAAGATGAAGTTTCACTGCCATGGTTTTAATTTAGTGCAAAAATAACAATTATCTGCGGATAAATTGTTAACTTTGTATTGTAACAAAGAAATGGCTCATGTCGACTAAACGTAAAATCGAGGAAGTGATTTTTTTCACATATGGAGATTCGTCCGATGCCTCCACGTGGAGCAACGTTCCATATCTTTTCACGCGAACGCTCGAAAAGAAGGGCGTCACCGTGAGGCGAGTCAATCTATATGAAGGGTTGACCCGGCTTACAAAAATCGCCGACAAGATTATCCGCGCCGAGAAAAAGGTTTTACGAAGCCGGTCGACATTCCGATTTCAAATGAGCCGCATTTTTATCGCCCTCGCTTACCGGAATATCAAACGGGCCGTCAAAACCTTCCCGAATGCCGACCTCTGCATCTTTGCTTGCTACGATTTCTACAACAAGTTCAGCTCCATACCCACTCTCCTGTTCGGCGACTGGACTCTTGAAATCCTCGTGCGCGACCGTATGCGCCGTGAACCCGACAGCCCCGAGACAAGATATATACGCCATCAAAACGAGGTGATGACCAAGGCCGAGCACGTTGTCACATTGTTTCCTTACAGCCAACGGCTTATGCTCGGATACTGCCCCGAGTCTGACGCGCGCCATATGGGCATGAATGTAGTGAACGACATGAATCCCAAGCCGCATCCGGCTGCCGACACTCTTATCGAGGGAAAACGCGCCGCTCAAAAAATTCTTTTTATCGGCAACGCAAAGTATATCGACGGAGCGCGCCGCCTTGTGGAAGCGTTCAGGCTTATCCGCCGTGAATTGCCCGGCGCGTCGCTCGACATAATCGGCATGACCGGACACGAACTGGCCGTTGAAGGCATCGAAGGCGTCCGCTGCCACGGATACCTGAGAAAGGACGTGCCCGCCGAAGCCGAAAAGTACTACTCTTTGCTTTCGCAAGCATCGGTGTTTGTGAATCCTACACGTGGCTGGGCCGGATACAGCTCGACGATAGAAGCCATGTTCTACCACATCCCCGTCGTTGTCGCTCCTTACGACGATTTTACCGCAGAATTCGGCAAAGACATAAGTTTCGGAGCCTTCCAACACTCCGACAGCGCCGAAGATCTGGCTAAAAACATACTGTCGGTGATGACATCGGAGAATTATGCCCGAATGTGCCGCGACGCGCACAACGCCGTGGCCGGATACACCTGGGACAAGTATGTCGACAAAATTTTAGCGACAGTTTCACTTAACCCTTGAACTCGATGCCGAGGCCAAAAAGGGCGTAGTCGTAGAGCACAGGGTCGTTGGGACGGAAACGGCGAAGCGTGTCGGTGAGTTCTACCACGGCGCGACGGTCGTCCTGCTTGCGTGAGAGCAAGCCAAGTCCGCGGCTCACGCGGCCTACATGCACATCGAGAGGAATAAACAGCTGCGAGGGCGAGATTACATCCCATACGCCAAGGTCGACAATTCCGTCGCGGCGCACAAGCCAGCGTAGAGCCATATTCACGCGTTTGAGCGCCGTGGTGTCGAGATTTTGCGGAGTGCAGCGGCTGTCGCGCACCCCTCCGTTGGCATCGGCCAACTCGCGGTTGAGGGCGGCCACCAACATCCACGACGGAGCCTCCGACGCGGCAATGCCTTCGGCGCGCGCAAAATCCTGAAGCGAGCCGTGCCGGGCGTATATACGGCGAAGCCCACGGAGATAGTGGCGCAGGTTGCGGTTGAAAAACGTGCGGTGGATATTGCCCTCGGGCAGGTCCTCGTAGCCCTCGTCGGCCACATAATTATACGGCTGATAGTCCATAAGCGCAAGCATCTTCTCGCAGTCGCGGCATATCATCTTACGGTTGCCCCAGGCTATGGTAGAACAGAGCAGCGACACTATTTCGATGTCGCGCACGTCGGAAAACCGCCGTGGAAACTGCACGGGATCGGCGTCGATAAACTCGGGATTGTTAATTCTTGCCGCCTCACGGTCGAGCATTTCCTTTATGTCAAGAACTTCTTCCATTGCTGATTAAAATATCTGCAAAGATAATGTTTTTTGGCTCATAAACGGATTTTTTCGTAAATTTCATATAAGGCAGCCAAGTCAATGACATTCTTCAAATCTTCCGTCTTATAAATTCAAGTTTTTTATATACCTTTGCCATTGTCATGAAGATAGATAAATTCTCACCAAAACCGACAACCGATTATAACGTTGCGGTAAATATAATAAAAGAGGCTATTCTTAGAAGCCAGTATCAGGCTGCCAAATTGGTAAACCGCGAAATGCTGTCTTTATACTATGGTATCGGAAGATACATCTCTGTTAATTCGCGCGAAGGATTCTGGGGAACCGGAGCCATCAAGACCATCTCAGAGCAACTGCGAAAAGAACTGCCCGGATTAAAAGGTTTCTCGGAAACCAACCTCAAATATATGAGAATATTCTACGAGGAGTGGTCTCCTATGTTTGTCAATTCGTCAGTCGCGGCTGACGAAATTAGTTCGATATCCCTGTTTCCTGTTAAATCGTCAGCCACGGTTGACGATATGGAATTTTTCCTCAATCTGAGTTTTAGTCACCACATGATAATCCTAAATGGTGTAAAAGATACGGAAAAACGCTGGAAATATATCAAACTTGCCACAGAAAACAGATGGAATAAGCGCTTCTTATTGGTGCAAATCAAAAAAAATGTCGCCGAACATTACGGTATAATGCCCTCGAATTTTTCTGAAACCATCAAGGATAGCAGCGTTGCAATTAAGGCCCTCGACATGTTCAAGGACGAGTATTTCCTCGACTTCATCAACACAGAAGAAATCGGCATCCGCGATATTGAGGATATTGACGAGCGAGTTGTTGAAAATAAATTGTTCACAACGTAAAGAAGTTTATCATGACCTTCGGGCGCGATTTCGCCTTCATCGGCAACCAATATCATCTTGAGGCTTTCTCCCACGATTTTTTTCCCGACCTATTGTTCTTCAACCGCGAACTGAACTGCCTTGTTGTGGTGGAACTTAAAACCGGAGATTTCAAGACCGGCTACCTTGCCCAACTCATGACTTATCTCCGCATCCTCGACGACAAGGTGAAGAAGCCACATGAAAATCCATCTATCGGCATTGTCCTATGCAAGACCGCCGACAAAGATTTTGTGGAATACGTAATCCAGGATTACGCCAAACCTATGGGCGTAGCAACATACCGCATGAACTCCGATATGCCGAAGAAACTGCGTGAGGCTCTGCCTGATGTGGAGGAACTGAAAAAACTATTATAATAAATCCTGATTTTTTCGTAAATTTGCACCGAATCA
The DNA here is from genome assembly GCA_009775125.1 of Muribaculaceae bacterium. Classification (GTDB taxonomy): domain Bacteria; phylum Bacteroidota; class Bacteroidia; order Bacteroidales; family Muribaculaceae; genus CAG-873. The sequence continues at coordinate 11,318 of VSPD01000019.1, read as the reverse complement.
TAATCCTAATATTAAATTTCGGGCCGTGACTCCGCGCCCTTTTCCTTCCTTGAATTCTATGAACCGTTTTTTAGCCTTTATTTCTTCCGTGACAGTGGCCTTGGCCGCCAATGCACAGCTTTTGTGGGATATGGACCACCTCTCCGACGTGCGGGCTTCCATCGCCAACTGCTCGTCGCCTTTCCACACTGCCGCTTACGAATCGCTTCTTGCCCGTGCCGACTCCATGGCCACGCTCGCACCGGCCACGGTGATGACCAAGCCTCATGCTGCCCCGTCGGGCGACATGCACGACTATCTTTCGCAGGCCCGCTACATGTGGCCAAACCCTGACACCGCCGACGGCCTGCCATATGTCAACCGCGACGGCATCTCCAACCCTGAAATATATGCTCTCGACCGATACCGCCTTTCTGAGATGGCCTCGAGCGTCACCGACCTGACTCTCGCATGGTATTTTTCAGGCGAAAAGCGATATGCCGACGCTGCCGCTCGCCAGCTACGCGCATGGATGATTGACCCCGCCACCCGCATGAACCCCAACCTCGAATATGCGCAGGTGGCTCCCGGCCACAACGGCGACAAAGGGCGTTGCTGGGGGCTGATCGACACCTATTCGCTGGTCGAGACTCTCGATGCCGCCGAAGTGCTCTTCCGCTCCGACGCCTTGTCGGCCAAGGAAAAGAAACAAATCCGCCGCTGGGTAGGCGACCTCGCCTCTTGGATGGAAAAATCGGAGCAAGGCCGGCAGGAAGCCGAGGCCGCAAACAATCACTCCGTGGCCTACGACGCCCAGCTCATAGCCTTCAACGCCTTTGCCGGACGCCGCGACCGCGCACGCAAGATAGCACAAGCCGTGCCATCGCGCCGCGTCGACGCACAAATTCTCCCCGACGGCTCCCAGCCCGAGGAATTGAAGCGCACCCTGGCCTACCACTATTCGCAATACAACCTCGAGCATCTCACCGACATCCTGCTCATGTCGCAGAGCCTCGGCCTGCCGGCATCGAACGCCCTCGTAGAAAAAGCACAGGCCTACCTCACCCAATATATCGACGACGCTCGCCCATGGCCATATCAGCAGATTTCGGGCATGGACCGCTCGCGCCGCCGCCTGTGCGCCGACCTTGCGCGCACCGTAGGCTTCCTCCCCGAAGCCGAAGAAGGCACCCACGCCCTTTTTGCCGAAACCGTGACACGCCACTTCGACGCCGACCCCGACGAAACATTCTCGCTCGTCTACTACACCCCGACCACCTACGACAACGCCATGGCTCACGCCTGCGACCAGATGACCTACGCCATAACCCTGGCCGAGAAAGCCCTGCGCAGCCGCGACAACGCCGCCGCCCGCCGGTTTATCCCACGCACGTTCAACGCCACAGACTCCTCGCTTGTGCTTGTTCACCCCCACGACTGGTGCTCGGGCTTCTTCGGAGGCTCCATGTGGCTCCTCTACCGCAACACCCACAACCCTCTTTGGCGACGCAACGCCCTCACATGGTCGTGGCGCATCGAGGAAGCCAAAAACCACGCCGGCACCCACGACCTCGGCTTCATGCTCGGATGCACATTCGGCAACGGCTATGCCCTCACCGGCGAGCAGTCGATGCGCGACGTGATGCTCACCGCCGCCTCCACCCTCGCCACACGCTTCAACCCCACAGTCGGCGCCATACGCTCGTGGGACCACAATGCCGAACGCTGGTCGTTCCCGGTGATTATCGACAACATGATGAATCTCGAACTCATGTTCCGGGCCACCGAACTCACGGGCGACTCCACCTACCGCAACATAGCCATAGCACATGCCAACACCACGATGCACAACCATTTCCGCCCCGACCGTTCCTCATATCACGTCGTCGACTACCGCCCCGCCGACGGCTCCGTCCACGAGCGCGTCACCGCCCAGGGTTATGCCGACGAATCCGTCTGGGCGCGCGGCCAGGCCTGGGGCCTCTACGGCTACACAGTGTGCCACCGCTACACAGCCGACCTCGCATATCTCGACATGGCCCGCGGCATCGCCTCGCTTATAATGAATTACGACAACATGCCCGCCGACCTCATCCCCTACTGGGACATGTCGGATCCGCGCATCACCGCACCCGGCCAAGACCTCGCCGCCATCCCGCGCGACGCGTCTGCCGCCGCCATCACCGCCTCCGCCCTCTACGAACTCGCACGCTACGTCGGCCCCACCGAAGCCCGCGCCTACACCGACTATGCCGACCGCGTCGTCGACACCCTCTACAATTCATACCGCGCTCCGCGCCACAGCACCGGCGGCTTCCTCCTCCACTCCACCGGTCACCACCCCGCCGGCTCCGAAATCGACGTCCCCCTCAACTACGCCGACTACTACTACCTCGAAGCCCTCACCCGCCGCGCCGGAAAATAACCTCCAATTTACATAATTGCAGAAAAAAAGGATTTACGGATTGCCCGTAAATCCTTTTTTTCTGCAATTATGTAAATCCCCATTAACGAAGATTGTACACTCTGTGGACACGGCCGTCAATCCAAAGACGGTTAGCATAATTCACAAGCACGGACTCTCCGTACGGATTACAGTAGACCAGATATTTCATCATGTCCGGCTTCACGATAGAGAAATCGCCATCCAGACTCTGAAATTGGGAGAACATTCCGAACGGGCGATAGAAACGTTCATTCGCATCGTAAAAAGGAGAAAATGCCACAAACAACAGTTTTCCCTGCACAGACAGGACAGAACATGGATCACCGCCCGGACACAAGGGATAAACCCGTTCGATACGTCTTGATGTCGATATTTGCGTCATGGTTATCACCTGATTGTAGGCATCAAAAAACGGATTGATGAGTTCAACATCAAACCATCCTGCTTCTTCAGCAATATTGTCGAAACACCCCGAGAGACGCTTCAACTCATTGATAGCATCCCCCAAATTTTTGGGAGCCACTCGATGAGGCTGCGGATAGGCAAGGTTCGCACCGCCACCGCCAAAAAGGTTACTAAAAAATCCCATTTTGTTAATTTGTTAAAAATGTTTATTCACTCGTTTTTTATAATAAAGTATTTTATCATATAATAATTTCCATTCTTTCGCATGTGCAATCTCAGGGTTAGAGAACTGGAATACATCGAATCTGTCATACCCGGTTATATTGTCGCTGTGCAAAAAACTGTAATATCTGTTTTGTGTATACTTATCCCGGAGATTTTGTATTTCCACCTCCCTCATATACCGTGAATAGTGAGCCACCATCAGGTGTGGCATTTGGAATTCAATGGCACCGGAGGCTATCAGGTCGCTTATCGATGCCAGTGTTTCCATGCACTCAACTATGTCCTGTTCTTCTTCATCGGGATAATTTATGATTATGTTCAGTCCAACAGGATGCATCCCCGACTCTACCGCCTTACGTATGAAGCAAAGATTCTCATCAAGAGATTGCTTTTTGTTAAATTTCCGAATCACCGTAGGAGAAAGCGTCTCAAGGCCTATTTGCACATTGGTAAATCCCGCTGCTGCCATCTTTTTAATCAATTCGTCGGTAATTCCGGAGGGCGACAACTCCGCCATATTGATTACAAATCCGGGGTGACACTGCTTTATCTCAATCATACTGTCAAGAAAATCGCCAAATCCTGAAATATCGCCGCAAACTATATCATTGTCAAGAAATTGAAAACAAGTGACACCATATTTTTCTATGTAATGCAGGATTTCACGTTTCAACACCTCAGCAGGTTTCACCCGGAATTTATAACCCCGGCTCAAAAAACAAAACGTACATTTGTTCCAATTGCACCCGCGGCTACGTTCAAGACAAACCGCTTCCATCCTCCTGCCTTCTCTTGCATCAAAATAACTATCCAATTGCAGAGGGACAAATTCACGGAGATTAACGTATCCTCCGGCGTTCTGACCCGGCTCCAATGACGCTGCATTACGAGCAATAGTGCGTGCGTTTCCATCGAATATTCCCCTTGATACCTTTTGCAGCATATCAAGAAATGGCACCTCTCCTTCTCCCCAACCGAAATAATCCACATCGGGGCATAATTTTACCATGGCTTTGCTTTCCGCATGGGTATTTTGTCCGCCCATGTATATTTTAGTTTCCGAAAAGCGCGCTTTTATCAAATGAGCAACGACTGCAACAGCAGCCCATTGGTGGAATTTCGAGGAAAAAGCCACCAGATGACAGGCCGCAAGTCCCTCGACAAAATTTTCGAGATATCTGCACAACCTGCTAAGGAATTCCAAAACCTCGTTCTTTGACATTTGCATAAATTTCATAAGTTCGCATACAGCACGACCGAACGCGTCTTCATCGCTGGATACAAGACTGTGATATAGGCAAATGAAGGGGAGCAACCGGTAGAAATTCGGCCATGTCTCATCTATCATGCCATCCCGTCCTAACATGATATTTCCGTATAATATCCGGCAATCCACACCATGCCGGATGGCGTGTGCCCTTACAGCCTCCGACCCCGGCGACGGCATCAGCACATTTATTGGCGGAAGCACCACTATTACGCATCTTTTATCCATTCATCTCCTCCTTTCCGGACCACATTCCGATACCTGTCGTCGAGAATCGTTGACAAATTCTCTAAATCAGGTATATTTTTCGCGTATATTTTTTCCAATTTACACAACAACTCAACATAATCTTCCATTGCACAATCTTTCCGATAGGCGCACCGGGCACAATCGAAGCAGTTCGTAAAATTGAAAACTTCTCTCCACCTGTTCTCCGAAAGTATTTTTTCAAGCGAAACGGCATCGTCCTTGCCATAAATCACTGTCAAATAATCCATAGGATTGTTCCCCGCCACAGCAATGCTGCAATAATCATAATAAAAGGAATATATGCGCCGCAACTTGTCATGCCTGCAATCTTGCACCAACGGCTCCAACATGCGCATTGCCGCCTCCCAACGTCGTTGCGACGCGGCAATAATGCCAATTACAAACCGTGGTTCACCTGTGGCCCATACATCCCCTCCGACAAACCATTCGAGAAATGCAGGGCCGTTGAAACGCAAGAGATTGTCCAACAATACATCTACATCCTTTTGGACGGCAGACGTTAACCGATGCGAGATAACCGCTATTTCGGCTGACTTCTCAAACGACGTTTCCAACCATCGGGTCGACTCTACATTGATAAGCTCCGACATTCCGGGCACATAAATTGTATATGCCGGAAAACCAAGGAACGAATTGTCGCGCACATACATCTCTTTTCCCAAATCGTAGATAAGACGGATAGCGATGGCAAGATCCTGTTCATCGGAAATACCACGTCGTTTATCATAAACTGCCGCTTCGTAACTCGGCTCGCTTCCGAAGATGCTCAAAGGCACGTAATTGTCCTTGAAACTGTATTTCACTCGTTCGGTTTCTATCAGCTTCAAGTCCGAGCAAAGCCTCTGCTGCAATTTGATGTCGAACTTCCGCATTTCGATATGCTCCCGGTTTTGAAGAAGTTCCGTAACAATCCGCTCCACGGCAACTTCCGCCACCATGTCCGAGCCCAAATGGAATTGATATGCGCTTCCGTCGTTGCTTATTATTCTTAGACCATAAACAGGCAGACCTATTCCACAAGAACAGTCCATTATTTCAATCGAGCAATTCTCCCTATGTTCGAGAATCTTTATTTTTTCAATCAACGCTTCACCAACAGGCACTGATTTGTCGATGCGCGGCGGTGTCAAAGCGCGATGGTATATCAACCTCAGCGCATAGCGTTCGAATATCTCGCAAAGCCCTTGCAATATAGCCTCTTGCGGAGTGTTGCCGGCACACATGCCGTTTGATCCGCAAGAATGGGTGATAATCCGCATCGGCAGAAAAATCTTTTCGCCATCATTAACCCTCAGAAACGGCACGCCCACCTCTTTTTGCTCTGAATAGCACGCAAGAGCCTTGTCTTCCTGAACGGAAACATATCGCCGCAATGCTTCGCGGAATTCATTGCCCGCCAAAACCTTTTCATCCGGAGCATAAGAATACTTTAATCCCGACAATTTTTTAGGAATGCAATCACGAAGGCCGAACACTACCAAACTTTGCAAACGTTCCATAAGTTCGCCATATGCGCTCGCCAAAGCATATGCCATAGACCGTCCTTTTCCGTTGGTGCCGATATCCATTGCCGGCAACTTGCCGGACGAAAGGCGCAAGCGCACCGAAAAGAACAATCCGGAAGCATCTTCGCGGCGTTTTTCCTCCACCTCGATGCCGTGCCTTTCCAATATATTCCGTATGCGCTCCACCGTTGCCTCGGGAGCCTCCGCCTTGTAAGGTTTCATAAAAGCAAATTCATCTGTCAATCTAAGTTATTAAGCCAGTCGACAAACCGCGTCCATATCGACTTACTTTTCGTTTTGGCAGGCTTTTGCGGCTTGGCAAGAGTTGCCTGCAAACTCCGCATAGCATTATCCATCATAATCTTACTTATTTCTTGTTCGACCTTATCCCGCTTTGGTCTGGGAAAAGGCCTTTCACTATAAGGGTACATCCGACTGCACCTATGCGGCTTCCCATGCACCTCATTCACATCCGGGGTCACAAGCCAATAAGTGGTCTTGTCATCCTGATCAGGATAGTACAAAAGTATTATCTTCTCTCCAAAAACGCCCCCAATCTGAATTTCAAGCAATTCCTTTCCGTCACATATTTTAAAATAATGGGAGTTTTTGAAAAGGCTCTTATGGCGAAATGGATATATGGTGGATGCCTCTTCATAATATGGTTGCCCGGAAGGATAGGCGTACCCTTTGCCGCCAATATTACGATATTCAATATAAAGCTGATAAGGGTCATATATGCTCTCCGGCAAAAAATAATATAATGGATCTATCGGTCTCTTTTCCAATGGATTCTTTACCAATGGCATCCGATTAAATCCCCTTTCGAATTCCCTATGGATAGACGCATTCGACGAATCGTACAATCCCATCCCTTCCGCCAAAAGGCGATCCACGACCCTGCCATATAATTCGACTGCATCCTCAACATAAGCCGTTGATGTCGTTTTAAGAAGTCTGTCTATATGCGGCTCGAGAGTATAAACTACCCCATACAAGAAATTCTTTTTGCCTATTAAGTTTTTTGCTGATAGCATTCCTATGTTATTTGTGGTTTCGTTTGATGAAATTAAGGATTCCGTCGGATTTGAGTCCAAGTTCTTCGTCGGATATTGTTTGGGCAATCCAAGGGTATTTGTCCTTGTTTATTATCAATTCTGCCCAGAGCCGCGCGGCAGCAGCCAAACGTATGTAAGTTGTCTTGCAGAGCGTCCAATCAATTCGCCCTATGTCGCCGCGGTTGGAATGATTGAGACCGTAACATGACGGACACAATTCCTGCACCTTGCAATCCCGGCATTCCGGGAATATCTCCTCCCACCGGCAGGCGCCGATACGATTCTCCACGGCAGCGTATTCGTCCGCGACATAAGGTTTCGAGAAATCACTTATGAAAGTCTGACATGGATAGCGGTTGCCCTCTATATCAAAAGCCGCCCTGCCTCCACCGATGCCGCAACGATGTCTTGGAGGCATGGTTTTAGACGACATTCGTTCGAAAGGTATATCAAGCATTTCAGTCACCGGAATTTCGGTGTGCGTTCGGTAAAAGTCTATTATTTTATCAAGTTCAACTGCTAACGCGCCCAAATCTTCCTCAGAGTACTCACACTCGGCGGCAAGAGTCATATTGGGCATAAAACCCATATTGTACAGATGCTCGAACCCAGCCGTCATATGCATTATTTCGCCAGGTGCCACTGTCATCTTGGCATAAACCCGAGGGTGCAATGAACAGAAAAAGTCAAAATCGATTTTTTCATAACTGCCACATCGGCACCGATTGTGCACATCGGGTAAGCCGTCGATACTCACAGCCACGTCCACTCGCATTCGGTTTTCTTTCAGCCATTGCCGGATTTCATCCGTAAGCACTGTTCCATTGGTAATTATATTCACATATATCTTACGGTCGGGGAACATTTCCCACATCGCCGTCGATAATATCTTTATTTGCCTGATTGCCAACATTGGTTCTCCACCGTGCATCGACAGCACGACAGGCTTGCCGGCATCTGTCGCGTTGATTTCTGCCGCCAACGCAGGAAGTACTTTGTCGACATCCATATCCCTGTTATCCTTGTTGCTTTCGTAGCAGTAGCCACAACGGAGGTTGCACCGCGACGAGGCGATGATATGAATTTGTTTTACAGCACTGGTGTATATCATAATTCAAATACGTGCTTTATCCCTTGGCTAATGATTCCGAGCCGGACGGGCGACAATTCACGCATCCAACAATAGCTCCGTGGATCAGACATCGCCCGGGCATAAAGATAAGCCGTAGCCTCCATTCCGATTTTCACCAACGCGCAAAACGAAGGTTGCACGACGTCTATCGACCCGCGGCGCACATAATTCAATCCTATACACGGCGCACACGCCCTTTTGAGGCGGCAATCCGAACAAGCGGCCAATTCTTTCTCTGCCGACGATTCTTGTAAAATCTTCGCCACCTTTTCATCGTCTTCATGCGAAGCGAAGTTCGACACAAAGGCATGGCACAAACGGCGGTTGCCGTCGATGTCGTAGGCTATTTCATAATATCCGGCGCCACAATTCCAGCGTGACTCCCCCGACCGGTCGGAGAATTTGTCGAGTTTAGTTCTAAATACTGTCAAGAGTTCCCTTTCGGGGTTGGCAAGTTGCCAGTCAGCCAATAATTTGATTTGCCGGCGATATGTATCGAGGGCATCCCGGCTCCATTCCACTTCCTGAGCAGGCGTTGGCGATGCGGCAAACCCCAGTTCTTCGAGAAACAAGAAATTATCGAACATCTCGGCAGCAGCTTCAGGGCTAACGGTCATTTTAACCGTCACGGTTCCCAGGGATTGGAAGAAAGGCATATCTATCAATTTGAACGAACCGCAACGATTACGATTGTGAGTTGCCTCCTTGCCGTCAAGGCTAAGCCCTACGGAGAAGCGGTGGCGGTTAGCCGTAAGCCATTCGCGGATTCTATCAGTGAGAACCGTGCCGTTTGTTGCAACCTTGCATCTCAATTCCAAATCCGGATATGTTTCCCATGCCCACTCACATATTTCTCTTATTTCGGCAAACGCCAAAAACGGCTCCCCTCCGTGAAAAGTAAGAGTAAATCCATCGAATTCCTCTTTTGCAAATTCATTCGCAAGTTGCTTCTTGAGCCGCTCCACATTTATGGTACGACGTATCTTCACCGGCTCGTAGCAATAACTGCAATTCAAGTTGCAGTTATATGTCGCCATTATGAATATTGTGCGTATTTCCATGTCAGAAGGAGTGCGCAGAGTCGATTGTCTGCAAAATAATTTTGGCAGCCTCTACTGTTTTACGAAGTTTGTTGCCCGACATCCTGTTGATAAACCGATGGTTCTTGCCGGAATCCAAGGCCATAAGATAGAAATAAGCCTGCGCGCGATACAGGACCTTACGCTGACGGCAATATACGTCGGCCAATTCGGGACGCTCAATCCTCGCGGCGTTTGACGCAGGACAAGCATTGCACATATAACTTATGAAACAGTAACGACACGCATCGTTTATATACTTGACTCTGCCCAGGTTGTTTATATACTTTGCGGGAATCGGCAAGTCGGGGTTTTGCTCGAATGGCATGCAGCGATGGCAGTCGTATCGGTTACCGAAGGTATCCACGGCATAACTATAAGCCTCCTTTTCGCACGCCATAGGCTTGTCTTCGTCCATAAGCAAGTACAAAGAATTGGAAAGCATAGTCGTTGGCATAGCCTCCGGCTTTTCAAGATAATACGTAATAAGGCGCATAAGGCTATCGGCAAACAGCGGCAAATGTTCGTTTCTCCATCCCGTGCCTTCTTCAAGGAAAGTTTTTACGTAGAAGCCTCGTGACTCCAGGAATTTCACATTTTCTTCAAGCGCGGACAGGCTTAGTGGCGAAACAACCATATTGGCGACAGGCGCCTCATAGGACGCGAAAAAATCAAGGTCGATACGGTCGAAACTTCCACATCGATGTGCGTCGTGCGTCGCCTTCTCGCCGTCGACACTTACCGTGGGGAAGAAGCAATCACGGTGGTCGACAAGCCATTGCTGAATATCTCCGTGCACGAGCGTTCCGTTGGTAACGGTGGAAAATCTTATGGCTTCCCGGCCATAAGTTGTGTGGCAATATTCCACTATTTCCTTAATCAGGGGAAACGCGAGGAATGGCTCTCCGCCCATAAACGACACCTCGTATCCTGCAAAGTCGCCCCTTTCGTGCATCATACGGTCGATTTGTTCGCGGGCCGTGTCAAAACTCATGCTATGCCCCGCAGTCTTGTTCACCAGACAATATGTGCAATTAAGATTGCAACGCTCTGTGGGAATAAGGCACAGTTCATAAAATATCTTTCCGTTTTTTATCATGGAATTTATAAGGATGCTGAACATTGCGTGTCTGCAAGCAAGCGAAACGCCAACAGACACGCAATGTTTTTTCTAAGGATTAATCGTCGGCGATGCCTACACAGCAGATACCGCTACCGCAGCAAACGCAGCTGTCGGCAACGGTAATAGACTCGTCAACTTTGTTGACCGTAGCGGCAGCCTGTTCCAGACGGTTAATCATGTCGGCTGAAAGATTGAAAATATCTTTTTCCATATATTAATGATTGTGTATGCCGAACCCCTTTGCATACGGGTAAAAACAAAAAGCGCAGGATCCGTACTTGCTACTCGTCCCGCTATCAAGGCATGTGGCTTCGCCGTTTCATCGTAGAACGAGTAACGCAGAGCCCACGCCGTATGATATATGACACCCATACTTTGGATTGACCGGCGCCTATCCAAAGCAAAGGGTACAAAAATCATACCCGAAGACATCTACCGTTACTTCATTCCTGACGATGGTTTAGAAATTGCCACATTTCTGATAGCCAAGAATCAAGCGTAAGTAAACTCTAACTTTGCAGCAGCAAGTGGGAAAATGGCAAATTCGTCTTAAAAAAGCCAAGAGAGGCGGTCGGATTTTAACCGAAATCTTATGAAGCTAAATCAGTCTTTATTACCTTTGTTGTAAAAAGGGAAAGACTGATGGCCGGGAGAGGAAACCAGGAGTAAACCAGTCCTCGAGACTAGAAAGCGTTAAGGCCTCTCCCAGCCTAAGCTGCAAGCTCCGATAGAATATTAAGGCTACGAGCCTATTTACAATGATTCGGTAAAAATTACAGAAGTAGTTGAAACTTAAGTTAATATAACGAATTATCAAATACAAATGAAT
>VSPD01000018.1 GCA_009775125.1 Muribaculaceae bacterium | reverse complement strand
GTGTCGGCCGGCGGGGTGGCTTCGGGAGCTTTGTCGGCGTCGCGCTGTTTTTGCTCGGCGATGATCTGGTCGGTGCGCGATGTCCATTGGCGCGGGCCGAAGATGCGCTCTACGTCGGCGGTGAAGATGGTCTCGCGGTCGAAGAGTTCGTCGGCGAGTTCTTTGAGGCCGTCGTGGTATTGGTTGAGGATTTGCTTGGCGCGCTCGTATTGCTCGGCGAGGATGCGCGACACTTCTTCGTCGATGATGCGCGCGCGTTCTTCGGAGTATGGCTTGGAGAATCCGTAGGCCTGTCCGGTGGAGTCGTAGTAGCTTATGTTGGGCAGGCGGGAGCTCATGCCGTAATAGAGCACGAGGGTTGTGGCCATCTTGGTGGCGCGTTCGAGGTCGTTGAGCGCGCCGGTGGTGACGGTGCCGGTGAATATTTCTTCGGAGGCGCGTCCGCCCATGAGCGAGCATATCTGGTCGAGCAGGGCCTGGGCGGGATAGTTGTAGCGTTCTTCGGGGAGATACCATGCCGCGCCAAGGGCTTTGCCTCGGGGCACGATTGTGACCTTGACGAGGGGGTCGCCGAATTGGAGGTGCCACGACACGGTGGCGTGTCCGGCTTCGTGGAAGGCGATAATTTGCTTTTCGGCGTTGGTGGCAAGTTTGTTTTTGTTTTCGAGGCCGCCGATTATGCGGTCGATGGCGGCGTTGAAGTCCTCGATGGTGACGCTTTTTTTGTTGTGGCGCGCCGCGATGAGAGCGGCCTCGTTGCACACGTTTGCTATGTCGGCGCCGGAGAATCCGGGGGTCTGGCGGGCGAGCAGAGTCACGTCGAGTGTGTCGGCCACCTTGATGTTGCGCAGGTGGACGCGGAATATGGCCTCGCGGTCGTTGACGTCGGGGAGTTCGACATAGATCTGGCGGTCGAAACGTCCGGCACGGAGCAGGGCCTTGTCGAGTATGTCGGCGCGGTTGGTGGCGGCGAGCACGATTACGCCGCTGTTGCCGCCGAAGCCGTCCATTTCGGTGAGAAGCTGGTTGAGGGTGTTCTCGCGCTCGTCGTTGGAGCCCATGTTGGGGTTTTTGCCACGGGCACGGCCCACGGCGTCGATTTCGTCGATGAACACGATGCAAGGCGCTTTTTCCTTGGCTTGGCGGAAGAGGTCGCGGACACGCGAGGCGCCGACGCCTACGAACATTTCCACGAAGTCGGAACCCGACATCGAGAAGAAAGGCACGTCGGCTTCGCCGGCCACGGCCTTGGCGAGCAACGTTTTACCTGTGCCGGGAGAGCCTACGAGGAGTGCTCCCTTGGGGATTTTACCGCCGAGGTCGGTGTATCGCTTGGGGTTTTTGAGGAATTCTACAATTTCTTCGATTTCCACTTTTGCTTCCGAGAGGCCGGCCACGTCCTTGAACGTGACTTTGTTGGCGCTGTCCTTGTCGAAGACCTGGGGCTTGGATTTGCCCACGGAGAATACGCCTCCGCCTCCGCCGGCGCCACCGCCCGACATCTTGCGCATCATGTAGAACCACAGGGCCACGAGCAGGATTACGGGACCGAAGGCGAAGAGCATCGACATCATGCTTCCCGAGCGTTCGAACTTGACATTGCCGTCGGCGGGGAAATAGCCCATGGCTTTCCAGCCGTCGATTTTGTCGGAAAGCTTGTCGGCCGACGGCACGACGGTCTCCACTTTGGCGTGCATTCCTTCGCCGGGAGCGTATTGCGGGAACAGTTTTGCGGCGAGAGAGTCGGTGAGCACGCCTTCGGCCATGCCTTTGTCGGTGAACACGGTGATTTCGGTGATGCCGTGGTCGCGCACGATATAGTTTTCGAATTCGGAGTATGTTACTTCTTTGGAGATGGAGTTGTCTTCAAGATAAAAGAAACCTCCGAGCACAATCAGGATTATGGCGTACATCCAGAAAATGCTGAATCCGAACGGGTTTTTCTTTTTCTTGCCGTTATTATTGGAAAAGGGATTTGTAGGCATTTTAATCGAGATTTTCAATGTCGGTAATCACGGCGTCGGCCCAAAGTTCTTCAAGATTGTAACGCTGGCGGGCTTCGGGCACGAAAATGTGCACGAGGATGTGTCCGTAGTCGATTACAATCCATTCGGCGTTGCGGTAGCCGTCGTAGTTGTAGGGTTTCACGCCCGATTTCTCCTGAACGTATTCACGCACGGAGTCGGCAATAGCGGCAACTTGCATTGCTGATGTGCCTTGGGCTATGATGAACAGCGGGGTAGGGGCATCTTCGATGTGCATCATGTCGACGAGCGTGATGTCGCGCCCTTTGCGTTCTTGGATGCCTTCTATGATAAGTTGATAAAGTTCGTGAGAATTACTCATAAATTGGATAGTTGAAAATGCAAAGTTAAGTCTTTTTTTTAAGATTTGCGAGGCTAAACGCTGTAAAAAAGTGCCGGTTATGTCTTAAAAACAATTAAATGAGCAAAAAGATTTCAAAATCGTTCATTCATACCGGAGTGTAGATGCCGGCGACACGGAGCCAGCCAGGCGTGAGGGGAGAATGAGGATGAGGTAGGCGGCGGCCACGACTCCGAGGTTGAGGACGAGCATCCATGCCGGATTTATTTGCACGGGGACGGTTGACAGGTAGTACATCTTCGGGTCGAGCTTGAACAGCCCGGTATGCTGCTGGAATATGAGGAATCCGAGCCCGACTATGTTGCTGGCCGCCAGGCCGATGGCCACGATGCGCATGGCCATGACCACGAAGATGCGCTCTACCATAGATTTGCGGGCGCCAATCGAGCGCAGCAGGCCGATTGTGGGGATGCGGTCGAGAATGATTATGAACATCGACGATACGAGGGTGAAGCCGGCGACGCATATCATGAGGATGAATATCACGACGACGTTGGTGTCGAGCAGGTCGAGCCAGTTGAAGAACACGGCTCCGGTGTGGCGGATATTGTCGACGGGGTAGAGTTGCGGTATCGAGCCGGCGGAATAGGCGTCGACAAGGGTCTGCTGCAATCGGGAGGCTCCGTCTTCAATGTCGGCGAGAGAGCCGGGGAAGCGTATGTCGATGCGGGTGCCTGACAGAGAGTCGACTCCGGCTACCGACTGCATGGCGCGGAGCGACGCGTAGGCGCCGGTATTGTCGCGTTCCTCGAATCCGGATTCGTAGATGCCGGCGATGGTGAACCGGCGCAATTTCACGGCCTCGTTCACGATGAAGCAGGCGTTAACTTTGTCGCCCGTTGAGAGGCCGAGGGCACGGGCCGTGGCCGACGATACGACGATGCTGTTGGCTTGCCGGGGGTCGGAGTAGTCGGGGAAAGTGCCGTCGACGATGTTTCCGCGCTCGAACGAGAAATCGTGCGTGGTGTCGGATGCCATGAAATAGAGGGCGGCGAAGTCGGAGTCGGTTTTGATTATACCGGGCTGGCTGAGGCTTATGCTTGCCGATGCCTGCGGCAAAGAGGAAGCGATATATCCGAGCAGCTCCGGCGATGCCGAGATATGAGGGTCGGACTCGCCGGAGGGGTAGTCGTAGGCCGGGAGCACCGACACTTCGGGGTCGAAACCCAGCACACGGTCGGTGATGCCGGTCTTGAATCCCATGACCACGCCGAGGGTGATTTCCATTACGGCCACGGCTACGGCCACGCCGATAGAAGCGATGGCCACGCCGGTGGTGTTGGCGCCCGAGCCGGTGTCGTTGAGGCGCAGGCGGGCGGCTATCCATATGGAGGGGTTCATGTCGGAGAAGTGGTTTCGAAAAGTGAGAAATATGCTTTTTTCGTGCCGTAGCACACGAGCAGGTCGTCGGCGGTGATTTTGTCGTCGGGGTCGATTGCGTCGATTGCGCGATATTCGCGGCGGTCGATACCAAGCATATTTTTCGACTTGACGGGGCGAGCCACAGCCACAAGGGTGAGATGATAGGAGCCGTTGAGGTCGACGTCGGCATATTTCAGGCCGACGAAGGCTTCGGGGGCGCGGAATTTAAGGACATAGTGGTCGGAGTCGAGCGCGAGAGTCTGCACTTTGGAGCCGAGGCCCATTTCCGAGGTGAGGTCGCGCGCGGCGCGTTGCTCGGGAGTGAGGATGCGGTCGATGTCGAGCCCTTCGAGGATTGATTCGTGGAGAGTGTCGACAGCTCGGGCGTAGATATGCTTCACGTTTAATTTCTTGAGCAGCGCGACCGTGCGGATGCTTGCGCCGAAGTTCTCGCCGATGGCCACGATGGCGAGGTCGACATTCTTTATGGGCAGCAATGATAGCTCGGCCTCGTCGGTGGCGTCGAGAAGGTAGACGGTGGAAATATAGTCCTTTATGGCGTCGACGTTCGACTTTTTGTTGTCGGCGCCTATCACCTCGTGTCCCATGTCGGTGAGGTCGCGGGCCAGGTTCGAGCCATAAATGCCAAGTCCTATTATTAAGTAGCGCATTGTGTCAGTTGATTATAATATTGTCTTTTGGGAGATGCTGAGAGATGTCGCGTTTAGTCCCCACCATGCCGCAGAGCAGGGAGATGATGCCGACACGGCCGAGAAACATGGCGGTGCAGAGCGTCGCTTTTGAGGCATCGGACAGGTCGGGGGTGATTCCCAGCGACGATCCTACGGTGAAGAGGGCGGAAACGACTTCAAAGATAACGCTTTTTGCCGACATGTGCGGCTCCAGAAGCAAAATAATCACGCAATAGGCAAAAAGCGACAATGCGGCGAGCGCCACCACGGCGTTGGCACGCCGGATAGAGGCCGTGTTTATGGTGCGGTGGAAGGCCGTGGTGCCGTTGTGGCCGAACAGCACCGAACGGAGGCTAAGCAGCACGGCTCCAAGGGTGTTTACCTTGATGCCGCCGGCCATCGACTGCGACGCGCCGCCAATCACCATCTGCACCACCACAATCAGCAGTGTCACGTCGAGGAACCGGGCCGGGTCGACAGAGGCGAACCCTGCGCTTCGCGGTATGAGCGAATTGAACACCGACTGTATTATCTTGTCCGACAGCGACATTCCGGCCAAAGTGTTGTCGTATTCCAGAAAAAAGAAAGCCGCCGAGCCTGCCACGAGGATTGCAAGAGTGGTGTAGAGCACAATCTTGGTGTTCACATCGAAGATATGCACCGGGCGACGTTCATCGGCGACGCGCCGGATGCGCGACACCGCCCTGTGGATATAGCCTGCGATAATATCCTTGAAATTGACCAGAATCGGAAAGCCGACAGCGCCGGCGAATATGAGCACCGACGTGACCACATATATGCTTTGCGACGAGCGCATGAGCTCGGGATTGGCCATGCCGCCGGGCAGTACGGAGAAGCCTGCGTTGCAGAAAGACGACATGGAATGGAATGTGGCAAAGACAATCTTGTCGTCGAGAGCCATCGGCAGAGAGTCGGGTATGGAAAAAAACACGGCCACGGCGCCGGCGGCTTCCACCGCCACGGTGAACCCCAGCACATAGAGCAGGGTGGGGATAAGGGCGTTCATGCTCTTGGTGTAGATCACGTCGCGGAGCAGAAGCTGGTTGTAGATCGACGTGTTGCCGGTGAAGAACATGGCGAAGAAACTCGTGAACGTGATAATGCCGAGGCTGCCGAGCTGCACCAGCACGGCAATCACGGCCACGCCCATCGGTGTGAATGTCGACGGGATGTCGACCGACGTAAGCCCCGTGATGCACACGGCGCTGGCCGACACAAACAGCGAGTCGAAATAGGAAATGCCTCCGAATGTGCATTTGGGAAGCATGAGCACAAGCGAGCCGATGATGATGAAAACCAAAAACGACGAGGCCAGGATGAGCGAGGGGTTTGTGCGCCGGTCGGTGAGGCGCGAGAGCGTGTAGCTGAGGTCGACAACGGAGTAGGCCGCGAGGGCGCAAAACAGGAATTTGCGGCTGTAAAGAATCGTTTTGAGCCACGGAATCCATGGATGGTCGGGTATAGGATATGCCCACGCGAGCACGGCCAGGACAATCGGGATGTCGACAATCCATTTTACCACGCGCTTTGTCTGCCGGCGGATTCTGCGGCGGAAAAGTGTGGAAAAGACAATGTTGATAAAGAATACAGACAGGGCCACGCGCAACACCGCGTCGAGCATGGCGGCGTCCGGGGCCGACAATTCATAGCCGGCCCGTATGGCCATTGAGACAAGAGCCAGCAGCGAGGCCACGGAGGAAGCCACATCGATAGCCGTGCCCAATGTGGAAACAGGTCCGTCGAAATGAGAGAAGAAGCGGTTGAAGGAATAATCCCACCGCTTCTTGTAATATTTCAACTTATTCTTCAAAACTCGTTTTTGACGATAAAACGAATGAGGATGAGGCTAAGTTTTCGAATTATCTCGAATTATCTCGATTTATTTCGATTTATCTCGATATATATCGATTTAAGTCGAATTAAATCGATTTATTCCTTTTTAAGTTTGCACCCGACATAAACCCCGTCGTAAGAAGCCAGGAGTTTGGCGATGGACTGTATCGAGGCGTTTTGAGAGAGCGTCGACACTTTTGTCACGATGCCTTGCAGGCGCGAGGCGTCGAAAGTGAGCGACAGGGTGTTGGCCGATTTTGAAACCATGGTAGATACCTCGCCAATTTTTATTTTGTTGAAAGCCTTGAAGTTGAATATGAGTTTGCCGTCGTCGGGGGCTGTGGCGATAGTGCCTTTGAGTGTGAACAGCTTTGTCTTCATCGTGAAAGAAGAATCGGCCTCGACAGTGAGCACAAGGTTGGTGATTCCTGCACGTTTATAATAAGGGGCTATTTTTTGCTCGATGGCGGCTGTTGCGGCTGCTCCGCCGATTTTTTGGACGGCGTTGTCGCTGTCGAGGGTAACAGCCGGGGCAGAGTAGGTCCATGTGCCTACAAGGTCGGCCGGGGTAAGCCTTGATGTGGCGGTGAGGCTTTCCACGACGCCGCCGAGCAGAGTGCCGAGGCCGCCGAGGGCATTGGACGTTTTGTCTTTTGAACCGGTGGATTGCGTGGTGGAGTCGCCGGAGCTTTTCGAAGCCTTTTCCAGGCCTTGGAGCAAGGAAGACAGGTCGAAAGCTGATGCCTGCGAACAAGACATGATGGCGATGAGGCAGAATGTGATGATTTTTTTCATAGGGAAACGTGTTATGATTGGAAACCTCTTTAATTGTTGGCCTGAGCGGCGAGTTCTTTGTCGATTTCTGCCCATTTCGAATTGTTGGACACGAATTCGGGAACGATGCGTTTCATTTGGGCCACAATGTCGTGGAGATTTGCTGTGTGGATGTCGCGTTCGAGTTCGTCGAGCTGCCCGACCACGTTGTCGTAGTCGTAAGTCACCACCTTGGCAATCATGATCTGGCGGTGATGAGTGGCGATGGTGCGCTCCTTGTCGGAGAGAAGCTCCTCGTAAAGTTTCTCGCCGGGGCGCAGGCCGGTCTCGACAATCTTGATGTCGATGTCGGGACGCAGCCCGGCAAGGGAAATCATCTTGCGGGCAAGGTCGTAGATTTTCACCGGCTTGCCCATGTCGAAAATGTATATTTCGCCGCCTGCGCCCATGCATGCGGCTTCGAGCACGAGCGAGCAGGCCTCGGGGATGGTCATGAAATAGCGGATGATGTCGCGGTGAGTCACCGTGACGGGGCCGCCTTCCTCAATCTGGCGTTTGAAAAGGGGGATGACGGAGCCGTTGGAGCCGAGCACATTTCCAAATCGCGTGGTGATAAATTGAGTGGTGGGGCCGTCGGTATTGCGGCGGAGTTTGAAGAAGAGCGACTGCACGTAGATTTCGGCAATGCGTTTCGACGCGCCCATGATATTTGTGGGGTTCACGGCCTTGTCGGTGGATACCATCACAAATTTTTCGACATTATATTTCACAGCCAGGTCGGCAATGTTCTTTGTGCCGAAAATGTTGGTGCACACGGCCTCCGACGGGTTTATTTCCATCATGGGCACATGCTTGTAGGCGGCGGCGTGGAACACATAGCGAGGGCGGTACTTCTTGAAAGCCTGCTCCATGCGCTCGCGGTTGGCGATGTCGCCGATGAAGAGGTGGATTTTTATGCCCGGATGGCGTTCCTGCATATGCAGTTGCAGTTCGTGCATCGGAGTCTCGGCCTGGTCGATAAGCACAAGGTCTTTGGCTCCGAACGACGCGAGCTGGTTCACAATCTCGCTTCCGATAGAGCCGGCGGCTCCTGTCACCATTACCGTCTGTTGGAAATACACCTCGCGTACTTTTTTGTTGCCCGTGTTGATGGGGGCGCGGCCAAGCAGGTCTTCGATGTGTATGTTCTGCACATGAGCCGATATGTTGTGGTCGTTATTGTCGTCGTCGGGCATCGAAAATTCTTCCACGCTGCTGAACATAAGCAGTTTTATGGAATGCGACAGGAATATGTCGGCAAGTTGCTGACGCATCAGCTCCATTTGCGACGAGGTGAAAATCAGAGTGTCGGCACGAAGAAACCGGAATGTTTCCTCGACAGTGTCCGGGTTCAGTTTGAAGATTGGAATACCGTTGGCTGTTTTCGGAGGGTTGGTGCCGCGCGAGAGCAAGGCCACCGGAGTGTATGAGCCGTCGATTTCATTTTTTAATGCCGCGGCAAGCATAAGGGAGTCGATATGTGTGCCAAGCACAACGACGCGCTTGCGCACTTTGCCCGGTTGCATCAGGAATGAATACATGCTCTTGATGAAAAGACGCATCAGGGTCATCATCGAGAACGATATTACGCCTATTACGAAGATATTCCAGAATGAAATGTATGATACGCCTGTCGCTATCCATGTCGCGGTGGATATAATCGCTAAAACAATGGAGGCGCCCAGGATAAGTTTTATTGTACGGGCCACGTCGATAAGCGACGAGAGGCGCACTACATACCGGTAGGTGGCAAAAAGAGTGTTGATGGCGGCATACACTGCCACGCACACCGTCACTTTCATCGGAATTGCAAACCAAATTGAAGGATATGAGGTTTTGCCGGAGCCGAACACTACGGTAAGCAGGCAGGACAATAACACGATAACAGTGTCGGCAAACCATACGAGCCAGCTTGGCGATGGAGAGGCAAGGAATTTTTTGATGAGGGACGAGTTGTAAATCCCCCGGAATAATTTTTCTTTCATTTCCAGATTGATGAATCACACCTGCCGACACGTCTTATCGTTTTGGGGGCAGGGAGCCTAAGAACGTGCAAATATACACAATGAATGGCTAAATGCAATGATAAAATATTGATTTAATATAACCGGGAAATGAATTTAACATATTTTTAACAAAAAATCGGTATAAAACGTGGTTTCCTGAAAGAGGCTTGTCAGAGGTCGCGCGGGCTTATGTATGGGTTGATGAACTGGCCGTGGCGGGCAGTGTTCGGGCCGTACTGTATGGCAAATCCCGGGCAGCGATGGAGGCATCGCAGGCAAAGCGTGCATCGTTCTTTGTGCCAGAAAGGCCTGTCGGCTTGCATTTCGATGGCTCCTGCCGGGCAGCCGCGGGCGCACAGGCCGCAGCCGATGCAGCGGTCGTCGACGAGCCGGAAATGGCAAGTGGCGCGTTGGCTGTCGTAGACTTTGCGGCCGAGCGGAACGAACAAGGCCGGCAAAGACGGATTGCCCTTCTTTGCACGTGCGCGTATCATATTTATAATGCGGTCGATTTTTGGGATGGCGGCATCTGTGCGTCGCAGGCAGGCGGCACTGTCGGTGAGATTGAACATCGGCGTCCACACATCCACCATGCGCACTGAGAAAACAGCGTTGAGGGCAATGCCCCGTCCGGCAAACAGGCGGCGCATCCGGGCCGTGGCCATGCCTGTCATAGTGCCGTATGTGACAACCGCGAATGTGTAGCTGCTGCCCAAAGGCGAGAGCATGGATATGAAACGCTCCACGATATCGGGCAGCACGAAGAAGTAGACCGGGCATACCAGGCCGACCGGCTCGCCCGGAGCGGGGGAAGGCATCGGCGTGGCGCCGCCGACAATGCCGGCTATGTCGGCGCACTCGCCCCCGATGGCCGCGGCGATGCGCCGGGCCGTCATCAAACTGTTGCCTGTGCCCGAGAAATAGAATATCATAACAGGTGGTTCTGAATGGAAAATCGCCTCAAAATTACTATTATAAAACGAAAAGACAAGAAAAAGTGAGAAAAAACTTGCATGGGAGAAAAAAAAATCCTACCTTTGCACCGCCTTTTCTATGGGAAAGGCATCAAACAAACAATATTAACCAACTAACCCATCCGAAAGAATGCATTTAAATTCTGAAGAAAAAGTACAGATCTTCGAGAAGTACGGTAAGGGCAAGACTGACACTGGCTCACCTGAAGCACAGATTGCATTATTCTCAGTCCGTATTGCTCATTTGACTCAACACTTGAAGTCAAATCACAAAGATCATACCACCGAACGCGCTCTTAAGATGCTGGTAGGTAAGCGTCGTCGTCTGCTCGACTACCTGATGCGCAAAGACATCAACCGCTACCGTGCCATCATCGCACAAAAAGAGCTTGGTATCCGCAAGTAAGCCCGGTTAGGCTTCGCTTAAAGATTACACCTTACTGCGCGGGCTTCCTCCATCGGGGGAAGCCCGTGTTTATAATGGGAGAGGGTAGTGACTATCACAGGGGTTAGGGCAATTTAATTTTGATAATTGCACGGAAAATAGTAACTTTGCAGCCATGTTCAATTACCGATTGTCAATCACCAAAGAGCAAATCAACGCATTGCCCGTGATTTCATTTCCCGGGGCAATCACGGTTGTCGACACCGAAGAAAAGGTGGCCGAGGCCGTGGGTGATCTGATGCGTCACAAAGTAATCGGCTTCGACACCGAGACACGGCCTTCGTTTCGTAAAGGCCGCGTTTACAAAGTGGCGCTCATGCAGCTCTCCACCCCCGACCGCTGTTATCTTTTCCGTCTTAACCTTATTGGCATGCCCGATGCGCTGTGCAAGTTGATTGAGGACGAAAGCATCACAAAAGTGGGACTGTCGGTCCACGACGATTTCCACGTGATGCACCGCAGCAGCGATTTCGAGCCTCGCAGTTTTGTCGATTTGCAGGAAATGGTGCACGATTATGCCATATCCGACATCTCGTTGCAGAAAGTATATGCCATAATTTTCGGCGGAAAGATTTCCAAGGCGCAACGCCTCACCAACTGGGAAGCCGACAAGCTCACGGGTGCCCAGCAGAAATATGCGGCTCTCGACGCATGGGCATGTCTTAAAATATATGAGCAT
Source organism: Muribaculaceae bacterium (assembly GCA_009775125.1). GTDB lineage: Bacteria > Bacteroidota > Bacteroidia > Bacteroidales > Muribaculaceae > CAG-873. The sequence goes on along the minus strand of VSPD01000018.1, from coordinate 37,810 downwards.
CTTGCCGGCGGTAAATTCAATCCCGCCCAATCGATGTACAAGACTCCGCTCGAGCCGCAAGACTGAGAAGCGACCGCCCGGCTCGGCTATCCATTATCCATTGATCATACTTTTTGTCTTTCTTTTTTTGTCTATTTATGAAAGTACCACCCCGCTCAACCCTGATTCCGGCCGTGCTTCTTGTGTATCTCGGCGTAATGTCGTACATCGGTTTTGGAGAGTTCCGGGCCGGAAATTATCTCTATTATTTCGGCATAATAGGGGCTTCGTTGCTCTCTATCGTATTGCTCCATTTCTCGCTTAAACGCCGCGAACGTCTGCGCCGCGAGCGCGAGGACGACATCCGTCGCAACAGTGGCCGCGACGGCGAATCGGGAAAACAAAAACATTGACCTTTTTGTTGTATCTGATACAACAACGTTTCAATTTATTTATTAGGTATATATGGCACAAAAACTGATATTCACCAATCTTGTGATAGAAGCCGTCGACAGCCTTGTCGCCGACCTCGGTTCGCCGCGCGTGTTTGTCCTTGTGGATATGAACACGGCGCATTTCGTGCTGCCAATCCTCAAAAGCCAGTGCAAATCCTTTGCCGACGCAACCGTAATAACCACCCTTGCCGGCGACTCGAATAAAAATGTGGACTCGCTCCAAAAGATATGGAAAGAACTGTCGCAGGGCGAGGCCACGCGCAATTCCGTGATAATAAATCTCGGAGGAGGCATGGTCACCGACCTTGGCGGTTTTGCCGCCGCCACATTCAAGCGCGGCATCCGGTTTGTCAATATCCCCACCACGCTCCTCGGCGCTGTCGATGCTGCCGTGGGCGGCAAGACCGGCATCAACTTCAACGGCCTCAAAAATGAGATAGGAGCCTTCTCCGAAGCCGAGGCCGTGATCATTTCCACCCTCTTTTTCAACACGCTGCCCCAGCAGCAGCTGCTCTCCGGCTATGCCGAGATGCTCAAGCACGGGCTTCTCGACAGCGACAAGACGCTTGCCGACCTTCTGCGCTACGACATCGTGACGGAAAGCGCCGGGTCGTCGGACCGTCTTCTCCGCCTTATCGAGGAAAGCGTCAACATCAAGAAAAACACCGTGGAATCCGACCCCACAGAAAAAGGCCTGCGTCGCACGCTCAATCTCGGCCATACCATAGGCCATGCTTTCGAAAGTTTCGCCATGGCCCACCAGTCGCCTGTGCCTCATGGCTATGCCGTGGCGTGGGGGCTCGTCGTAGAGCTAATCCTGTCGCGCCTGAAAATGGATTTCCCGGCAGAGACGATGCAGCAATTTGCCGCATATGTGAAAGAAAACTATGGGAAATTCCCCTTGCAATGCAAGGACTATCCCGAACTGATCGCTCTTATGCGTCACGACAAGAAAAATGCCGTGGCCTCGGAAATCAACTTCACATTGCTGTCGGCCGTGGGCAGCCCCCACATCGACTGCACTGCCACCGAGAAAGAAATCATCGCGGCTCTCGACCTCTACCAGGATATGTAAATTACGAATTACTAATGACTAATGACGAATGACTAACTTTTACCTCCAAAAGGTATCAGTTAGTCATTCGTCATTAGTAATTGGCCATTGGCCATTAATTAGTCATTCGTCATTAGTAATTTCTCAATCTTCCATGTCGAAGCCGAGGGAGCGGACGCAGGCGGCGATTTCTTCGCGGGTGGCCGTGCCTTCTACGCTGGCTATGCCCGAGGCAAGGTCAACGGTTACGGATTTCACGCCTTCGAGGGCGGCGATGCCTTTTTCCACGCTGGCGCGGCAGTGCTGGCAGTTCATGCCTTTGATTTTATATTCCATAGTGTCGGTTGTTATGTTATGTGAGTGTTTATGAAGTTTGCCGGATATAATGGCAACGATGAGCAGAATCACGAGGATAGCCGAGCATACTGTCGAGAACCATGAGAAGGCCTCGCCGTGGCCGCAGGCGTGCGCTCCGCCCGCAAGAGTGAACCACGATGCCGGGAGCACCATGTCGATGAGCAATCCGAAAAGGATGGCTCCGGCCACTATCGACCCAAGATATATGGCGGCGGCGCGGCGTCCCATCTCGCGGGCTATGACGGTGATGGAGGCGAAGTTTGCCGCCGGGCCGGCCATGAGCATCACGAGCGCGGTGCCCGGGGAAAGGCCTTTGAGCATGAGCGACATGGCGATGGGGATGGAGCCGGTGGCGCAGACATACATAGGCACGGCCACAATCACCACCGCGAGCATCGTAATGAGCGTGTAATCCTTGAACTGCACGAAGAAATTGTCGGGGACGGCTACGGTGATTACGGCGGCTATCACAAGCCCTATCACCAGCCAGCCGCCGATGCTTTGCACCATATCGAAGAATCCGTAACGCAATGCCATGGCAAGTTTGCGCCAAAACGACTGTTTTGGCTCCTCGCTTGCAGCCGGAGCGGGGCATGAGCCGGCGCAGTCGGCCTTTGGCTCTGCATTTTTTGCCTCGTCGCGTCCAACCATGCACCCTCCGGCCAATGCCGTGGTAAGGGCGGCAACCGGACGCACCACGGCAAATGCCGGGCCGAGCATGGCATAGGTGGCGGCTATCGAATCCACGCCGGTCTGCGGCGTAGCTATAAGAAACGAAGACGAGGCCGCGCGTGAGGCTCCTCCGCGACGAAGCGCGACGGCCGCCGGCAACACTCCGCACGAGCATAACGGCAGCGGAACGCCTAAGGCGGCCGCTTTTAAAACCGATTTCCATCCTGTGCCGGCAAGATGGCGTGTCATCATGGCGGGGCGTACAAAGGCTTGCAGGATTCCGGCCACGAGGAAGCCCAGCAAGATATATGGCGACATCTCGTTGAGCATAAAAAGCAATGAATTGAAAAATTCTTTCATCTTTTTGTTATTGTTTTATGTTGCAAATTTACGGCATATTTCTTGCAACCCGGTTGCAAATATAGCGAAATATGCAACCGGGTTGCGGAAAAAATATCGTAAATTTGCAACAAATTAACAAAACGAACAGTGTCATGAAATTTTACACATTATTAAATATTACAGCCGCTGCAATGGTTTCTTTGGCCTTGCCGGCATGTCATGCCGATAATGACGAGCTGAAACATCACCACCATGGCGCCGAAGAAGAAGCCGAGATGGAGGCGACAGGGCATAATCATGGCGAGATAGTCCTTGACCCGCATATGGCGGAAAAAATGGGTGTCGCCACCGAGAAGGTCGCCCCCGGTGTGTTTTCCGATGTGATACACACATCCGGAGCTGTCGTTGAGGCTCCGGGGTCGACGGCCGTAGTGCCGGCGCCGGCGTCGGGAACTGTACGCTTCGCCTCCGGTATCGTTCCGGGCGCTAAGGTAGGCCGCGGCGCTTCCATCGCGTCAATATCCACATCGGCCGTGGCCGGCGGAAATACCAATGAGGCTGCGCGCCTTGCCCTTGCCGCGGCAAAGGCCGAGCTCGACCGTGTAACGCCCCTTCATGCCGACGGAATAGTGTCGACGCGCGACTACAATGCCGCCCGTGCCGCCTACGATGCCGCCCGTGCCGCATATAGCGCCGGTGCTTCTTCGGGAGTGGCCAAGGCTCCGGCTTCCGGCGTGATTTCAAGTCTTCTCGTGTCCGACGGCGCGTATGTAAATGCCGGCGATGCCTTGGCGCAGATTGCCTCATCGGCCGACATGACACTCCGCGCCGATTTGCCCGAGCGTTATGCCGCACAGGCGCCGGCGTTGACATCGGCGCGTGTCGGCTTCTCGTCGTCCGACAGCCTTTTCACCCTCACCCGCTCGGCGGCGGCAGTATCAGCCACATCAACCCCCGGCTATGTCCCTGTCTATTTCACATTCCGTTCCGACGGCACAATCCCCGTGGGAGCCATTGCCGATGTCTACCTCCTGGGCCGTGAGCGCGGCAATGTAATATCGGTGCCCGTAGCCGCCATTTCCGAGCAGCAGGGCAACACATTCGTGTTTGTGCGGCTCGACGAAGACTGCTATCATAAAGTACCCGTCAAGACAGGCGCTTCCGACGGCGCGCGAGTCGAAATCCTCTCCGGGCTTGACCCCGGCGCCGAAGTCGTCATTTCCGGCGCCACCGCCGTCCGCCTTGCCGAATCCTCCGGCGTCGTCCCCGAAGGCCATTCACATAATCATTAAGTAAATTACTAATGACAAATGACGAATGACGAATGACGAATTATTAATGGATGAGGAACGTAATAATAATGATCCTCTTGGCTCAAAATCAATGGATTTTGCGGTAAGAATTCATAAATTATATAAACATTTAATCGACCAATCACAATATCATATTGCAAACCAAATTTTTAGATCAGCTACAAGCATAGGTGCTAATCTTGCTGAAAGTCGGTTTGCTTCAAGCGACATTGATTTCAGAAATAAACTTAAAATAGCATCAAAAGAATGCTCCGAAACATTGTTTTGGCTGGAATTATTGTATAGAACGGCATATATAACAAAAAATGGCTACCAAAGTCTATATAAGGATTGTGCGGAAATTCATAAGATGCTTATAGCCTCGACAAAAACTTTGACTGATAAGATTAACAAAAGAAACGATAAGACTAAGTAAAAAGAATTTTGCAAAAAAGAGTTAATGCAATGAATGTAATAATTAGTCATTAGTCATTTGTAATTCGTAATTGAAAATCATGTTAAACAGAATTATAAATTTTTCGTTAAGGAACAGGCTGACTGTGCTGATATTGACGGCGGTGGCGCTTGTAGCAGGGGTTATAACCCTGACGCGCACCGAGGTTGATATTTTCCCCGACCTTAACGCTCCTACGGTCGTTGTCATGACCGAGGCTCCGGGCATGGCTCCCGAAGAAGTTGAAAAAATTGTGACATATCCTATCGAGACGGCCGTGAACGGCGCCACCGACGTGAGGCGCGTGCGCTCGTCGTCGACCACCGGTTTCTCCGTGGTGTGGGTAGAATTCGACTGGGGCACGGATGTGTTCCTTGCCCGGCAGATTGTGTCGGAGCGTTTGGTGTCTGTGGCCGAGGATATGCCCGACAATGTGGGCACGCCTATGCTCGGCCCGCAATCGTCGATTCTCGGCGAGATGATGATTATCGGCCTTACCGCCGACTCTACATCGCTGCTCGACCTCCGCGCCATTGCCGACCGCACCATATCTCCGCGTCTGCTTGCTCTTGGCGGCGTGGCCCAGGTGTCGGTTATCGGCGGCGATGAAAAAGAATATCAGATACGGCTTATCCCTGAGCGTATGGCCCATTACGGCGTTTCGCTCGACGAGGTGATTGCCGCGGCAGGCGGCGTCAATGAAAATGCCGGTGGCGGCGTGCTCTACGATTTCGGCAACGAATATATAATAAAGGCCGACATCAATTCGGCCGACCCGGCGGTGATAGCGCAGAACGTGGTGCGCTCCGATAGCCGAGGCATCGTCACTCTCGGCGACATAGCGTCTGTCGAGATCGGCGGCAAGCTGCCGCGTCTGGGCGTGGCATCGGTAAAGGCGCGTCCCGCGGTGCTCATCACCGTCACAAAGCAGCCCGCTACGGGCACGATACCCCTCACCGAGCGCATCGATGCCGAACTGGCCGACATAGTGCCCACCTTGCCTTCCGACGTGAAGGTAGAAACCGACATATTCCGTCAGGCCGACTTTATCGGTAATTCGGTGTCGAATCTTCAAGAGTCGCTGCTTGTGGGCGCGCTGTTCGTTATCATAGTGCTGTTCATATTCCTGATGAACGTGCGCACAACCGTGGTGTCGGTCATAGCCCTGCCGTTATCGATAATCGTGGCGGTGCTGGTGCTCCATTTCCTCGGGTTCACCATCAACACCATGAGCCTTGGCGGTATTGCCATTGCCATCGGCTCGCTTGTCGACGATGCCATTGTCGACGTTGAGAATGTCTACAAGCGTATCCGCGAAAACCGGGCCCTGCCCGATGGAGAGCGTCGGCCGCTGCTCGACGTGGTGTATCATGCCTCGGCCGAGGTGCGTATGCCTATTTTTAACTCATCGCTTATCATCATAGCCAGCTTCTTGCCTCTTTTCTTCCTCTCCGGCATAGAGGGCCGTATGCTCATTCCGCTTGGCGTGTCGTTTATTGTGGCTTTGGTGGCCTCCACCATTGTGGCCCTTACCGTCACCCCTGTGCTGTGCTCGCTCATGCTCGGCTCGGCATCCGAAGATGCCAAGATGCGCCGTGAGCCGAAACTTACGCGGATGATGCGCGATGGATATGTGAAGATGCTGTCGGGTTCGCTGTCGGCTATCAAGCCCATGCTCATTGGAGTGGGATGCGTGTTTGTGGTGTCGGTGGCCATGTTCTTTACGTTGGGCCGCAGTTTCCTCCCGATGTTCAACGAAGGCTCATTCACCATCAACGTGTCCACTCTGCCCGGAATCTCGCTTGAAGAAAGCGACAAGGTGGGCCGTCTTGCCGAAGAAATGATTTTGTCGGTGCCAGAAATACGCACTGTGGCCCGCAAGACCGGCCGTGCCGAGCTCGACGAGCACTCGCTCGGGGTGAATGTCTCGGAAATAGAGGCTCCATATTCGCTTGAATCGGGACGCACGCGCAATGAGATAGCCCGCGAGCTCCGTGAGAAGCTCTCGCAGATTCCCGGCGCCAACATCGAGATAGGCCAGCCTATCTCTCACCGCATCGACGCCATGCTCTCCGGCACCGAGGCGCAGATAGCCATAAAGGTGTTTGGCGACGACCTCAACCGCCTATTTGCCCTTGGCAATGAAATAAAAAGTGAACTTGGAGAAGTGGAAGGTGTGGTAGACGTGAACATTGAGCAGCAGATCGAGCGTCCGCAGCTCGACATCCGTCCGCGCCGCCAGCTTATGGCCAAATATGGCGTGACCATGGCTCAATTCCGCGATGTGGTGGAGACGGCCATAGCCGGAAAAGTAGTGTCGCAGGTCTACACCGATGCCTTGCCGTATGACATAACGGTGATTCTCGACCCGTCGCACCGGGCATCGGTTGAGTCGATATCCAATCTTATGATAGATTCTTCCGTGGGCAAGATTCCACTGTCGTCGGTGGCTGAGATTGTGTCGGCCTCAGGCCCCAATACCATCAACCGCGAGAATGTGAAGCGTCGTCTTGTAATTTCGGCCAATGTCGCCGACCGCGACTTGCGCTCCACTGTCGACGAAATCCGGAAGAAGATAGAAGCCGAAGTGGAGATGCCCGAAAATTATTATGTGACCTACGGCGGGCAATTCGAAAGCGAGGCTGCTGCATCGCGCACGCTGATGTGGACTTCGCTCGGGGCGTTGCTCATCATTTTCATGCTCCTGTATCATGAATTCGGTTCGGTAGTGCAGTCGGTGATAATACTCGTGAACATGCCTCTTGCCATGATTGGCGGAATCTGGATACTCGTGCTCACCGGTGCGGAACTCAATATCCCTGCCATTATCGGCTTCATCTCGCTTTTGGGTATCACCACCCGCAACGGCATGCTTCTGATGAGCCGCTACAATCACCTGGCCGCCGAGGGCGTCGGATTGCGCGAGCGCATAATCGAGGGGTCGTCGGACCGTCTTCTGCCAATCGTCATGACGGCCTTGACATCGGCTCTCGCCCTTATCCCGCTTGCCGTGAATGGCTCTGCCCCCGGCAACGAAATCCAGTCGCCGCTCGCTGTGGTGATACTTGGCGGACTCATATCCTCCACGGTGCTTAATATTTTCGTTGTGCCTGCTCTCTATTGGCTTTCTCAACGCCGGAAATAATATTGAAAGAACTAAAAAAATATATTAGATGAAAAAAATCCTGATTGCCGCTGTCGCACTTTTTGCCGGAATATCTGTGCAGGCGCAAGACCCGATTTATGAGATAATTAACCTGATTGTAGAAAATAATCCCGGCCTGCGCGCCAAGGCAGCCACGGCAGAAGCCGACAAGGCCGACCTTGCCAACGCCAATGTGTTGCCCGACCCCGAAGTGAGCGTGTCGAACATGTGGGGGTATTCGCACCTGGGCAATAAATTTTCCGTGGGCGTGTCGCAAAGTTTCGACTGGCCCGGGGCTTATGGAGCTCGCCGCAGCGCGGCATCGAGCCGCAATCAGGCCGCCGCTTTCCGTTTGCTTGCCGAGCGTCTGGATGTGGCCCTCTCGGCCAAGGAGCAGCTTTACGAGCTGGTATATATCCGTCAGCAGATCGGCCTTCTTCACAATCTCGAAGGCAATCTCGACTCTTTGCAGGCAAGTATCGACCGCGGGTTTGAAAAAGGCGAGCTTACCGTGCTCGACCAGCGCAAGATTCGCATCGAGCGTTATAAATTCAATTCCACTCTCACCGATCTTGAAGCCCGCGCTCATACAATAGCGTCCTCAATCGCGGCGCTCGCCCCCGGCGTCGACCTGCCGCTGGCTTCTGTCGATGCGTATCCTGTGGAGCCGCGCCTTTCCGACGACGACTATTTCGCCCAGATTTCCGCGCTCGACCCCGCTTATCTGTCGGCAGAGCTGGAAGCCACGACCGAAAGCGACGAGGCCCGGGCCGCGCGTCTGTCAAAATATCCCGGCTTCACTCTCGGATATGAGTATGAGCGCGAGATGGGCGACATATTCAATGGATTCAGCGCGTCGATGACCCTACCTTTCCTTTATGGCGACAAGGGCAGGGGAGCCGCGCAGGCTCGCCGCCGGGCCGCCGAGTTCGACCGTGTCGCTGCCGAGGCTTCGGCACGCAGCCGCATCGACGGGGCCTTGCGCGAATGTGACCTCTGGAACCGCCAGCGTCAGGCCTATATCGACGTGTTTGGCGACAACCAATATCTTGTCCTTCTCTCGAAAGCTTATCGCGGAGGACAGATTAATGTTATAGATTATTTCACCGAAATAAATTATTTCTACGAAACAACCCTGCAATTCCTCGAGGCCGACTACCGCTACCGCTGCGCCCTCGCTTCGCTCAACCGCTTCAACCTTCTGATCACACCCAGATAAGTATCGGCATGGCTTTGGTTATGAAACAGGTTACAGATGGCAAGAAATGCTATCTGGATTTGCTGTTGCTTGCCGACGAGCAAGAGTCGATGGTCGACCGCTATCTCGGGCGCGGCGAAATGTTTATTTTTGTCGACGGCGATGTCGTCGTGGGCGAATGTGTCGTTACCGACGAAGGTGCCGGCGTGTGTGAATTGAAAAATATAGCCGTGCGGCCCGGCTGTCAGCGCAGGGGCTTTGGCCGGGAAATGATTGAGATGCTTTCCGGTCATTATGCCGGAAGATACGAAACGATGATTGTCGGCACGGGAGATGTGCCGTCGACTGTCGGCTTCTACAAAAAATGCGGCTTCGAATATTCCCACCGCATCCCCGGTTTCTTCACCGACAATTACGACCATCCGATAATCGAAGACGGCATCCTCCTGTGCGACATGGTCTGCTTCCGTCGCCCGATTCCGTAATTCCAGTTCATTATTATTTATTAACAGGCCGGGAGTGAATCCACCCGGTAGGAACACAATCCTCCGGATTGTGATTATATTTTTCACAATCCGGAGGATTGTGTTCCTACATAATTGATTCAAAAATAATTTGTGAAATCCCGCGAAATTTGTGTAATTTGTGGTAAACTCCGACTTTTCGGCTTGTGCCATTATTTCTTGAATTTGAATTCGGGCATGATTTTGAGCGAGGTGATGTCTTCGTACCATTTGTCGCGTTTGTCCGGCAAGGATTTCAGGAACGGCTTTATGTCGTCGCCGTAGGCGCGGCAGGAATAGAACAGGAGGTAAACGGCTTTTATCCCGTTTATCTCTATGTCGCGGTAATAGTGGATGTCGACCTCGACAAATTCCAATTTTCCTTTATCGTCAGATTTGCTCACGATGAAGTCGAGAAGGTAGTCGCCATTGTTTTCATAAGCCAGGTAGTTGCACATTGGGTCGGTTTTCTTTACCTCTTCCAGTTCGGCAATCTTTAACTCCACTGCCTTGTCGGCTTTCATGGGCGCGTCGCCCACAAACATTACGCTTGCTGTGAACATTTGGTTATAATGCTCAAATGTCTCGCCTTCGGGAAGATATTCCTGGAGCATATAGAAGTCGTAGGGGCGCGAGCTCCATGCAAAATAGTAATCGGTGCCTTCGAATTTTATTGGGTTGCCAACGTTGAAATACTGTGTGGCTGTTTCAGTGTTGCCGGTTGTTATGTTGGCATTGGCCGCAATGGCAAACAGTGCCATGATTATGGAGGCTGTGATAATCTTTCTCATTTTTCTTTCGGTTTGTAGAATTTATCCATAAGAGGGAGCACGATGGCCGGATTGTCGCGGAAATCGCGTGGCTTCAATTCGCCTTTTTCCACCATTTCGACAAGCTCCGGAAACTCGCGCAGATAGAATTTCATCACTTTCTTCATGGCCGGAACCAGGTCGCCGGTCTCGCACCAGTATGCCACTGCCACGTCGCTGTCTTTTGTAAGGTAATATATTATGTATGTGTATGTAGAAATGGACATCGACGGAGTGTGGGTGTAGTCGGCCACCGGACGTATGTAGCCTTTCACATTCTCTCCGTTATAGACAAGTCGCAGAAACACCGGCTTCTTGTATGGCTTTGGGTTCTTTCTTAGCAGATTTGGCAGGCTCTTTTGTGCTTTGACAGAATGATATATTTTCGGAATGGAATCTTCGCCAAGGCTTGTGAACCAAACGGCTTTAAGTTCGTCGGAAGAGTACTTTTTTGATTCGCCCTTGAACGTGTCGGCGAGTTTCACTTCCGTGACCCACGGAAACATAAAGTTGGTGAACGAAGTCTCGTTATAGCCTTCAATTTCGGTTCCGTCGGCAAGAATGCCGCGCATGTGGTAATTCTCTGGATTTTCGTCTTTGGCCATGACTGCCAAACCGGCAAAGAGTGTGATTACGGATAATAGAAAGATTCGGGTTTTCATGATAAAAAGATTTGTTCCGCTACAAAATTACAGCTACCGGGCGAAAAAGCGTGGGACATTTGTCCCAACCGTTGCGGGCATCACACAAAAGATTCCCGAATCCGTTGCAGTTGGCGTCGGGAAATGGAAAGATACGACGCTATTTCCTGCAAGGGAATCATCGACAGGTCGCCGTGGCAACGCGCCGACAGTTCGATGTATCGTTCCTTAGCCGTCTTGGTGTGCAGGTCGATGTAGCGGCGATAGGCCTCGGCCAGCAAAAAAGAAGAAACGTCGCTGATGAGTTGCGGATGATTTTCTGAAATGAAAGCGCGAGCCTGCTTGATGCGGACCTGAACTACGGTCGAGTTGCACCCGGCCGTGATTGATGTGTAAGCCGGGTTCCCGTTTAAAAAAGAACCGATATAGTCGGTGACAATATCACCTTCCAGAGAGAATCCCGTAATGCAGTTTTCTCCTTTTGTGTCTATGACAGAATATTGAAAATACCCCGACGTGATTATTCCCACTACCTGGCACACCTCGCCTTCGCGGCATATCATGTCACCCCTTCGGTATCCCACGCTATCTCCATGCTCCATTATATATTTGTGGAGCATGCTCAAATCAGCTTTCGTCAAGAAATCGTTAAACCGTTCCAAATCGGGATTCTTAAAAAATATCGGCATGAGAGCCTGTGCGAAGCATCAGCAGCGTAAGCTCGGTATCGTTTTGTGCCCATACCAGAAGCCAGTCCGGTTTGATATGGCATTCCCATTCTCCATGATGCGAGCCTACTAATTTGTGCGGACGGTATATTTCAGGCAAGCAACCGAATTCTTGTAGTAAATTGATAACCCTCTCGATGCTTTCAAGTGGTAAGCCGCGTTTGACACATCGCTTTAAGTCTTTGTCAAAACGTTTGGTCGTGTCTACGGTATATTTCATCTCAGACCAAGTTTTCTGAACATGTCGTCGGCCGATTCGTATCGGGTAACTCGTCCTGCTTCAACATCTTCCCATGCTAAATCAATACCTGATTTTTTCTTTGGCGTTTTTGCGATGCTCACGCCGTTTAACGCGCTTAAAACACGTTTTAGAGAGGGAAGAATTTTCGGGTCTTCGATATTTAATGTAATCTGTGTCATATAATAAGAGTATAATTTTAAAAGATGTCTGAATGAGAGCCTTTAATCATAATTCCATTTCTTTAAAAAAGTCTTCAACTGATTCACAATGGGTTACTCGTCCGGCGGCAACGTCTTCGAGGGCTTCGTCAAGGCCGGTTTTGCGTTTGCGCATCGGCTTTGAAATCGTCACGCTGTCGAATTTAGCCAAAAGTTTCTTTATCAAAGAAGCGTCGCGAGGATCGGAAATTGTTAGTGTTATCTGTGTCATATTAAAGAAGTTTATATTTAGTTGTATAACAATCACAAAGATATAAATAATATTTCAACAAGCAAAATTTGAGCTATTTTGTGTGTCGGGGCATACTAAACTAATTCAAGTTTCGCAAGTTAGCCACGGCGAAGCCGTGATTCCTTGGGTAACCGGGTTTGGAGGCGGAATGCCGACAAGCCCGGTCTGTTATAAGGGCTAAAAGCACTGCGAAGCTGTGCCTCGCAGCATGTTTGGCATTATTGAACGCTTCGACAGGCTTCGCTCCGATACCGCGATTGATTTGCATCTGCCAAACCCCGCATTTGTCCCCGCATGTCGGCTTCGCCGACCATACGTGGCTAACATCAAACGGAGGATGTGTCAAAAAGGCTGTTTATGCCCAGGTTGTAGGGACGTACGGCTCGTGCGTCCGCAGATTAACAATTGATTATCAATTAATTACCAATATGGTTTCCCAGGCGCACGGGCCGCGTCCCTACCCTTGGTATTTTGACACACCCTCTTATATATTATGTAATCTTGGCTATCAGATGTAGATACATGCGAAACCAGAATAAACTAAAAATTTAGTGTTAAAAAATGTAAAAACATTTTGAAACTAAATTTTTAGTTGTATATTTGCCGTGCAAACTAAAAGTTTAGTTATCTATATGAACGCAATACCCAAATTGACAGAAAAAGAGGAGGAAGTGATGGCTTTCTTCTGGCAGAGAGGCACGCTTACAATCAGGGAAGTGGTGGCGGCTTATCCGGAGCCTCAGCCGCATTTCAACACGGTAAGCACTTATGTACATATTCTTGAAAAAAAAGGCTATCTGGCCAGGGAGCGCACAGGCAATTCGCTGCGCTATTCACCCCTGATCGATATGGAGACTTATAGGAAGTCGACGATGAAAGGTGTGATACGTCGCTTTTTCGACAATTCGTATATGAAGATTGTGTCGACTCTTGTTAAGGATGAGAGCATATCCGTCGACGAGTTGAAAGAGTTGATAAAAATGGTTGAAACTCAAAAGGAAAAATAATATGGGAGCGATTACGGCATATGCTATGTCGGTGGCCATTGTGCTGGCCGTGGAATACATAATATATAAATGTCTGCTTGCCAATGCAACGTTTTATCGGTTTAACCGCCTCGTAATCCTGATGTGCTATGTCGTGGCGTTGCTTGCTCCGCTTGTACGGCCTGCCGCGGGAGGATTAAATACGGGAGTGGCCGGTAATCAACAATTTGCTGTCGGCGACATCGTTGCCACGGTGACGGATACTTTTCAAGAGCCGGTCTCCGACGTATGGCTTTGGATTCCTTTGGCATATTTTGCCGGGGCGGCAGTGATGGCGGCGGTTGCTATCGTGTCGTATGCGCGGATGCTGTCGGTGATACGCAAAGGTGAAAAACGAAAACTTGACGGCGCGGTGCTTGTGGTGGCTCCCGTGAAAGTGTCGCCGTTCAGTTGGGGAAAATATCTCGTGGTGTCGGCCGAAGACGCCTCCAACCGGCTGATTATCGACCATGAGCTTAGCCACATTCGCAGCGCCCACAGCCTCGATTTGATATTTGCCCAGATATTCATGATATTCAACTGGTTCAACCCAGCGGCATATCTTATGCGCACAGAATTGAGCGCCGCCCACGAATATGATGTCGACGCCCGTATGCTGCGCTCCGGTGTAGACGCGCGTGAATACCAGATGCTGCTGATAAGAAAAACTGTTGGCCCGGGGTTCCAATCCATTGCCAACAGTCTGAATCATAGTCAACTTAAAAACCGTTTAACCATGATGTTAAAGTCAAGATCAAAGTCGGTGCGCCGTTTGTGCGCTGCCGCACTGCTGCCCGCCGCCGTGCTGGCCGTAGCCATGACGGACTTTCCTGCCGTCGCGTCAACAATCGCCAATGTCGCCGCCGTGAGCCTCGACAAAGGTAGTGAAAAAATCGCAATCGCGCAAGAGTCGGAAACATTCGCCCCGGCCGTATCCGAAACGCCGCGTCAGCAACCGACCTCCAAAGGCGAGGTCATGCCAAAATATCCCGCCGGCGATCAAGCCATGATGCAAGCCATATTCGATGAGATCCGCTTCCCTGAGGGCAAGATTGCCGAAGGAGCCAACGGGCTTGTGGTAGTGGGATTCACCGTCACATCCGATGGCGATATGGCCGATTTCGTAATTCGCAAATCCTCCGGTGACGCCGCCCTCGACGCCGAGGCCATCCGCGCCATCAAGGCCGCCCTCACCAAGAAATGGACACCCGGCACCGTCGACGGCCGTCCCGTCTCCGTGCAATACGCCCTCCCCATCCGCTTCGCCCTGAAATAGCCTGACACACAAAAACGGCACACGCCGAAATCGCTCCGCGATTCAAAAAGTATCCGTGGTGGAGCAAACCCGCTCCACCACGGATTTATGTTGTCATAATAGGTTTTATCGAACATCCCGGTAGGCCCCGCTTTATTACATTACCCTAAGACATCCGTTCCGATTCATAGTCTGCGCCCCGTTTTGCAATATTTGCCTGCCAATTTTTGGGTTAAGTGCATAGATTTAGATTATTGATTCGAGGAATGGATTTGATTGATGCTTTAAGAAATTCTGATTTGCAGAAAAGGGTGAGGTATTGGCATAGCAGTAGACACACCCGTGGGGGCATGTGTTATAACTGCCTATATCCTTAGATAGGATACATCCGCATAGTTTTCGCTGGCCTTTGTCTGTTTTAGCACTTGCAAGAAAGTTTAGCAATACGTCATCGTCATTTGACAAGCGAGCTATTAAGTCAGGGTCGATGCAGCGGTTTTTTGCAATACCAAAATTATCCAATGGAATTGCCTCTGAGCAAGTGGCGAGCTGAAAGCCCCATCTTTTATTATTAAGTTGTGATAGGCGCGACGCAAATTCAATCATAGTCGATTCATCCCATTCACGATAGTTTACTCCGGCAGCCTCTAAATTTCTCCCCACCTTTTTATAAGAAGCGATATCGGCAAAACTAAATACAAGTTTGTTGGTATATCCGGCGAGTCTATCGGCAATATGCGATATTTTATCAAGTAGTGTATCAATTGAAACACTGTCAGAGAGAATCAATGGATCAAAACGCCAAACCACAGACCCCGCTCCTAAAATATCGACCATTTTTTGGAATGTGGCAATTCTTTCATCTAATGACGGCAGATTTGGCTCGAAATTCTCCGAGACGTAGTCGTTGAGTGTATATTGAATATAGGAACCAATGCCATTTTTACGCAGTCGCTCTAAATATGGCAGCAACGGCGCAGGATTTTTAGACCAAAACACGATAAAGCGCATATTGGCAAAACTGATATACGACGGTTGTCCGCTGAAAGGGTTTCGCCACACTGCATATCCCTTTTTAAGGCGATCAAAAAACCACTTGCAGTAGAAGGCCGGGATATCCGTAGCACGACTTGCAGAAACAATGATCGGCGCTTGTGCTGTAACAATGTCACCATTGTCGGTATGTATTTGAATTTTTTGATGTTGCATTATGCCTTATTTTTTGCAAAGTTAACAACAATAACATGCAAAAATAAGGCTCATAGATGTTAATAAAAATAAAATAGACGAAAATCCGTAGTAATCTTTAATTTCAAAAGCCAAAAGGCCAGCACGAGTCGCCACGACCAAATCAACCTGCGTATATGCCCCTGATGCTTTTCGGATATAGCAGTCATGAAAAATCGCCCGATGGTCAATCCCCATCTTCAGCAATTTCAACACAGTCTTCCTCTCCGACCGCTCGCCACGATTCCTCGGCGTAACAGTCTCAATCAACTGCATATCCTGATGATTCCTCCAAATAATAAATGTCAGAATCACAAAGGCGAATATTAGGAAAATAAATACCTCAAAATTCATTGAAACTTAGCATAAATAGCTTTTTCCACTTTTGATTATCTAATTTCTACTATGGGTATTGTCTTAATTTTTCCATACTGCTGATACTTATATATTCCGATTTGTCTTGCACACTTGCCTTGCGGAACTTTTACTATTTGATTGTCATAGAAGGGTGCGCCCTCATGAACCAACATCAAAACTTCCAAATTGGATGTAAATACATGGCCTGAAATAGTTTCGCTTATTTCCAATGCAATAGCATCCCCTGATTCAAGAATATTTTGAATCTCAAAATCCTTACGACTAACACAATCACCGGGTTTGTCAAACAAGGTTATCTCTGAATAATTCTTAACAGTATTTGTATCAATAGATTCCACCCCATCAATTATTTCAATGGCTGGCACTGTCTTATCTCCCATTTGACTGCTATATTTATAGGTTCCGACACGTAGAGCAGCTTGCTTATCATTTAGTACGATTTTCTGACTGTCATAGAAATTTTGCGTTTCACCAGGTATAATAAATACAACTTGGCCAAACGATCCATTGGCACGAGCTAAGGCGCATCCATCTGTTACAACTTGAAATATCTCAAATTGCGAGTAATCCATATAATCTCCTGGCTCGTCAAACATTTCGAGACCAATAATTCCGCGATTATTCGATAGATTAATGTAAAACGCTATTGCTATCGTCAAAATTATTCCGGAAACGATTCCCAATAAATATACAAGCCATTTTCTCATGGTACTATAATTTTTTTACGGTGATATTGAGATACGGTTTTAAATTCTTGTATTTGTGTGCCAGATTTTTGAAAAATTCTTTGACTGGGAGTACATCTAAAAATTTAAGACCGCTTGATTATATGATAATCAAGCGGTCTGTGGTGCCCGGAACAGGACTCGAACCTGCACGCCTCGCAGCACTCGCACCTGAAACGAGCGCGTCTACCATTCCGCCACCCGGGCATTGCGAGTGCAAAATTATAAGTTTTTTTTTAATTGTGCAAGTGTTTTGCGTTTTTTTTAGTATTTTTGCGCCAAATTAATTTTTTAGACTATGTCCATCATCGATCCGCAAAAGAAGGTGGCTCTGGCAAGCGATCATGCCGGCTATGAAATGAAAATGATGATCGAAGGTTATCTCGACTCGCAGAATATCGCTTACACTGATTTCGGCACTCACAGCGCCGAAAGCTGCGATTACCCGGATTTTGCCCACCCGGCCGCCGAGGCTGTGGAGAGCGGCGTCTGCTATCCGGGCATCGCGCTGTGCGGCTCCGGCAACGGCATTGCCATGACTCTGAACAAGCATCAGGGCATTCGCGCGGCTATTTGCTGGACTGTGGAGCTGGCGCGCCTGGCCCGCGAGCATAACGACGCCAATGTGCTGGTGCTCCCGGCCCGGTTTATCGACCCGGCCCTGGCCATGAATATCGTGGATGCGTTCTTGTCTACTCCTTTCGAGGGCGGACGCCACATTCGCCGCGTTGAAAAAATTCCGGTAAAACGCTGAACTTTTCTAACACTCGGTTTGTTTTAATTTTGTCCCGTCGCCGGAGACTTCTTTCCGGCGATGAGGCTTTTGTTTTACCTTTCGGTTCCGGACCGATGTTATCATCACATGTTAATTATGGATTTCATCACGAAGTTATCTAATTGGTTGGGAAATACCCGCAATGTCGCGGCTAAGGCTGCTCATACTATGTCGCCGAAAAGGAGGAGGACTTGGATTATCGTTGCCGTTGCGGCTGTTGCCGTGGGGGTGGCGTTGTATTTTATCCTGCGCAAGGAGCCGGCCGCCACTGTGATGCCGACTGTGGAGGTGGAAGATGTTACCACCGACAATATTAATATCTATGGCGAATACGTAGGGCGTATCCGCGCGCAGCAGTTTGTCGAGATTCATGCCCGCGTTGAGGGCTATCTCGAACGGATGCTCTTTAAGGAGGGTTCGTTTATCGAAAAGGGGCAGACGCTTTTCGTGATTGACCCGCGTGTGTATAAGGCTCACGTCAACAAGGCTCGCGCGCAGCTCAACAAGGCCCGCGCGCAGGCGTTGAAGGCTGAGCGCGACCTCGAACGTATCCGTCCGCTCTACGAGAAGAACGCGGCGTCGCAGCTCGACCTCGACAATGCCGTGGCGGCTTATGAGTCGGCATCGGCGGAGGTGACGGTGTGCGAGGCCGACCTTACGCAGGCCGAGCTAATCCTGGGCTATACGCAGGTTTCATCCCCGATTTCGGGCTATATCTCGGAGCGTGTCGCAGACATCGGCACGCTCGTGGGCCCGTCGTCGGGCAAGTCGCTGCTGGCCACGGTGGTGAAGAGCGACACGATGCGCGTCGACTTTTCAATGACGGCTCTCGACTATCTGCGCAGCAAGTCGCGCAACGTGAATCTCGGCGGACAGGATTCGACTCGCAAGTGGGATTCTTATGTCAACATCACTTTGGCCGACGGCTCGGTATATCCTTACAAGGGACTTGTCGATTTCGCCGATCCGCAGGTCGACCCCAAGACCGGCACTTTCTCGGTCCGCGCCGAGATGCCTAACCCCGACCGCAGCCTGCTCCCGGGCGAGTTCACCCGTGTGAAGGTGCTTCTCGACGTGCGCGAGGACGCCGTCAAGGTTCCGTCAAAGGCGATTGAGATTGAGAAAGGCGGCTCGTTTATATATGTGGTGCGCCCCGACAGCGTGGTCGAGCGCCGCTTTGTTGAAACGGGCCCCGAGGTGGGCAACAGCATCATCGTGGAACGCGGCCTTGCCAAGGGCGAGAAAATCGTGGTGGAAGGCTACCACAAGCTGTCGCACGGCACAAAGGTGAATCCTGTGGCCGCTCCGGCCGACGAGCCGCAGGCAACCGATACGGAAACCAACACAGCAGACTGACGCAATGAACCGTAACTTTTTTCTCGAACATCCCGTATTCTCGATCGTACTGTCGATCGTGATATTCATAGTGGGCGCTATCGGTCTGGCAAGCCTGCCTATCGACCAGTACCCGCAAATCACGCCCCCGGTGGTGCGCATCTCGGCTTCCTATCCCGGCGCCGACGCCCAGACCGTGACCCAGGCCGTGGCCACTCCCATCGAGCAGGAGCTCAACGGCACGCCGGGCATGATATATATGAACTCGTCGTGCTCCAATGCCGGCGGATTCAACGCCCTGGTGTCGTTTGACATCGACACCGACCCCGAGCTTGCCGCCGTCGACATCCAGAACCGTGTCAAGAAGGCCGAGTCGCGCCTGCCTGCGGAAGTGGTGCAAAACGGCATTTCCGTGTCTAAGGAGACGGCAAGCCGCCTTATGACGATAACGATACAGTCCAACGACCCCAAATTTGACGAGATATACCTCAGCAACTATACCACGCTGAACGTAATCGACCCCATCCGCCGCATCCCCGGCGTAGGCAGCGTGTCGAACGTGGGCGGACGCTATTACGCCATGCAGATATGGGTGTCGCCCGACAAACTTGCCAACCTTGGCCTCACCGTAAAGGACATACAGAACGCGCTCAAAGACCAGAACCGCGAGTCGGCAGCCGGCGTGCTCGGCCAGGCTCCGGCCACGGGCATCGACCTGACCATGCCTATTATCGCGCGCGGACGCCTGTCGTCGGTGGCCGAGTTTGAGGATATCGTGATACGCGCCGGCACCGACGGTGCTATCATCCGCCTCAAAGACGTGGCCCGCGTGTCGCTCGAAGCATCGAGTTACTCCACCGAAAGCGGCATCAACGGCGGCAACGCGGCGGTGATAAACATCAACATGCTCCCCGGCGCCAACGCCATCGATGTGGCCGAGGCCGTGAAGAAAGAGATGAAACTTATCGCGCGCAATTTCCCCGAAGGCATATCCTACGATATTCCGTTCGACATGACCACCTATATTTCGGAGTCGATTCACCACGTCTACCGCACATTTGCCGAGGCGCTGGTGCTCGTAATCCTCATCGTGTTCCTGTCGTTGCAAAACTGGCGCGCCACGCTCATCCCCGTCATAGCGGTGCCCATCTCGCTTGTGGGCACATTCGGCGTGATGCTCATCTTTGGCTTCTCGCTCAACATGCTCACCCTCCTTGGGCTTATCCTGGCCATCGGCATCGTGGTCGACGACGCCATCGTGGTGGTTGAGAATGTCGACCGCATAATGAATTCCGAACATATCTCGCCATATGAAGCCACGGCCAAGGCCATGAAAAACCTTGGCAGCGCCTTGGTGGCTATGTCGCTGGTGCTCTGCGCGGTGTTCGTGCCCGTAAGTTTCCTTCCGGGCATCACCGGACAGCTTTACCGCCAGTTCACCATCACCATAGCCGTGTCGGTGATAATATCCACCATCGTCGCCCTCACGCTCACCCCCGTGATGTGCTCGCGTCTCCTCCGCCCCGAATCGGGCAAAGAAAAGCCGCGTCTTTTCCGCGCCATAAACTCTTGGCTCAACAAGGGCAACACGACCTATGGCCGGCTCATAGCCAAAGCCATCCACGCTCCCAAACGCATGTATGCGGCCTTTGGCGTGTCTCTGATTTTTATCTGGCTTATGAACGAGCTTATCCCCACAAGTTTCATGACGCAGGAAGACCAGGGCTATTTCACCGTAGAGCTCGAATTGCCCGAAGGCGCCACGATTGAGCGCAGCCGCGAGGTAACGGAACGCGCCATGCGCTATCTCATGGACGACCCCGATGTGGAATACGTGCTCAATGTCACCGGTTCGTCACCTCGTGTAGGCACAAATTCGGCCCACGCGCAGCTCACCGTCATACTCAAGCCTTGGGACGACCGCAAGACCGAGGACATAGGCAAGATACGCGAACGCATCCGCGAGCATCTCGCCCAATATCCCGAAAGCAACGTCTATATATTCTCTCCGGCCATTATCCCCGGCCTCGGTTCGTCGGGCGGCTTCGAGATGGTGCTTGAAGCCCGTGGCGACGCCACCTACGCCGACTTGCAAAACGCCGTGGACACATTGAAACACTACGCCGCCCAAACCGGCGTGATCGGCTCGCTCTCCACATCGATGCAGGCCGACATCCCTCAGGTATATTTCGACGTGGACCGCGACAAGGCCAAGATGCAGGGCATCCCCGTAAGCGATATTTTCTCGACCATGAAGGCTTTCACCGGCTCTATCTACGTCAACGACTTCAATATGTTCAACCGCATCTACCGCGTCTATATCCAGGCCGAGGCCCCTTACCGCTCCAACCGCGACGACCTCAACCTCTACTTCGTGCGTGGAGCAGGAAACGTGATGGTGCCCATCACATCGCTTGGCACCTCGCGCTTCACCACCGGCCCCGGCACAATATCCCGGTTCAACATGTTCACATCGGCCACTATTTCCGGCGAGGCCGCGTCGGGCCACAGCACCGGCCAGGCCATGGCCGCGCTCGAGCAAATCGTGAAAACTCGCCTGCCCGAAAACATAGGCGTGGAATGGAGCGGCCTGTCATACCAGGAAAAGCACGAGAGCGGAAACACCGCCATGGTGCTCGGGCTGGCCTTCCTGTTCGTATTCCTATTCCTCGCCGCGCTCTACGAGAGCTGGTCGGTGCCTCTGGCCGTAATCCTGTCGCTGCCCGTGGCCGGAGTAGGCGCCTACCTCGGCATATGGCTCTGCGGACTCGACAATTGCGTATATTTCCAGATTGGACTCGTGATGCTCGTGGGCCTCGTGGCCAAAAACGCCATCCTTATCGTGGAATTTGCAAAAGAGGAAGTCGACAAAGGCACCGCGATAGCCACAGCGGCCCTCAACGCGGCGCGCATGCGCTTCCGCCCGATCGTGATGACATCGCTCGCATTCATGCTTGGCCTGCTGCCGCTTGTCATGGCCTCCGGCCCCGGCTCGGCCGCACGACGCGACATCGGCACCGGAGTATTCTTCGGCATGCTGGCCGCCATCACCATCGGCATCATATATGTACCCTTCTTCTTTGTCGAAATCACAAAATTCGTAAAAAAAAGAAAAAACAATAAATGAAATCATTCACCTGCATACTGTCGGGCATCGCCCTCTTGTCGCTTGCCCTTATCCAGTCGGCTTGCTCCGGCCTTGGGCATGTGGCCAAGCCGGATGTCGACCTTCCCGATAATTATGTCGGAGCCGTAAGCCCCGACAGCACCACAATAGCCGACCTCGAATGGTGGGAATTCTATGCCGACACCACTCTGTGCGGCATCATCCGCCATACGCTCGACCACAACCGCGACATCCTAAAAGCGGCGGCCACTGTCGAAGAATTGCGCCAACTCTATGGCATTGACAAACTCAACCTCACGCCCACCGTGACCGGCATCGCCGGCGCAACACATGAAACCAACGACTACTACGGCGAGGCCTTTAAGAAAGACCCCGAGTATTCTCTGAAAGCCACCGTGGCTTGGGAAATAAACCTGTGGGGCGCGCTGTCATGGGCCCGCAAGCAAGGAAAGGCCAAGTTTGAGGCGTCGCGCGAGGACCTCCGCGCCATGCGCATGACTTTGATTTCCGAGGCCGCCTCCACCTATTTCAGGCTCCTCGCCCTCGACAACGAACTCACCATCGTGCGCCGCACTCTCGCCACACGCCTCGAAGCCCTCGAACAGGCACGCCTCCGCTTCGAAGGCGGCCTCACTTCCGAAACAGTGTTCCAGCAGGCAAAAGTGGAATACGCATCGGCGGCATCGCTCGTCCCCGATCTCGAACGCCGCATCGCCATATGCCGCAACGCCCTCACCCTGCTCATGGGCGAATACCCCGGCGAACACGTAGCCATGGGATCGCTCGACCTCGACATCACCTTGCCAGCCGACCTCCCGGCCGGAGTGCCATCGGAGCTTCTGAAACGCCGCCCCGACATCCGCGCCGCCGAACTGCGCCTTGCCGCCGCCATGGCCAATGTTGGCCTCACATATGCCGACCGTTTCCCCTCGCTTAGAATAGCCTTCACCGGCGGACTTGAAAACGACGACCTGTCGCATTTCTTCAAATCGCCATTCACCTACGCTCTGGGCAACATTACCGGCACAATCTTCGATTTCGGACGCAAAAAACGCAAATACCAGGCCTCAATCGCGGCATGCGACCGTGCCCGATACGATTACGAACAGACCGTGATGGAAGCCTTCACCGAAGTGAGCGACGCCATAATCACATACCGCAAAGTACACGAAGCCGCGGCCCTGCGCTCGGAACTTAGCGAAGCGGCACGCAAATACGTCGAACTTGCTCGCCTGCAATACCGGGCCGGCACACTCGCCTATCTCGACGTGCTCGATGCCCAGCGGCGTTTCTTCGACGCCCAGATTGGCGTGAACAACGCCCTGCGCGACGAATACCTCGCCCTCATCAACCTCTACAAAGCTCTCGGCGGAGGCTGGAACTCATTATAAGAATAGGAACACAATCCTCCGGATTGTGTTCCTGCTTAACGAAACTGCTGTGCAAACTCCCGCACGGCATGGAAAATGCGGCGGTCGGCATCGGAGAGCTCAATACCGCGGCGCGCCATCATGCGCGAGGCTATGTCGAAAAACTTCGTCATCGACACATCCACATATCCCGCTCCGCCGCTCTCGCTGAACGAAGCAACAAACGGGCGCGGAAAGCCGCTGCCGTGGATATTCACCCCAACGCCGAGCACCGTGGCGGTGTTGAGCATCGTATTGATGCCGCATTTCGAGTGGTCGCCCATAATCACGCCGCAGAATTGCAGCCCGGTGCGCAAAAAACGCTGCGCGGGGTAATTCCACAGCTTTATCTCCGTATAGTCATTTTTGAGATTCGAGGCCGTGCATCCGGCCCCTATATTACACCACTCGCCAATCACGGCATTGCCCAGGAAACCATCGTGCGCCTTGTTGGAGTAGCCCTGCATCACCACATTGTTGAGCTCGCCGCCAACCTTGCACCAGGGGCCGATGGTAGTGCCGGGATAAATCTTGGCGCCCATGTTCACCACAGCGTGCTCGCACAGGGCCACCGGTCCGCGCAGAGCCGCGCCCTCCATAATCTCGGCATGCGCCCCGACATAAATCGGGCCGTGAGTAGTGTTGAGAAACGCACCTTCCACCACGGCTCCTTCTTCGAGAAAAATCAGCGACGGGTCGCCAACCACAGTATTGGTCCGGCTCAACGGCGCCGACACGCGTCCTTGCGTAAGAGCCTCGAAGTCGGCCACAATGGCCCGGCCGTTCAGCATGAAGATATCCCAGAGATTCTCGATGCGGCCAATGCCCAGCACCGTAGCGGAATCTATCTCCTCGGCGCCCTCGGCGGCATTGCACGGAAATTTTTCGGAAAGATAGTCGACAGTGCGCACGGCAGCCGGCGCGCCTTTCAGCCGTTCCCACTTCTCACGTATAGTGGTGATTCCCACACGCAAGCCCGAAACAGGGCGAGTATAAGTCATCGGCAGAAGATTGAGCCGGGTGTCCTCATTGTCAACAAGGATATAATCAGGAAGATTTTGAAACATGTTTTTCTTATTTTTGTGCAAAATTATTAAATTTGCAAAAAATTTGCAAAACAAAATCTACTATGGAGTTTATAAAGACCGACATTGAAGGCGTGGTGCTTATCCGCCCTGTAAAACACGGCGACGCCCGCGGATATTTCATGGAAACATTCAAACAAGCCGAATTCGACGCGGCCATCCCCGGCGTAAACTTTGTTCAGGCCAACGAATCGCTGTCGAGCCGCGGCGTGCTCCGCGGGCTGCATATGCAACTCGGAGAGTGGAGCCAGGCCAAACTCGTGAGAGTGTCGCGCGGCAAAGTCGTAGACGTGGCCGTTGACATGCGTCCCGACTCGCCCACATTCGGCCGTCATATCGCCGTAGAGCTATCCGAAGACAACGCCATGCAGATGTTCGTGCCGCGAGGCTTCGCCCACGGATTCATCGTGCTCAGCGACATCGCCCAGTTCCAATACCGTGTCGACAACGTCTACGCTCCGCAAGCCGAAATCACCATTCGCTTCGACGACCCCACCCTGGCCGTGAACTGGCCCGACCCCGGATGCGAGCTCCTTCTGTCGGCCCGCGACTCCGGCGCACTCTCCTTCGACCAAGCCATGGAGCTTATCAAACGCGGCGAGAAATAAGAGTTTGCTCCAACAAAAACGGCATCACGGTTGTTACTAAGGTAAAAACAAACAAACCTAATATTATTATGGACGATTTCAAAACCCTTATAAATCAGGACAAACCCACATTGGTCGACTTCTTCGCCACATGGTGCGGCCCCTGCCGTGCACAGGCCCCCATCCTCGAAGACGTGAAACAGCGCGTGGGCGACAAAGCCAACATCATTAAAATCGACATCGACAAAAACCGCGACCTGGCCATGGCCTACCGCGTACAGTCTGTGCCCACACTCATCATGTTTAAAAACGGCGAAGCCGTATGGCGCGCAGTAGGCGTTCAGCAAGCCGATGAGCTCGAACGCAAGATCAACGACCACCAGACCACAAAATCCGACGAATACTAACCTTCCGGACACAACATTCAGCATAGAAAATCCATGGCACAACCATGGATTTTTTTCTTTTTTAGCGAAAAACACATCCAAAAGTTGCAAAACTCATAAAAAAATTCTAATTTTGTGCCTCAAAATGGTTCCGTAGCTCAGCTGGATAGAGCAACAGCCTTCTAAGCTGTGGGTCTTGGGTTCGAATCCCAACGGGATCACAAGAAACCACAAGACATAAAAAGATCCATTAGCTCAGTTGGTTTAGAGCGCTTCCTTGACAGGGAAGAGGTCATTGGTTCGAATCCAATATGGATCACAAAACCTGCGAAGGCGAGAGATACAACTCCCGCCTTTGTTTGTTATTATTCAACCGTATATTGTGATATGAGTTACTACTCGCCAACCATAAGGGCTCATCGATTATTTAGAGAACAATGCGATGAACGAACAGAACAAGGCCTATACGATATAGAGATGAAAACAGCATTAGGCTCCGTAGTTATCAAATGTTCTGATTTTTTCACTGCTGATGTTCAACCCATATATACAAATGACGGTCTTGCGTATGCAATTACGCAATATGGAAGTGACGAAGTCATTGTTGTTCGTGATGATGATTATCCTGATATGGAACTGCCGGAATGGTGTTCCAGTGAGTTACTGCCATTAGGGTTCAGAAAAGCCGCTGCTTTGTCGGAAATTCTACACGCTGAAAACATCGATAGATTTGATATTGGCGAGGATGCGGATGAGAAAAAATACAGGCCCAAAGAGCCGTACTACGCCTACATGAAATCCACAGGGCAAAATATCCCCCTCAATGAACTCGCCTTAATTTATTTCCGTATAATTGTCGATAATAAAATATTTCAGCTAATATTAGAATCCTTTGGATATGTGCTGCTTTGTGCAATAGGCGGCGCGTTTCTGGCTATATCTCATGATGGAGATGTGCATGGCTATATGTGTGGGGGCGCATTGTTTGGAATTGCATATTTTCTCATTAACCTATTTTACAATCATGCGGTTAGTAAAAAATAAGAGTTGCCATACATCATAAAATATGTCAAGCGGCTGACTTTTCAGCAACTATTAATGTAATAACGCGAGTTCGGGATATGCAGAGTAAAATTCCACCATTATAAAAACGCATATCCGAAAAGCGATTGAGAAATATAGCCTTTATCCGCATACGATTTTCCAAACGCCTTGTCTGTCAGCGTGTCAATAACATTCTCGTTGCGGTCATCTACATTGGCCTTCGTCAATACGAAGTTGACAATCACACCCTTCTCATTGCACAGCAGATGCAGCTTGAATCCAACATACCATCCCATTGTGCTCTTGCCTTTCTCGGCAATTTCCTGGAACACCTTCATGGAGAATTGGCGTTTATTGTGGACTACCGCTATACAGGTGCTGTCTACAAAACTGATGCCGGAACACTTTCCGAAGCAAGCCGATTTAAGAAACATAGCGAGAGCGACAAAACAACAAGGCATTCCTTATCCCGAACTCGCGTATTTTTCCATAAGTGGCTAATTTTGTACTCACTGCAAAATTATTTCGTTGGTGTATCAAAAATGTAATACACCAACGAAAATCAATTGCTTGCGGTTCTCTTTTGCATTTTTCAGCAAATTGTCAGCGAGCCTCGAAAAAGTCGACGTTTCAATCCTGTTGAACCACCGCAAATCCAACTGAATAAACCGAATCTAGATTTATTAACTTTCTTTAACATAATCATGGCAGTGGGGTAGCCTTTCTCTCGCTCGGTTCCACCTTGTTCCCCCACACAGTCAGCACAAACTACCCGAATAAGACACGGCGGCGTTTGTCTTCTTACCAGCCTTTTTCCCATTGGCGTTTTTCTTTTCGGTGGTTTATATATACAAGTTCAGTTCGATTCGGGGATATATTACCCGACTTGAACTGAACTTAAATGCAATGTAAGCCCGTCGAAAAAAGTTGATCAAGTTTTGATTTTGGAATTACATTTTCGAGTATCCACGTTAAACTCTTCAATAGGCATTACAACTGAAACAGCTATTTTACAAACACGACCCCGACCAATGCCGGGGTCATAAGGTTTATTCTGTATATTTTCCCTATTCGTATGCCTGAAAGTCAATCTTACGAAAGAAATGTTCGTTTCAAAATGAGAAAATCAAGCCAAAGTTCAGCGATAATATTGAAAGCTTATTGTTGTTGAAGGCTGATGAGAAGGATTTGACGGTACGTCCATTGGCCACGGTATAAGTGACCGGTGCATTATCGGCTGTTACCGAGCCGTCAGCGAAATTGCCAGATTTCAATCTATTCATGAATCCGTAATGGTAGTTTAGGCCACATTCAAACGACAGCGGACCATAAATCCATACCCGCAAGCCGGCACCTCCCATCACGCTCATTGTAAGGCTGTTTTGCTGAGGTTCCTCTACTGAGGCGCCTGAAAGGGAATGGTCGCCGAAGTCGTTGAGCCACCCATCATCCATTTTTAGGTTATCGTATTTTGGATAGATACCATACGCGCTGCACGAGCCCTTGAGGTCTTTGGCTTTTGTGGTGGTTGAGAATCGGAAGGCGAAACCGGTGTTTGCATACAGGCTGACGCGCTGCGAGAACTGCCAGTTGAAATCAACGTACACCGGAATCAAAAAATTGTCTAACGACACTTTTTGCGAGGCATCAGTAACCTCAGTGAAGCGCTGGTGGGTGTCGCCATCCATATCTGCATCCGCGCCCGCGGCATAGTTGAATTTCAGATTGTCAATCTTGACGGTTTGGTTGCCGACGGCATAGCCCAATCCGGCATTGATGCCACACGAAAGGCTGTTTTTTTGCCAAAAACGGTAACGAAAATCCACTCCGAAACTCGTGTCGTTTGATTTGTCAAGAGCCACACCATTTACTGCTGATGAGACAGTGTAGGCGTTCCCGAGTCCGATGTTGGTATTTGCTTTGATGGAGTATTTGCTGTCGGGGGCTTGGCTCTGCGCCCCGACGAGGGGGGCACAGAGTAGGAGCATTGCTGCTATTGTGAATATTTGATGTTTCATTTCTGACGGTTTATTTGATGAAGACTTTCTTCACCACACGTTTATCGGCTGTGGTGACTGATATAATATAGAAATTGGGGGCGAGGCGGTCTGAAGTATAATCTACAGACATGAATGTGTCGGCAGGAATTTCCACTGAGTCAATAAGCGTTCCTGCGATTGAGTAAACGTCAACTCGGGCCTCATCTGTTGTCTCGATTGAGATATTGATATTCTTGCCGTTGCTCCTGATCCAATTATTGGAATCCGAAAAATCAATTGACTTTTTCGGGTTTGCACTGCCTGAGAAATCTGAACGATCGAAATTCTCATCGGCTCTACCGTCTAGATAGCGTTTGCCGCTGGAAACCACGCTGCCATCATCGTAGGTCCATTGGCTATAGCACCATTTTTCACAGTCAACATTGTCGAAAATAGCTTTGTCAAGGCGGCAGTAACGCTTGACAGTGGTGGCAACAACGTGATCCTCCCCATCTGCATCAGTATAGCCGTAAACAAATGTATAACCGAGGCGGGCAAGGTCAGTGTCGGCATACTGCGACATCGCAACTACGGTGTGCGTGGTGCCGTCCCCCTTGCGAAGCAGTTGCTTGGGGGTGAGCGGACGGCGATAAATGGTTACGTTAAGAGGTGCCGAAGTGGCTTCGCCCCAAACGGTGCCGTCGGGCCCAATATTTGATGCGATAAGCGTAACCACAGCCTTCTCGGTGGCCATCTCTGTGTCCTCGTACATGGTCATTAAACGGCTCATTTCCGGTTCTGAGGAAATTATTGTCCCATCAAGATACCAGTCGAAGCCCCAGTTATCGGCATAACCCCCTGGGGGATTTTCGGCTGAAAGCTCAAGCAGATTCCCTTCGCGGATTTTAAGATTGTCCGTGTCAGAGTCCGTTTCAATTGCGACATCCGTTGCCGGGAGCGGCCAGGTTTCTACTTCAAATTGATATGTTTCGTCGAGGAGTGTCACACCGTCGCACACGTCAACAACGTGGACTCTGTAGAATTCATTTGACTTTTTATTGCCGTTGCTTCGGCCAACAACCGTCAGCGAGTTCGCCGAGCCTACGGTGTTGCCACCATTGCTCCATGCGAAGATCAAACCTTCGGGATAGCCTCCAGTTATATTTACGCTCATTTCGGCTGATTCGCCGTCCATTATTATTATCTTTTCATTGCTGCGGGTCACGGTGATGGGAGCAGTTTCGCGCGGAAACACGGTCACCGTGCAGCTTGCCGATACCCCGCTTGCTGCGGTTGCGGTAATGGTGGCTACGCCCGAATAAAGTCCCCTAACAACGCCGTTGGCATCAACGCTCGCGATATTCTCATCCGAGGACTTCCAGACAACAATCTTGTCGGTTGTCTGTTCTGGAGCAATTGAGGCGTTGAGTACAACGGTATCGTTAACCCTGATAGTTGCATCCTCGCAGTTCAGTGCAATTGACTCGGCGGGGGTAGCTACTACGGTGATGGCGCAGGTAGCTTCGATACCGGTGGTGGCGGTAGCTGTGATGGTGGCTTTGCCGACAGCAACAGCTGTTACTTTGCCGTTGGCATCAACGGTAGCAATCGTCTCATCAGAAGATTTCCAAGTCACGGATTTGTCTGTAGTAGTCTCCGGCAGGATAGTAGCCACGAGGTCAACGGTCTCGGTGGCCTTCAGCGTTGTCTCTGTCTTGTTCAGGATTATCGAACCGGCGGGAGTAGCAACTACTGTAACGTTGATAGTAGACTTGACATCGGGGTTCGACTTGGCGACGATGGTGATTGTCGTTGTGCCGAGGTTCAACGCAGTTACATTGCCATTCTCATCTACGCTTGCGACAGCAGGATTTTCAGAAGAATAGGTGACTGCCTTATCGGTTGTTGCTTCAGGTGTAACGGTCACTTTAATAGCCTTGACATCGCCGACCCGCATTTCTAGGTTGTCACCTGTGATACCAAGAGCGTCCTTGTCGATGACGATGCCACCGGGAGGAGTCTCAATCACGGTTATTGCACATTCAGCTGAGATGCTACTTGCGGCGGTAGCAGTAATGGTGGCTTTGCCGACAGCAACAGCTGTTACTTTGCCGTTGGCATCAACGGTAGCAATCGTCTCATCAGAAGATTTCCAAGTCACGGATTTGTCTGTAGTAGTCTCCGGCAGGATAGTAGCCACGAGGTCAACGGTCTCGGTGGCCTTCAGCGTTGTCTCTGTCTTGTTCAGGATTATCGAACCGGCGGGAGTAGCAACTACTGTAACGTTGATAGTAGACTTGACATCGGGGTTCGACTTGGCGACGATGGTGATTGTCGTTGTGCCGAGGTTCAACGCAGTTACATTGCCATTCTCATCTACGCTTGCGACAGCAGGATTTTCAGAAGAATAGGTGACTGCCTTATCGGTTGTTGCTTCAGGTGTAACCGTCACCTTGATAGCCTTGACATCGCCCACGCGCATTTCGAGGTTGTCACCTGTGATACCGAGAGCGTCCTTGTCGATGATGATTTCACCGGCAGGAGTGGCAACCACGGTTATCTCGCAGGTTGCGGAGATGCCGCTTGCGGCGGTCGCGGTGATTGTGGCTTTGCCGACAGCCACGGCAGTGACTTTGCCGTTGTCGTCAACGGTGGCGATTGCTTCATTAGTAGATTTCCACGTTACCGACTTGTTAGTGGTAGCTTCAGGGAGGATAGTGGCAACGAGGTCAACGGTCTCAGTAGCTTTCAGTGTCGCAGCTGTCTTGTTCAGGGTTATCGAACCGGCGGGAGTAGCAACTACTGTGACGTTGATAGTAGCCTTGACATCGGGGTTCGACTTGGCGACGATGGTGATTGTCGTTGTGCCGAGGTTCAACGCAGTTACATTGCCAATCTCATCTACGCTTGCGACAGCAGGATTTTCAGAAGAATAGATGACTGCCTTATCGGTTGTTGTTTCAGGGGTCACTGTCACCTTGATAGCCTTGACATCACCGACATGCATTTCGAGGTTGTCACCTGTGATGCCGAGAGCGTCCTTGTCGATGGTGATACCACCGGCAGGAGTCTCAACCACGGTTATTGCACATTCAACAGAGATGCCACTTGCGGCGGTAGCGGTGATAGTTGCTTTACCAACAGCCACGGCTGTCACTTTACCGTTGGCGTCAACGGTGGCGATAGCTTCATCAGAGGATTTCCAAGTTATTGATTTGTCGGTGGTGGTCTCCGGCAGGATGGTAGCCACGAGGTCAACTGTTTCGGTAGCCTTCAGCGTTGTCTCTGTCTTGTTCAGGGTTATCGAACCGGCGGGAGTAGCAACTACTGTTACGTTGATAGTAGCCTTAACTTCAGGGTTAGACTTGGCAGTGATGGTAATTGCCGATGTGCCGAGGCTCAACGCTGTTACATTACCATTCTCATCTACTGAGGCGACAGTTGGATTTGAACTTTCGTAAGTTACGCTCTTGTCGGTGGTTGTCTCGGGAGTAACCGTTACCTTGATAGCCTTGACATCGCCCACGCGCATTTCGAGGTTGTCGCCCGTGATACCAAGAGCGTCCTTGTCGATGATGATTCCACCAGCGGGAGTTTCTACTACAGTGATTGCGCATTTAGCAGATACGCCGCTCGCAGCGGTGACTGTGATGGTTGTTTTGCCGACTGCCATGGCTGTCACTTTACCGTTGGCGTCAACGGTGGCGATTGCTTCATTAGAAGATATCCAAGTTACTGACTTGTCAGTTATGGTCTCAGGGAGGATGGTAGCCACGAGGTCAAGTGTCTCGGTAGCTTTCAGGGTTGCCTCTGTTTTGTTCAATATTATCGAACCGGCAGGAGTCG
This sequence comes from Muribaculaceae bacterium, assembly GCA_009775125.1. Lineage (GTDB taxonomy): Bacteria > Bacteroidota > Bacteroidia > Bacteroidales > Muribaculaceae > CAG-873. Next base: position 5,307 of record VSPD01000018.1, on the reverse strand, counting down.
CCACAACGGTGATTTGACATGTCGCTTTAATCTCTGTATCGTCTTTAGAAGTTGCCGTAATTATTGCAGTTCCTAATCCTATAGCATGTACAAGCCCCGTCTCATCCACTGTCGCAATCGCCGGATTGTCAATTGACCAAAACAGTTCCTTGTTCGCTGCATTTTCGGGGAAAATAGTAGCTGCAATCTGTTGTTGTTCGCCCACCTTTAAAATGGCACTTGCAGGGGATAGCGTTATAGAAGAGGCTCTTGGTTTATTAATAGTTACTTTAGTCCGAGAACTTTCAAGAGGAATGTTAACTCCGGTTTGTGATGAGATTGATATGTTCTGAAGTTTAATTTCAGTAATCCCAGATGCACTTTCATCTGCTTTAACAGCGAAGCTGAAAACGTCATCTAAATTGCCAGAGATGACGGCATTGGAAAGGGAATATATCAGCACTCGGATATAGCCATTATGCTGCTGTTTGTCTAAGATAAAGTTAGATCCTGAACTTGACAAAGCAATAGAGGATAAATCTATTGTCAATTCATTAGGTAAATATAAATCTACTTGTAGCCCGGCAACATTTCCTTCTGCTTTTATATTTACACCTACATATTTACTTTCACCCGCTGTAATAGAAAAATCAGGAAGAATTACCGTTGCATTTTTGACATTCAAAAATTCACATTGTGTTGATGGTATGGTTATATCAGATGTTCCGCCATCTGACATTTTTGCATTTGTTATCTTCAAGATTCCACCTTTGAATGTCGGAGATGCCTGTACTTTCAATTCGCATACGTCACCATAGCTTCCCGAAAGTGGGTTGGAAAGCGATAGTAACACCACTCGTTCCTTACCACTGTTTAGATTTGGCGTGAGAACGCAGTTGCTGGTGCGATTCGTCTTAGATACGCCTGTCAAAGATAGTCCTTCAGGCATTGTTATATCAAACTGAAGACCATAACAATTATCTGTATTATGTAGATTAACAGCTATAGTAGCTGTTTGACCTGGCAAAATGGTGGTCCCGGAGATTGCCAGGTTGTTTTCTCTGGCTTGCGCACTTAGCGCAAGGCCGAAAATGCCTATCGCCACAATAGCAATAAAGCGAAGATGTTTTCTTAAAATGATTGGCATTGTGCGATTATTTTATAATTATTTTTTCTGAGAAATTACCCACATTGACCACATACAAACCGGGAGCCAATGGAATTGATGCTTCGTTAGAGTTTGCAATAACCGATTTGGCAAGATGTCCATCAATAGTATAACAGAAGATTTTCTGTTGACGCGCGCCACTCACCAATATCCCATCTTCTGTAGTCTGAATGGAAATCTTATCAGTCTTTGAAGCAGATTCCACGCCACTCATAACACCATCACCTGTTAGCAATAGATTTGATGTACATCCGTTAGTATCCGATGCTATAATGTTATAACCATCAATGGTCAAACTAGAATCGTCGGGCAATGTGATGTGGACTATCTCATCTCCGTCATTGAACTCGGAATTATTAAGAGAGAACACTATCAGTCGAACAGTATTATCACCCTTGTCGGCGGTCATAATGACATGCGTGTTTGCATATTCACTTGTCAATTTTAAGTCGGAATTCGCAACGCTATCGGGGAGTCGCAAATCAGCTTGGAAAGCGGTGTAACCGGCATAGGGTAGGCTAAGCGATAACTCATTCCCATTTCTGGTCACGTTCATTATACCATTGTCATAGCTCCTTAAGCTAATTTTGCGAGCAGATTGGGTTGAAACTGATTCAGCATTGAGAATAAGTTGGGCAATAAGAACGGCATCTGTAACGGTTATTTCTACGTCGCCATTGATATCTGCTGCTTCAACCGTGAAATTATCCGGTTCAAGTCCGGCGATATAATTTGATGTAATCGTGACATCTGCAACATTTATAACTCCATCATTATTTACATCGCCCATCATCCAAACCGTCACCTCACACGAAGCGGTAAGTCCATTGACTGTGCTAGCAGTAATGGTGGCTGTGCCCCAACTGTTGGCAGTCACAACACCATTCTCAACCGAGGCTACGACATCATCGCTCGAAGTCCAAGTTATAGATTTGTCTGTAGTTTCATTAGGAAGCACCGTTGCAGTAAGTAATAATTCAGCACCCACTTTAATTCGAGCTTCAGTCAAGTCTATTTGCACATTTTCGGGTGCTGCGGCTCCAATAGGAATAATTTTGAAAAAATCCTGCCAGACAAAAGCCGTTTTATAATCATTTATTGCAGACCCATCAACATATAACGTACCCTCTTGTTTTGTCAAATCAGGGAAGCAATCCAATGAATTACATGTTGGAGGTGTTAGACTTAAACTATAGACGTCCTTTAAGTTCTTGCAATTTTTAAATGCCGCGCTATTAATTGTCGTAGCCTTATTGCCTATTGTTATCTTTTTCAATGCAGATATACCCGCAAAAGGAGAAGACGTTTGATTATAATCTATAATAGAGAACAAGACCTGACCATTGGTATAAGTTCTCCAATATTGATATCTTACATTTCTTCCAAGATACACTTCTTCAATTGGGCAATCTGATAAAATACCTTCTTTATAAGTCAATATATCTTCACCATCTTCAAAAACAATTTTACGCAGAGACGTACATTTCCCAAAAACTTTGATAGGAGTTTCTTCATAACCACTATATGAATTAGTTCGAATCCAAGCACCAACCCTGCCAACAGTGATTACCGTAGAAGGTATAGTTATTTCAGTTAAAGATGAGCAATTGTAAAACGCTCCATTTTGCACTTCTGTTAGCTTGTTTCCGAGGTTTATCTCTTTTAATAAAGAGCAATTATAAAAAGCATCCTCACCGATAGATTCTGCTATTTCTCCTATATTTATTGTATGCATAGATGTGCAATTGTAAAAGGCTCTCGTACCAATTGTTTTAACTTCTGCACCTAAGTTAAACTCCTCTATGGAGGAACAATTGGCAAATGCACATTCACCAACTGACAAAATATGTGAGTCAGCTGATATCAATGAATTAATAGATGAGCATCCGTAAAATAAATAAGGATGAATTTCCGAGACAGTCTCTGTTATTGATAGCTTTTTTAAGCTCTTTAACGAGTAAAATGCCGACCATCCATAATACCAAGGCTCTTTTGAAAAGGTAGTAGGCCCTTCGCAATATTTGATATTTCTTCCTAAAATAATTTCTTCTATATTTGAACTCTCAAATAGACCATCACCACCATCATCTTTGTTATAATAGCATGCTAATTCCAACGATTTTGTTCCGTTATCAAATATTAGCTTTTTCAAACTAGTACAATTGTTAAAAGGTAAATTGATCAGTTTGCTATTACTGCCTATTCTCTCCACTGATTCAGGAATAATAAGTTCAGAGATAAGACAATTATTGAAATTTTGATTTTCAATAAACTTTACGTTATTGGTGAAAATAATAGTAGATAAATTTGAGCACCGATAAAAGCAATAACTTGGAACGGTTTCACTATCTACTATCACGCTCTGCAGTCCAGAACATTGATAGAAAGAAGACTTCCCAAGCGTAATGTTGGTCAAATCAATAGACGATAAACCAGAGCAATTATAAAATGCGTAATCGCCTATTACTGAAAGAGAGGACGGTGTGTTAATTTCGGAAATTCCAGTACATCCATAAAAGAAATATTGATTTATTTTTGTAACATAGGATCCTATTTTAACCGAAGTCAATTTTGTCTTATTGTAAAATGGCGAACACCCATATCTGTAAGGGTACACATCAAATGTGTAGGATGTGTTATAATCTAAAAATCGTATATCACGCCCCAAATAAACGCTTTCTATTGGTGCCTCATTAAAAATGGATGAACCAGTACTTGAATTATACGTTACACCTAACAATAAAGTTTGCTCACCATCTTGAATGATTAATGACTTAAGCGAAGAACATCCATAAAAAGGCCTATATGATGCGGTAGTCGCTGTACTACCAATTCTTTCAATATTTGAAGGTATAGTTAATGATGTTAAGAGTTTGCAGTTGTTAAAATTTTGATTTTCAATAAATTTTACTTTATCGCCGAACTCGATACTTGACAAATTAGTACATCCATAAAAACATTTTTCGGGTATTGTCGCACTATTTATAGTTGCTGATTTTAGAGCAGTACATTGATAAAATGCAGCTTCACCTATTGTTTCGATAAAACTGGACCCATTAAAGCCTGTTAGACCTGAACATCCATAAAAAGAGTAATCCCCGATTGAAGTAATGTTTTGCGGGAATTCGATTGTCGCAAGAGCAGTGCAGCCATAGAATAAATATTTAGCTATCGTTGTTATATGGCTACCCAAAGTAACTTTTGAAAGTTTGGTCTGTTTATAGAAAGCCGAATACCCATAACGAGCGGGTGCCGAATTATATGGATTACTAGCGTTAAAGTCCATATAAATGATATTTCGACCCAAGTATATTTCTTCTAATGGACAACCTGAAAATATGGGAATACCAGTTCCTGTTGCATAAGTGGCACCCAACTCAAGGGGACTTTCTCCATCCTCTATCCAAATGGATTTAAGAGCTGTGCAATTATAAAAAGGTCTGTTAGATGCAGTGGTAGAGGCTGACCCAATCTTAATAATAGAAGAAGGTATCAGTATACTCTCAATCTTCTTACAATTATTGAATGCCTTGTCTTTAATAGCTGTAACTGGATATAGAATCCCATCATATGTGATAGAGGACGGAATCACAACATTCGGCTGGATGTTAGAATAATTAGTCGTTGTAGTGGACTCATAGGTTACAGCAGCGGTATGCGATTCTTCATCAATCTCGAAGTGTATGCCATCTATACTTATAGATTCAGCGTGCGCAATTGACGATGTAAAAATCGCCATGATTATAGGCACTAAATACCTTTTAATCCAATTTTTTAAGGGCGAGTTGTCCATAATTTCCATGAAGAAATATGTAATGTTTGCCGCGGGACTCTCCTCATTGGCGATTGATTGGTTTATAAAGAAAAAGCGTGAGAGCCGTACTGTTTGCTCGTCCTACGCATAGAGGCTCTGGTATTGCCCATCACTGTTGAACGAGCAAACGATGCAGAGCCTCACGCAGAATATGCTATACGCCCATACCCAACGCTCACGCGCCGAATTGGACGGAATATACATATCCACAAGGCATCTACTGTTTGCTTCATTCTTGACAGTGATTGAAATTTACCAGATTTCTATGCGTCAAGAAAGAGCGTCGAGTAAACTCTAACTTTGCAGCAGCAAGTGGGAAAATGGCAAATTCGTCTTAAAAAAGCCA
>VSPD01000017.1 GCA_009775125.1 Muribaculaceae bacterium | reverse complement strand
GGCGGGGACGTGTGTTGGATGGGGTGACGGTTGTGTATCGGATTTTAAGACAGGGGACCCGGCGTTGAAACGCGGGGCACGGTGGCGGCCCGAGGGGGTGTTTTTCACAAGCCGGAGGGTTCTTTGCCTTGCAAAGCGCTTCGCGGTTAGTGTTCCTGCTTGTGTTCTTACTTTTGCAAGCCGGAGGGGTGGGTTCCTATGGAGCGGGAGAGGTCGTCGAAGAAGTTATGGCCGAGGGCGCGGGATATGCGGGCGAGCAGGAGGATGTCGATGTTGTCTTTTTCGAAGATTTTGTAGGCGTGGGTGCGGGAGCAGCATATTTTGCGGGCGAACCAGGCTACGCTGCGCTCTTGCCGGCGCAGCTCGTCGCGTATCATTGCTCCTATTGTTTTTTGCATGGTCGGAGGGCTGGCAATTCTCTCCCTATTTGCCGTTGTGGTATGAGAAAGGTGTGGGGGAGATTATTTGCTTTATCCGGTGACAGGCTTCTCGCATCGCCTCAGAGATTGATAAAACAACAGCCCCACACCGATGCGCTATATATTACCCTGTCTTGGGGTAGGTATAAAGCCACCAATGTGGTGCTATTTGCAGGTATCTTAATCTCTGTTGGAAATTTTGCGAGAATTTGTCACAGAAGATAGTACAAATAACACCTTTTCAGATGTGTTGAGCCAACTTTTCGGCTCTATTATTTGTGTGCAAAGTTAGAAATATTTTTTATTTATTGGGGCCGGTTACGGATATTTGTTTTATATTTGGGGAAATTTATTTTTTTATGGCTAAAAGTAGTAAGAAGAAGGTTCAGTCCGGAGGTTTTTCGGAGAAGAAGTATATCCGCGAGCGGGTGAGGAATCTGCCTGTGGAGGTGTGCTATTATATCCCGGGATGGGAGGAGAGCGGCGAGACGTCGGTATTGGTTGTTCGCCGGCATCCGCAGGGGACGCTGACTGTGGGCGCGTATCTTGTGGATACGTGGTGCACTGGGGTAAAGGATACGTGGTATGTGTTCAGTATCCCGCAGGATGAGTTTGATGATATTCTGGACCGTTTTCCTCCGATGGAGGAGATTGGGTATGCGGAGGTGCATAATCTGATTTTGGGCGCGGTGGAGTTTGCGGAGGAGGCGGGTATCGCGCCTCATCGTGATTTTGCCTTGACGCAGTTTATTCTTGATGAGGATGGTGATGATGTTCCTCTTATTGAGTATGTGTATGGGCGTGACGGGCGTCATTTCTTGTGCTGTGAGTCTCGTCTGGAGGCGAGCCGCTATCTGCCGGCGCTTGAAAAGAATGTGCCGGGCGCTTATGATTATGTCATCGATGACGGGGATGATGATGAATTGGATGAATGTGATGAATCGGAATATGATTTTGTAGAATAGGTTTTTTTCAATCCGGAGGGTAGGGGCTCGGTGCTTCTTTCGCAAGCCGGAGGCTCGCGTTCCTGCCGGGTTGCTGTTGCAGCCGGTTTCGTTCCTAAGTAAAAAAAGCGCATGGGCGGGTGCTCATGCGCTTTTTGGGTTGGTGAAGGATAAGGACTTTGTGTCAGGTGTCGTTTTCCTCTTTGTCTTTGCCTCGGTTCTTGGCTTTGTTTTTTGTTTTCTCGGTTGAGGAGGTGTTCATGTCTTTTTCTTCTTTGAGGTCGAGCTCGTTGCCTTGCTGGTCGATTACGCGGTATTGGAGCATTGCGAGGGCTTGGTCGGGTATGATTTTGAATGTGCGTCCGAGCTGGCGGCGCCATGTGCCGTAGATGGATGAGAAGAGGCCTTTTTTGATGTATGCCTCGACGTATGGGTGGACGTACATGCGGAAGTTGCGCAGGCCGAGCACGTTTACTACGTATTGGAGTTTTTCGAAGAGGGTGTCGGTGAACAGTAGCGATGGCATCACTTCTCCTTTGCCGAAGCATGAGGGGCATGTCTCGGTTGTGACGATGTCGAGGACGGGGCGCACTCTTTGGCGTGTGATCTGCATGAGGCCGAATTTGCTCAGGGGGAGTATGTTGTGGCGTGCGCGGTCGTTTGCCATGACTTCGCGCATGTGGTCGTACAGGGCCTGGCGATGCTCGGCTTTGTTCATGTCGATGAAGTCGATGACGATGATTCCGCCCATGTCGCGGAGGCGGAGCTGTCGTGCAATTTCGTCGGCGGCGCGGAGGTTGACTTCGAGTGCGTTGCTTTCTTGGTCGGGCGCGGCTTTTGAGCGGTTGCCTGAGTTTACGTCGATTACGTGGAGGGCTTCTGTGTGCTCGATGATGAGGTATGCTCCTGATTTGAATGATACTGTTTTCCCGAACGATGATTTTATTTGTTTTGTGATGGAGAATTTGTCGAAGATCGGAATGTCTTCGGCGTAGAGTTTTACGATGTCTTTGCGTTCGGGGGCTATGAGTGCGACGTATTTTTCAATTTGGGTGTATACCTGTGCGTCGTTTACGGTGATGCTTTCGAAGGATGGGCTGAAAACGTCGCGGAGCATTCCTACGATGCGGCTTTCTTCTTCGAAGATTAGTTCGGGGGCTGTGGCCTGCTGTGCTTTTTTTATTGTCTCGTCCCAGCATCCGATGAGTGTCTTGAGTTCGTTGCAGAGTTCGGCTGCTCCTTTGCCTTCGGCTGATGTGCGTACGATTACGCCGAAGTTTTTCGGCTTTATTGATGCTATGAGTTGCCGTAGGCGGAGTTTTTCTTCGGTGCTTTTGATTTTTTGGGATATTGAGATTTTGTCGGTGAATGGCATCAGGACGATGTATCGTCCGGTGAATGCTATTTCGGTGGTGAGTCTTGGGCCTTTTGATGAGATTGGTTCTTTGACGATCTGTACGAGCAGCTGCTGGCCGGGGGCGAGTGTGTCGGTGACTGAGCCGTGCTTGTCGATGTCGGGGAGGAGTTTCATCTTTGAAAGGCTTGGGATGCGTTTTGTATCGCCGAGCAGGTCTTTGATGAATGCGTTGTAAGAGGCGAAGTGTGAACCGAGGTCGAGATAGTGGAGGAAAGCGTCTTTGTCGTATCCTACGTTTACGAAGGCGGCGTTTAGCCCGGGCATAAGTTTTTTCACCTTAGCCAGGTAGATGTCGCCCACGGCATAGGCTATGTTTCTCGCTTCTTTTTGAAGGGATACAAGCCTTGTGTCCTCCGTGAGTGCGATAGAGACTTCGGAGGGCTGGACATCGACTATTAGTTCGCTTTTCATGTAAGGGGTTGAGTACTTGTTTTTTTTGAAGGGGTTAAAAAAATCAAAGAACAGACTTAGACAGGACTACCCAAACAGTGTGCCCCCATTCTAAGTATGTTCTTGGATTTTACGATGTGGTCCCGAGGGTGTAAACCGGGAAGAAGCGGAATTGCGCCACAATGGGTGACGCATCCGGCTTATTTCTTCTTGTGACGGTTCTTACGGAGACGTTTTTTGCGTTTGTGAGTAGCCATCTTGTGGCCTTTTCTTTTCTTTCCGCTGGGCATTTTAGCAAAAATTAAAGGGTTAGAAATATGGTTGAATTAGTTTTGTATCGATGTTTTTTGGAAGGTTATTTTACGTCTTCCATGAATGATTTTGCGGGTTTGAAAGCCGGGATTTTGTGCTCGGGTATCACGATTGTGGTGTTTTTTGTGATGTTGCGGGCTGTTTTTTCGGAGCGTACTTTTATGATGAAGCTGCCGAATCCGCGGAGATAAACGTTTTCGCCGTTGATGAGGGATTCTTTGACAACTTCCATGAATTTTTCGACGGTCTCGAGCACATGGGCGCGTTCGATACCTGTTGCGCGGGTTATTTCGTTGACGATATCGGCTTTTGTCATTGCTGTATCTTTATGTCTGTGGTTAGTTAATGGGGTGCTGTTTTGAGGCGTAGTTTGCAGGGGCCCGCGTGGGCCTTTTTATTTTGCAAGTGCAAATATCGGAATTTTTTTTGAATCAATAGCAAAAAAATGTGCTATTTTGTTGATTTTTTTTCATTTACACCGATTTCGTTGGTTTTTGGGGTTTCTTTTTCGGGCTGTGGGGTGTCGGTGTCGTCGAGGTCGTCGGTGGTGATTTCGGGGGATTGGGCGGTGGCGCGGATGGCTTTCCGGTGCTCATTTCCGAGCAGGGTTCCTTCGATGAGGCATGCGAGGGCGAATGTGGCGAGCGCTATGCCGGTGATGAGCATTGTGGCCGACTCGGGCATTGCTCCGCGCCGGAGGATGGTGTAGACGGCTTCGGCCACGAGCGCCATGGGGAATATGTATAGCCATCCGGGGAGCCGCACGGGGCGGGTGCCGGCAGCCAGGAGGAAGAATTGCCACAGGGCGCATACGGCAGAGAGGAGCCCGAAGACGAATGGTATGAGGGGGGAGAATGTGGATGTGAACACGAGCATGCTTATGCCGAGGACGATTGCTCCGGTGTTGGTGATGATCGAGAGGATGCGGGCGAATCCTTTTATGCTTCCGCGGCCGATGCTGAAGCATATCATGTTGATGAGGCCTACGGCCACGAAGAGTATTCCTCCGGCCACGACGACATGGGCCGCTGTCATGTTGCGGAAGTAGATTAGCGCGGCGGCCGCTATGGCGGCGATGATTCCGATTGCTGAGATTGTACGTCCTTTCATTTTCCGATATTGTTTTGTTTGTTGTTTTGTATTATCAACAATCAATGTGGTGTGTGGGTTTGGAGGTCGCGTTGCTCGAATGTGGAGAATAGGCTTCGCCATGTGTCGGGTATTTCGAGGGCTGTGGAGTTGCGTGGGTCGAATCCGACCATGACGGAGCGGCATTCGCATTTTGTGGCTTTGGTGCGTGTGTCGACTACGCGCTGGAGGAGTATGAGCGAGTGCACGGATATTGATTCGATTGTGGTGACGACTTCGATTTCGTCGCCCCAGAATGTGGGGGCCATGAATGTGCAGTTGATGTTGGCGACCACGAGTGTTTCTTTGTGCCAGTCGAGGGTGTCGGCGAGGGTTTCGGAGAAGTATCGCACTTTTGCAAGGTCCATATACTGGAGGTAGGCTCCGTTGTTGACATGGCCGAGTATGTCGATGTCGGCGAAGCGCATCTGCACGGGTACGTGGTGGCGGAATACGGGTTCTTTTTCTTCCATTATATATTCATTATATATTAATGTATTATTATTTGTGTGATGACGGGGCGTCCGACTGCGGAGTTGATGCGGTCGACGAGGGCGGGAGCGAGGAATAGCAGTTCGTTTTTGAGCGCCGCGGATGCTATGGTGACGTGGAGGGTGTCGCGGTCGATCCATCGGCGTGTTGTCTGGCGGTTGATGGCCGGGCCTACTATCTCGCTCCAGAGGAAGCATGCTTGCTGGCGGTCGAATTCGTCGGATTTTCCGGTTTGCTCGATAGCCCGGCGGATTATTTCGCCGATTGACAGTGCTTCTCTTTTTTTCATCGTGATGTTTCGCTGATTTTTTCGAATGATCCGCCGGCGACGTGCCACATGGCGTATTCTCCGGCGCGTGCGAGGAGCTCGTCGAGGTGTTTGCGATTGGTGTCGGTGATGAAGATTTGGCCGAATGTTTCGGAGCCGACCACGTCCATGATTCGGCCTACGCGCCCGGCGTCGAGTTTGTCGAAGATGTCGTCGAGGAGGAGCAGGGGTGTCATGGCGGAGGCTTTTTTTATGAATTCGAACTGGGCCAGGCGCAGGGCTATGGTGTAGGTTTTTATCTGGCCTTGTGAGCCGGTGCGCCGGAGGGGCATTGCGGCGAGGGTCATCTCGATGTCGTCGCGGTGTATGCCGGCGGTGGTGTATCCCACGGCTGCGTCACGGGTGCGGCGTTGTTCGAATATGTCGACGAGCGATGTGCCCGGGGCGAGGAGGTGTGAGGTGTAGGCGAGGGCTGCCTGCTCGTCGGTTCCGGAGATGAGGCGGTAGTATCTTCCGAATATGCCGGTGAGGAGGGCGGTCCAGTCGCGGCGGGCTGCGGCGATGTATTCGGCTGAAATTTCCATTCCGGCTTCGATGGCGAGGAATAGCTCGCGGTCGGTGACGCCGGACTTGAGCATTTTGTTTCGTTGCTCGAGGCCGCGGTTGTAGCGGATGAGCATGTCGAGATAGCGGGGGTCGGTCTGGGCGATGATCATGTCCATGAACCGGCGGCGTTCGTCGGCGGGCCCGGTTACGAGGTCCATGTCGGCCGGGGATATGAGCACCAGGGGGAATTTGCCCAGGTGTTCGCTGAGGCGTTTGTAGTCTTTGCCTCCGCGCCGGAATGATTTGCGGCGTCCTTGGCGAATGCCTACGGTGAGTTCTTCGGCGATGCCTTTGCGGAGGTATGTTCCGCGGAGCATTGTGAAGTCGTCGCCGCGGCGGATTAGCATTGGGTCGAGCGCGCCGGTGAAACTTTTGCCTATTCCGAGGTAGTATATCGCGTCGAGGAGGTTGCTTTTGCCCATGCCGTTGTCGCCGAGGAAGCAGTTTGCTTTCGGCGAGAGTTCGAGGCGGGCCTCTCCGATGTTTTTGAAATTTACAGCTTCAAGTCCGGTTAGAATCATTTGGCGCGGAAATTGTCGTCGAAGAAACGGATGTGGTCTTCTGCGGAGCGGCGCCAGTATTTATGTGAGTGGACGCCCGGCCGGCTCTGATAGGTGTGCTTGATGCCTTTTTTGAGCAGGGCCTTGTGGAGGTTTTCGTTCACTTCGGCGAAGAAGTCGCCGGAGCCGCAGTCGAAGATTATATTGAGGGTGCCGTCTTCGAGGGCAGGCACGAGGTTGATTACGGTGTGGCTGTCCCATGAGGCACGGTTTTCGCCGATAGGGCCGAGCCATTGGCTCATGTGCCATTTTTCGGGGAACGGGCGTATGTCGACGCCGCCGCTCATGGAGCCGGCGGAACCGAAAATGTCGGGATGGCGCATTGCGAGCCAAAGCGCGCCGTGGCCTCCCATGCTGAAGCCGGTGATGGCTCGTTTGTCGGGAGAGGGGAGGGTGGGAAAGGAGTCGTCGATATAGGGCACGAGCTCGGTGGTGATGAATGTTTCCATTGCCATTTCGGGGTGCTTGGGCGAGTCCCAGTACCAGCTGTCGCGTCCGTCGGGCATGACGAGCACCATGCCGTATTGGTCGGCATATCGGCCGAGGCCGGGGTCGGTGATTGTCGTCCACGAGGTGTAGTCGCCTCCGTGGCCGTTGAGCAGGTAGACCACCGGGAAGCGGGCGCCGGGCATGGCGGCGCTGTCGGGGGTTATTACTGTGACTTTCATCGGGCTTTCGATGGCTTTTGCCGGCACTTCGATTACTTGGGATGTGTAGCATAGGGCGGCGCTCCATGCAAACAATACAGCTATGAATAGAAGGAATCGTTTCATAAGATAGTAGATTATGAGGGCTAATAGTTGGCAAAGATACGCAACTTTGTCGTGAAGCGCAAGTGCCGAGGGTCGATAAAATCAAAAATAGCGAAAAAAAACGGCTAAAATTTGCAAATTATAAAAATTCGTTCTAACTTTGCACCGCAAAACCGATGCCTCGATATAAGGAGAGATGGCAGAGTGGTCGATTGCGGCGGTCTTGAAAACCGTTGAGGGTCACACCTCCGGGGGTTCGAATCCCTCTCTCTCCGCTTATGAATTAGCCCGATTGGAAAGGTGCCGGAGTGGTCGATCGGGGCGGTCTCGAAAACCGTTGTACCCTTGCGGGTACCCAGGGTTCGAATCCCTGCCTTTCCGCTTAGAAAGCCGCTGATTTTCAGCGGCTTTTTTTTGTGTGAAGAGGGGTGGGTTTGTGTTGTTTTTGCGGTTCAAACAAGACAATCCCGGATTGTGCTCCTGTATAATTGATTCAAAACAATTTGTGGAATCCGCGAAATTTGTGTAATTCGTGGTGAAAAGGAGCGCGACTGCGCTCCGGGGTGCACAAATTTCACAGATTGCACGAATTTCAAAAATTTCTTTCCGCATCGCTACGCGATTCCGTGCGCCGATTTTGCGGCTTGTGCCGTTTTTTTTGCCCATTCGTGTTTGCCGGCGGCCGATGGGGCGGTGCGGGTCGGTTGGGGAATGACCGTGGCTAAGATGTTGAGTGATTGCGCGAATGAAAAATTAACATATGCGAAAAATGTGTTAAAAAAGTAGCGAAATGTTTGGAAATTAGGAAATTAATGCGTAACTTTGCAGTGCTTTTCGGAGCAGCCAACGGCTTGCCGATCGTTAAGATTTTGACAGTCAAAACGATAGGTGGGTTTTGGTTGCGGGTCTTTGAGTGAAAACCCGAGGATTGAAAAGCGTGAGAAATATTGAAACAATAGCAATAACGAACAGATAAAATTAAAGTAAACCAACCACTAAGATGCCTACTATTTCGCAATTAGTAAGAAAAGGACGTGTGGCACTCGTCGACAAGAGCAAGTCTCCCGCTCTTGATTCGTGTCCCCAGCGTCGCGGCGTTTGTGTGCGTGTGTACACTACGACCCCCAAAAAGCCTAACTCGGCAATGCGCAAGGTGGCGCGTGTCCGTCTCACCAATGGTAAGGAAGTTAACTCCTACATCCCCGGTGAAGGCCACAACCTTCAGGAACACTCGATTGTTCTCGTGCGCGGCGGTCGTGTAAAAGACCTTCCCGGTGTACGCTACCACATCGTTCGCGGTACGCTCGACACATCAGGTGTGAAAGACCGTACACAGCGTCGTTCCAAGTACGGAGCCAAGCGTCCTAAGGCCGGTGCAGCCAAGAAGTAATCCGAAGGTGAAAGCCAGAGGGTGAAGTTAACTGAACGCACCACGAGATTAAATCTCAAAGAATTATTTTAACAAAACAATTTTTTAGTTTAACTCGTTTTTGATTTTCTTGATTCGCGGAAACCACCGGCTGAGTAAGCCCCGCCCGCAAAACCTTACCGGAAGCCTGATGGCGCCGGGGCCGAGGCGGAAGGCTGAAGACGACAAAGCAACAAGCAGCCAAGCGATCAAAAACACAACAGAACCAAAAAATGAGAAAGGCAAAGCCTAAGAAACGGGTGGTTCTACCCGATCCGGTGTTCGGCGACGCTCGCGTGTCGAAATTTGTCAACCATCTGATGTATGATGGCAAGAAAAACACCGCTTACACAATTTTTTATAACGCTCTCGAGACAGTGAAGGCTAAACTTCCCAACGAAGAGAAATCGGCCCTCGAAATCTGGAAACAGGCTCTCGAAAACGTTACTCCCCAGGTCGAAGTGAAATCGCGTCGTGTAGGTGGCGCAACCTTCCAGGTGCCTACCGAAATCCGTCCCGACCGCAAGGAATCTATCTCAATGAAGAACCTGATTGCTTATGCGCGCAAGCGTGGCGGCAAGACGATGGCCGACAAGCTCGCTGCCGAAATCGTCGATGCTTTCAACAACGCCGGCGGCGCATTCAAGCGCAAGGAAGATATGCACAAGATGGCCGAGGCTAACCGCGCCTTCGCACACTTCCGTTTTTAGCATAATGTAAAGACAGACAACATTGAATAGAAATTCCAATCACTGACGATACAATGGCTAAAACAGACGAACAACTTAAATATACGCGCAACATCGGCATTATGGCTCACATCGATGCCGGTAAAACCACAACTTCCGAGCGTATTCTTTTCTATACCGGTCTTACTCACAAGATTGGCGAGGTTCACGATGGCGCCGCCACCATGGACTGGATGGAACAGGAGCAGGAACGCGGTATCACAATTACCTCGGCCGCTACCACAGCGTTCTGGAAATATAATAATGACAAATATAAAATCAACCTGATTGACACCCCGGGACACGTCGATTTTACCGTTGAGGTAGAGCGTTCGCTCCGTGTGCTCGACGGCGCTGTCGCCGCATTCTGCGCCGTAGGCGGTGTAGAACCCCAGTCGGAGACCGTATGGCGTCAGGCTGATAAATATAATGTGCCCCGTATCGGTTACGTTAACAAAATGGACCGTTCCGGCGCAAACTTCTTTGAAGTTGTACGCCAGCTTAAAGAAGTGCTCGGCGCAAACCCCTGCCCCATTCAAATTCCTATCGGCGCAGAGGAAACATTCAAGGGTGTAGTCGACCTCGTGAAGATGAAAGCCATCTTCTGGCATGACGAAACCATGGGCGCCGACTATACGGTTGAGGAAATTCCCGACAACCTTAAAGAAGAAGCCGAAGAATGGCGCGACAAAATGCTTGAAAAAATCGCCGAATTCGACGACGACCTCATGTCGAAGTACTTCGACGATCCCTCCACAATCACTGAGGATGAAATCAAGAACGCAATCCGCAACGCAACACTGAAAATGGAAATCTACCCCATGATTTGCGGTTCGTCGTTCAAGAACAAAGGCGTGCAGTGCCTCCTCGACGCTGTCTGCGCTTATCTCCCCAGCCCGATGGACGCCGGTGCCGTAGAAGGCACACTCCCCGACGATCCCGAAGTGGTGGAGACCCGCGAGCCTTCTTCCGACGCTCCCATGTGCGCGCTTGCGTTCAAGATTGCCACCGACCCCTATGTTGGCCGTCTGACATTCTTCCGCGTTTACTCCGGCGATGTAGTTGCCGGTTCATATGTGCTCAACAGCCGTTCCGGCAAGAAAGAACGCGTGTCGCGTCTTTTCCAAATGCACTCAAACAAGCAGAATCCCAAAGAAGCCATCACTTGCGGCGATATCGGCGCCGGCGTAGGTTTCAAGGATATCCGCACAGGTGATACCCTTTGCGACGAAAACCATCCTATCGTACTCGAAGCAATGGAATTCCCCGATCCCGTTATCGGTATCGCCGTAGAGCCCAAGACTCAGAAAGACCTCGACAAACTCGGCGTCGGCCTCCAGAAACTTGCAGAAGAAGACCCGACATTCCGTGTTGAGACCAACGAAGAAACAGGCCAGACCGTTATCTCCGGTATGGGTGAGCTTCACCTCGACATCATCATCGACCGTCTGCGTCGTGAATTCAAAGTTGAATGCAACCAGGGCCGTCCGCAGGTTACCTACAAAGAAGCCATCACCAAGCCCGTTGAGCTCCGCGAAGTGTTCAAGAAGCAGACCGGTGGTCGTGGTAAATTTGCCGACATCATCGTTCGCGTTGAACCCACCGACGAAGACTTTACCGGAAACCTTCAGTTCGTCGACGAAGTCAAGGGCGGTAACATTCCTAAGGAATTCATCCCCTCGATTCAGAAAGGCTTCACCGCCGCAATGAAAAACGGCGTTCTCGCAGGCTACCCCGTAGAACACCTCAAAGTAACCGTTCTCGACGGTTCGTTCCACCCCGTCGACTCCGATCAGCTTTCATTCGAGCTTTGCGCCATCCAGGCCTTCAAGAAAGCATCTGAAAAAGCAGGTCCCGTACTTCTCGAGCCTATCATGAAGATCGAGGTCGTTACTCCCGAAGAATCAATGGGTGACGTTATCTCCGACCTTAACAAACGCCGCGGCCAGGTAGAAGGCATGGAAACAAGCCGTTCCGGCGCCCGCGTCGTCAAGGCCAAAGCCCCGCTTGCAGAAATGTTCGGTTACGTTACAGCCCTCCGTACAATCACCTCGGGCCGTGCCACCTCGACAATGACCTTCTCGCACTATGCCGAAGTATCCAACTCGATCGCACGCAACGTGCTCACCGAATGCCAGGGCCGTGTAGACCTGCTCAAATAAAAACAAAAAAGAAAACACCAGATATGAGCCAAAAAATTCGCATCAAACTCAAATCTTACGATCACAATCTCGTCGACAAATCCGCCGAGAAAATCGTAAAGACCGTGAAGGCTACCGGAGCAGTTATATCGGGTCCCATTCCCCTGCCCACCCACAAGCGCATCTTCACCGTCAACCGCTCAACTTTCGTAAACAAGAAAGCCCGCGAGCAATTCCAACTTTCCGCTTTCAAACGCCTCATCGACATCTACAACTCGACAGCCAAGACCGTCGACGCGCTGATGAAGCTCGAACTTCCCTCCGGCGTTGAAGTAGAAATCAAAGTGTAGTACGCAAACAATAAAATCAACAATTGTCGCCTCCTTCGGAGGATACAATCTTCCGGAGAGGCGACAACCAATCAATATCAAACCAAACCAAAAAAGAAATGCCAGGATTAATTGGAAAAAAAATCGGAATGACATCCGTTTTCAGTGCCGAGGGAAAAAACATTCCATGCACTGTTATCGAAGTAGGTCCTTGCGTGGTTACTCAAATCAAGACAGTTGAGAAAGACGGCTATGCAGCCCTCCAGCTCGGTTTTGAGGAGCAGAAAGAAAAACACTGCACCAAACCCGAACTCGGCCATTTCAAAGCCGCCGGCGTAACCCCCAAGAGACACTTGGCCGAGTTCAATGGTTTTACCGAAGAATATGCCCTTGGTGACACCATCGGCGTGGACATCTTCACCGAAAGCGACTTTGTCGACATCGCCGGCACCTCCAAAGGTAAAGGCTTCCAGGGCGTTGTAAAACGTCACGGTTTCGGTGGTGTAGGTCAGACCACACACGGCCAGCACAACCGCCTCCGCGCCCCCGGTTCTATCGGTGCCTGCTCCTATCCCGCGAAAGTATTCAAAGGAATGCGCATGGCCGGCCAGATGGGCAACGAACGCGTCACCGTTCAAAACCTTCAGGTAATCAAAGTAATACCCGAGCATAACCTGCTGATGATCAAAGGCAGCATCCCCGGTAGCAAAGGTTCAATCGTTTTAATCGAGAAATAAGACATGGAACTCGCAGTATTCAACCAGCAAGGCCAAGACACCGGCCGTAAAATTGCCCTCAACGAGGAAGTGTTCGGCATCACCCCCAACGAAAATGCCGTTTATCTCGATGTAAAACAATTCCTTGCCAACCAGCGTCAGGGCACACACAAGTCCAAGGAACGTTCCGAAGTATCCGGTTCCACCCGCAAGCTCCACAAGCAAAAAGGCGGCGGCGGCTCGCGTATCGGCGACATCAACTCGCCCGTTCTCGTAGGTGGTGGCCGTGTTTTCGGTCCCCGTCCCCGCGACTACCGCTTCAAGCTCAACAAAAAGGTCAAAGACCTCGCACGTCGTTCGGCATGGTCGGCAAAAGCAGCCGACGGTCAGATTATCGTAGTTGACGACATCAAATTCGAAGCACCCAAAACCAAAGAGTTCGTTCAGTTCGCCAAGAGCTTCAACCTCGAAGGCAAAAAAGTGCTCGTGGTCACCGCCGACAAAAACGACAACCTCTACCTTGCTATCCGCAACGTACCCGGTGCACGTGTAATGAGCGCAAGCGATGTGAACACCTACTCCATCCTTGACAACGTGGCAATCATCGTTACCGAAAGCGGCCTCGCAGTAATCAACAACAAATAAAAACGCAGGAGGATAAACTAATGGACATCCAGATAAAACCTATCGTAACAGAAAAAGCCACCCGCGTCACCGAACGCCGTGGCCAATACACCTTCCGCGTATCGCCCGACGCCAACAAATTCCAGATCAAGGACCTCGTTGAACGCCTCTATGGCGTTAAAGTCGTGAGCGTAAACACAGCCAACATGCGCGGCAAAAATAAATCACGTTGGACAAAATCCGGCCTCCTTCGCGGCAAAACTGCTGCCTGGAAAAAAGCTTATGTCACATTAGCCGAAGGCCAGTCTATCGACTTCTATAGCAATATCTAAGACAATGGCAGTACGTAAATTTAAACCAACCACCCCGGGCCAACGCCATAAGGTGATTTCCGTATTCAAAGGCGTGATCACCGCTACAAAACCGGAAAAGTCTCTCACCACCGGCAAGCGTGCTTCCGGCGGCCGCAACGCAGAAGGCCATCTCACCGCCCGCTATCTCGGCGGCGGTCACAAACGCAAACTCCGCGTAATCGATTTCAAACGTAACAAAGACGGAATCCCCGCAGTTGTTAAATCAATCGAATACGATCCCAACCGCTCCGCACGTATCGCGCTTCTCTACTATGCCGACGGTGCAAAAGCATACATCATCGCCCCCAACGGCCTCGAAGTAGGCGCCACAGTAATGTCAGGTGCAGAAGCCGCTCCCGAAATCGGCAACGCCCTTCCTCTGAGCGCCATCCCCGTAGGTACCGTCATCCACGCCATCGAACTCCGTCCCGGCCAGGGTGCGTTCATGGCCCGCGCTGCCGGCACCTTCGCCCAGCTCGTGTCCCGCGAAGGCAACTACGCAATTATCAAATTACCCTCAGGCGAAACACGTAAAGTACTTGCCGCTTGCAAGGCTACCGTAGGTGTTGTCGGCAACTCCGAACACTCCCTCGAACAGTCCGGTAAAGCAGGCCGCAGCCGCTGGCTCGGCCGTCGCCCCCACAACCGTGGTGTTGTCATGAACCCCGTCGATCACCCCATGGGTGGTGGTGAAGGACGTGCTTCCGGTGGTCACCCGCGTTCGCGCACCGGCCTCTACGCCAAAGGTCTCAAGACCCGTGCCCCGAAGAAACATTCGTCTAAGTACATTATCGAACGTCGCAAAAAGTAATCTGATTAATACGTAAACAACAATATGAGCCGTTCACTTAAAAAAGGACCCTTCATCAGCGTCAAACTCGAGAAAAAAGTCGCTGACATGGAAGCCACCGGCAAAAAGACAGTCATCAAGACCTGGAGCCGCGCATCCATGATAGCCCCCGAATTCGTCGGCCACACATTCGCCGTACACAACGGAAATAAATTCATTCCCGTGTACGTTACCGAAAACATGGTAGGCCACAAACTCGGAGAATTCGCTCCCACCCGCACATTCCGCGGTCACGCCGGCAACAAGAAAAAATAATCAGGGCCCAAACACTATAACTCAGAAAAACAAGAAAAACAATGGGTAAAAGAAAAAGACTCGCAGCCGACGCGATGAAACAAGAGCGCAGCGAAGTAGCATTCGCAAAACTCACCAACGTTCCCTCGTCGCCCCGCAAAATGCGCCTCGTCGCCGACATGATTCGCGGCAAGGAAGTGTTCCGCGCCCTCGGCATACTCAAATTCTCGAACAAAGAAGCCGCCGCACGCGTTGAAAAACTTCTCCGTTCGGCCATCGCCAACTGGGAAGCAAAGAACGAAACAAAAGCCGAAGCCGGCCAACTCTACATCCAAACAATCTTCGTCGACCCCGCACCTATGCTCAAACGCCTCCGTCCGGCTCCCCAAGGCCGCGGCTACCGTATCCGCAAACGTGCCAATCACGTCACACTTATCGTCGACACCATCCAATCCACACAAAACTAAAAGCTAATGGGACAGAAAGTAAATCCTATTGCCAACCGTCTTGGCATTATCCGCGGATGGGACTCCAACTGGTTCGGCGGTCGTAAATACGGCGACACAATCCTCGAAGACTCCAAACTCCGCAAATACCTCAACGTTCGCCTCGCAAAATGCTCGGTAAGCCGCGTGGTAATCGAGCGCACACTCAAGCTCATCACCATCACAGTGTGCACCTCGCGCCCCGGACTCATCATCGGCAAAGCCGGCCAAGACGTTGAGAAACTCAAAGAAGAACTTCGCAAGATCACCGACAAAGACGTCCAGATCAACGTATTCGAAGTAAAACGCCCCGAACTCGACGCACAGATCGTGGCCTCCACCATCGCCCGTCAGATCGAAGGCAAAATCGCTTACCGTCGCGCAGTAAAAATGGCAGTAGCCTCCACAATGCGTGCAGGCGCAGAAGGCATCAAGGTGCAAGTTTCCGGCCGTCTCAACGGCGCTGAAATGGCCCGCTCCGAAATGTTCAAGGAAGGCCGTACACCCCTCCACACCCTTCGTGCCGACATCGACTACGCACTTGTAGAAGCCCACACCAAAGTAGGCGTCATCGGCGTGAAAGTATGGATCTGCCGTGGCGAAGTATACGGACACCGCGATCTCGCCCCCAACTTCACCGCACAGAAAGAAGGCCGTCAGGCATCCAACGAAGGCGGACGCGGCAACCGTGGCGGCCGTCAAGGCTTCCGTCGCAACAAACAAAATCGCTAATCACCCCACACAGTAAACAACAATGCTACAACCTAAGAAAACAAGATTCCGCCGCTCGCAGAAAGGCCGCATGAAAGGCAACGCCCAACGCGGCAATCAGCTCGCATTCGGATCATTCGGCATCAAGACCCTCGAATCCAAATGGATCACCGGTCGCCAGATTGAAGCAGCTCGTGTGGCAGTGACCCGCTACATGCAGCGCCAGGGCCAGATCTGGATCCGCATCTTCCCCGACAAGCCCATCACCAAAAAACCCGCCGAGGTACGTATGGGTAAAGGTAAAGGTAACCCCGAAGGCTTCGTTGCGCCCGTTACCCCCGGCCGCATCATCATCGAAGTTGAAGGCGTAAGCTACGACATCGCAAAAGAAGCACTCCGCCTTGCAGCCCAGAAACTCCCGGTAGTCACAAAATTCGTCGTGGCACGCGACTACGACCCCACACAAAACGTCTAAGCAAAAATGAAACAAGCAGAAATAAAGGAACTTAGCACCGCCGACCTGCGCGAACGCCTCGCACAGATGGAAAAAGACTACCGTCAGCTCTGTATCAACCATTCCATCTCAACGCTCGACAACCCGGCCAAAATCACAAAAGACCGCCGTGCCATCGCACGCGTCAAGACCGAACTCCGTCAGCGCGAACTTAACAACAACTAATCCAACCACTTACGATGGAAGTAAAACGTAATCTCCGCAAAGAGCGTATCGGTGTCGTCTCATCCAACGCAGCCGACAAGACCATCACCGTAACCGTAAAATGGAAAGAAAAACACCCCATCTACGGTAAATTCGTCAACAAAACAAAAAAATACCACGCTCACGACGAAAACAACGAATGCTCCGTCGGCGACACCGTTCGCCTGATGGAAACACGCCCCCTCTCAAAAACAAAGAGATGGCGTCTTGTAGAAATCATCGAAAAAGTTAAATAACAATGATCCAGACAGAAACCCGACTCAACGTTGCCGACAACTCCGGCGCTAAGGAAGTACTGTGCATCCACGTCCTCGGTGGCACCGGACGCCGCTATGCCACCGTCGGCGACATCATCGTTGTCTCCGTCAAGAGCGTTATCCCAAGCTCAGACGTAAAAAAAGGCACCGTGTCCAAAGCCGTCGTCGTTCGCACTAAAAAAGAAATCCGTCGTCCCGACGGCTCATATATCCGCTTCGACGACAACGCTTGCGTCCTGCTCAACAACGCAGGCGAGCTCCGCGGTACACGTATCTTCGGCCCCGTAGCCCGCGAACTCCGCGCCACCAACATGAAAATCGTGTCACTCGCACCCGAAGTCCTTTAATACACTAACAGACAACAAACAAAATGAGCAAGATATTCATCAAAAAAGACGACACCGTATACGTCCTCTCCGGCGATGACCGCGGCCGCACAGGCCGTGTCCTCAGCGTCGACCGTAAAAAAGGACGTGCTATCGTCGAAGGCGTCAACATCGTCACAAAAGCAACAAAGCCCTCCGCACAGCACCCCCAGGGCGGTCTCGTGAAAAAAGAAGCCCCCATCGCTCTGTGCAAGCTCGCACTCGTTGACCCCAAATCCGGCAAGCCCACACGCATCGGCATCCGCATCGACGAAAACGGCAAAAAAATCCGCTACGCTAAAAAATCAGGACAAGAGATTAAATAATGAGCACCAAGACAGTTAAACAGGACTACCAGGAACGCATCGTCCCCGCCCTGACAAAAGAATTCTCTTACACAACCCCGATGCAGGTGCCCCGCCTTGAAAAAATCGTTATCAACCAAGGTCTCGGTGCCGCCACACAGGACAAAAAAATCATCGACAACGCCATTGCCGAGCTTACAGCAATCACCGGCCAGAAAGCAGTTGCCACCCTCTCGCGCAAAGATATCTCCAACTTCAAGCTCCGTAAAAAAATGCCCGTCGGCGCACGTGTCACACTCCGCCGCGAACGCATGTACGAATTCCTCGAACGCCTCATCCGTGTCGCCCTTCCCCGTATCCGCGACTTCAAAGGCATCCAGGGCAAACTCGACGGACGTGGAAACTACACCCTCGGCATCACCGAGCAGATCATCTTCCCCGAGATCAACATCGACAACATCAACAAACTCATGGGCATGAACATCACATTCGTAACATCGGCCAACACCGACGAAGAAGGATACGCTCTGCTCCGTGAATTCGGTCTCCCCTTCAAAAAAGCAAACTAATCAACGCATGGCAAAAGAATCAATGAAAGCCCGCGAGGTAAAACGCGCTCGCCTCGTGGAAAAATACGCCAAACGCAAAGCAGAACTCAAAGAAGCCGCTCGCCAGGCCAACATCAACGGCGAAAGCTCCTACGAAATCCAGCAGCAGCTCCAGCGCATGCCCAAGAACGCATCAACCGTACGTCTTCACAACCGTTGCTCAATCACCGGTCGTCCCAAAGGCTACATGCGCCAGTTCGGAATCTCACGTATCCAGTTCCGCGAAATGGCTTCCGCCGGCCTCATCCCCGGCGTAAAAAAGGCAAGCTGGTAATCAAAAATCCAACAATCAGCTTGCCGTCCCCACAGCATTAAATATTGTTGGGAAAACCCAATCAATTTAACAAAAAACAACAATGACAGATCCCATAGCAGACTATCTGACAAGATTGAGGAACGCAGTCAAAGCCAACCACCGCGTGGTTGAAGTGCCCGCCTCCAACCTCAAAAAAGAGATCACAAAAATTCTCTTCGAGCAAGGCTACATCCTCAACTACAAATTCATTGAAGGCGAGACACCCGCTGGTGTAATCAAAATCGCCCTCAAATACGACCCCCGCGACCGCGTCAACGCCATCAAAGGCCTCAAGCGCGTTTCCCGTCCCGGTCTCCGTCAATACACCGGATACAAAGACATGCCCCGCGTCCTTAACGGACTCGGCATCGCCATCCTCTCCACATCAAAAGGTGTGATGACCAATAAAAAAGCCGCAGAACTCAAAGTCGGCGGCGAAGTACTGTGCTACGTCTATTAATCAACTCAACACCACGAAACTATGTCACGTATAGGTAAAGCACCAATCCAACTGCCCAAAGGTGTTGACGTCAAAATCCAGGACAACACCATCACAGTAAAAGGCCCCAAAGGCGAACTCAAACAGACATTCAACCCCGATCTCGACGTAAAAGTCGAAGACGGACACATCATCATAACACGTCCCTCCGACGATATCGAGCACCGCGCACAGCACGGTCTCTACCGCGCCCTTATCCACAACATGGTCGTTGGCGTTAGCGAAGGATACAAGAAAGAGATGGAGCTCGTCGGCGTCGGATACCGTGCCACAGCATCCGGACAAGTCCTCGAACTCGCCCTCGGATTCTCTCACGCAATCTTCATCCAGCTTCCCCACGAAATCAAAGTCGAAGCCAAGACCGAACGCAACAAGAACCCCCTCATCATCCTCGAATCTGCCGACAAGCAGCTCCTCGGCCAAGTTTGCGCCAAGATCCGCTCGCTCCGCAAACCCGAACCCTACAAAGGCAAAGGTATCAAATTCGTCGGTGAACAAATCCGCCGCAAATCCGGCAAATCAGCATCCGCTAAATAAAACAACGACCCATGACCTCAAAGATAGATCGCAGAAACAAAATAAAAGCACGCATCCGCGGACGCATCTCCGGCACAGCCCAACGTCCCCGTATGACAGTCTTCCGCTCCAACAAACAGATCTACGTCCAGCTTGTTGACGACCTCAAAGGAGCTACACTCGCCTCCGCATCTTCAAAAAACATCACCGAAGGCACAAAAATAGAAATCGCCGCCGCAGTCGGCAAGCAAATCGCCCAGAAAGCCCTCGAGGCCGGTATCACCGAAGTTGTCTTCGACCGCAACGGCTACCTCTTCCACGGACGAGTTAAATCATTGGCAGACGCCGCCCGCGAAGGCGGACTTAAATTCTAACCCACTATGGCAAGAAGAAACAACAGAGTAAAAACTACTACCGACATCGAGCTCAAAGATCGCCTTGTCGCCATCAACCGCGTTACAAAAGTAACTAAGGGTGGACGCACCTTCACCTTCGCTGCCATCGTCGTGGTCGGAAACGAAAACGGCATCATCGGCTACGGACTCGGCAAAGCCAACGAAGTACAGGCCGCTATCGCCAAAGGCGTTGAAGCCGCAAAGAAAAACCTCGTGCAAATCCCCGTTCACCGCGGTACAATCCCCCACGAACAAGAAGCCAAATTCGGCGGCTCGCGCGTAATCCTCAAACCCGCATCCCACGGTACCGGTGTGAAAGCCGGCGGCGCTATGCGCGCAGTCCTCGAATCAGTGGGCATCACCGACGTGCTCGCCAAATCCAAAGGCTCGTCAAACCCCCACAACCTCGTTAAAGCCACAATCGAAGCCCTCTGCGAAATGCGCTCACCGGCCCAAATCGCCGGCAACCGTGGCATATCCGTCGAACAAGTCTTCAAAGGCTAATCCACACCAACGCAATGGCACAAATCAAAATCAAACAAATAAAAAGCCGCATCAACTGCCCCGCAGTGGAAAAACGCACCCTTGATGCGCTCGGCCTCCACAAAATGAACCACACAGTGGTTAAGGAAGACACCCCCTCCGTGCGTGGCATGATCCAAAGAGTACACCACCTCGTGGAAGTAACTAACGCTTAAACCAACCCACTACAATGGAACTTAGCAACCTCAAACCCGCAGCAGGGTCCGTACATACCAAAACCCGCATCGGCCGTGGTCCCGGCTCCGGCAAAGGCGGCACATCGACACGTGGTCACAAAGGCGCAAAATCCCGTTCCGGATACAAGCGCAAGATCGGTTTCGAAGGTGGCCAGATGCCCCTCCAGCGCCGTCTTCCCAAATTCGGCTTCAAACCCCTCGACCGTGTCGAATACCGTCCCATCAACCTCGAAACCCTCCAGGCCCTCGCTTCCGAAAAAGGCCTCAACAAAATCGGTATCGCCGAACTTATCGACGCCGGCCGCATAAGCCGCAAACACCTCGTTAAAATCCTTGCAAAAGGCGAGCTTACACTTCCCATCGAAGTAGAAGCACACGCTTTCTCCAAGGCAGCTGTCGAGGCTATCGAAAAAGCTGGTGGCAAAACCACTAAAATACAGTAACAAATGAGATTCATCCAAACATTAAAAAATATTTGGACAATCCAAGAACTGCGTCAACGTCTGTTGATAACACTCCTGCTGGTACTCATCTACCGGCTGGGGTGTTACATCGTGTTGCCCGGAATCTCACCCGTGGCAATCGACGCCCTGTCCAACTTCACAAACAAGACAGGCATGATGCAGCTCCTCGATATGTTCTCCGGCGGCGCCTTCTCGCAGGCATCCATATTCGCCCTCGGTATCATGCCTTATATCACGGCATCAATCGTGATACAGCTCCTTGGCATGGTCCTTCCCTCATTCCAGAAAATGCAGCGCGAAGGCGAATCCGGCCGTCAGAAACTCAACCAGTACACCCGCTACCTCACAGTAGTCATCCTCTGCCTCCAGGCACCCGCCTATCTGCTCAACCTCCAGTATCAGGTAAACCAGGCAGGCACAGCCGCATCCTTCGGCGCGTGGACACTCGCCTACCTCACGATAATCCTCGCCGCAGGCTCAATGTTCATCATGTGGCTCGGTGAGCGCATCACCGACCGCGGCATCGGCAACGGTATCTCATTCATCATCCTTGTAGGTATCATCGCCCGCCTCCCGGGAGCGCTCTTCTTCGAACTCACATCCCGTCTGCCCGGATCCACCGGCGGCCAAGGCGGCCTCGTGATGTTCATCATCGAGATAATCCTCCTGTTCGCAGTCACCGTCGGCGCAGTCCTCCTCGTGCAGGGCACCCGCAAAGTTCCCGTGCAATACGCCAAGCGTATCGTCGGCAACCGTCAGTACGGAGGCGCGCGCCAGTACATCCCCTTGAAAGTCAACGCTGCCGGCGTAATGCCCATCATCTTCGCCCAGGCCATCATGTTCATCCCCATCACCCTCGCAGGTTTCGGATCGCAAGAAGGCACAAGCGGATTCTTCCACGCCCTCACCGACATCAACGGATTCTGGTACAACCTTATCTTCTTCCTCATGATTGTGGCGTTCACCTACTTCTACACAGCAATCACAGTGCGCCCCACCCAGATGGCAGAAGACCTCAAGCGCAACAACGGCTTCATACCCGGCGTGAAACCCGGCAAGAAAACAGCCGAATACCTCGACACAATCATGTCGCGTATCACCCTCCCCGGTTCACTCTTCCTCGGAATTGTAGCAATCCTTCCGGCATTTGCCCGCTTCTTCGGCATCAGCCAGAACTTCGCCCAATTCTTCGGCGGAACATCGCTCCTGATTATGGTCGGCGTTGTCCTTGACACACTCCAGCAGGTAGAATCACACCTGATGATGCACCACTACGACGGCCTTATGAAAGAAGGCAAAATCAAAGGACGCACCACAGGACAGGCTTACTAACAAATCGACCCAAGCATCCATTTTGAGCAAAAACCAGATATATCTCAAGACTCCGGAGCAAATCCAGCAAATGATTCCCGCAGCCAACCTCATCAGCGACACGCTCGGTGAGGTGGCACGGTGGATCAAGCCCGGCATCACCACACGCCGGCTCGACACCATCGCCCGGGAATACATCATCGACAACGGTGGCACCCCCGCGTGCCTCGGCTTCGAAGGATTTCCCGGCACACTCTGCATCGAAGTGAACGAAACCATCGTACACGGTTTCCCCTCCACATACACCCTCCGCGAAGGCGACATCATAGGCATAGACACAGTAGTAAAAAAAGACGGCTTCATGGCCGACATGTGCTACACATTCCCCGTCGGCGAAATCACCGACCAGAAAAAGCAGCTGCTGCTCACAGCCAAAGAATCACTCGACGAAGGAATCAAACAATGCAGGGTCGGCGCACGGATCGGCGACATCTCAAACGCCGTCCAACGCTACTGCGAAGCAAGAGGCTACACCCTCGTGCGCGAATTCTGCGGACACGGCATAGGCCGCGACATGCACGAAGAACCGGAAGTGCCCAACTACGGAAAGGCAGGCAAAGGCCCCCTGTTGAAAAACGGAATGGTCATCTGCATAGAACCGATGGTGAACATGGGAAGGCGAGAAATAATAATCGAGCCCAACGGCTGGGAAGCACGCACACGCGACCGCCAGCCATCAGCCCACTTCGAGCACACAATAGCCCTCGTCGGCGACCGCACCCATGTCCTCACATCATTCGAGCCCGTAAAGGAAGCACTCAAAGAAAGATACATCTAATCCTCAAAAAACTCATTATGGCAAAACAAACAGCAATAGAACAAGACGGCACGATCGTCGAGGCGCTCTCAAACGCAATGTTCCGTGTCGAACTCGAAAACGGACACGAAATCACAGCACACATCTCCGGGAAAATGCGCATGCACTACATTAAAATCCTTCCCGGCGACAAAGTGCGCGTCGAAATGTCGCCCTACGACCTCACAAAAGGCCGCATTGCTTTCCGTTACAAATAAAACAAGACAAAATACTAAAAGAAAATGAAAGTAAGAGCATCCGTTAAAAAACGCACCCCCGACTCCAAAATCGTTCGTCGCAAGGGTCGTCTCTACGTAATCAACAAAAAAAATCCAAAGTACAAACAACGTCAAGGATAACATAAAAGTTATTATTGAAGCCAAAAAAACAACAATAACATTATGGCAGTAAGAATCGTGGGAGTTGACCTCCCCCAGAACAAAAGAGGTGAAATTGCCTTGACATACATCTTCGGCATCGGCCGTTCGGCAGCCAAGACAATCCTCGAAAAAGCCGGCGTGGACGTAAACATCAAAGTTAAAGACTGGTCCGACGCTCAGGCAGCAGCAGTGCGCGAAGTAATCTCCAACGACTACAAAGTCGAAGGCGACCTCCGCTCCGAAATCCAACTCAACATCAAGCGCCTGATGGATATCGGCTGCTACCGCGGAATCCGTCACCGTATCGGTCTCCCCGTTCGCGGTCAATCCACCAAAAACAACGCCCGCACACGCAAAGGCCGCAAGAAAACCGTTGCTAACAAGAAAAAAGCTACAAAATAATATAAGATATGGCAAAAAAGACAGTCGCAGCAAAGAAGAGAAACGTCAAAGTTTCAGCCGAAGGCCAGCTCCACGTCCACTCATCTTTCAACAACATCATCGTATGCCTCGCAAACGCCGAAGGCCAAGTCATCTCCTGGTCATCAGCAGGTAAAATGGGCTTCCGCGGCTCCAAGAAAAATACCCCCTACGCCGCCCAGATGGCAGCGCAAGACTGCGCGAAGATCGCCTTCGACCTCGGCCTGCGCAAAGTTAAGGCATATGTAAAAGGTCCCGGCAACGGCCGCGAGTCAGCTATCCGCACAGTACACGGAGCAGGTATCGAAGTAATCGAAATCATCGACGTTACTCCGCTGCCCCACAACGGATGCCGTCCTCCCAAGCGCCGTCGCGTCTAATCCCGATACCCGTGAAGGGAACCAACTCCAAATCATAACTCTTTTAGTAAAAAATCCATATCAACCCCTTTGCATCAAAGTCCACCCCGGTTTAGCGGTCTATAATTGGCTAATGTGAAATAGACCATCGCTTACTTCCACCTCTCATGGTCGCGGCTGCACTAAAAGCCAACATAAACCCTGCACAACCAAACCCGGCACGACTCGCAAAGATAATCCGACTATTAAAAATGGCAAGATATACAGGTCCCAAGACCAAAATCGCCCGCCGCTTCGGCGAACCAATATTCGGCCCCGATAAAGTTCTCCAAAAACGCAACTTCCCCCCGGGCCAGCACGGAGCAAACAAACGCCGCAAAACATCTGAATACGGCATCCAGCTCCGTGAAAAGCAAAAAGCAAAATACACCTACGGTGTGCTCGAGCGTCAATTCTCCAACCTCTTCGCCAAAGCATCCTCACTCAAAGGTATCACCGGTGAAATCCTCCTCCAGCTCCTCGAATCACGCCTCGACAACGTAGTTTACCGTCTCGGCATCGCTCCCACACGCGCCGCAGCACGCCAGCTCGTACTCCACCGTCACATCACCGTCAACGGCCAGGTCGTAAACATCGCATCCTACCAAGTCGTCCCCGGCGACATCGTCGGTGTTCGTGAACGCTCGAAATCTCTCGAAGTTATCGCCGACGCTCTCGCCGGATTCAACCACTCTAAGTACCCCTGGATCGAATGGGACGAAACTCAGAAAGCAGGTAAATTCCTTCACGTGCCTGCCCGCGAAGACATCCCCGAAAACATCAAAGAGCAACTCATCGTCGAGCTCTATTCTAAATAATTAACTCCTAATCACCTGATCCATGGCTATATTAGCTTTCCAGAAACCCGACAAAGTGTTGATGTTGGAAGCCGACAACTTCTACGGAAAATTCGAGTTCAAACCCTTGGAGCCCGGCTATGGCATCACCGTGGGCAACGCCCTCCGTCGCGTACTCCTCTCCTCTCTCGAAGGATACGCTATCTCGTCTATCAAAATCGACGGCGTTAAACACGAATTTGACACCATCCCCGGGGTTATCGAAGATGTTACAAACATCATCCTTAACCTCAAGAAAGTCGACCTCAAACAGATTGTGGAAGACACCGAAAACGAGAAAACCACCATCACTGTGTCAGGTAAAGAGGAGTTCACTGCCGCCGACATCTCAAAAGCTCTCACCGGATTCGAAGTAATGAATCCCGAGCTCGTGATTTGCCGGCTCCAGCCGGGCGCGTCATTTACGATCACCCTTACAATCAACAAAGGACGCTCCTGGATTCCGGCCGACGAAAACCGTAACCCCGGCGACGACGACCTCAACGTAATCGCCATCGACTCTATTTACACGCCTATCAAAAACGTGAAATACACAGTCGAAAACTACCGCGTCGACCAAAAAACCGACTACGACAAGCTCACGCTTGAAATCACCACAAACGGATCAATCCTTCCCAAGGACGCGCTCAAAGAAGCCGCTAAAATCCTCATCTACCACTTCATGCTCTTCTCCGACGAGAAGATCACACTCGAAACTCCCGAAGCCGATACAAACGAAGAATTCGATGAAGAAGTGCTCCACATGCGCCAGCTCCTCAAATCCAAACTCGTCGACATGGACCTCTCAGTCCGCGCGCTCAACTGCCTCAAATCCGCAGAAGTCGAAACACTCGGCGAACTCGTTGTTTTCAACAAAAACGACCTGTTAAAATTCCGCAACTTCGGCAAAAAGTCGCTCACCGAGCTTGAAGAACTCCTCACCAACCTCAACCTTTCCTTCGGAATGGACATCTCCAAATACAAACTCGACAAAGAATAAAACACAATGAGACACAATAAATCATTCAACCACCTGGGCCGCAAAAAAGCACACCGCGACTCACTCCTGGCCAATATGACCATCTCATTGATCATGCACAAGCGCATATTCACAACCCTGGCAAAAGCCAAGGCACTCCGTATGTACGCCGAGCCCCTGATCAACCGTGCCAAAGAAGACACAATGGCCAACCGCCGTCTCGTCTTCTCCTACCTCCAGAACAAATACGCCATCACCGAGCTCTTCAACACCGTAGCTCAGAAAATCGGCGAACGCCAAGGAGGTTACACCCGCATCCTCAAAACCGGCAACCGTCTCGGCGACAACGCCAAGACCTGTTTCATCGAACTCGTCGACTTCAACGAAACCTACGGCAACGGCAAAAAAGCCGACGCTCCCAAGACCCGTCGCAGCCGCCGTTCCGGCAAGAAAGCCGATGCACCCGCAGCAGAAACCCCTGCCGCAGAAGCACCCGCAGCAGAATAATCACATCCCCCATAGGATACCCAAAAGGCCACCGGCATCAGCCGGCGGCCTTTTTCATTAAGCAGGAACATTAACCGCGAAGCGCTTTGCAAGGCAAAGAACCCTCCGGCTTGTGAAATAATCGCCTTAATTCGATATAAATCGATATAAATCGATATAAATCGACATATATCGAATTAAATCGATTGACCTAATTCGGCCTAAATCGACTTATTTCGATTTTACACGATTGCCTTATTTCAGCCGGCCTCCCAATTTAACATTAGTGGTTAATTAAGTTAATAATAACATAATTTAATAAATTTTAACCTATCATATGTGAATTGGTCACAAAAATTATTATAACTTTGTGTTGTCTTCTTAATTATCCGAAACATCCGGTCATATTTATTAATCCTGTTTTTCGACCGAACCCGACACAATAAGCTGCAAATCACGGCAATACGGCTGTGATGTGTGTCGTAAATACCATGGACCTTCCACGAGCGTCAGCACACCGCAAAACACCCCCTGATTCCGATTGGTCCCTTTTATCCGTCACATCAGTGCGTTGCAAATTGCATATCTTGACGCATATTCCGATTAAAACCCGTTAAAAACCTAATCACTGAATTAAATTAAATCCCGTTAATCCAAAACATCCGAAATTTACTTTTTTACTGTAATCTAAACCAATCACAATTTTTATAACTACCCATCATTTTCACATGAAAGGCTACTTAAAATCAATCCCGGCGCGAGTCCTGCTCGCTGTCCTCGGACTGTTCCTTTCGGTCAACGTTTATGCACAGAACGTGATCATCGGAACCGTAGTCGATGAGACGGACGAACCGCTCATCGGCGTATCTGTTATCGAAAAGGGTACCACCAAAGGTGCTGTCACCGACCTCGACGGTCAATTCCGTCTCGACGTCGCCAACGGCACAACCCTCGTTGTTTCATATGTAGGCTACGACACAAAAGAAGTCAAAGCCGCCAACGGCATGACCATCAAACTCCAGCCCAACGCCAACGTCCTCGACGAAGTCGTTGCCGTAGGTTACGGTGTGATGAAGAAATCCGTCGTTACAGCCTCAATCGCAAAAGTCGACGCTAACGACCTTGCAAACCAGGCTCCCGTACGTCTCGACAACGCCCTCAAAGGTCTTGCCGCAGGTGTGAACGTTACATCTTCGTCCGGTCAGCCCGGTGAAGCTCCCCGCGTGCGCGTCCGTGGTACAGGTACCATCAACAACTCCGACCCCCTCTACATCGTAGACGGTATGCCCATCGGTGGCGGCCTTGACTTTGTCAACCCCAACGACATCGAGTCTATCGAAGTGCTCAAGGATGCTGCTGCCGGCGCAATCTACGGTGCCCGTGCTGCCAACGGTGTAATCCTCGTTACCACCAAAAAAGGTAAACAAGGCAAAGCCCAGATCAACTACAACTTCTCTTACGGCTGGCAGACCGCCGCTAAAAAACGCGACGTAACCAACGCCACCGACTACGCCATCCTTCAAAACGAGCGACTCATCAACGGCGGTCAGGCTCCCACTTACGCCGATCCTTACAACCTCACCGACTCCAACGGCGACCCCATCGTAGGCGGCGGCTGGGACTGGCAGGACATGGTGTTCTACGACAACGCTCCTGTCATGAACCACGACCTCTCCATCTCCGGCGCTACTGAAAAAGTTAACTACTACCTCTCGCTCGGCTACTTCACACAAGACGGTATCGTCGGCGGTAACTACGGCCAGTCCAACTACGACCGCCTCACCCTCCGCTCCAACAATATCTACAACGTGATGGACGAGACGAAAAACCGCGACTTCCTCAATAAACTCGACCTCACCGTCAACGTAGCTTACCTCCGCACACACTCCACCGGCGTAAGCACCAACTCCGAATTCGGCTCTATCCTCGGTTCTGCCCTCTACATGGCTCCCACCGTGGCTCCCGTCGCTACCGGCAAAGTCGCTCAGGACCTCATCGACGCATTCCCCCAATACGACCTCTATCGCGACGCCAACGGCAACCCCTACACCATCGTAGGCCGCGTAGGTACATACCAGGAAATGAACAACCCCCTCGCTATCATGCAGCAGCACCCCACACGCAACTGGTCGCACAAATTCGTGCCCAACTTCGCTGCTGAACTCCAGCTCTGGGACACTATCAAATACCGCTTCTCTTATTCTGCCGACCTCTCTTTCTGGGGCAATGAAGGCGCTACCACCGAGAAATACTATCTCTCCGGTAACAACCAGGCCCAGCACACCTCCGCTTCCATGTACAAAGCAAACTCCACTACATGGCAGATTGAAAACACCCTCTCTTGGAACAAGACTTTCGGCAAGCACACCGTGGGCGTAGTCCTCGGCCAATCCGCTCTCAAATACAAAGGCAACGACCTCAGCGGCAGCCGCTGGAACCTTGTTAACCCCAACAAGCCCTACCTCAACTACACCACCGGCAACATCGAATACGTGAAAGACGCCGACGGCAACATCACCGGCGCCAACGTACAATACGGCGTAGGCGGCGGCATCTGGACAGAACACCGCATGTCTTCTCTCTTCGGCCGTGCCAACTACGACTTCGACAACCGCTACATGATCGCCGTAACTGTTCGCCGCGACGGTTCTTCCCGCTTCGGTTCCAACAACAAATACGGTACATTCCCCTCTGTATCCGCAGGTTGGAACATCATGAACGAAAAATTCATGGAATCCACTCGCGACTGGCTTACCAACTTCAAGTTCCGCGCATCTTGGGGTAAGAACGGTAACGACAACATCGGCGACTTCGGTTACACCTCCCTTACCGCTATGGGCAACAACGTCCTCTTCGGTAAAACCGCTACCAAATTCAACGGTTCCAAGGCTTCCCGCCTCGCCAACCCCAACCTCAAATGGGAAGAATCCGAACAGACCGACTTCGGCTTGGACTTCGGCTTCTTCAACAACATGCTCACATTCAGCGCCGACTACTACATCAAGAAAACCAACGGCATGATCATCGAAATGCCCATCCCCTCTTATGTAGGTGAATCCAAACCCCTCGGCAACGTGGGCGACATGAAGAACTCCGGTTTCGAATTCGAACTCGGCTACAAATTCCGCGTACAAGACTTCAACATCTCTCTCAAAGGTAACGCAACCTACCTTAAAAACGAACTTACCAACCTCGGTAACAACGACGGCTTCATCAACCTCGACGGCGTGCAGGGTATCTCCGGTACCGTTACCCGCGGTGAAAACGGCAAGCCCTTCCCCTTCTTCTACGGTTACAAGACAGCCGGCGTGTTCCAGAACATGGACGAAGTCCGCGCTTATGTCAACAAAGACGGCGGCATGATCCAGCCCAACGCAATCCCCGGCGACCTCCGCTACGTCGACGTTGACGGCGACGGCCTCATCACCGACAAGGACCGCACCGACATCGGTAACGGTACTCCCGACTGGACATTCGGTCTCAACCTCAACGCCGAATGGAAAGGCTTCGACCTTAACCTCTTCTTCCAGGGCGTTCACGGTGCCGACGTATTCGACGCTACATACCGTACCGACGTTTACTCCGGTAACTTCCCCTCCTGGATGCTCGGCCGCTGGTGTGGCGAAGGCACTTCCAACAAGTACCCCCGTCTCGCTTCCGGCGACAACACCAACTGGCAGGTTTCCGACATCTACGTCTACGACGGCTCATACTTCCGCTTCAAGAACCTCGTGATCGGTTACACCCTTCCCCAGGCTCTCACCCGCAAAGTTGCCGTTCAAAACCTCCGCTTCTACTTCCAGGCTGAAAACCTCTGCACCTGGACAAAATATCACGGCTACGATCCCGAAATCTCCTCCGGCGCTACTTCGCTCGGCGTTGACCGCGGTATCTATCCCCAGGCCCGCACTCTCACTATCGGTGCCCAAATCTCTTTCTAACCTAATCTAAAAGAATAAATCAATCATGAAATATCTTAATATTTTCGCACCGAAATCGTTCAAAGGCCTCTCCATGGGCCTGGTAGGCGTGGCCGCGCTCCTCGCCTCCGGTTGCTCCGACGATTTCCTCGAAGTGGAAAACCCCACCGGCGAACCCCTCGAAGATTACTATACAACCGACGAAACCATCAACGAAGCCGTTGTCGCAGCTTACGACCCCATCCACTGGCCCGACTGGGGCTTGGGCCAATACAACGCCCTCAACATCGACGCCGAAATCATGGGCGACAACTTCTGGGTAGGTGGCTCCAACAAAGACGATATGAAGAACTGGCACATGCTCTTCAACTACGAGGCTAACCAGGACAACACATTCTCTTCGCTCTGGACTGTCGACTACTCCGGTATCAAGCGTTGCAACGACGTGCTCAAATACACATCACAGTACGCCGCCGCCAACCTCACCGAAGAAAACCGCGCACTCTACGAAGCTCAGGCTCGTCTGCTCCGTGTCTACTACTACAACAACCTCTGGCACTACTTCGGCAACGTGCCCTTCTACCTCGAAAACCTCGAAGGTTCCTACACCGCTCCCCAGCTCAAGGCCGACGAAGTCTACAACCAGCTCATCGCTGAACTCGAAGACCTCATCACCCTCAACACCCTTCCCCGTCGCTACTACAAGGACAAAGATGGCAATGACGACGAAGGCCAGCTCGGCCGCGTAACCATGGACATGGCCTACATGATCTATGCCGAAATGGTTATGTACCAAAACGACGAAGCCCGCTTCTCCAAAGCACTCGACTACATGAAACTCGTCATCAATGGCGGTTACTCTCTCAACCCCGACTTCAACGATATCTGGTTGAAATCCGGCGAATGGTGCAACGAATCAATCTGGGAAGTAAACTACGAGCAGGCCAACCACGAACGCGGCTGGGACTCGCCCCTCGCCATCGGCGGTACAATCCTTCCCTGTCTTATCTCGCCCAACGGCTTCCCCGGCGATGACCTCTGGAATCCCGGTAACGACGGCTGGGGCTTCCTCCCCGTGCGTGAGGAAACTTACAACATGTATGCCGACAACGACGTTCGCCGCGCCGCTACCGTTTGGGTTATCGACCCCTCTGTCGAATATACCAAACGTTATCAGGACACTCACATGTGGCTCATGAAATACCGTCCCCGTCAGTCTGAAATCGCTACCGACTGGGATATCAACCTCAACTACGGCAACAACCTCCGCGTTTACCGTCTTGCCGAAGCCCTCCTCAACGCTGCCGAGCTTTCGCTCCGCACAGGCGGCTCCGCAACCGGCGAAGCCCTCACTTGGGTTAACCAGATCCGCGAACGCGCCGGTATCGACAAACTCGACAAAGTTACCGTCGACGACGTCCTCACCGAACGTCGCCTCGAATTCGTGGGCGAAGGCAAACGTTACTTCGACCTCGTGCGTGCCGAAGGCATCGCCGGCGTTTCCAACGCCAACAAGGCTTCCACAGCCCTCGTGCCCGACTCCTACGGCTACCGTACCAACACTTGGACTCCCTCCAAGAAATACATTCCCATCGCTCAGGGCGAGCTCGACTCCGACCCCGCACTGGTTCAAAACAACTATTAATAGTCCATTCGCAATTAATCAAGCCGGGCGTTCGATTTCAATCGGCTAAATTCGAGATAAATCGACTTAAATCGAAATAAATCGACTGAAATCGGACCCCGGGCTAAAAATCAAAAAAACATTTATGAAAAAATTCATATATATGATGGCTGCCGCAGTTGCCGGATGGGCAATGACCGCTTGCTCCGCCGAGAAATACGAAGGCGCCAACGGCCAACTCCCCCTCGCCGACGAGATTGATGCCGTCATCACTGTTGACCAGTCTTCCAACCAGGTCACATTCAAACTCAACAACGCCGGATACTATCCCATCTGGAAAATCGAGAAATCCGCAGGCAAATACACCCAGTCCACCGTCAACGGCTACACCGACCTCATCACCATGGCCGGCACCTACAACGTTGAAGTGCAGATGGGTAACCGCAATGGCGTTTGCCAAGGCTCAAAATCCTACACCTTCACCATCGAGAATTCTATCATCGACTGGGGGCCCTACATGGCAATGCTTACCAACAATGCTACTAAGCGTTGGGAAATGGCCTATAAAACGAAAGGTCACATCGGTTGCGGTGAATCCGGTTCCGACGGTCTCAACTGGTGGTCTGCCGGAGAAGATGAAAAGGCCGGCACTGGCATGTACGAGACTATCCTCGAATTCGGCGACACAGGCGCCGCTCCTTCCGGCTCTTTCAAACTCGATCCCGGCACAGACGGTAAAATCTACGTAAACAAAGACGTAACTTCGTCGCCCTACGGTGAATACAACCCCAACGACGGCAACGACTACTCCGTGCCCTTCGAACTCCGCGAATCCACCTTCTCTTTCAACATGGAAGGCGAGACCCTCTACATCGAACTCCCCGCAGGCCAGACCCTCAACTACCTTCCCTTCCAGGAAGCAATCGACGCTCCCCGCTATCGTGTGCAGTCTATCAGCCGCAACAAGATGGAACTCGTGGTCGATAACGGCGGCATCGCTTGGCATTACATCTTCGTGCCCGAAGGCACGCAGAACGGTGGTCAGGAACCTGTTTTCGAAGGCTACGACTACAACAACGAAAACAACCTCTACCTCGCTTCTACTCCCGCGTTCCGTGAATCCTACACTGCTGTAACTTCCGACTGGCTTCCCGGTGTTGAACCCGAAGTGACCGTTGAAAAAGACGAATTCACCGTTAACTACACCGAAGCACCCGGTACCGACCAATGGCAGGCTCAGGTCAAGATCGACGTTCCCGGTTTCGCTACTCAGGCCGACAAGACCTATGACGTATCTGTCGAAGTTGAATCTCTCGGCGGCGACCTTCCCAAGGCAACATTCAAACTCACCAAGGCCGACGACGACGGCGTATTCCTCTTCGCTGAAACAGAAAAAGTTCCCGGCTACGAGAAATATATCTTCCACCGTGAAGAACTCCCCGGTGTCGACTGCGACGCTTTCCTCTTCGTGTTCGACTTTGCAGGCGCTCCCGCAGGTGAAATCAAAATCCGCAAAATCACCGTCATCGAGCACTCTCTCAACCCCGGCCCCTTCCCCGGCGTAAGCCCCGAACCCGAGAAACCCAGCGTTACCTGGGTTGACGAAAACTCCGACGACAACCTCTGGAAAAACGCCAACATGACCCAGATGACCACATTCTGGGCTCAGACCGATGATTGGATTGTTGTTGAAGATCCTTCCGTGGAATACGCCGACGGTGTCTATACCGTCACTGCCAATGCCGATGCAGGCTACAGCCAATGGCAAGGCCAGTTCCACATCGAGTCGTCCAACGTCATCGCCGAAGGCAAGGAATATGATATCCGCGTAGTCCTCACTCCCGATGTCGACATTACTGGCGCTACTGTTAAAGTTGTTGAAGTAGGTGGCGACGATCACGACAACATCTTCCTCACACAGGACCGTCACGACATCTACGCGTTAGAAGACAACGTAATCGAAATCGTCAAGGTGGCTGAAGCAGGCGGCAACGCTCTCAACCCCGTGAAATTCACCTTCGACTTCGCAGGCCTCCCCGCAGGCAAGTCTGTAAAGATTTCCGGCCTCATCATCCAAGAACACCGCGATTAATCAATCGCCCCAAATAACCAAAATAGTCGCCGCGCGCCCGTGTGGCGACTATTTTGTAGGAACACAAGCCATACAGGAACACAAGCCTCCGGCTTGTGAATATGTCACAAGCCGGAGGCTTGTGTTCCTACAATATAAAAATTCCCCAACTTAACATGAAACGATTCAAATATTACTTCATGTCGCTCCTGGCCCTGGGCTGCCTCACTGCCTGCGGCGGCGACGACAACGACGGACCCACGCCGCCCACCACTGCGGCCGATGTGACTGTCACTCCCGAAGCCATTGTGGCAAACGCCAACGGCGGCGACTTCGAACTCAATGTAGTAAACAACGGCAAGAACGGCTGGACTGCATATGCTTCCGACGCCTGCAAAGACTGGGTCTCGGTGTCCACTCCCAACTGGTCGTCGGCCGGCTCCAAAGTCCTTGTCAACATAAAGGCTAACAAGGGTACCGATTCCCGCTCGGGTCTTGTCGTAATCAAGGCCGGTTCTGCCATAAAAAATGTTTCTGTGACCCAGGATGCTCCCATGCAACTGGGCAAGACCGAAATCTATTCACAGTCGAAAGGCGAGACATTCGAAATTGAAGTGAAGGCTTCTTCCAACTGGACCGCTACCGCCGACCAGCCGTGGGTGACATGCACCAAGGCTTCCGACACTGTGCTTAAAATCACAACAGCGCAGAACGACACCGACGACACGCTCACAGCCACAGTCACCGTCAAGACCGCTGCCGAGCAGCAGACAATAGCCGTGAAGCAGTCGTCGAGAATCGACCGCGAGATTATCGCTCCCGAGGGCTACCGCCTCGTATGGCACGACGAATTCAACGAAGGCACACAACTCTCGTCGGAATGGCGCCACGAAGTGCAACGCTCCGGCTGGGTCAACAACGAACTTCAGAACTATGTCAACGGCAGCGCCGACGGCAAGCGCGTCACCGAAATCAAGGACGGCAACCTCGTGATTACTTGCTTCAAGGGTTCCGACGGCAAGATTTACTCCGGCCGCGTCTACGCCAAGGACAATGTGGGCTGGACCTACGGCTATTTCGAGGCCCGCATGATTCTCCCCAAAGGCAAAGGCACATGGCCTGCCTACTGGATGATGCCCGTGCGCATGGACGGCGGATGGCCCCACTGCGGCGAAATCGACATCATGGAAGAGGTTGGCGTAAACCCCAACGCTTGCTCCTCGTCGATTCACACCACATCCTACAACCACACCATAGGCACACAGAAGACCCATGAGGTGAAGATACCCGGCGCGCAGGAAGATTACCACATCTTCGCCGTAGAATGGACTCCCGACGCCCTTATCTTCTACCAGGACGGCAAAGAGCACTTCCGCTTCAACAACGACAAGAAAGGCAACCGCGACACATGGCCTTTCGACTATCCTTTCTATCCCATCTTCAACCTCGCATGGGGTGGCGACTGGGGCGGCTGGAACGGCGTCGACGAAAAAGCGCTCCCCTGCAAATTCACCATCGACTACATCCGCATCTTCCAAAAAAATTAGTCTCTGCTTGGCAACGGATGCACAGGCCGAAAAGTCGGTGCATGGAATCGCGTAGCGATTCAAGAGTGTAGCCCCGGGTGCAGCGACAGCGAAACCCGGGGTTAAGCCCAAGGAGATCAAATGAGGATTTGGAGCGAGCGGCAGCGTAGCGTTCTGCACCACGGTCGACGTTTTAGAACGCTCCGGCGGGCTCCGCTCCAATACATTAAAGAATCGTATTCCTCAATCCACAGGGCTGTCGCCCTGCGCTACAATATTTGTCTCCTAACGGAGACGCAATGCACCGTAATCACGGCTCGTGCCATAAAAAATCCTTGTGCAAAATACAATGCCGCGGCACCAATGGGTGTCGCGGCATTTTTTGGTTATGAGTGTTTCCTGTATCCTTTAAGAAGGTTTCTAATCCTAATAATAACTCTAATCCTTTTTAATATCTTTTCCCAAAAATCGGTGTCTTCCCCGATAATCCTAAATCCTGTTATATATAAACCAATCACATTTTTTCTATAATCTCTATCGACTCATCGAAAACTCTTTTTTGTCTTGAAGTCTTCCGAGGGGTCTTTGTCGCTATCGACATTACAAAGATACACCGCCCCGGCCACGCAGCAAATTTTCATGGAATGAAAATGACACACAAAATCGCACAATTTCATAAAACATTATAAATCAATAGCATACGTAAAAATGAAATGTCACAAAAAATGTAACAATCGTGAATTGCTACATTTTTGTGACATTTTTTATCTGTCGGGAGGGGATGGGAGAATCAGTTGTCGCGGTCGGCGAAGAAGCGCGGGATGTTGGCAAGGAATATGTCGGGGGCACGCAGGGCATCACGCTTGGCGATGAGTTCCGAAAGGTCGACGTCGGCGATGAGATAGTTCGACTCGTCGGAGATGAACTGCTCGTGCACGCGGTTGAGGCGCAGCACGTGGCTCACGTTGGTGGTGGAGTAGCGGATATACACGCGCAATTCGACTCCGGTGGTGTATTCGGGGCGGCCCTCGTAATTCATCTTCTTGTATTCGTAGCGGTAGTCGTGCAGGCGAGCCATGATGTCGGACAGGATAGACGATGCCGTGGGCAGGCTTCCCGCGCCTTTGCCGAACATAAACTGGCGGTCGTAGCACTCTCCGCGTATCACCACGCCGTTGTATTCGTCGTCGACAGAATAGATATAGCGCGAGGGCTGCACTATTTCGGGCATTACAAACATAGTGAAGCGGTCGTCGGACAGTTTCACCACCTGGGCCACGAGCTTTATCTTCACGCGCTTCTCGCGGGCGTAGCGTATGTCGGAATCGTGGATGGTGGATATGCCGTAGGTAAACACATCGTCGGGGCGCACATACACGCCCAAGGCGTGCACGGTGATGATTATGA
Organism: Muribaculaceae bacterium; assembly: GCA_009775125.1. GTDB lineage: Bacteria > Bacteroidota > Bacteroidia > Bacteroidales > Muribaculaceae > CAG-873. The sequence goes on along the minus strand of VSPD01000017.1, from coordinate 12,714 downwards.
GCTTGAACAGCGAGTCGAAGCCTTCGATGTCGAACGACGGGTCGCTTTCGGCAAATCCCAGCTCCTGGGCGCGGCGCAGGGCCGAGTCATAGTCCTCGCCGTGGTCGAACACGCGCGAGAGTATGAAATTTGACGAGCCGTTTAATATGCCTTTCACCTCGAGCAGCAGGTCGTTGTCGTAATACTCCTCGAGATTGCGGATTACGGGAATAGAGCCGCACGAAGAGGCATCGTAGAGCAACGCCACGTTGTGGCGGCGTTGCAGCTCGATCAGTTCGGGCAGATGCGCGGCGAGCATGGCCTTGTTGCCCGACACCACGGGAATTCCCTTTTCAAGAGCCGCAGACACGATTTTAAAAGCAGGTTCGCCCTTGTCGATTACCTCTACAATGAGGTTGATGTCCGGATCGTCGAGGATGTCGGCCGGATTGTCGGTGAGCACGCCTGCCGGCAAGTCTACGTTGCGTTTTTTGTTGACATCGCGCACACATATGCGTTTTATTTCAGCATGAGTGTTTTTTGTCTTTTCGAGCACCTTGTAGATGCCCTGGCCCACGGTGCCGAACCCGAAAAGCCCGATTTTTATCTTGGAATTCATAATTTTAAGAAATAATGGTCGATTTAAATCGATTTAAGTCGAATTAAGTCGAGATAAGTCGATCGAATTAAGTCGAAATATATCGAATTAAATCGAAGTTTTAGCCTTCGATGAATGGGTGCAGGATTTCGTTGAGACGGTCGGCTTCCACCAAGAAGCCGTCGTGGCCGAATGGCGACTCGATCTGGCGGTATTCGGCTCCGGGAATCATTGATGCGAGGGTCTGCATTTCGCCGGGGGTGAAGATTATGTCGGTGCCCAAGCCCACGACAAGGGTGGGGGCGGTGATGCGGGCCAGAGCGTCGCGGAGTGTGCCGCGTCCGCGGCCGACATTGTGGGTGTCGAATGTGTCGAGTATGGCCATGTAGGAGTAAGCGTCGAAGCGGTCGACGAGTTTGCTGCCCTGGTATCGCTGATAGGTGCAGGCGCGGTGAGGCACGGTGTAGTCGTCGGTGGCGTCCTGTTGCGTTATATTGTAGCCCGAGCCTCCGCGGTAGGTGAGCAGCCCTATGGCGCGCGCGGCTGCGAGGCCTGCGGCTCCGCCGTCGGGGCGGTCGAGGGCGTAGGTGGGGTCGGCGAGTATGGCCATGCGCTGCGTTTCGTCTATGGCGATGGTCCATGGCGAAGCCTTTGCGTCGGTGGCGATAAGGGCAACGCGCCCGAAGCGCTCCGGCTCGGCCACTGCCCACTCCACGGCCTGAAAGCCGCCTACCGACGAACCTATTATGGCGTGGATGCGTCCTATGCCGAGAGCGTCGGCCAGGATGCGGTGCGCGGCCACAACATCGCGCATCGTCAGGCGTGGAAATGTGCGGTAGTAGGGCTCGCCCGTGTCGGGATTCACGCTCAACGGGCCCGTGGAGCCGTAGCACGAGCCAAGAATGTTGGCACACACTATGAAATAGCGTTCCGGGTCGAGAAAGCGGCCGGGAGCCACCGTGCCGGGCCACCAGTCGGCCACATCGCTGTTGGCCGTGAGGGCATGGCACACCCACACCACATTGTCGGCCCGGGCCGACAACGTGCCGTAGGTATGGTACGCTATGGTTATGTCTTTAAGCGAGCCTCCGCTTTCAAGCGGAAACTCGCCATGATGAGTGTATGTCTTCAAGAATGAAGGGTGCTTATTTGTTTACCTTGATGAGTTCTACCTCGAAGATGAGAGTCTGGTTGGGAGCGATGCCGGGCACGCCGCGTTCGCCGTAGGCCAGTGCGGAGGGGATGAAGAGATTCCATTTTGCGCCTTCGCTCATCAGTTGCAGAGCCTCGACCCATCCGGGGATTACCTGCGACACGCCGAAGGTGGCGGGTTCGCCGCGCTCTACCGACGAGTCGAATACTGTTCCGTCGAGGAGCTTGCCGGTGTAGTGCACCGTTACGGAGTCGGTGGCGGCGGGATGCACGCCGTTGCCTTCTTTGAGCACTTCGTATTGCAGGCCGGTGGCGGTGGTCTTCACCTCGGGACGCTTGCCGTTCTTTTCGAGGAATTCGCGGCCGGCGGCAGCGTTTGTCTCGGCCATTTTAGCCGATTCGGCTTCTTGCTGTTGCTGCATGGCGGTGAAGAAGCGGTTGATTTCTTCTTTTGCCTCGGCAAAAGTCATTTTGGGCTGAGAGCCGTAATATACGGCGGCCACGCCGTCGGCGAAATCCTGCACGTTTATTTCCTTGATGCCGGAGGCTTGGAAATTATGGCCCATGCTAAGGCCGAGGGCGTAGCTTATCTTGTCGAAATCCATTTATGTTTGATTTTAGTTTGTAAGATTTTACAAAATTAACAAAAATCCCGCAGAAAAAGTTAACGGCGGAATAAAAAAAGCCCCGTTTTCGATGGGAAAGCGGGGCGGATATATCGTTTTGGTGTAGTGCAGGGTATTACACTGTGAGGATTTCCTTCTCTTTGGCGGCGAAAAGGTCGTCGATTTTGCGGAGGAATTTGTCATGGAGCTTCTGCACGGCTGCTTCGGCGTCTTTCTCCACGTCTTCGGGCATACCTTGCTTTATGGCTTTTTTCAGGCCGTCGATAGCGTCGCGGCGGGCGTTGCGCACGCTCACTTTTGCATTTTCGGCCTCGGCCTTCGACTGCTTCACGAGCATTTTGCGGCGGTCTTCGGTCAACGGGGGTATTGAGAGGCGAATCACCTCGCCGTTGTTTTCGGGAGTGATGCCGAGAGACGAGTTGATGATAGCTTTCTCAATTTCTTTGAACATTGATTTTTCCCAGGGGGTGATGGTGATGGTGCGGGCGTCGGGCACGGCCACATTGGCCACGTTGGAGATGGGAGCCTGCGATCCGTAATAGTCGACGCGGATGCCGTCGAGAATCTTGGGATTGGCTTTGCCGGCGCGTATGTGAGCGAGAGCTTCATCGAGGTAGGCCACAGCCATTTCCATCTTTTCCTCTGCCGGGCCGAGGTAGGTCTTGGGGTCAGTCATATGTGTAGTGTATGTGATTTGATATTCGTAGTTTTGGCAAAAATAGCGAAAAAAAACGAAATAACAACTTTTCCTCCCGATAAAATCCTCTTTTCTCTTAAATAAAAGGCAAAAGCAAGGGGCGACAAACTATTTTGGGTTTGTGCGTGTTTTTTTAATATGGTTTCTAATGCAAAAGCATTTTTATTTTGAAAATTATGAAGAAAGTTTTTATCTCTATCGCAGCCGTTGCCGCGCTTGCCGTGGCAGGATGCACTTCCGGCGCTGAAAAGGCCGTCGACAATCAGGCAAATGAGGTGGTGTCGCAAATCAAGGCGGCCACTTCCGAGGCTCAGGCTTCCGACATCGTGACAAAAGCCAAGGCTTATGTCGATGAACTCGTTCAGTCGGGCAAGGTTCAGGAAGCAAAAGATTACATGGACAAGGTTGCTCCCGCCATCAAAGAAAAATATCCCAATCTCGCTCCGGCTATCGACAAGGTTAACGCCGTGGTAACGGCAGCCGCCGACAAGGCCGAAGGCCTCAAAGAGGCCACCGGCGACGCTGTCGATGCCGCCAAGGCCAAGAAAGACTCTGTGGCCTCGAAAGCCGACAAGGCCGTCGACGCCGTGAAGGCTGCCGGCAAGGATGTGGCCGACAAGGCCGGTGATGTGGCCGAAAAAGGCAAGGAGGCCGTTGAAAAAGGCGCCGACGCCGTGAAAGACGCCGCCAAAGATGCCGCCGACAAAATCAAGGACCTCGGCAAATAGCCGCAAGATTGCAAAGAACAAAATTGCAAAGAAATAGAAAAGCATCGCTTCTTTCGGGAGGCGATGCTTTTCGGTCTATTTGGCAAGTTGTGACGGTTGGAGGATGAATGGCAGCGGCGGACGCATTACAAGCGATGAGTCGGCCTCGGCGCGCTTCAACAGGGCGGCCGCCTCCGACAGCGACGGCATGGCGCCGGCCACGACGAAATAGTAGGGCTCGCGTGTCTGCACCACGAACGCGCCCGGATAGCCTGCGTCGACAAGACGCTCGCGCATATTTTTTGCTGTGAATACTTGCTTGAACTGTCCCACGACAACGCAGTAGCGTTTGATGCTTTCGTTGATGCCTCCCCCGTCGGGCGTGACAGCGACAAACTGTGTGTTCACGGCCAGGGTGTCGCCGCCTACAACGGCCGTGCCGGTCTTCATCTGCCGCCGGATGCGGGTGTAGACGGTGTTGTCGTAGTCGGTGGCATCGGCCTCGCGCGCTGCCATGGTTGTCTCATAAGCCGCGCGGTAGTTCTTTTCCGAAGGCTTGCATCCGGTCAGGGAAGCCAGCGAGAGAATAATTACGGCGAGCGCGATTGTCTTTGAAAATCTCATTTTATTTCAGGCCCATTTTTTTTGCGAGGGGGGTGGGAACGGCGTCTTTGTTGACGTAGATGTCGAGAGTCTTGGCAAGGAAGAAGGGTTCGGATACGTAGATGTAGCCGTCGTAGATTTGGTTGGTGTCCCACGAGTTCTTCACTTTATAGTAGCGGTTGCCTTTCTGGTCGGTGGCGGAGCCTACGATCACCATGCCGTGGTCGTCGGTTGTCTCCTGGCTGTCGAACATGTCCTGACGCATCTGCTGGGTCACGTCGATTTCCTCGACGGGGGCCTTGAAGTCGTATTTCTCGTTTACGCGGTCCTTGTCGGAGAGTTTCACCCAGCGCGAGAGCTCGGTGCCTTCGAGATTGCCTTCGTCTTTTCCTTTGGGCATGAGGGCCACGCCGTCGGTCCATTTGAAGCCGCCTTCGCTCACGTCGGCGGCCCAGCCTATGGTGTAGCCGTTTTCGATGGCGTTGTCGACAATGGCTTTCATTTCATCCATGGGCACGTTGATGTATCGCTCGTTGAGCCAGTTGTCGGGCACTTCGATGATAAACGACTGGTAGAATGGGTGGTGGGTAAACGATGTCACGGCCACATAGTTGTCGTAGTCGAGGCCGAGGGCTTTTGCATAGGATTGCGGGGTGTAGGTCTTGCCGTCGACGGTGAATGTTTCGGGCACTTCGCCGAGGTATGCGTCGAGGATGGCTTCATATCCGCGTTTCCATGCCGTTGAGATTTTTTTGTCGGGGCGCGACACCACGGCTTTGAGGTAGGCCGTGAGCACGGCGTCGAGCTCGCCATGCGAGTGTTTCTTTTCGCCGTAGTTGAGGCCGGGATAGTCTTTTTCGGGAATCACGCCGTAGTTGCGCCAAACATAGGGCACGTCGAGCACCGAGCCGCCGGGGCCGAAGTTGGCCTGGCCGTACATGCGCACGAAGCGGTCGGCTTTGTCGAGATAGCACTGGCGCACGGTGTACATTTCCGAGAGGTCGAGCGAGTCGCCGCCGCGGCGCATTATTTCTTCCTCGAAGAAAGATGTGCCGGCAAAGCACCAGCATGTGCCGGATTTGTTCTGGTCTTTTACCGAGGTGGTTTTGGCAGTTTTTACATCTGTGAAGTGAAACGCGGTGTCGGGTTGTTCGACAGGTTTGTCGCCTTGGGCATTTGCCGAAGCGGCGAAGCCGGCAGCGAGCATGGAGCAAAGAAATGTTTTGAAATTCATAGTCTAATGATGTTTTGATGCAAAAATAGCGCAAAAAGGCGACATATTGCCTATTTCAACCGCTAAAAAATGTAAATTAATCGCTGTCAGTCGTCGATGTCGCGGATTATGGGGCTGTCGCCGCGCAGGTATTCCTCGATGCGGGTGCGCATGGCGTCGAGTTTGGGGTCGCACAGGCAGTTGTCGAGAAATTGGCGCACCTCGTCGCGGTCGGGAGCCTTGAACAGTAATTCGTGGCGGAAGCGGGCTATGGTTTTGGCCACGGGGCTTAGTTTTTGCGAATCGGCGGCTTTGCGCAGGGTGTCGTAGGTGTCACGGTCGATAAGCGGCACGGCATTGCGGCCCATAAGCACCATGTGCAGCCCGAGGGCCACGCGCGCGGCTATCGATATTACATTGTAATCGCGCTGGTGGAACGGGGTTTTCGACATGGCTTTCTTGAAATCTTCCCATTCGAAATATAGCTCGCGCATCCGGTCGATGCCGAATGACTCGGCAGAGCGGATTCCATCGAGCTCGATGGTGCGCGCTGCGAGCGACACATATCGGGAAAGCTCGTCCACTTCCTCGGTCGAGGTGTCTTCCACTATCTCGGCCGGCCGGTCGATGTCGGGCGTTTCTTCGGCAACGACGGGAGGAACAAGAGCCTCGGGGTGGGCATGCCAGTCGAGCATGGGCCAAGGACGGTCGATGTCGAGCCGCGAGCGCGAGTTGTATTTTTTGAGGTCGGACACGGTGAGGCGGCTTCGGGGCACGAGCACCACGGCGCCAAGTCGGGTAAGGAGCGATATAATTTCCGAGAATTTGGCATCGGACGGTTGAAGCGAGTCGGTATAGTAATGGTAGATGGGCTCGTTTTTTTTCTTTTTTCGTCCGCGGGCCGCCACGCTCGGTTTTTTTATGTTGAAATATGTGAGTATTGAGGCGAAACGCTTGTCGGTGCGGAAAACGGGCGAATCCTGGTCGGCGACGGATATTACGAACGACATGGCGTTGTTGTTTCGCACGGGGAGGATATAGAATTCCACGCCAACGCCGGAAATGGTATATGTGTGATTGGCCACGTTGGTAAACCGCAGGCCCTCGTTGAGAGGGATGGATACGGAGTCGAGCGTGGAATTGACGATTTTCGGGTCGAAAGGCAGCAGAAGTCCGATTTCGGTGCGGGGTGGCGTCCCGGCTTCGATTTCTTCGGGAGTGCGGGCGAGCGTGAAGGTGATGAAGCGGGGGTTGAGACGCTCGATGGCAGGGTTGACGTATGCGCCGAGGATGTTGCCGGTGATGATGCGGCGCGTGACTATGCGGTTGTTGTATTTTGCAATCTCGGTGTCCCACGTGGCGGCCTTGAACGGCACGGTGCGCCCGCAGAATATGCTCTGTATGCGGTCGTAGTTGCTCGACCTTGAAGAAGTGACGCAGTTGATTCTCACTTCCTTGAATCCGGCGGAGAGAGCGAACACGAGTTCCACCTTTCCCGGCAGATAGCGTGTCTTGGGGTTTCGTCCGAAGCGTATGTCCTTTAATACGGCCATGACGCGCTCGACCGGTTCTTCGGGGCTGATTACGTCGCTTATGTTTTCGAAGCATGTGCCGATGACAGCGTCTTCGACCACAGAGGAAATGTCCCAGTGCTGCCGTTGAATCTTATTTTGCTCGCGTTGGGCGCGTGCTTCGAGTGCCTCGAAATCCTCGCTTGCCGAGGCCATGATTCTAAGGGCTTTGCGCCAGTTTTGAGAACCGTGGAGGATTTTTTTCCATACGGAAACGGGATCGTAAGAGTCGGTTTCGATATTGTCGGCGAGGCGGCGCACAACCTTGGGGTCGGAGATGTGTTTCTCCAGGTTCCTTTTAAGATTGTCGAGCAGGACTTCGCGACGCGCGTCGATAACGGACGCGCTGCGTTCGATGCGCTCGTTGTAGAACTGTTCGATTTCCCGGAGTACGGTCTTTGAGTTGAACCCTTTTTTTGCTTCCTCTATCTCTTTTGTGAGGGTGCGCGAGTCGTAGGGAAACGTTTTGTGGCGGCAGCGGTAGGTGGCAATGTACGAGGAACCGCCGAAGCGCGAGTCGGAGTTGCCGGATGTGAACACTTCATCGCGGACGAATTCGGCGTCGAAGTCGCGGTATTCGCGTTCGAGGTCCCATTGGTTTAGCCGTCGCAGTTCGTCCTCGAGTGTCTGATAGGCAGAAAAGAGGTCGTCGATTGTTTCTTGCTGGGCCTCGACATTGAGCATGGCGGTGCGGGCCATGAGCAGCGTGGCCGGTGTCTGAGGCGACACGCCCAGGAGGGAGGCCAGGTCGGGGTGCTCGGAGATGTATTCGGAGGCAACGTCGTTGCCGTATTTGTTTGAGATGTCGATGAAATCGGCGTCGGCTTTTGTCTGGTCTTGGTTTGCGGTGGTGTTTGCCGAAAGCATGCGGAGCTTTGCGCGCAGCATCATGTTGAGGCGTTTTTCCGAGGGAATGGCCGTGATGATGTACTCGTAGAGAGGCGGCAGGTCGGCGCGCTGGCCGGTGCGGTTGATGCGTCCGCGCTTTTGCAGGTCGATGTTCACGTCGAGGTCGTTTTGCACGATGAGCATCTTGCGCTGACGCACTTGCGAGTCGGGCACCTCGGCTGTGGCGATAGCGTGGGCCGAAGCGCCGATAGCGCCGCATGCGTTTATGAGGATAACGTCGATTTTATTGTTTTGGAAGTCGTTGAAAATGTGGTTGGAGTGGCGTTTGCGGCGTGATGTAAGCGACGCGCCGGTGAAGCCGTCGAGACCGTCGGGCGAATCGTATTCGAGGCAGTGCGCGCGTCCGGTACATTCCTCAAAACGGATGCAGGACTCGGTGCCGTCGGGCGCGGTGAAGCGTTCGCGCGTGATGAGTTGCCGCAGGATGTCGATTGGCGACATGGGCAGGGCGAAAGAGTCTTCCTCGATGTCGCGGCGTATTGTTTTGAAGTCGGTGCGGATAATGGAGAGTTTCCTGGCGAATTCTTCGGGCAGGTCGAGGGCGTCGGTATCGATGTCGAGGATGGATTGGCCGGTTTTCGTATCCTTCACTGTTTTGTCGAGCAGACGCGTGACGAGGGTAGAGAAGTCGCCGCGTACACGGTGGTCGTCGAGCATCACCTTGTCGCGCAGGATACATTCGAGGGTGTCGCTCATGGCAATGACCACGGCTCGCCCCTGCCTTACCTCTTTTACGGCGGCTTGGGCCACATCGGCGGCTTTCAGGGCCAGCAGAAGCACTTTGTTGATGTAGAACAGCTGGCCTCGGGCGGGGTATGCCGAGAAATCTTCGAGGGCCTCCATTTCTTTGGCGTCTTTGACAAAAGATTTTATCAGCGACGAAAGGTCGACGATGCGGCGGAAGTAGTGCATGACGCGGTTGAACAGGGCGGCATGGCTTTCGAGGCGATCGTCGAGGTAGGTGTATTCGGGTTCGGGAAGATTGTCGGTTGAGTGCTCTCGGCGTATCATCTGGCCCTCGGCGGCGAGTGTAGCTGAAACGAATTCCTGCATGGGCACGCCACCGTTGTGGAAGGCGGCTTCGAGCGTCGATTCTGTGGCGAGCGCGCGCAGGCGCGTGCGGCGCATGAATGTGAGCATGCTTTCGGGACGCTTTGCAAATGTGGCCGACAGAAACACGCATTGCGTGCGGGGCGATTCGTCGAGTATGGTGTTGATGGATTCTGTGATGACAGATTGCTTTCCGGCCGACACCGACGACGACCGGTGAGCCTCGTCGAAAATGAAGAGCACCCGGTGGAGCCGGCAGAGCGAGCGCAGGAAGCGCAGGCGCGTCGAGTCGTTGCGGGCGTCTTTAAGCTGCGAGTACGTGACCATGAGATAGTCGAAGCGGTCGCGGTCGATGTCGCCGTTGCTGTACATCTGAGCGAGTTCGGCGCGTTTGGGCGCGGAGTACACTTCTTCGTATTGAGTGCGGTAGACGCCCATGAGGTCTTTTTCGACAATCTGGTCGCCTTCGTCGAGCGGCGACCAGTTTTCGTCGTCGGAGTCGCGGTCGATGATACGGTCGAAGTCGACGACGGATGCGCCGACGTTTACCACGAGGGGGCGTGCGTCGGCAATGCCGAGAGCCTTGCAGTCGCGGTACATATCGGAGAAGAGGGTGTATCTTTCAGTGAAGAAAATGGGGAGGTATCCGGCCTTTATGCCATAGCGAATCATGGCGGCGGCTTGCCGTCCTTTGCCGATGCCGGTCTGGTCGCCGATTATTACGGATTCGGCGCGAGCCTCGATGTTGTAGATGGCCATTGCCACGCCGTCGATTTGCTCGGTGGCGAGGGCGTTGTCGAGTTCATCGATAGAAAAGCCTAAACGGTTGGCTACAAACCCGCTTACGTCATCGCACAGGGCTTCGCGGAGTTTTGACAGGGCCTGGCGTGTGCCCTCGGCGAGTTGCGCAGGAATCATCGATCCGAGCGACTGTTCGCCTTCGGACGCGCTGATATACTCTTTGATGTTAGGTGACTGGCTCATAAACAGCAAAGGTAATGCATTTATAATAAAAATGCAATTGTGAGATGGAAAAGAGGCTGTTTTTTCGGTGAAAATGAAAAAACGAGGGGAAGAACGCTACGCTGTCGCTCGCTCTATGACCGTGGCTTTAAGCGGACGCACGAGCCGTGCGCCCCTACACCGTGATTACACTGATTTTATTGTCAGACGCGGGTGCGGAGCGAATGGATTACGGCCCGGAGATGGGAGTCGTAGCGGGTCCAGTCGGTGATGGGGCGGCGTGCCACTCCCGATTCCATGGCCGCGCGTGCCACGGCGGGAGCCACATAGAATAGCAAACGTGGGTCGAGAGGCTTGGGCAGGATGTAGTCGGGACCGAATTCGAGGCTGTCGACCTTGTAGGCTTTGACCACTTCTCTGGGGACGGGCTCTTTTGCCAGCGCGGCAATGGCGTGTACGGCGGCGAGTTTCATCCGGTCGTTGATTTCGGATGCGCCGCAGTCGAGCGCGCCGCGGAATATGTATGGGAAGCCGAGCACGTTGTTGACCTGGTTGGGATAGTCGGAGCGTCCGGTGGCTATGATGGCGTCGGGACGGGTCTGCGAGGCTTCCTCGTAGGTGATTTCGGGGTTGGGGTTGGCGAGCGCGAACACAATGGGGCGTGGCGCCATGGTGCGGAGCATCTCAGGCGTTACCACTCCTCCCACCGAGAGGCCGAGGAAAATATCGGCGTCTTCGAGGGCTTCGGCAAGCGTGGAGATGTCGCGGGAGGTGGCGAATTCGGCTTTTTCGGCCGACAGGTTTTTACGAGAGTGGGATATCACGCCTTTTGAGTCGCACATCACCACGTTTTCGGGGCGTATGCCGAGGCTGATATACAGGCGTGTGCACATGATGGCTGCGGCTCCGGCGCCATTGACGACAAGGCGCACTTTGTCGATGTCCTTGCCTTGGATTTGCAGAGCGTTGATGAGCGCGGCTCCGGTGATTATGGCCGTGCCGTGCTGGTCGTCGTGCATCACGGGGATGTCGCATTCGGCTTTTAGTCGGCGTTCGATTTCGAAACATTCGGGGGCTTTTATGTCCTCGAGGTTTATGCCTCCGAAGGTTGGGGCAAGGGCTTTTACTATTTCAACGAAACGGCCGGGGTCGTGTTCGTCGACTTCGATGTCGAAGCAGTCGAGGCCGGCGTAGATTTTGAACAGGAGCGCTTTACCCTCCATCACAGGCTTTGATGCTTCGGCGCCGATGTTGCCGAGGCCGAGCACTGCCGTGCCGTTTGAGATTACGGCCACGAGGTTGCCGCGATTGGTGTACAGATAAGTGTCGCCGGGATTTTCTTTTATCTTCTCGCATGGATATGCCACGCCCGGTGAATATGCCAGGCCAAGGTCGTATTGGGAGAAATATGGTTTTGTCGGCTGGATTTCGATTTTGCCCGGTTCGGGGTAGCGGTGATAGTCGAGTGCCGCCTGTTCGGTGATTTTCGTTGACATCTTTTTTCTGTACCTTGGAGTTCAATAAATAGTTGGGGAGGTCATATAATTGAACATTCGAAAAACTCGGATTGTTCCGGAGCTTTTTCGAATGTTTTTGTGTTTTCCGGTTTCTCGGATGAGCAACCGTTGTATTTTACAAGTCGGGCTATTTGCCTATTGTCTGGCTTGAATAGGTGAATTTTATCTTGGCTTTGTCGGGGCGGAGGCGTACCATTACGGGTGCGGCGACGTACGGAGCCATGCCTACGAGGACTTGCGATGTCTGGTAGTAGCCGGATGAAGTCTCGAAGGTCGTGCTCACCGGGGTGATGGTGAATGTGCAGTCGTCGGCCGAGATGGATTCTTTGTCGAGCATGTCGAGGATGTAGGAGCGCATGTCGCCGAAGGAGTATAGACCTGTCGAGGAGTCGTATTGGGCGTAGAAAGATGAAATGTTGTCGGGGAGGGAGTTTTCGGCGAAGAATTTGTCTTTCTTTGATTTGAGCACCATCAGCAGGTATTGCGGCGGAGCTATCGAGAATTCGTTTGTGATGGTCTCTCCCGGGATTGAGAAAGAGAGGGAGTTGATTACGTTCAGGTCGGAATTGGCAGCGCGGTATCCGGCAATGATTTCTTGGGTGGGGAATGTTATCTCATAGTCGGTGCCGGTGGGTGCGGTGATTATAGCCTCGCCTTTGTCGATGGCTTTGTCGATTGACTCTGCGGGGAGGAATGAGATGTTGTTGTTTGTGATGATTTCCGGGGTCACGGCAAAGTAGTTGCCGACACGGTAGACGGTGGTGTCGCGTTGCTGGCTGTTGCGGTAGGAGTAGTGGTAGTACATCTGCATCAGGGTGGATGTGACGTTTACGATGCGTCCTGAGCCGTAGGAGTTTTTGAGGTAAAGTCCGGGGAAGAATCGGGCGAAAGCCGTGGGCGATGTGAATGTTGCGGGGTTGTCGATGTATTCTTGGTATAGGCGACGGCCTTCTTCAACAGGAAGTTTTATTTCGATATATCGTGCGTTGGCCGAGATGATTGTGTCGGCCGATGCAACCGAAAGGTTGTAGATTGAGGATGCGATGGGGGTGGGGTCGTAGTAGTCGGCGGGGTTGAAGTCGGAGTAGATGGGGGAGGGGAGCAGACGCGTGAGCTTGTAGACGTCGAG
>VSPD01000016.1 GCA_009775125.1 Muribaculaceae bacterium | reverse complement strand
GCCTCTGTCTTTCTATTTAACAATTCAGATGGTAATTGTTAACTCTGAATCTCGTCTGCAAAGCTAAAAGTTACGCTATTGCTCCACCCCGGGCTACATTCTTGAATCGCTACGCGATTCTCCTCCATAGCAATGGCTTATTTGAACCGTATTGCACGAGCCGTGCGTCCCCACGATATAGGACTAAACACCATCGGCTGATAGGGTTTACCAGCGGTAGGAGGCGAGGGATTTTGCGGGGATGGTGGCGGTGAAGCGGTCGGCGCCGTCGGAGATGAGGATGGTGCGGGTGGCGTCGGAGTCGTTGAGCAGGACCATGCCGTAGCCGCCGTCGGTGTTTCGGAAGGCTACGCAGTCGATGCCGTTGGCTCCTCCGTTGGCAGTGATATAATGCGCTCCGTCGCTAACGGCCGATGCTGCGATGCACATCACGTAGTAGAAGGAGTTGTAGGTGAGCGATGAGTAGTCGGATTTGCTTATGTCGATGGCTCCGTTGCCGGTGGAGCAGCCACCGGGGCGGTAGGGGCCACGGTCGCTGTCGAGCATGAGGTTCCACACAAGGGCGCCGCGTCCCCAGTTTTTTATTACATTGAATATTAGAGCCTTGGCGTCGGTGGTGACGGCATTGATGCCGACGCCGGGCCACGACCATGTGCCGGCGGTCCACTCGGTGAAGATGAGTTCTTTGTCGGGGTTGGCGTTGTGGACATACGACATTTCGGAGGCGTCGCCGCCGTAGTTGTGATAAGCGGATCCGGCGAAATACTGCGCGGCCTCGGCGTCGGCGTAGATTTTCGTCGGGTAGTGCTGCTGGTCGCTCATGTTGTCGTAGTTGTAGTTGTGGTCGTAGGCGTAGATCTTGGTGGTGATGCCGGCGCGGCGGAAGGCCGGGCCGAGGGCGGTCTTGACGAAGTCGCGCTGCTCGTCCCAGCCCATGAACATCGATGCGGAGTTACCACGGTTGAGAGGCTCGTTCTGGGGTGTCACGCCGTAGATATCGATGCCGTGCGAGCGGAAGGCTTGTATCCACTTCACGAAGTAGGTGGCGTAGTCTTGGTAATACTCGCGTTTGAGGTTGCCGGACGTCCAATTGCCGTTTGTTTTCATCCACAGGGGAGCGGTCCAGGGAGCGGATATGATTTTCACGGCAGGATTGATGGCGAGTATTTCCTTGAGTATGGGTATTATGTATTGCGTGTCCTCGTGATGGAGCGCGAAGTTTTGGATTCCGGGGGTATCGCAGCAGGTGTATTCGCTTAGGGCGAAGTCGCTTGTGCCAATGGGCACGCGCACGTAGGAGCATCCGTAGCCATGGTCGCGCGAGAAAATTTGTGTAAGGAGGCTGCGGCGTTGGTCGGCGTTCATTTTCAGCATGTTATAGCCCACGGTACTTGTTATGGCGAAACCGAAGCCGTCGATTTCCTGCCGGACGTCGGACGTGTTGAGGGTGATGGTGCCGTCGACTGCTCCGGCGTCGTTGTTGAGTTCGATTGTGGAGCGGGTCATGCGGTTGGAGCCGTTGTCGGACACAAGATATGATGTGACGGTGCCTTGCGACTCGTCGTGCTCGATTTTGATTGTGGGGTTTGGAAAGCGTGAAATTTGGGCTGATGCGGAGATGGCGCATGCCGCTATGGCGGCGACGTATATTATTCGTTTCATTATTTTACATAGATTTTTTCGATTACAGAACCGGTGCGCTTGATATAGAATCCGTTGCCGGGGTTGGTGACACGCACGCCCTGGAGGTTGTAGTATTCCACGTTGGCTCCGGCGCAGGAAGCGTCAACGTCTTCGATACCGGATACAGAGCCGTTGAAGGGGGTGCCGTTGGCGCGGACGGTGATTTTTACACGCGAGGAGGCGCGCGACGGCAGTCCGCCGAATGTCATGTCGGCGCCGGAATCCATAAGGGCGTATTCGCGGCCGAGGTCGAGGTTGAGTCCGAAATGGGTGCCGAATTGAAGGCTGTTGTCGGCAGTTACGACCTTGAACGCGCCGTTGAAATCGGACGTTTTGAGGGTGTAGACGCCGTTGTCGTATCCGAAGGCGTAGAGCGGCGACACGGTCCAGTTGTTGAAATCGCCCACAAGGTAGAGCGTGGGCACTCCGTCGGCGGTAAGGATCATGTTTTCGAGGTCGAAAGTGAGCACCACGTCGATTCCAACGTTGTCGACGAGCGATATATTGCTGCCGTTTGATGTGTGGAAGCACGAGTATTCGTGGCCGTATTCTATTTTGGAATCGCAGCCGAATTGCAGGCTCCAGTCCTTGGTCACTATTTTGAACTCGCCCGAGAGGCGGGGCACGGTGAGTGTGTAGATGCCGCCATTTTCGGTGAAACGGTAGGAGGCGTTGTCGCTTGCCCAGTTGTTGATTGTGCCGGCAAGATAGAGGCCGTCTTTGGCTCCTTCGGTAGAGATGGAGCCGATGGTGAGCTTGCGGGCGTTGTAGTCGAAAGTGAGCATGGCGTTGCGTATCGAGCCGCCGGCCACAGTCATGTCGTTGCCGGAGCCTTCTGTGCAGTCGTAGGTTTGTCCAATTTCCATGTTTTGCGCTCCGCCGAAGTTTATGGCCCATTCGGGAGCCGTGCCTCCGGCAATGCGGAATTTGTCGTAGAGTTCGCCCACGGCCAGGGTATATATGCCGTTGTTCTCGGTGAACCGGTAGGCCGAATTGGTGTTATTCCAGTCGTTGATGTCGCCGGCGAGGTAGAGGTCGGGAATGATTGTAACGGTGGGCACGTTGCCGCTAAGGTCGAGGGTGATGAGGGCGCCGGCTATCGTGGTGTATTCGGCGGGACGCACGAAGTTGCCGCCGTGTTGCATTTCCTGGCAAGTCATGGGCTTGCCGAAAACAAATGTGGAGTTGGTGCCGTACTGTGTGCCCCAGTCGGCTGTCGTGATTTTAAACTCGGAGGGCAGGTCGTCGACATGGAGGCGGTATACGCCGTTGTTTTCGGTGAATTTGAAGTCGGGATGGTTGCTCCACCATGTCCCGTCAATTTCATGGGCGAGGTAGAGCTCGGCGCCGGCGGCGGGTGCTTTGTATTCGGCAATGGCCAGAGTAAGGACGGCGGGATTGAACGAGAGGGTCACGTCGTTGGTGCCGGAGAGGCTCATATCGTTGCCGGAGCCTTTTATGCAGGCATAGGAGTTGCCGACGCTCATGTTTTCCTGTGCGCCGTATTGCAGGGGCCATTCGGGGCTTGTGCCGCCGGCGATGCGGAATTTGCCGTTGAGGCCCTTCACCGACAGGCGGTAGGTGCCGTCGCTTTCGGCAAACCGGTATTCGGCATCGTTGTTGTGCCAGGAGTTGATTTCGCCGGCGAGGTAGAGGTCGGGCATCACGGTGATTACGGGCGACACCATATTGGTGAGATTCACCGTGATTGTGGCTCCGGCCACGGATGTGACCCCTTCGGGGAGGACAAAGTTGCCGCCCCACCCTTCGGTACACGCCATAGGCTGGCCGAAGACGAGGCCGTCGGGAGTGCCGAACTGCTGTTCCCAGTCGGGAGTAGTAACTTTGAATTCCGAGGGGAGGGCGTCGACGTGGAGGCGGTATACGCCGTTGCTTTCGGTGAAACGGTAGTCGGGATGGTCGCTCCACCATGTTCCGTCGATTTCGAGGGCGAGATACAGGCCTTCGGAGAAACTTTCCGTGTTGATGTCGGCAACGGCAAGGGTCCTGTTTGCTTTGTCGAAAGAGAGAAGCACGTTGGAAGTGGAGCCGGAAGCGAGCGACATATTGTCGTCGGAGTTGGCGGCGATATTGTAGGTGTTGCCTTTTGTCATGTTTTTCGCGCCGCCAAATTTTACGAGCCACTCGGGGGTTGTGCCTCCGGCAATGCGGAATTCGCCTGTTAGTTCTTTCAGGGCAAGAGAGTATATGCCGTCTTTCTCGGCGAAACGGTAGCCCTCCTTGGTGTTGCTCCATCCTGTGACTTCGCCGGCGAGGTAGAGGTCGGGCATTACGGTGAGAGTGGGCGCGGCGAGATTGGCAATGTCGAGCGTCAGGGTGGCTCCGGCCACGGCTGTTACGCCGTCGGGGAGGGTGAAGTTGCTGCCCCAGCCGTTGGTGCACGTCATTGGTTTGTCGAAAACGAAAGCGCCCGACATACCAA
Source organism: Muribaculaceae bacterium (assembly GCA_009775125.1). GTDB lineage: Bacteria > Bacteroidota > Bacteroidia > Bacteroidales > Muribaculaceae > CAG-873. The sequence continues at coordinate 46,696 of VSPD01000016.1, read as the reverse complement.
ACTGGTATTCCCAGCCCGCTGTCACCACTTTGAATTCCGAGGGCAGCGAGGCCAGGTGAAGAGTGTAGGTCGTTCCGTTTTCGGTGAAACGGTAGTCGGGATGGTTGCTCCACCAATTGTTTTCGGCGCAAGAAAGGAACACGCCGTCGGCAAACGCTCCGGTGTCGGGGCGGCTCACTGTGAGCTTCTTGTTGTCTTTGTCGAAAGAAAGGATTATATTTTCTTTCGAGCCGTCGGCGAGGCTCATATTGTTGCCGGAGCCTTCGATGCAGTCGTAGGTATTGCCCGCCGACATATTTTGTGCTCCGCCGTAGTTGCTGAGCCAGTCGTCGTTTTGGTCGTTAACGCCGGCGGCGATTCGGAACTCGCCGTCGAGATTATCGAGGGCAAGGGAATATGTTCCGTTGGTATAAGCGAAGCGGTAGTCGGCATTGGTGTTGGCCCAGCTGTTGATGCTGCCGGCAAGGTACAGGTCGGGGCGGATCGTGAGGGTCGGATTGACGGCATCGGTTCTGTCGAATACGATGGTCGCGCCGGTTATTGATTTTATTGATTGAGGGAGATAAAAATTGTTACCTTCGCCCTCGACGCATTTTGCTGTTTTGTCGAGAGGGAAATCCTCTTTTGTGCCGTATTGTTTTGCCCAGCCGCTTTCGGCAATCTTGAAGCCGTAAGGGAATTTTTCGGCAGAAATCAAGTCGAGATGGATTGAATATATTTCGCCCGACTGTTGGAATTTGAACTCATCGTCGAGAGTCCAATTGTTTTCGTGGCCGGTGATGTAAATATCCGCGGCACAAGCAGCCCGGCACAAGCAAAGCGCCACAATGGCTGATAAATATTTTTTCATATGGTACGTTAGATTTTTGGCGAAAAAATAATTTCAGGTTATTATTCAGGATTGCTATGCAAAAGTACCAATATTTATTTAATAATCAAACCCCGGTAATGCGCCGGGTAAAAAAAGAGGTAAAACTATAAGGTGTTATGTTGTTGATTGTTAGGTGTATAGGTTTTGTGGCGAGTAAGTCTTGCGAGGGAGTATTTTCAGTTGGATTATATCCGCAAGCCGGAGGGTTCCTGCCGGGTTTCTGCGTAATCAGTAGAGAGGATGATAGGGGAAAAAGTTGCGGCGGGAGTCTTTGCGCCTGGGCGCGGGAGAGGGCGCAGGTTGCGGTTCGTGCTTTTCAGATTGCTCCGCAGGCCGAGGGGCAGAGGATTCCGCAACAGGTTTTGAATCAGGTTCCGTATCGGTTTCCGTGTTGGTCTCAGTGTCGGTCTCTTTATCGGTCTCCGTTTTGGTTTCCATTACAGCCGCCGTATCGGGCTCGGCGACGGAGGTTTCGCCCGTGAGGTCGTGGACCATCATGAGGAAGAGTGCTTTCTTGGTGCCGCGAAAGTCGGGGACTGAGCCTTCGGTTTGCCAGGTCACGATGGCGCGGATGAGGTCCATTTGTACTTTCGGGCAGCAGCAGGCGATGATTTCAAGCCATTCGGGCTTGACGGTAGCGTTGTTTGTCATAGCGATATTGGTTTGTTGTGTTTTTATGTTTGCAAATATAAAACAAAATATTTAAAAATGCAAATTTTACCACAAAAAAAGCAGGAATACAAGCCTCCGGCTTGTGACTTTTTTCACAAGCCGGAGGCTTGTGTTCCTGCCGGGAGGGTAAAAATACCAAACAGTAGGGACGCACGGCTCGTGCGTCCGCCGGGCTGCGCCGTGTCGGAACCATCAAGAACCATGAATGAACCATCGGGGGAGGGGCAGGTTATTTTGGGGCGGACGCACGAGCCGTGCGTCCCTACGCTGTGGGTAAAGCCATGCGGAGTGATGGTTCAAGATAGAATCGAGCTTAGCGAGATAAAGGATGGTTCTTTTTGGTTCTTACATAGTTCGTGATAGTTCGAGCCAAGCGCAGCGTCAAGGAAAAATGCTCGAGCCGGCCCTACACTAAAAGCATTAACTTTTTTCTATGGCTTAATACAGATAAAATATTAGCAGTTTTCGGTCGCATTATGGGTTTAGTGTTTAAATATTATCATTTTTTCACAAGCCGGAGGCTTGTGTTCCTGCCGGGTGGGTAAAAAAAAGCTGCGCCGGTGGGCGCAGCCTTGATGGGGAGGTGAGGCGCAAGCCGGAGTCTCGCGTTCCTGATTAGCGGATTACGATTTTTTTGCCGCCGGCAACGTAGATGCCTGCGGGGAGGGCGTTGATTTCGGCTTTGGATGCGGAGTGGAGCACCTCGATGCCTTGGAGGTTGTAGACGTTGACGGGGGCGTTGGCGTCTTCGGTTACGTTGTCGATTCCGGCGCTGCCGTCGGCCGACACTTTAACGTTGGAGTCGGCGTTGATATATGCGGTGTAGTTGCCGTCTTCGCCGGGGGTGAGGGCCGTGCCGTTGATTTCGACATTGACGTTGGCGTCGGCTGCGGGGCGAATCTGAATCTGAGTGTTGGAGAGCACGTTGTGGTTGGCCGGGTTATCGATGCGGGTGATGATGTCGTGGTAAACGGCAGCGTCGGCGCCATCCTCGATGTCGTAGGTCACGGCATAGGTTTCGGGCTCGTTGACGTAGGCTTTGAACACATCGCCGTCGGCAACGGTAGTAGAATACAGGTAAGAGAGTTTCTCTCCGTTGCGGTAGATGTTGGGCGAGGTGTATCCGGGGCCGTAGAAGGAGAAGTAGATATCGTTGTCGAAGTCGCCGAAGTTGATAACCTGGTATCCGTTTTGGAGGAAGCACTTGTGCTCGGTAGCCTTGTAGTTGCTGAGCAGTACGGTGCAATAGTCAAAAATCCATTCGGCTTCGTCGAGGTAAACGGCCATCTGCATGTCGCGGGCTATTTTTTCCACTGCTACCTCGATGCGCACGTCGTCGCCCTCGATGCTTACCTGGCCGGGAGAATAGGATGATGTGAGGGCGTTGCCGGTGACAGTAAGGTTTACGATATAATCGGATGAGATGGGCTTGACGGTGACGTAGTTGTTGGACTTGGGAATGTTGATTACGGTCTCGGCCTGTGTGAGGTAGATGGGTTCGGTGAGGCTGTATGCCGAGCTGTTGTATACGGCCACCTTGTCGTAGTCCTCGCAATAGATGGTTACGGGATAGGGTGCGATGGCATTGGCGGAGATTTCGAAGTTGTAGCCTGCTTCGTCATCGGCCGAGAATTCGTAGTAAACGCCGTAGGTGGGGAAGGTGATGGGGGTGCCGTTGACAGAAGCCGCGATGTCGGTGTAATCGATGTTGTTGAAATCGAGATACACTTTTGAGCCTTGTTTTACGGTGAGTTTTTTCTTGTCCCATGTCGCTTTTGCGCCGTTCACTTCCACGCCTTCGATTACGCCGATGATGTCTTCGGAAGAATATGTGAAGTTGAGGTCGACATTGACGTTGGATTCGGGCTGCACGGTGATTACGTCGCCGTCGGCGGGCGATACATAGAAATATGAGCCGGATTTCTCGACGGGGGTGTCGTTGAGAGAGACCTTGAAGAGCGACAGGTTATAATTGGCATGCTCGATGGTGAGGGGGAGTTCGCTGTCCATGTATTTGAAAACAAACTCATTTTCGGTGGGAGTGAGAGTCTGGCTGTAATTCTTACGGCCGATTTTCACCATCGAGGGGTCGCCGTCGACTTTGATGGTCACGCTCTTGTCGCGGGCCTCGTCGAGATTGTAGGTGGATACGTTGAGCACGAGCTCGCCTTCCCAGCTGCTGCCGCTGATGTAGAAAGCCTGGGGGCTCGAGAGGTCGCGCTCCACGTTGTTGCCGTCGACAACCTTGGAGATGGCGTAGCCGTTGTTGGAGTAGATGTTGACGGAGGCATAGTCGGAGACATTGGTGAACGACCATGCGCCGTCGACCTGTTCTTCGGCGTGGTAGGCTTTGTAATCGTAAGAGAGATAGCACTGGCTTGCGTCGGCTACGACTTTAAGCGAGCGCACTTGTTTTTCCTTGGTGGTGATGGTGATAACATCGCCGTCGAGCATCTCCGAAGATGAGATGTAGGAATTGTCGAGGGTGAGGCTTTCCTGATTGCGCACCTTGGTGATGACATAGCCTTCGTTGGCGGAGACGTTCACGCCGGCGTCGGCGGCGAGGTCAACAGTGATGCCTTCTACGGTTACATCTATATATTCATACGAGGGTGCGAATGTGATGTAAGCCGACTTGTCGAGGTTGGTCTTGAATGTTACAGACTTGGCAGAGGCCATCGACGGAAGGATGAGAGCCAAAGCCATCAAGAGTAAAGAATAAAATTTCATAAGCAATATTGGGACTTGGTGATAAATTGGTTATATTGAGTCAATGGTTGGTGCGAAATAGACGGAATATGTGTTTCAAAATTCAAAATTATTTATTTTTTGGATATAAGACAAAAAACATATATGTTAATTAACATTAATTAATATTTGGACGGGTTGTTTTTTTCTATTTTTGTGTCACCAATCATTTCCAAAATCAATTTACATGAGAAAAAGTCTACTTATCATCGCTTTATTGACGGTTGTGGGTTGCTTTTCGGCACAGGCGCAGACAGCCACAGTGTTCTCCGAAAACTTCGACGCCATGACCGCCGGCACAGCCGACGCTCCCGACTCGCAGGAAATATCCGCCGACAAGAATGTCGACACCGCCCTCACCCACGGCGCCCAATGGCAGGGCCGCGGCCTGCACCAGGCCGGCGGGGCTTTGGCCGTGCTGCATTTCGACCAGTCTGACTGGATGGGCACCACCAGCGTGCAGGGCTACGTGCAGTGCCCTTATGTCGACGTCCGCCTCGACGACGGCAATTTCAAAGTCTGCTTCAAGGCGAAAGCCCACGGAGCCGACAAGGCCATTATCCATATCGAGGTTTACGACCCCTACACCACCAACTCCATCGACGCCAAGACTCTGGAGCTCGGCCCGCAGTGGCGTGAATACAAAATCCCCCTTGCCCACCCCGGCTACGGCAACCATTTGGCTTTTGTGCAGATGGCCTCCGATGGCGACGACTGGCTGCTCGACGACTTCGCCATCGAGCAAGATTACTATGGCCTGATGCCGCCGATCACGCATTTTGCCAAAGACGTGACCTATGGGCAGTTCACGGCCTACTGGAATCCCGTGCCCCTGGCCACAAGCTACCTGATTTCGGCCTTCACCCTCGACGATGCCGAAAATCGCGTTTATCTGGTGAAAGACGAGCCGGTAGACGGATGCGAGCACACGGTAATCGGAACAGAAAAAGGCAAGGACTACTATTATACCGTGCGCAGCGTCAACGACCTTTACAAATCGGCCGAGTCCGACCCGCGCCAGGTGCATGTGGCCCTTACGGCTCTCGACGCTCCGCAGACAATTGAGGCCACCGATGTGGCAGCCGACGGATTCACGGCCCGCTGGGAGCCGGTGTTCCGCGCCATGGGCTATATCGTGAACCTTACCCGCGAGCATGTGGCCGACGCCCCTGAGGAATTTGTCGTGCTTCATGAAAATTTCGACAAATGCTCCGGATATGCAGATTTTCCCGACTATCCCGTGCCCTTCTATTATAATCTCGACGACTACACCGCCATGCCCGGCTGGATAGCTCCGATGACGCCCGTGAACGGCGAAGGCAAATTCGGCATCGACAACCACTGGAAGCAATATGAGGGCGAGGGCGTGCTCACGTCGCCCGCGCTCGACCTGTCAGGCGCCAGCGGCAGCTTCAAGGTGACGCTCAACGTTGTGGGCACCGCCGGCGACACCGTAAGCGCCGAATGCTCCGGCGTGAAAAAGACATATAAGCTCACGGCCGACAAAGAGCGGTTCGAGCTCGCGTTCGACAATGGCACATCGGCTTCCGTGCTCCGTTTCTCGTTCGACGGCGACGCAACGCTCCTGTTCGACGACATAGTGATAAGCCAGGACATCAAACCCGGCGATACGGTGAAAGAAAATCTCGGCAACTTCAACACCGCCGAAGATTATAAATATCCCACCGAGGCCGCCATGGTGCCGGAATATAAGTTCTCGGGGCTCAAAACCTCGGAAGGCGACGTGTTTGTCTACACGGTGAAGGCCTGGTCGTGGTCGCTCGGCGAGGACGGCGTGTGGGGCCCCACGGTGTATTCGGCAGAGTCTGAACCCCGCAGGGTGCTTATTTCCACGGGCGCCGGTATTGAAGACGGTGTCTCGGGCGCATTCTCGGCCACGGTAGCCGGCCGCACAATCTATGTCACGGCCGACAAGCCCGTAGAAGCAGTGCTTTACGACCTTTCGGGCCGTATCGTAGCCCGCCGTGCAGCCGATAGCGGCACCACCGCCATCGAGGCTCCGGCATCGGGCGTGTTTATCCTCCGCGCCGGCGCTCACGCCGTGAAATTGGCAATAAGGTAGGAACACTAACCGCGAAGCGCTTTGCAAAAGCAAAGAACGCTCCGGCTTGTGAAAAATATTAAGCCTCCGGTTTGTGGTCGTTCACAAGCCGGAGGCTTGTGTTCCTACCTGCCGGATTACGTTCCTATTGGGCGAAATGGGCGGCGATTATGGCGGCTTTGGCCGGGCCTGCCACGGCGGCCACGTCGGCCTCGGAGGCTTCGCGGATGCGCTTCACCGAGCCGAAATGGCGCAGCAGGGCGGTGGCGGTCTTCTCTCCTATTCCTTTTATAGAGTCGAGCTCCGACACGGTCTGGGTCTTGGACCGGCGGTTGCGGTGGTGGGTTATGCCGAAGCGGTGGGCCTCGTCGCGCAGGTGCTGCACCACTTTTAGCGTCTCCGATTTCTTGTCGATATAAAGCGGCAGCGAGTCGCCGGGGAAATAGATTTCTTCCAAACGTTTGGCGATGCCCACCACGGCGATTTTTCCGCGCAGCCCCATTGCGTCGAGAGCCTCTACGGCCGCCGAGAGCTGGCCTTTGCCGCCGTCCACCACGATAAGCTGGGGCAGCTCCTCGCCTTCTTCCATCAGGCGCGTGTAGCGGCGAGTGAGCACCTCCTTCATCGAGGCGAAGTCGTCGGGGCCCTCGACGGTCTTGATGTTGAAGTGGCGGTAGTCGCGCTTGGCCGGCTTGCCGTCGCGGAACACGACGCACGACGCCACGGGGTTGGTGCCCTGGATGTTGGAGTTGTCGAAGCACTCGATGTGGCGAGGCTCCTCCGAGAGGCGGAAGTCGGCCTTCATGCGGGCCATGAGGCGATTGGTGTGCTCGGCGGGGTCGGTGCGCTCGAGGTTTTTGAGGTCGTCGATGCGCCGCTGGTGGGCGTTGCGCTCCGACACTTCGAGCAGCTTGGCTTTGTCGCCGCGTTGTGGCACGATAAACTGCACGTCGGTCCATCCAATCTCGGGCACTTCGGGCACGATCACCTCGTCGTATTTCACGCCTAATGTCTGGCGAATCTCCTCCATGGCGTAGGCTATGAGGTCGGCGCGGCTCTCGTCGAGGCGGCGTTGGTAGCGCAGCGTCACCGAGCGCACCACCGCGCCTCGGCGCACGTGCATGTAGTTGACGTAGACGTCGCGCTCGGTGCTGTCGCCATGCACGCCGAACACGTCGATTTCGTCGATGGTCTGGCTCACGATCACTGAGCGGCTCTGATATTTTTGAATCAGGTCATATTGCATTTTCAGGTCCTGAGCCTCCTCGAAGCGGAGTTCCGCCGAAAGGCGCGCCATCTCGTCGCGCAGATATTGGAGCAGCTCGTGAGTCTCGCCGCGCAGAATCTGGCGGATGCGGTCGATTTGCACGGCGTAGTCTTCGGGCGTAATCTCGCCGGTGCAGCATCCCGAGCACCGTTTGATATGATATTGGAGGCATAGACGCCCTTTGCGGCGGGCGAGATAGTCGGCCGTGATGGGCAGTCGGCAGGTGCGTATCGGGTAAAGCTCGCGGATAAGGTCGAGCACGGTTCGGGCCACGGCCGTGTTGGAATAGGGGCCATAGTAGCGCGAGCCGTCCTTCACATGGTGGCGAGTGAGAAACACGCGGGGGTATAGCTCGTTTGTCACGGCAATCCAGGGGTAAGACTTGTCGTCTTTGAGCAGCACGTTGTAGCGCGGCTTGTACTCCTTTATCATCGAGTTCTCGAGATTGAGGGCATCCTGCTCCGTGGGCACCACTATATACGTAAGGTCGGCGATGGCGCGGACGAGCAGGTTTGTGCGCAGGCTGTCGTGAGTGCGGTTGAAATACGACGACACGCGTCGTTTGAGGTTCACGGCCTTGCCCACATATATCACCTTGCCCTCCTTGTCATAATATGTATATACCCCCGGGGTGTCGGGGAGTATGGCTATTTTCTGTTTCAGATGTTCAGAAGGCTTCATTGTCGAGAATTTAATGCAAAGATACAACAAATTTTCAGCGGAAAGTGAAAATAAACGGCCTGCGAGGCTTGACAAACCGCAATTGTGATACTACCTTTGCGAAAAAGCAATATAGGAACACAAGCCGGAGGCTTGTGTTCCTACGGGGCTAATACTTATTATACTATGAAAAATTACACATTATTTCTTCTTTTTGTATTCTTTGTTCTTGCCGTTTCTTGCACGCGCACGGTGTATGTGCCTGTGGAGACGGTGCGCCGCGACTCGGTAGTGGCGGTGTCGGCGAGGGTGGATTCGGTCTTGATTGCCGATTCCGTGGTGATAGAGGCGCGGGCCGACACCGTGTTTAAGACCGTGACGCGCCGGCGAGAGACGGTGCGGCTCGTCCACGACACGGTGCGCGTGGCCGCGACAGACACAGTGCGCATCACCCTTCCCCCACCCTCCTCGCCACGCTCCGCGACGAGGGGCGTGCCGTGGTGGATGTGTCTGTTTGCTTTGGCGGCGGTGCTTTATCTGTTGAAAAAGAGGAAAAATTTTAACAGTTGTTGGTAATTTATTGAAAAGTTGCTAACTTTGTGCCCAAAGGCGGCTGTTCCAATCAACATGCCGCCGGTAACAATGAATTATAGCATTTTAGACTTTTTATGCCTCCTTGGTGCCGTAGGTCTTTTCCTCTACGGCATGAAAGTGATGAGTGAAGGCTTGCAGAAGGCTGCCGGCGACCGCCTGCGCAATATTCTGTCGGCCATGACACGCAACCGTTTCTCCGGCCTCCTCACGGGCTTCGGCATCACTGCATTGATTCAGAGTTCGTCAGCATCCACTGTAATGGTGGTAAGTTTTGTCAACGCCGGCCTTATGACCCTCGCCCAGTCCATGGCCGTGATTATGGGTGCCAATGTGGGTACCACGTTCACGGCATGGGTGATAGCGCTGTTTGGCTTCAAGGTGAACATGTCGCTGTTTATCCTGCCCATAATAGGCCTGGCGATTCCGCTTCTGTTTTCGAAAAAAAGCAAGACGAAAAGTATCGGTGAATTCCTCATCGGCTTTTCGTTTTTATTTATGGGCCTGGATATGATCAGCACTTATGTGCCTGATTTGCAGTCCAATCCCGAGATGTTTGCTTATCTGCGGCAGTTTGCTTCGATGGGCTTCGGCTCGATATGTATCTTCCTGCTTGTGGGCATCGTGCTCACGATGATTATACAGTCGTCGGCCGCGACATTCGCCATTGTCCTCATCATGTGCTCGAAAGGCTGGATTACCTACGACCTGGCCTGCGCCGTGGTGCTCGGCTCCAATATCGGCACAACCATCACCCCCATCCTTGCATCTATGAGCGGAAATGTGGCCGCGAAACGCACGGCCATGGGCCACCTGCTCTTCAACCTGCTTGGCACAATTTGGTGCCTCGCCGTGTTTGTGCCCTTTGCCGAGTTCAACGCCTGGCTCACCGAGATAATCGGCCAGGGCAACCCCGACGACCTGTTCAACTTTGTCAACGCCCTCGAGAAATCCGATCCCGAGCTCTACAACCACCTGTTCGACAATTCGCTTCCCGCCGGCCACGACGTGCTGCACAAGATAGCCATGATGCAGATGAGCGTGTCTTTCGGCCTGTCGATATTCCACACCACGTTCAATCTCGTGAATGTGACAATAATGATTTGGTTTACAAATCTTTATGTCAAGATTGTTGAGCGACTTGTGCCCTCTAAGACCAAAAACGACGAGGAATTCAGCCTCAAATTCATCACCTCGGGCCTCCTGTCGGCTTCCGAGCTCAATATCGCCCAGGCCGAAAAAGAAATGGCCGTGTATGCCGAGCGCGTGGGCCGCATGATATCGATGTCGCAGCAACTGGTGCACACCAAGGAAAATTCCGAAGAATTCAACCAGCTGCTCTCGCGTCTCGACAAATACGAGGACATATCCGACCGTATGGAAATCGAGATTGCCGACTACCTCAACCGTTGCGCCCGCGGACGCCTTTCCGACGAAGGCAAGCTCCGCATCACCGCGATGCTCAACATCGTGGGCGAGATTGAGTCTATCGCCGACTGCTGCTACGGCGTGGGCAAGATTCTGCTGCGCAAGATTCAGAGCAACGTGCAGTTCACCGAGGAAATCTACGCCAACATCGACGTCCTTTATAAATATGTAGAGGAAGCCATGGCCATGATGCTCGCCATGCTTGCCGACGTGGAAAAAGTGTCGGAACGCTCGATTATCGAATCCTACAACAAGGAGCGCGAAATCAACAACCTCCGCAACCAGTTCCGCTCGGCCAACGTGCCCAATATCAACGACCATCATTACGAATACCAGGCCGGTATCTACTACATGGACCTTGTAGGCGACCTCGAAAAGACCGGCGACTACATAATCAACGTTGTAGACACCATCAAGGACCAGTTCCCGCGCTACCGCTCCTGACGGATGAGACCATTCTTTTTTGCAACGATTCTGGCGGCCCTCCTTGCCGCCTGCTCCGGTGCGGAAAAGCCGGAGAGGCCCGTCCTTGCCGTAAGCATCGAGCCGCAGAAAAAAATACTCGAAGCCATTGCCGGGCCCGGATTCGACGTTGTCGTGCTCCTTCCCCCCGGCTCCGACCCCGAGTCGTTCGAGCCTACAATGTCGCAACGCCGCTCCCTTAGCGACGCCGAAGCATATTTCCCCGTGGGCTATATGCCCTTCGAGGAAAAGCTCGCGGCCGACAGCCGGGAGCAGGGCGGCACACGCGTGGTGTATTCCACCGAAGGCATCATCCCCGTCACCGGCACCCACTCCCATGGCCGTGGCGAAGCCCACACCGACGTCGACCCCCATGTATGGACCTCGCTGCGCAACGGCAAGATTATAGCCGCCAATTTCGCCGAGGCCCTTTCGTCCCTGCGGCCCGACTCCGCCGAGGTCTATCGCGCCCGTTACCAACGCCTTGCCGCGCATCTCGACAGCCTCGACGGCGAAGCCTCCCGTCGTCTCTCCGAGGCCGGGGCGCATGCTTTCGCCATATGGCACCCCTCGCTGAGCTATTTCGCGCGCGACTACGGCCTACATCAGATTTCCGTGGGCCAGGAAAGCAAGGAAATATCCACAGGCCGCCTGCGCCAAATTGTCGACGAGGCCCGCGAGGATTCCGTAAAGATACTTTTCTTTCAAAAAGAATACGACTCGCGCCTTGCCTCCACCCTCAACGAGTCGATGGGTACAAGGCTCGTCACAATCAACCCGCTCGACTACGACTGGGACGGCCAGATAATGCTTATTGTTGATGAGCTTGCAGGAAAATGACATAATCACCCTCCGAGGCGTCGGCCTCCGCCGCGATGGCCGGACAATCCTTGAAAATGTGGATTTGTCGGTGGCCAAAGGCGACTTTGTGGCCATAACCGGGCCTAACGGAGGCGGAAAAACCACCCTCCTGCGCATAATGCTCGGCCTGGTAAAGCCCACGTCGGGCACCGTGGCCGTAGGTCCCGGCGTGACGATAGGCTATCTGCCGCAGAAAAACATGATCGACTCGCATTTCCCGGTGTCGGTCACCGAGGTGGTGGCTTCCGGGCTGCTTGCCGACCGCACCCTGTCGGCCCGGGAGCGAGCACGCCGCGTCGACGAGGCACTCGACACCGTGGAGCTCCGCTCCCACGCCGACAGCCCCATCGGCACGCTCTCCGGCGGCCAGCTCCAGCGCGCCCTCCTTGGCCGTGCCATAATAAGCCGCCCCAACCTCCTGGTGTTCGACGAGCCGCTAAGCTACATCGACAAGCATTTCGAGTCGCACCTCTACGGGATAATACGCACTCTTGCCGAGCGTGCGACCATCCTGCTTGTGAGCCACGAGATGACAACCATAGCCTCGATGGCCACACGCCACCTCATCGTGGACCGCACCATCCACGAATGTGCCTCCCCCCATCATTTCGGCAAATCCTGCGACGACGAGTAACCTGTTTTGGCCCTTAGGAATCATAGGAATCATAGGAATTCTATGAATCCTAAGCCACCTATGCTTCCTAAGCCTCCTATAATCCTCCAACTGCAAATTGCAAATCGATAATTTAACATATTCGATTTGCAAATATCATTTATTAATATTACTTTTGTCAAAATTAACAATGACAATATCAATATTATGATTAACGAACTTACTCCTCCCTCCCCTGCGGCCACGACAATCGACCGCATCAAATACCTTATCAAGCTGATGCGAAAAACACAAGCCCAGTTCGGACAGCTCATCAACGTCGACGCCTCCAACATGTCGAAATTCCTCTCCGGACGAATTCCCATCACCGACGGCTTTATCAATCGCATCGTCGTGAACCTGAACGTGTCGAAAAAATGGCTCCTCACCGGCGAGGACGTGCCGTTTCCCAAGGGCGCAGAGCCCGGCGTGGTCGACGGCGGAGCGCGCGTGAGCTGGGGCAAAGGCGCGCCTGTCTACGATATCGACGTGACTGCCGGCTACGGCGAACTGTCGCGCGCTTTCACCGACGACCGTATCATCGGCACGCTCGACCTTCCGCAGCTCGACCCGACAACCCCCGTGGTGCGCGTGTCGGGCGAGTCGATGCTCCCAAGGATTTGCAACGGAGCATACGTGTCGGTGCGCCCGATCTCGCTCGACTCCCCCATTTTCTGGGGAAGCATATATGTGGTGATTCTCGACGACTACCGCATGTGCAAGGTGCTCAAACGCCATTCCGACCCCGACAAGGTGATTCTGCACAGCTTCAATCCCGAATTCGACGACATGGAAGTGAAACGCTCGGCCATACGCCAGCTCTTTGCCGTCGATTTGATTATCAATTACGAAATCCTGGGCTGACGTGGACCTTAGAATATATCCCCCCGAAGAAATAATCGACACCGAGGTGTCGCTCCCCCTTAGCAAGAGCATCGCAAACCGTCTGATGGTTATCGATGCCATTGCCAGTGGCGGACAGGACGGCTTTGCCTCGCTCGCCGCCATTTCCGACGACACCCGCGCCATGGCCGCCGCCTTGCGCGAGCGTTCGGGCTTGGTCGACGTCGGCCCCGCCGGAACGGCCATGCGCTTCCTCACGGCCTATTTCGCGGCCCTGCCCGGCACCGATGTCACTCTCGACGGCACCGAGCGTATGCGCCGCCGTCCGATAGGCCCCCTCGTCGACGCGTTGCGCGCCCTCGGCGCCGATATAGAATACGAAGGCGAGGATGGCTTCCCGCCCTTGGCTATAAAAGGCCGCGCCCTGCATGGAGGCGAGCTCGAGATCGACGCCACGATTAGCTCGCAGTTCCTGTCGGCAATACTTATGGCGGCTCCGGGATTCGACACTCCCCTATCCCTTCGCTTCCGTGGCGCCCCGGCTTCGGAATCATATCTGAAAATGACCGTGGCGTTGATGCGCTCGCGCGGCATCGACGTTGACATGACTCCGCAAGGCATCACCGTGGCCCCCGGAAAATACACGCCGGCTCCGGCCACACACGACATAGAGCCCGACTGGTCGGCTGCCGCATTCTGGTACGAGATAGCCGCCATATCGGCCGGATGGGTGCGCCTGCCCGGCCTGCACTCGCCGTCGATACAAGGCGACAGCGTGTGCGCCTCGCTGTTCGACCGCCTTGGCGTCGTCACCGAGTTTGAAGACGGCGGAGCGCAGCTCTCGGCATCGCCTGAGACATGGAGCCGCGTCGAAGCCGACATGGCCGACTGCCCCGACCTCGTGCTGCCCCTTGCTGTGACGTGCTGCCTGCTGTCGGTGCCCTTCCGCTTCACCGGCGTGGAGTCGCTGCATATCAAGGAATGCGACCGTGTGGAGGCCCTTGTCGCCGAGTTGCGCCGCCTCACCTACGTGCTCTACACCGAAGGCTCCGGCGTGATTGGCTGGGAAGGCCGGCGCGCGCCTGTGGGCGAGGCGGCGGAAATAGCCACATATGCCGACCATCGCATGGCCATGGCCTTCGCCCCGGCTGCGCTGTTCTATCCCGGCATCGTGATACGCGACGCCGAGGTGGTGTCGAAATCATATCCGCGATTCTGGGACGACCTGCGCGCCGCCGGTTTCATGGTGCTCGACGCCGCCGAGCCTGTTCCTGTGTTCGAAGAAGAAAATCAACAATGATAGTAGCATTGATAATATTGTCGGCTCTTGTAGCCGTTGGCGCCCTGCTGTGGGCGCTCGACAGGCACACTCCCCCGCCCCCGGAAAAAGAGCCGGAGCCGGCTCCGGCTGAGACCTCAGCCGAAGACACTGCCGAGGACGAGCCGGAGGTGTGCTGCGGAATGCACATAACCTGCGAGAAAGACTCGCTCCTTGCCTCCGTAAGCCCCGACGTGGTGTATTTCGACGACGAGGAGCTCGACCGATTCCGCGGCCGTGGCGCCGACGAGTATTCCGACGCCGAGATTGAGGAGTTCCGCGACGTGTTGCTCACCCTTATCCCCACCGACATAGCGCCGTGGGGACGTTCGCTCCAGCTGCGAGGCATCACCCTGCCCGCGCCCGTGAAAGAAGAACTCTTGTTTATCGTTGCCGAAGCCAGAAATGCTGCAATATAGTTTCTTTGTAAATGCCATGATAGGCGTGGCCGTGATTTCGGTTGCGGCCGCCGTTATCGGCACATATATCATCACCCGAAGGCTTGTGGCCATATCGGGCGGCATCACCCATGCCTGCTTCGGAGGCCTCGGCCTGGGCTATTTTCTTGGAATCAACCCTGTGATTACGGCCGCCGTGTTTGCCGTGGCCTCGGCCCTGGGCGTGGAGTGGCTGTCGTCGCGTGTGCGTGTGCGCGAGGACTCGGCCATAGCCGTGATATGGGCGTTGGGCATGGCCGTGGGCGTGCTCTTTGTGTTTCTCACCCCCGGCTATGTGCCCGAGTTGAATTCATTCCTGTTTGGCAATATCCTCACCATCACACGCGCCGACATAGCCGTTTTCGGCGTGTTCACGGCCCTGCTCCTCGCCTTCTTCGCCATATGGCACCGGCAAATCATAGCCGTGGCCTTCGACCGCGATTTCGCGCGGGTGGCCGGGCTGCCCGTCACGCTCATATCCACGGTGATTACCATGTTCATAGCCGTGGGCATAGTCCTTACAATCCGTCTTGTGGGCGTGATGCTGCTCATGTCGATGCTTTCGCTGCCGATGATGACGGCCGAGACACGCTTCCGCCGTTTCCGCCCGATGATGCTGGCCTCGGTGGCCATATCCCTTGTGGCCTCGCTCGGCGGCCTGTGGCTGTCGGTATATGTCGACGTGCCCTGCTCGGCCCTGATAGTGCTGATTATGTCGGCCGTCTATCTCGCCGCCCTGCCCTTCCGCCGTCGTTGACACAATTTTTTTAGGAGACTGTAATTTTTCGTACTTTTGTGCGACTAACAAGGTGTAGGGACGCACGGCTCGTGCGTCCGCTTTAAAAACCTCACCTTATCACTTATAACTCATCCCTTATACCTATTTTGATGAATATTCTTGAAGCCCGAAACATAGTAAAGGACTACACCGGCCACCGCGCCCTCGACGACGTGTCGATCGAGGTGCCGCAGGGCAAGGTCTACGGCCTGCTTGGCCCCAACGGCGCGGGAAAGACCACGCTTATCCGCATTATCAACCACATCACGGCTCCCGACTCCGGCGAGGTGATTTTCGACGGACACAGGCTCGTGCAAGACGATGTGCGCTCTATCGGCTACCTCCCCGAAGAACGCGGATTGTACAAAAAAATGAAGGTTGGCGAGCAAGCTCTTTTCTTCGCCCGTCTCAAAGGACTCGACCGCGCCGAGGCTGAGAAATCGCTCAAAGAATGGTTCGAGCGCCTCGACATAATGAGCTGGTGGGGAAAGAAGGTGGAAGAGCTCTCCAAAGGCATGGCCCAGAAGGTGCAGTTTATCATCACCGTGCTTCACCGCCCCAAGCTCCTTATTTTCGACGAGCCGTTCTCGGGTTTCGACCCCATCAACGTGCAGGTGCTCACCCGTGAGATTCTCCGCCTCAAAGACGAAGGCGCCACCGTGATTTTCTCCACCCACAACATGGCCTCCGTCGAGGAGCTCTGCGACCGCATCAGCCTCATCAACCGCTCCCACAATATCCTCACCGGCGATGTCGACGAGCTCCGCCGCGAGTTCGGCAAAAACAAGTTCACGCTCGAATTCGACGGCACCCCCGACGCCCTCCGCGCCGCCTTGGAAGCGTCGTGCACGGCCGTCGATATTGTCGAGGACGTCCGCCGCAAGCACCTCGCCGCCGAAATCACCCTTGCCGCCGACGATGCCCGCCGCGCCGCCATAGCCGCCGCCAACGCCGCCGTCGACCTCGTAGAATTCAAGCCCAAGATGATGTCGATGTCCGACATATTCATCAAAGCCGTAGAGCAATCCAATTATCCAACCCCTCCGGAATTCCCCACCCATGAATAATCTGTATCTTATCATCAGCCGCGAATACCTCGAACGGGTAAAACGCAAGAGTTTCATCATATCCACCCTGCTCATGCCTCTGTTGATGCTGGCCCTTATGCTGGCGCCGACACTCATCATGGTGCTCAGCGGCCCCGAAAGCAAGACCATTGGCGTGATCGACCGCTCGGGCTTGGTCGCCGCCGACCTCCGCGACATCGACGACCTGCATTTCTCGCAGCTGCCCACCGTAATGTCACTCGACTCCGCAAAGACAATAGAAGCCTTCGGCGGCATCCTCGAGATTGGCGAGGACGTGGTCGACTACCCTTCCCACATAAGCCTCTATACAAAAGGCGCGCCCTCGATGCAGACCGAGACCGTGATTACATCGCAGCTCGAAGAAGCCCTTGAAAACCGGCGTCTCTCGCGCTACGACATACCCAACCTCGCCCGCATCCTCGAAGACGTGAAAGTAGACGTGCACATGTCAACCTTCCGTATCGACACCGAAGAAACCGAGGCCACGTCGTCGATAGTGTCCTATCTCATCGGCATGGCCATGGCCATGATGCTCTACATGTTCATCATGATCTACGGCCAGATGGTGATGACATCGATTATCGAGGAGAAAAACAACCGCGTGCTCGAAATCGTGGTGTCGTCGGTGCGTCCCAACACGCTCATGTTCGGCAAGATACTCGGCATAGGCCTTGTGGCCGTAACCCAGATTCTCATCTGGGGATTGCTCGTGTGCTCATTCAGCAAATGGATCATGCCCCTTATCGTAAGCTCCATGTCGTCGCCCGACTTCGACCTCCTTTCCGCCATCGGCCAGCTCGGCGACCCCGCCTACGTGCTCATGCTCTTTGTGTGGATAATGCTCTTCCTTATCGGCGGCTACATGTTCTACTCCTCGATATATGCCGCCATCGGCTCTGCCGTCGACAATATCCAGGACGCATCGCAGCTCACCTCGATAGCCATCGTGCCCATAATCCTCGGCTTCGTATTCTCCATGTCGGTGGCCAACGACCCCAACTCCGGCCTCGCCTTCTGGCTCTCCATCATCCCCTTCACATCGCCCATGGTCATGATGGCGCGCATCCCCTTCGGCATCCCCGGCTGGGAAATCGCCCTGTCGCTTGTCCTCCTTGTCATCTCCTTCCTTGCCATGATATGGATTTCGGCCAAAATCTACCGCGTCGGCATCTTCATGTACGGCAAGAAACCCTCCCTAAAAGACCTCATCCGCTGGGCCCGCTACAAATAACCGTAACTCCAAATGAGGGTGTGTCAAAAAGGCTGTTTATGCCGAGATTGTAGGGACGCACCCTCATAACAATAAGCAAATAAAACGTCCACAGCCTCAATGGTTGTGGACGTGTTTTGTAGGGAGGTGACTCAATCCGCGGAACGTAACGTTCTCCTAAACAAGAATGATGCGCTCCCTTTATATCTTTATATAAGTGGTCGGCATATTTTTCGGTACACAAAAGTAATATATTATTTGGCAATTGCAAAATAAAATGACAAAAAATAACTTTTTTAACACTTCCTTAACAATAAATAGGCATTAGGATAGCAGTAATTAATGTAAATTTGTACCATATTTTATCAATAAAAATGAAGGGCATCCATTTATATTCATTCTTCAAAGACAGGCTAAAAGAACTGCTTCATCTCAACTCGTTGGATAGTTACAGGGTCCGGCATCACAATGTCAATACAATTCTCAATGAATTGCGCGATTTTATCATTGGCTGGCAGAATTTCACCGTGAAAAGGGCTGAAACGGTTCAACTTTCATTAAGGGAGGCTATTGCCATATTAGACAAGGATGAAATATTGCGTTATCCCGGTATTGGAAAGAGAAGTGTTATCGAGCTGTTGAGAAAGTTCGACGCAGAACTTAATTCTTCAAAAGGAAACCGGAACACTCCTGCATGTACACAGATAACTTATCTTCTTTCGGAATTGTTGGCGTTCAACAAAGACATTTATCTTGATAATTTATTTAGCTCTATTGAAAAAATTTTTGCATCGGATGAAGAAATCGCGGATAAAGACTTTTATATATCTGTGGAACGTCTCGACGATATGACATCGTCTTTGGCTCGTGAATTGTTGAATATTGGCTATTCCAAGCGCGGCCTTTACGGCATAATAAAATACTATTCCAAAAAGCCGGATACGATTGACTCGTTCCATGCTTTTAAAAATTGTTTGCTTGACGAACGGGGCCGAAACCATTGTGTAGTGCTTGTAGTGCATGGAATTCCTGGCAATTTTGTCCTTTCTAATTTTAAATCTGAAATGGATGTTGATCCGGCAAATGAACAGTTTCGTTCCAGCCCTCAATTTGTCAACTTTGCTTCGCCACAACCTAAGAAAAGGTTTTATGTACACAGATGTGTCGCTTCTGACGGCGATTCTGCGATAAAGGAAGCGATAACGAAACTATCGGCAGATATTGATTCCATAAATCTATATCTTAGCAGGCTGAATATCGAAATCCAACCTACGGCATTGGTTGTCAGGGAAAAAGACAAACATCACGATGCGATATTTCTTCCCACGCGTTTCTTTCTTGACGATGATTTTCAAGATATGGCCAAATCTAATATTTTTAGAAAAAAAATAGATACGATTCTTGGATGTAAATATGTGGAGCATGACCTAAAAGATCGCCTTGTCTCCGCTCTCCGGCATTTAAGAATAGGGGATCGTGACGGTGAGATAGAACAGCGGTTTATTAATTATTGGATAGCTTTGGAATATATCTTTTCTTCCCCTATGGTGGAAGAAAACACGTTTGGCCGTTTGAAGACCAATCTATCCAATATTTTATTTATCAATTACGTCAGACGTAATTTTGACGACCTCGAAAATACGTTGAAGAAAGCGGCGTTGCTTTCGCAAGGAGAAGCCTTATCGGATAAGAATATTGACGCATTGACTCAATCTGCGTCCAATATTTTGTTAAAATACCGTCTGATGAAATATAAATCTTGTTTGTTCGTCCACAAGGACAAGCGAAAAAATTTTGTTCATAACCATATGGACAATGTAAATATGCATTTGTCAAGGATTTATCATCTTCGAAACGAGCTTATACATGAAGCCGCCATTAAGCAGGATATAGAAGACCTTACCAGTAATTTAAGGTATTATCTTATCCTTGTGATAACAAAGATGGTCTCGTTCTTTAATTATGCGATACAGGATTCTAAAATGGATTTGTCAATAGAGTATTTCTTTTATGAAATGAAAAAGAGGCGCATGATTATAGAGGAGGATTGGTCCTTTGACTCCCTGATGCGTCAATTCCCGTATGACGACTGACTTTAATCTGAAAATTATGACTATTGCGATATATGGAAGCCGGCAGCAGGAGCCGTATGCCGGCGAGATTGCGGATTTTTTGGTTGCGCTGCACGCCGCCGGCATTGAGGTGGTGATGCACCGCAAGATTCATGGCGTGCTCTCGGCTCTTGTGCCCGACGCTCTGCGCGGTGTGCGCCCCGTGGCCGACGATTTCCGCTTTGAGGCTGACATGGCTATGAGTTTCGGCGGCGACGGCACGTTCCTGCGCACGGCCATGTGGGTGGGCGACAGGCAGTTGCCTATCCTCGGGGTGAATACCGGCCATCTCGGCTATCTTTCCGGCGCGTCTATCGACGAGCTGCCCGATGTGCTGCCCGAGCTGCTTCACGGCGATTTCGACATCGAGAGCCGCAGCCTTATCGAGGCCGAGGTTCACGGCTGTGACGCCGCTCTCGACTGGCCATATGCCCTCAACGAGGTCACATTCACAAAAGATGAGGCTTCGTCGATAGTCACGGCACAAACGCGCATCAATGGCCGCGACCTGGCGTCGTACCGCGCCGACGGCCTCATCGTGGCCACGCCCACAGGGTCCACGGCCTATAATCTGAGCGTGGGAGGCCCCGTGGTGCAGCCCACGGCGCCCGTGTGGGTGATTTCGCCCATAGCGGCGCACTCGCTTGGTATGCGCCCCCTCGTGGTGTCCGACGACACGGAGCTCGAAGTGGTGGTGGAAGCCCGCAGCCGCAGTTTCCGCCTCACGCTCGACGGCCGCTACCGTATGCTTCCGGTGGGCACGCGTGTGAGCCTGCGCCGCGCTCCGTTTGTCACCCGTATTATCATGCGCCGCGCCCATGCGTTTCCCGCCGCGCTGCGCGAGAAACTGAACTGGAACTGACGCTCCCGCAAATGGAAGGATACATCGTAGCGGCAGGAAACTACCGTATGGAGGAATTTGGCACCGTGCACGTCACGGTGCGCCGCACCGCGCGCTCGATACGCGCACGGTGGAAAGGGGCGCGCCTGGAAGTGAGCGCGCCCACGGGCATTGCCGCCTCCGAGGTGCTGTCGGCCCTGCGCGTTTTTGCTCCGCGCATGTATGCCGCCAAGCCTCCACGCATGTATTCGCCGGGCGACTGCCTGGTCTTTCCCGAAGTGACAGTCCATATCGACAGCCGCGACGACAGTCCTTCAAAAATATCTTATGAAATCGAGGGCAGCGACTGGCACATAAGGGTAGGGAAGGCCTGGGATTTCGACAGCCACGACACCATGCTGGCCATATCCGACAGCATCTGCCGCATGGCGCGCCGTGCGGCTCCGTCGATATTGCTGCCGTATGCCGCCGAAGTGGCCGAAGAGATAGGTGTCAGCCCCATAATGTGGAGCGTATCTAACGGCCACCGCGTGCTCGGCCACTGCTCCGCGCGACGCGAGATAGCCCTCAGCTACGTGCTCATATTCCTGCCCGAGCGTCTGCGCCGCTTTATTATTTGCCATGAACTGGCCCATCTTTCCGAAATGAATCATTCCGCCCGCTTCCATGCTCTGTGCGACACTTATCTTGGCGGTTGCGAGGCCGAGCTGAAAGCCGAATTGAAAGCGTTCCGATTTCCGTTTATTCGTTGAACCGGATAGATGCCATAAAATATGCTAAAAAATATTATATTGTTAAGACGTTGATTAACAGTTGTTTGAAAAAATAATGCAAAAAAACATGAAATTTTTTTGACGAAAAATTTGCACAATCGGAAAATACGCCTTAACTTTGCACCGCAAAAGCAAGGGAACAACACCGAAGCAAGAGCGCCGAGGGTTTCCGAGCCAAAGCATTGACAACCTCAATTTTGGTGCGTTAGTTCAGCTGGTTAGAATGCCTGCCTGTCACGCAGGAGGTCACGGGTTCGAGTCCCGTACGCACCGCCAGAGGAGAGAGGAGAATGAGTAATTGCAAATCAACTTGTTGATTTCGTTACTCATTCTTTTTTTTGTGTCCGTTTGGATGTAGGAATACAGACCACGAAGCGCTTTGCAAGGCAAAGAATCCTCCGGATTGTGAAATATGGGCACAAGGCATATCCCCAATTTTTAGCCGGGCATTGAATCAACCCGGCAGGAACACAATTTGTGAAATCCGCGAAATTTGTGTAATTCGTGGTAAAAAAGGAGCGCGACCGCGCTCCGGGGTACACAAATTTCACAAATTGCACGAATTTCACAAATTTCTTTCCGAATCGCTACGCGATTCCACATGCACCGACTTTTCAGCTTGTGCCATATAATTACATATTTGAAAAGAAAAAGCAGACCGCAGTCGCGGTCGAATATGGTAGGCACGGGCAATAGCCCGTGTTTAGGAGGTTTACGCAAGTTCGACTGCGGCCGCAGTCGAATATCTGCTATTCATCATAACATGGGCTTTCGCCCATGCCTACCATATTAAGCGGCTCTGCCGCTTTGTGCTCCTGAATTTCGACTTGTGGATAAAGGGTTGCAATTTTTACCGGACGCCAATAATATTTTTCACAATCCGGAGGATTCTTTGCCTTGCAAAGCGCTTCGCGGTTAGTGTTCCTACATTGTGTTCCTACATAATAGGCGCAAGCCGGTTATTCTTGGATGAAGCGGCTGTAATATTCGAGAACGTCGGTGCGGCCGCGCAGGCGGGCGTGTAGCACTTTCTGGTGGAGGAATTCATCGAGGCGGCTCAGGGCCTCGCGTTCGGTGGCTTCTGCGTTCAGATGAGCCTGGCGGGCATATGAGCGCGCCAGATAGCGCAGCATGTCGCGGTCGAAGGTGAGACCGCGGAAATTGTGGAGCATACGCCGGCGGTCGGTCACGCCGAAGTCCATGCGGTTGATGTCGATTAATGAAAATTCGTATTTCCCCGCGCTGTCGCGTTTGAAGAAGATGTTGCCGGGCGTGAAATCCTTGTGGAATATGCCGGCGGCGTGCATACGCGCCATTTCTGCGGCCAGGGCGTCGGCGAGCGGCTTGGCGTCGGGGCGTTTTTCCCATCCGCGAAGATACACGGCGTCGGAGATGTATTCGTAGATGTAGTAGCTGAGGTCGAAACGTCGTCCGTAGCGTATTTCGACATAGGCCAGCGGAGTGGGAGAGTGGAAGCCGAGCCGACGCAGCTCCATAGCGTTTTCGTAGGAGCGGCGAGCCTTGCCGTGGCGCAGGTTGCCGTAGACCCAGGCATTTACTCCGGCAGGGCGGTGGAAGGCCTTGATGCACACCTCGCGGCCTTCGAACGCGAGGCGATACAGGCGGTTGCGCCCGTCGTAGATTGTCTCGGCTTGGTGTGGCACGCCGTCGCGTGCTATTTCTTCCGCCAGTTCGGCAATGTCGGGATAACGGGGATTGAAAACTATATTGACGTGGCGCATGGTGTCAGATTTTATCAGTGAGGATTCTGCCGAAAGAGGCCGCGAGCAGTTCGGTGTCGGTCGGTTCGTATTGGGAGAGGAATATTCTGTCGGCGTTGAGCACGGCTTGGTCGAAAATAAAGTCTTTGCCGTGCCACCGCACGCGGTTTTCGATTTCGAGGGCTTTGCAGCGTCGTACGACGGGCATCACGTGCCGGGCGCGGAATTCTCCATATACGTCGAGAATCGCGTCAGGATTGGCCGCAACGGCCTCTACGGCCTCTTTGAGGCGCAGGTATGTGGCCGGAGCGTCGTCGCCGAAGAAGGCATAGCGCACAGTTTCAGGGTCGTGACGGAAATCTTCGCCGGGGGCCACGTCCAATGTCTCCACCGTGCCGGGGCGGCCGAACTCCGATTTGAGGCGTTCGGAAGGGTATATCCACGCCACGTCGGTTCCGTCGAGCCGGTCGGCATGAGGCCACGGCTCGCTGTTGCGAGGCACACGCACGGCTATCTCGAAATGCTTTTCCGGAGCCAGCTTGCGCGCCGAAACGGCGGCCACGGCATCTTTGAGCCTTTCGGCCTCGACGCGGTCGGCGTCGAACGCCTTCAAGCGTGAGGCTATGGTGGCTGCCGTGAAGGCGCTCCAGAATGCCGGGCGCATCACCTCGACCTCATGCCCGCGCAGGCGCAGCTGCTCCGCTTCGGGGCAATTCTCGGCTATGTCATTGGGGAGAATTTTCAGTATCTTCATTTTCGAGGGGTTTTAGCACCACGCCCACGCCTTTTTTGCCGTTGACGGCTATGGGCAGGGGAGCGGCGAAGCGGATTATGCGCACACGCTCGCTCTCGTATTGCGCGGGCAGCGAGTTGAGGTAGTCGAGGTCGAAAACGCCGTCGCCTATCGAGGGGTTGATGGTGAAATAGGCCACGCCCATCGACGTGAGGTTCTGGAAAAAGTGAGTGCCTTGGCTGGGGTCGATGCGGTAGTTCGACAGCGACGACTCCACGATGACACGCGCCGCCGAGATATGCGGCCATTTCACCGGTATGCCGAGCGCGGGGTCGCTCGAGCCCCAGCGGCCCGGGCCGATGAGCACGTAATTCTTGCCTTGGGCTATGAACTCGCGGTTGATGCGTTCGATTTCCTCGGCCACCTCGCCGTTGTTGCGCGAGTTGAAGGTTTCGGGACGCACATACACGATGGTGTCTACATTGTCGATGTTGCCGTGGCCGAGAGCAGTGGCAGATTTGAGGATTACGCGGCTGTCGTCCACATCGATTATATCGTCGTCGACCATGTCCTTTTTGTCGATAATGGGTCGAATCTGCAACCAGTAGATGTGTCCTTTGAGCCCGTCCTTGCCGGGAGTGGGGAATACGTTTCCGGCAAATTCAATCTCGACGGGGCGGCGCATCTCGTTTTGTCCGGCCGAGAGCATGAAATCGGCGGCTTCGGCCAGGGGGAACGCTCCGTGGCACAGCATGGAGTTGAACGTGACCACACGCCGCCAACGGCCCTGCTGCTCGTAGTCGCGGAGCACTCCGTCGTTGGGGTCGAAGGTCGACACCATGTGGCGCAGCACGCCGGTGTCGGCAAAGTCCTGTACGCGGCGGCGCACTATGTTGTAGCCGTCGTCGACGGTCATATCGTCGGTGGTGGAGGCCAGCTCGAGGGCGTCGAGGCGTGTCTGCGTGTCGCGCAGCGCAAGGTCGAGGGTCGATGTCTGAAGCACCGAGGCCGGATGCCGGGGCGAGAAGCGCAGGGCCTGTCCGCCGTCGACTATGTATTTGCCCAAGCCCACGGCCACCTGCACCACGCCGTCTTCGGCGCGCTCGTCGCCAAGGGGATAGTAGTTGAGCGAGCGTCCCACGCCCGAGAACGATGGGAAATAGGCTCCGCCGCCACGGTTCTCGCCCACCACTTCCTGTATTATCACGGCCATCTTTTCCTGGTCGATTACATTGGACGTGGCCGTCATATATGCCTTGGAGGCGGCATAGAACACCGAGGCATACACCCCCTTGATAGCGTCGGAGACAAGGCGGAGCATCTGCTCCTTGTCGGCGACGTGGGGAATCATATATGTGGAGTAGATGCCGGCGAAAGGCTGGTAGTGGGAGTCTTCGAGCAAGCTCGACGAGCGTATGGCCAGCGGACGGTCTACCACCTCAAACAGGGCCAGAAGGTCCTCGATGATACGCTCGGGCAGCCGGGCTTCGAGAAACCGGCGCAGAATCTCGTCGTCGGCCACGGGGCTGAGCGCAAGGGGATACAGACGGTTCTGCTTCATGAACTCGTCGAATATGTCGGTGCAGAGCACCACGGTGCGCGGTATCGAGATGGCCACGCCGTCGAAATTGTCGCACACCGGATTTTTCTTTATGATAGAGTCGACAAACGCCAGGCCGCGGCCTTTTCCGCCGAGCGAGCCCTGGCCTATGCGGGCAAAATTGGAGTAATGGTCGAAACGGTCTTTCTGGAACACGGCCACCACGCCGCGGTTTTTCATCTTGCGGTACTTCACGATGAGGTCGAACACCAGCCGGCGCACGGCCGCGCTTTCGCCTATGTCGTGGTAGCGGTGGGTCTTCATCACCTCGGCTATGGGGAACATGGCGCGGGAATAGAGCCAGCGCGATATGTCGTTGTGCGAGGCATGGTAGAACAGCGACTCGTCGGGAATGTCGAATATGTTTTTTTGCAGGTCTTTGAGCGTGGCTATGCGCATTATCTCTTCCTGCGTCTCGGGATTGCGGATTATGAAGTCGCCGAAGCCGAAATTGTCGGTTATGGCCTCGCCGAGGTCGACGGGCAGTTTCTTGGAATTCTTGTCGAGGAACACGCCGCCGAAATCCTTCACCTTGTCGCGGTTCTCGCTCTCCGACGACTCGACGATAATTGGCAGATAGGGGTCTTTGTCGCGCAGATAGCGGGCCAGGCGCAGGCCGGCCTCGCGGTCCTTCACGCCCTCGCGGTTGAACGACACGTCGGTGATCACGCCCAACATATTCTTGCCGTATTTGTCGTAAAACTCCACGGCCTCCTCATAGTTGCGGGCCAGAATCACCTTGGGGCGTCCGCGCATGCGCAGCATCTGCTCGTGCTCGTTGAGGGCCTCGGTGGAAAACACCATCGACTGGTTGAGAAGGAACTTGAACAGGTGGGGAAGCACCGACGAATAGAAGCGCACGGAGTCCTCCACAAGCATTATCATCTGCACGCCCACATCGAGCACATCGCGCTCGGCGTTCATCTTGTCCTCGAGCAGCTTTATTATGGCAAGCAGCAGGTCGACGTTGCCAAGCCACGAGAACACATAGTCGATATGCTCCAGGTTTTGGTCGGCCAGGCGGCGCGACACCTCCTTGGAGAAGGGCGTGAGCACCACGATAGGCACGTCGGGATGCGCCTCCTTTATTGCCGCGGCCCCGTCGAATGTCTCCGAGATGTCGATGCCGGGCATGGCTATTACCAGGTCGAAATTCTTGTGCTCCATGGCGGCCAGAGCCTCCGACACATGCGCCACACGCGCCACGCGGGGCGGCGAGCTGAGGTTGAGCGACACATACTCGAAGTAAAGTTGCTCCTCGACACGGCCGTCTTCCTCCATCATGAAGGCATCGTAAGGCGAGGCGATGAGAAGCACGTTGAATATGCGGCTCTGCATCAGGTCCTGAAAGGCCGTGTCTTTGAGCAGCAGTTGGGATAGCGCGGTTTCGTTCATAGTGCCGGAATATCGTAGATTGGCGTGCCGGGGAAATGGCGCTCGACATAGCGGCCTATGAAGGCGCGAGTGTCGGCGGCAATCTCGGCGTCGCGGTCGAAATATGTGTTGTAGAGCACGCAGGCCAGCTCGATTCCGCGGCTGCGCAAGGCTTCGAGCGACAGCACCGTGTGGTTTATCGAGCCTAGGCGGCTGTTTGTGACCAGGGCCACGGGCAGATGCCTCGTGGCCGCGTAGTCGATGGCGAAAAAATCGTCGGTTATGGGCACCATAAGCCCGCCGGCGCCCTCGACAAGCACCGTGTCGTAAGCCTCCTCGAGCCTGTGGCGGGCGCGGTCGATCACCGTGAGGTCGATTTCCCGGCCGTCGATTCGCGCGGCAAGCTGCGCCGAAGCCGGGTATGAGAATATTATGGGAGCGGTTGTTCCGTCAATATCGAAAGGAGTGGGGGAGATGCCCATGAGGCGGCGGTGCGCCTCGATATCTTCCGACGAGCCGTTGCAGCCCGTCTGGATAAATTTCTGGGTAATGACGCTGCGGCCTTCGGCTCGCAACTTGTTGGCGAGCCACGCCGTGCAGTAAGTCTTGCCGGCATCGGTGTCGATGCCCGACACAAATATCGTCTTTTCCATCATTGTGCGCGGTAAATATATTCCGACACAAAGTTAACAAAAAATCCCGGGTTTTCACAAACAATGGTTTTTAAAAAAAGGGTGTGTCAAAATACCAAACAGCATTTTTTGACACACCCTCTTGCAGAAGCCCGGTTCGGGGTAGGGTTATCTCACGAGGATTTTTTTGCCGTTGACGATGTAGAGGCCGGAGGGAAGGGTAACGGAGTGGTCGACGGGCATGCCTTGCAGGTTGTAGATGCGGGCCGGCGCGTCGATGTCGGCCTCGGGAAGGCGAATCGAGGAATAGTCGGACGAGCCTACGCGCACCACGCTGCCGTTGGCAAGAGTGAGGCTGTATTTGGGGCTCGACGGGTAGACGGGGGCTATGGCCGAGCCGTCGACAGTGACAACAATGTCGTCGGAGGCTGCGGCAAGCTCGAGCGTGAACGGGTTGTCGCCCTCGTAGAAGTGGAAGGCTGTGGTTTCGCCGTCGAGCGTCACGGAGCTGTGGTCGGAGCGGATAAGGGTGACTTGTCCGGCGAGCGAGGGCTCTACCGAGATTGTGGCGTCCATGTTGCGGTCGATCACGCCGGTGGTGACGGTAATGACGGAGTTGTCGGTGAGGCTTCCTACCATCACGGGGGCCACGCGCAGCTCGTCGTCGGCATATTCGTAGCCGTCCACTTCGAGGCTCTTGATGTAGCAGCCATCGG
This sequence comes from Muribaculaceae bacterium, assembly GCA_009775125.1. GTDB lineage: Bacteria > Bacteroidota > Bacteroidia > Bacteroidales > Muribaculaceae > CAG-873. Next base: position 18,247 of record VSPD01000016.1, on the reverse strand, counting down.
CAGGAACGAAACTTACGATGGGGGTGTTGCGGGTTATGTCGACGCGGTTGGCGCCGGCATTGAGGGCTATCTCGTCGTTGTTGTAGGAATATCCGCGATAGGCATGGATGCGGGCGGGGTCGTCGACGTTGATTGTCATGGGGAAGGTGGCGTATTTGCTTACGGATATGGCGATGGTGGTGGCCTCGGTCACGAATACGTTAAAAGGATTGGAGAAGGTGGCGGACACGCCGTTGACGGTACATTCCGTTACCTGCCATTCGTCGGTGTGGGCCGAGATGCTGAGTTCCGAGCCGGCTTTCACCGTGAACGAGTCGGACATGAAGTCGGCCACCGCGCGTCCGTCAACGTCGACGGTACGGATAAAGAGGTCGGCCTGATCGCCCGAGAGCACAAATTTCACGGGGCAGTCCTTGTCGGGGAAATTGGCGAGGATGTCGACGGTGCAGCCGTCGGTGAGTGTCACATTATAGGCATAGCCGTTGAAAGCGGCCTCGGAGCCGTTTACCGTAACGGAATAGAGGGGCCTGCCCGTGGGCTTGATTGTGAGGGTGCTTTCGGTGGCGGGGTCGAACTTATAAGTGTTGTCGCCGGCGGTGAGTTCAACGGTGGATTCATCAGCGGGGTTCACGACTTTCACCTTTGCGGGGTCGTCGACCTTGATGGTGCATTGGGCGGTGCGGGTGTCGGCCTGCGATGCCGATTTTATCACGTAAGTGTCGCCGTAGTCGCTGTAAACGTTGATAATGCTGAACTGGCGTCCGTCTTCGGCGTGAATCTGCATATCGTATTTGTAGTCGCCGTTGGTCTCGGCCACAGAAAGGAGCGAGCAGCCCGTGCGCGCCACGATGTAGACAGCCGTGCCGGGGTCGACGTCGATTTCATTGTAGCCCGATTTCAGTCCGGGCACATCCTGCTCGTCGTTGATGAGGACCTCGACGCGGTCGATATCGTCGATGTCGAGGCGTACGGTTACGGCCGATGCCGACAGAGCCGTCAAAGCCGCGATTAAGAGGAAGGTAAAGATTTTCTTCATGCGTTTTGGTTTTGAGGATTATTTTTTTTGTTAAGATTTTTGCTGTGTATATTTGCAAATTGACGCGTTTCGGTCGCAAATTTAAGCAAAAAATGTTAGCAAACCAAAATAAACGCAAAAAATGCTATTTTCGTGGCGGCAGAGCCGCCCAATACGGTAGGCACGGGCGACAGCCCGTGTTTATATGGCGCGAGTATGTTCGACCGCAGCCGCGGTCGAATAATGTGGTGCAACGAAACACGGGCTGTCGCCCGTGCTTACCATCTTTGGCGGCTCTGCCGCCTCTCGTCATGTCGCTTACACTTCTTCGAAAAAATATTCGTTTTTAAAATTAATTCCGTTTTTTGCGCAAAGGGTGCGGAATTCATCTGTCATGCTTGTGGTAGCATGGTGTTTCGATTGGTTCGCTATGTATTCAGCCACTGCGGCGACATGAGTGTGAGATATACTGAAGCATCCATACCCTCTCTGCCAAAAAAAAGCACATCTTACCTTCGGCTGTATCCATTGGCTCGATGCCAATTTGATGTCTTTTATCAAGTCAGAGATGTTGATTTGTCGTCCACAACCCAGAAGCATATGCACATGATCACGCCAACCACCTATTTTTACAGGCATATACCCCGAATTTTTGGCAATACCACCGATGTAGGCATACAATTCATCACGCCATTCGTCGGCCAATAGCGCGCCACGTGATTTCACGGCGAAAATGATATGAAGATGTATGTTGATATAAGTGTCAGCCATTAATTTTATTTTATCCACACCTGGGTGGTGGCGTGGTAGGTGAGGGGGCAGGAGCCGTTGACGCGGCAGGGATAGTTCTTGCAGAAGCGTTCGAGGCGCGAGGGGGTCCACATGGCTTGCCGCAGGGCGTTGACGCCGGTGCGCTTCATGTGGCGGAGCACTTCGACGGGCGAACTGAATTCGATGGTGTGGCTGAATCCCTTGCGAATCCACTCACGGGCATATTTCTCGGCCAATGCGCTCCATTGCTCCGTGGTGGGAGTGAGAAGGCCCTCGACGCCGGCCGCGGCCTTGAATTCGTGGAGGTTGTCGGGCATGAATGTGGAAAAGGCAAACACTCCACCAGGTTTGAGGGCGCGCATGGCCTGGACGGCAAACGACGGCGCGTCGGAAAACCATTGGATGGCGCAGTTGGTGACTATCGCGTCGAGCGAGCCGGAGGGTACTTGGCGTATGTCCATCTCGGCGTCGCCTTGGATGTACTGCATATTGATGTGCGCCGGAATCCGCACCTGCTGCGGCGTAAGGTCCATGAGATAGAGCCAGTCGACATCGCCGAGCGAGTCGAGGTAGAATGAGGTGAACACACCCGTCCCCGGTCCCACTTCGAGTATCTCGCCCGAGAGCGCAGGACGCTCGCGGCGCAACAAATCCCAGAGTTGGGCGCCGATCATGCGTTGCACTTCGGCTGCTTCGTCGTAGGTCTTTGAGGCACCGGAGAACCGTGCCTGCACCAACGATTTGTCAATCAGACAATTGTCGATTATGTATTGAAAATCGGGCAGATGCGGCCAGCCGGTTTCCAATTTGCGTGTGCCCTCCCAGGCTCGGCGTTGGTTGTCGAAGGGGAATATGGCGTCGTTGGCGGTGAGCACGGCCAAAGTCCATCCGTTGAAAGGCATTGGCTTGTTGGCCGGGATGGCGTCGAGCTCGGCGATGAGGCCGTCGATGTCGCGCTCGGGCATCGTGTCGCAAAATTTGTTGTAAGCCTGTGCCGAGCCACACATGCGGCGGTAGAACTTCTGCAACGCGCGTTCCGACATGGCCTCGCGTGTGGCCCGGAACACGGCTTCGGGGATGCCGCGCGTGTCGTCGACAGGGTAGGGCGTGCCTGCCACGGCCACACATGCCGAAAGGCGGTCGGCAAGCCACGGCAGCACATCTTGCGAGGCATATACGCCAAACGACCATGCTATGACGCATATCTCGTCGTAGCCGTCGGCGAGGCGCAGGTCGAAGTGGGCAGAGCGGTAGTCCCACACGGCCAGTATGTCGAAATCGGGGTGGGAGAGGGTGGCTAAGGGCTTGCTGTCCATGCCCCAGCCGGCAAATATGATGAGCAGGCGTCGACGGCCTTTTTTTACTATGAATTCTGTCTGCATAGGTTGAATGTTTGTTCGAGGCGGTCCATGTCGGCATCGCTCAGGGCGGCCGACAGGCTGAACCGCAGGCGTTCCGTGCCGGGCGGCACGGTGGGCGTGCGTATCGGGAGCACCTTCACGCCGCCTTCGAGCAGAGCGTGGCTCAGGGCCACGGTGCGGGCGGCGTCGCCCACGATATAGGGCTGTATATGGCTTTCGATGCCGCTGCCCGTTATCGCGGCGAGGCGGCGCGACAGCAGGCGCAGACGCAGGCGCAGGTCGTCGCAGCCGAGCATATGCTCCACGGCAAGACGCGAGAAGGCGGCGTTGACCGGCGGCAGGGCTGTGGAGAAAATCAGCGACCGCGCCTTGTTCACCAGAAAGTCGCGCACGGTGGGTGATGTCGCGGCAAACGCGCCCACCGAAGCCAACGCTTTGCCGAAAGTGCCCACCACCACGTCTACCGCCCCAAGGCATCCGGCTTCGGCTACGAGCCCACGGCCTTGCGGGCCGCACACGCCGAAAGCGTGAGCCTCGTCGACATAGAGCAATGTCTCGGGGTGGAGGCTTTTAAGGGCTGCGAGCGCGCGGATGTCGGCGCTGTCGCCGTCCATCGAGTAGACCGATTCCACCACCACGAGCACGCGGTCGAAATCGCGTCCGCGGCGTTCGATTATCTCTGCCGCGCGGCGCAGGTCGTTGTGCGGGAACCGCGTCATTTCAGCCCGTGAGAGCGCAATGCCGTCGATTATCGACGCGTGCACCAGACGGTCGGCCACAACAAGCGTGCGCTTGTCGGCCAAGGCGCTGATAATGCCTGTGTTGGCGTGGTAGCCGCTGTTGAACACCAGGGCCGCGCGGCCTTCGTAAAGGCCGGATAGCGTGCGTTCGAGCAGCGCGAGTTCTTTCTGGTGGGATGCAAGAAGCCGCGATGCCGAAGCCGACAGGGGCAGGCGGTGCTCCATGGCATATTCCATCGACGCGCGCCGCAACGGCTCGTTTTCGGCAAGCCCCAGATAGTCGTTCGACGAGAAATCGGCCACGCCCGGCAGTCCGGCCGCGGGTATCGACCGGAAATTGCCCGTTTTTATAAGAGATTGTAGCGTTTCGCTGTAAGTCATTTTCCTATGTTTTTCACCATTTCGACAAGTTGGCGGCAAAGATAGCGCAGTTGCTCGTCGGAGATGACATAGGGCGGCATTATGTAGGCGTTGCGCCCGAAGGGGCGTATCCACACGCCTCGGCGCACACATTCTTTCTGGAACTCGCCCACATCCACCGGCTCTTTTGTCTCCACCACGCCGATGGTGCCGAGCACGCGCACGTCGGCCACCGTGTCGAAATCGGCCGCCTCGGCAAGCTCCTCGCGGATTATCCGCTCGATATGGGCCACGCGTGCCGCCATGTCTTGTCCGTGCAGCAGTCGCAGCGACTCGCACGCTATGGCGCAGGCGAGAGGATTGGCCATGAACGTGGGGCCGTGCATCATCACGCCGGCCTCGCCTTCGGAAATGGTGCGGGCCACAGCGGCCGTGGTGAGCACGGCGCTCATCGTGAGATAGCCGCCCGTAAGGCCTTTGCCGATGCACATTATGTCGGGCTCGACACCGGCATGTTCCCATGCGAAGCAGCGGCCCGTGCGCCAGAATCCGGTGGCTATCTCGTCGAAGATGAGGTAGATGCCCAGTTCGGTGCAAAGCCGGCGGAGTTCGCGCAGATATTGCGGATGGTAGAACCACATGCCTCCGGCGCCCTGCACCACAGGCTCGACAATCACTCCGGCCAGCTCGTCGGCGTGGGCGCGCATCTCGCGCTCCATCTCCTCGAAGCATGCAGGGTCCCATTCCTCGCCGAAGCGGCACGCGGGAGAGGCCACAAAGCGGCGTACGGGCAGCGCCGAGCCGAAAGCGGTGTGCATCCCGGTCACGGGGTCGCACACGCTCATGGCGTTCCATGTGTCGCCGTGGTAGCCTCGGCGTATGGTAATGAAATTAGTTTTCTTATGGCTTCCCGAGCGCGATATCGAGGCCTGCACGGCCATTTTCAGCGCCACCTCCACGGCCACGGAGCCGGAGTCGGCGTAAAAAATATTGTTCATCGACGGCGGAGCCATCTCCATCAGGAGCTTTCCCAGCTCTATGGCCGGGTCGTGGGTGAGGCCGCCGAACATCACATGGCTCATCTTGGCCAGCTGGTCGGTTGCCGCCTTGTTTAGGGCCGGATGATTGTAGCCGTGGATGGCGCACCACCACGACGACATGCCGTCGATCAGTTCAGTGCCGTCGGCCAGTCTTATCACGCAGCCCTCTGCGCTGTCGACCTTATAAGTCGGGAGCGGGTCGATTGTAGAAGTGTAAGGATGCCAAAGATGCTCCCTGTCAAATATGTCAAAATTCTTATTATCAGTCATTTCTAATCGTTGATTTTAGCGACGGCGGTCGGCCAGGACGTCTTTGGCTATGTTGTCCTGGATGGTCGACGACGGCTTCGGATGGGTCGAGGCTATCTTCACTTTCAGCTCGTCGAAGCCTTTGCCGTAGACGCCGTTGACGTTGGCTTGCGTCACGAAGGCGTCGGGATCGATTGATTTGATGATGCGCGAGATTGTCACAGACTCGATTTTGCGGCACATCACCAGCAGTATCTTTACCTCGCCCTTGGAGTAGAAGCCCATGCCGTTGAGCACGGTGCAGCCTCGGTGGGCGTCGTTGTTGATGGCGGTGGCTATCTCCTGCCAGTGGCGCGAGAATATGGTGAACTGCACGGCCTGGCGGTTGGTGTTCACCACAAGGTCGGCCATATACGACACAAGGAAGAGCACCACGAAGCCGAACACCATTTTGTCGAGATGGTGGAAAAGGAAGAACGACGACGAGATAATCACCACGTCGGTGTAGAGCATCATGCGGCCGATGCTCACATTTGATTTCTTAGAGGCCATGGCGGCTATGATGTCGGTGCCTCCCGACGAGCCGTTGTGCACGAAAGCCGTGCCTATGCCCAGGCCGCAGAGCACGCCGCCGATGGTGATGTTCATAAACGGCTCGTTGGTGAAGCCGCCTTCGAACAAGGGCGTGAATATGCCCACAAACACCGAAATCATTGTCGCGCCGTAGATTGTGCCGAGCACAAACTGCTTGCCCACAATGCGGTAGGCCATCATCAACAGGGCCATGTTTATGCCAAACTGGCTCACAGCCACAGGTATGCCTGTGAGAAAATAAATGATTGTGCCCACACCGGCGAGGCCGCCGATCACGACTTTCTCGGGAAAGATAAACGCTGAGAATCCGAAAGCGTATAGGGCTATTCCGAGCGTGATGAAAATGTAGTCTTTGGCCGTGACCCAAAGTTTGGTTTTCGACAATGCCATCTCCGAAGGTTGATGAAAGTTGATTATGTGAATATCAGTTCACAAAATTAATCACTTTCGCCCAATTCCAAAAACTTTCCCAAATTTTTTTTATTTCTGCTGTGTTTTCATTTTATTTAGTACTTTTGTCATGAAAAAACATTTGATATGACTAAATTTTCTCTTACGGTAGCGCTTGCCGCTATTTTGACGCTTTTCTCTTGCGGCAATCACGATACAGCCTCCGACAATGTTCTCGATAAGTATCTCGATGTCGACTCGGTTCGCCATATCGCCGTCGTGCAGTGCCTGGGCGGCTCCGACGCCCGTGTGAGCATCTACGCCAAGGATTCCGATTCGGTGAAATGGAATATCGTGCGCGAATCCGATGCTTTTATCGGCCGCAACGGCTTCACCTCCGACAAAAAGGAGGGCGACGGCATGACTCCGCTCGGCGACTTCGGCATACTCTCTGCTTTCGGTATTTTTGTAAAACCGCAGTCGTGCCGGATTGAATATACCCATATCGACGAAAACACCTATGCCGTCGATTCCGTATGCGAGTTCTATAACAAGATTATCGATGCCTCGCAGGGCGGTCCGCGCCAAGGCGAGCATATGATTGAATATGCCCCGGAATACAACTACGGGCTTGCCCTCGACTATAACAAGGAATGTGTCCGCGGCAGAGGCTCCAATATCTTCTTCCACTGCAAGGGGGCGAAACCCTCGACGGGCGGCTGTGTGGCTGTCGACGAGAGCCTTATGAAAGGAATTGTCTCTTGTTTTGGCCCCGCCGACCGCGTCGTCATTTTGCCAAAGTGATTTTTGTGCCGTCGAGGCGCACGAGGCCTTTGTCGGCGAGGGCGCGGGCTGCCGTGGCTATGGAGCGCGTGTTGCGCCCCAAGGCGCGCGCTATGTCGGCCACCGAGCCGCCGGAAGGCAGCGAGCGCAGCACGGCCATTACCGTTTCTTCGATTTCGGCCGGCGATGTGGCGCGCATACGCTCGCGGCACACGTCGCAGCATCCGCACGGCCCGGCCGCGCTCTCGCCGAAATATGTCAGGAGCGTCTGCGAGCGGCATGTGTCGTCGGAAAATACAAACTGTTTCATTGCCTCTATGCGGCGGGCCATGGCCTCGCGGCGGTCTTCGTACACGGCTTTGGGGAGCAGGATGTGGCGTGTCTCCTCGCGGTCGCCGGGCAGGTAGAGGTAGGGGGTGATGCGCTTGGGGATATATTGCAGCACTTTCATGCGGCCCAGGAGCAGAAGGCTCTCGTGCACTTGCTCGGCCGGCACTTCGGCGCGCAGCGACAGGGCGGTTTCCTCGATGGGCACGAAGTCGGCAAACAGGCCGGTGTACATGCGCTGCAAGGCGGTGAACACGGCATCGGTAGCCGGGTCGAGGCTGAGGCTGTAAAGCTCCGATTTGGGTGCGGTTATCATCACGCGGGCCCGGGAGTTCACTTCCTCGATATATTCCAGATAGCCCGCGCGGCCAAGTATCCTTAACGCGGAATACACGGGCGCTGCCGGCAATGAGAACCGGCGGCAGAAGAGGGCCATGTTGAAATCGTGGACGGTCTCGCGTCCGGCCCCTACGGCTATGTCGCAGAACACGCACGCCAGCTCGTAGACGCGGCGGATAAATTCTTTTTCGGGGAAGGCTTCTGAAAGGCGGCGCGACAGCACGCCTTTGTCGGCCTTCGAGGCTATCACCACGGCATACGACGGCTTTCCGTCGCGCCCGGCACGTCCTGCCTCCTGGTAGTATTCCTCGAGCGACGAGGGTATGTCGTAGTGAATCACTGTGCGCACATCGGGCTTGTCGATGCCCATGCCGAAGGCGTTTGTGGCCACGATCACCCTCACGCGGTCGTCTTTCCAGGCGTTTTGTCGCTGTTCTTTTTCGTGCGGCTCGAGTCCTGCATGGTAAAAAGTGGAGGATATGCCGTTTTTGTCGAGCAATTCGGCCAGCATGGCCGATTTCTTGCGCGAGCGCACATACACGATAGCCGTGCCGGCGGTACATTCCAGCACATTGAGCAGCTTGCTCTCCTTGCCTTCGTCGTAACGCACCACATAGCTCAGGTTGGCGCGGCTGAAACTCATGGCAAATTCGCGGCTGCCGGGGCGGAACCCTAACTGCCGCTTGATGTCGGCGGCCACTTCGGGCGTGGCCGAGGCCGTGAGAGCCAGCACGTTGGCCTCGGGAAAGAGGCTCCGCAATTTGTTTATCTGCAAATACGACGGGCGGAAGTCGTAGCCCCACTGCGAGATGCAGTGGGCCTCGTCGACCACTATCGTGGCCACATCCCACTCGCCTGCGGCTTCGAGAAACCTGGCCACGCCAAGGCGCTCGGGCGACACATATAGCAGCCGTGTCTTGCCCAGGCGGCATCGGTCGTAGGCCAGCCGGGTCTCCGACAGCGACATGCCGCCGTGGAGGGCATAGGCGCGTATGCCTCGCCGGCGCAGGTTGTCTACCTGGTCTTTCATCAGCGAGATAAGCGGCGTAACCACTATCGTGAGCCCGTCGCGCATCAACGCCGGCACCTGAAAGCATATCGACTTGCCGCCACCCGTGGGCATGAGCCCGAGCACATCGCATCCGGCGAGCACGGCCTCGATTATGTCCCATTGCAGCGGCCTGAACGTGTCGTAGCCCCAATAGTCCTTTAATATGCCTGTGGCCTCGTCTTTCATGCCTGCCGGAGGGGGGTAAATATCGACGTTTATTTTACGTGAATAGCTGAAATTAAGAGGAATTTATGGTTTGAGTGTAGGGACGCACGGCTCGTGCGTCCGTTGCGAAATGATGTTAATTAATTTGTTAAAACGCTTTGGCGCGGACGCACGAGCCGTGCGTCCCTACAACGTGATACGTATTCCATATCAGGCTTAGTTATTTCGAGGTGTGTATCTGCTTTACGAGCAGCTGGATTGTGGATGTGGCGTTGCGGTGGCGGTTTTCCTCGATGGTGTAGCAGATGTCGAACGGCTTGCCCGAATGGATGTGTTCGAAATACTCGCTCATGTTGAAGGCTATGCCGTTGAGCACCTTGCCCGAGGTATCGTCCACTATTTCGAGCTTGATATGCTCGAGCTGGTGGCCTACAAGACGGCTCGTGCCGAAGTCAGTGACACGGCGCGTGCAGAACACCGGCTTCTGGTTGCCGGGGCCAAACGGGTTGAAAAGATTGAGCGTTGATACAAATTCGTTGGTAATCTCCGAGAATGTAATCACGGCGTCGATGTCGAGTTGCGGCGTCTGCTGCTCGGCGGTGATGTTGGCTGCCACATATTCCTCGAAGCGGCGCGTGAATTCGGGAATGTTCTCCTCTTTCATCGAGAGGCCCACGGCGTATGTGTGGCCTCCGAAGTTTTCGAGCAGGTCGCGCGTGGCGTCGACCGCGCTGTATATGTCGAAACCCTGCACCGAGCGGCTCGAGCCCGTGGCAAGGCCGTTGGCCAAGGTAAGCACCACCGAAGGCTTGTAATGCAGCTCGGTAAGGCGCGAGGCCACGATGCCGATTATGCCCTTGTGCCAGTCCTTGTTGTAGATTACAATGGTTTTCTTTTGCGAGTTCATCTCGCCGCGGGCTTCGAGTATGGCGTTGGCCTCCTCGGTGATTTGCTTGTCGAGCTGCTTGCGGTCCTTGTTATATTGGTCGATGGCCTGGCTAAGGCGCGAGGCTTCCTTGAAATCGCGGGCGGTGAGCAGCTCCACGGCTTCCGACCCGCTCTGCATGCGCCCCGAGGCGTTGATGCGCGGCCCGATTTTGAAAATCACGTCGGAAATGGTTATTTCCTTGCCGCTCATGCCGCAGGTGCGTATTATGGCGCGGAGCCCGAGGTTGGGATTGGTGTTCAGCCGTTTCAGGCCGTGATAGGCCATCACGCGGTTCTCGTCTACCATCGGCACGATGTCGGCGGCGATAGACACGGCCACAAGGTCGAGCATGCCTTCGAGCTCGGCGGTGCCAATGCCGTTGCTTATCGAGAACGCCTGCATGAGCTTGTAGCCCACTCCGCATCCCGAGAGGTGAGGGCACGGATAGTGCGAGCCTTCGAGCTTGGGGTTGAGGATGGCCGCGGCCGGCGGCAGCTCGTCGTCGGGCACGTGGTGGTCGCATATTATGAAGTCGATGCCCAACGTCTTGGCATAACGGATTTCCTCGATGGCCTTTATGCCGCAGTCGAGTATTATTATCAGCTTCACACCTTTTTCGGCGGCCTCGTCGATCACTTTGTTGGTGATTCCGTAGCCGTCGTCGTAGCGCGTGGGTATGTAATAGTCAATTTCTGAATAAAAATTCTGGAGATAGCGATACACCAAAGAGACGGCAGTGGTGCCGTCTACGTCGTAATCGCCGTAAACCATGATTTTTTCTTTCGCCCCCATGGCGCGGTTTAGCCGCTCCACAGCAACGTCCATATTATCCATTAAAAACGGATCGTGCAAGTCGCGCAGCGAAGGGTGGAAAAATCGTTCCGCCTCCGCCACGTTGTGTATGTTGCGTTGCAACAGCAAGTCCGCTACCGGCGGACACTTCGCGAATCTCCTGGATAATTCATTGTCATTTAGGTCGTTGTCGTTTGATTGAGGCAAGTAATTCCATCTACTTGTCATTATGTTGTTTTTTTATTATCATGGTTGCCGGCCAAGGCCGGGAAGGGGAGAGAGGCATTATGGATGCCGGCGGCCCTGCACGCGCAAATATGCTATCGTGGCTTATGGGCCTACTCCGCCAATTACATTCGCAAATATTCGAAGAATATTCGCTGAAAAGAATAGCGCATGTCGGCTGCAAGCCGGTGCGCGTTGCCGAAGGCAATTCTTTGACGCAAATATACAAAAAAACACCTTTATGTCCCTCGTTTTAATTATTTTTAACTAAACAAATAAGGTCATTAAAATCTTTATCGACTTTAATGACCTTAAAGGCCTTTATGGCCTTAAATGTTTTGTTTACTGTTGTTCAAAATTTTTCACTGTCGGGTATCCGCGACCATTCATAACATGCCGCCACGTGATTGAAATACCATTTTGCGGCTCTCTTAATTTGTTGAAACATAACCGTTAGGGTTTAAATTAAACATTCGGTTTACTTGTTGTCACATCATTAAAACGCCGCAAAGTTACAAAATGTTTTAAAACTATGTTATAAAACATATAAAAATTTTTCCCCGCCACCGTGCCACGCGTTTCAACGCGGGGTGTGAATTATGCGCCCCCGTGGCTAAAACCGCGTCTCGATTACCTGCCTCGGAAGCCTTTGAAACGGCACTATAACGCTTGCCCCCGACTGCGAACGGAACGTGATGCCGAAGCCCAGCGCGTCGAGACGCGCGTCAAGGGCCTTTACGGCCTCGTCGCGCGTGTCGGCGTAATATATCGTGTTTTCCGGCAATTCGGCGTCAAACGCGCTTGCAGGGCCTAAAATCACTACTTCCACCGGACGCACTCCGGCAAGCGGAGCGAGCTGCATGGGGTCGACAAAAGCCCGCAGGCGTCCGAGCAGACGCTCGCGCCGTCCGAGACATTCATGGCCGTAATACATCCCGCTGTCGCGGAGCACCTCGGTGAGGAAACGGTAGGCAAACGGCGAATGAATTCCGAACCCGCGGCTATGTCTCAGGCGTGAGAATAATCCCATGTCAAGCCTTGTTTTTGTGTCTGCTCCCACATGTCTGCATATACCACAAGCCGGCGGCCCCTATCACAAGCAGATAGATGAGCGTGACGCAGGCGTAGGCCACTGCTCCGGTGGTGTGAAGCGACGCGGGGTCGAACTCCATTTCCACCGTGTGGTGGCCGGCGGGCACGCGCATGGCGCGAAGTATGTAGTTGACGCGCCCGAGCGGAGCCTCGGCGCCGTCTATCGTGGCCTTCCAGCCCCAGGGGAACCATACTTCGGAGAATACGGCCAGCGCCGGCTTCTGCGTCGTCACCGAGTAGGTCAGGCGGTTGGGCGTGTAGGCTGTAAGCGAGATTGTGTCGCCGGCTGTCGGAGCCACTATGTCGGAGCCGAACGCTTCCATAAATCGGCGGTCGGCCACGGCCTGATGCCTCGGGTCGAGGGTGCCGAGGGCGGCCATTTCGGCGTCGGCGCCGTCGACAAACGCCACATTGTCGACAAACCAGGCGTTGCCAAGGGCGTTGGTGTTGAGCAGCAGCGGACGGTTCTTGTCGCCGGTGATGATATATCTGGCGTTGAGCATATCCATAACGCGGTAGTCGGCAAGCAACTGGTCGATTATCTCCTGGTCTTCGGCCGGGAACTGCGCCCGCAGCGAGTCGACATACAGCTCGGGCATGTATCCGGCTTGCATCATGTGGTTCATGCGCCGTTGGATTAGGTCCTCGTAGCGGTTGAGCTTGGCCGCGTGGTAGCCGCCAATCATCTTGTGGTGGTACGACCGTCCGGCTTGGTAGAAGCCCGGCAGGTCGAGCACGCGGAAGGACTGCGCCGTGTCGGCCAGTATCGCCCGGTCGATTTCGTCGGGCGCGAACGTGCTTTCCGACGCCGTGCGGTGGTCGGCAGGCATAAACGAGTCGTGCGACACATAGCGGTGGTCCACGGTGTAGAGGTCGACAAGCACAATCACGCCCACCGCGCCGGCGGCCACGGCCTTCGAGAGTTTGCCGCGGCGGTAAAGCTCGATGGCGGCAAAGCCCAGCACGATTATGAAGAACGAGCGTAGCGCGTCGGCCGACACCATGTCGGCGCGCAGCGCAGCGATGGCTTCCGTGAGGCGGTGGGCAGCCTGAGCGTCTTGTTGCGCAAACTCCATGAGCGTGGCGTTCTCGCCCGTCGTGAGCATCGGGCCGAGCATGCCCGGAGCCAGATACAGAAGCAGGCTCAGGCCGGCGGCCACGCCGAATGTGGCGTAAAAATACATCCGTGTACGGCGGTCGCTGTCGTCGCGCTCGAGCAGTCGGGCCAGGGCCAGAACGGCAAGCAGAGGCATCGTGAATTCCGCAATTACGAGTATCGACTCCACAGCGCGGAATTTGCTGTACATCGGGAAGTTATATATCATGAAATCGGTCAGCGACTCGAAGTTGCGCCCAAGCGCGAGCAGCATCGAAAGGGCCGTGAGCACGACAAGCGCCCATTTCATGGGCCCGCGCACCACAAAGCATCCGGCCAGGAACAGGGCGCATATCAGCGCGCCCACATACACAGGGCCGTTCGTGCCCTCCGAGTCGTTGAAATATTGCGGGAAATATTGCAGGAACTGATGCAGGTCGGCTCCGGCGGCCTCGCGCGATCCGTCGAGGCGGTCGAGCGTCATGGGCACATGCCCGCCTTTCTCCGGCTTCATCGTGGCGCCGCCCTTGGCGTTGGGCACAAGCAGCGTCATCATCTCCGGTCCGCCGTAGCTCCAGTTCACGATATCGCCCTTGGGCAGGCCCCCGGTGGGACGTTCGGCAGGAGCCGCGATGTCTTCGGCGGCGGCAAGCGGCGTCAGTTCCGACTGCGCGCGCTTCGTTTCCTTGGCATACTCATATGTGTTGTAGAGCGACGGCAGGTTTGCCCCCACTCCGAGCAGTCCGGCGCCGGCGGCCACGGCGGTGCCTATGGCCCATTGCTTCACTTTCTTGCCGCGCACGGCCTCCGCAAGGTAGGCTATGGCAAGTCCGGCCATCACAAACCCGAAGTAATATGTCATCTGCGGGTGGTTGGCGTTGAGTTGCAGCATGGCGAAAAGCCCCGTAAGAGCTGCTCCGGCAACGTAGCGGCCGCGGTAGCACAGCACCAGGCCGCCGATTGTGGGCGGGATATAGGCCAAGGTCACAAATTTCCATATATGCCCCGCGCCTATGATTATTATGTAATACGACGAAAAGCCCCAGGCCACGGCTCCTATCAGCGCGTAATACCATCGCATCTTCATGCAATAGAGCAAGATAAGAAAGCCGAACATCATCATGAAAAGCAAGTTCGACGGCGACGGTAGTCCAAGGCCGTACACCTTGTTGAGCCACACAAACAGCGAGTTCGACGGATAGCTCGGCGAAATCTGGAACGTAGGCATGCCGCCAAACAGCGAATTGGTCCACAAGGCCTTCTCGCCCGTGGCCGATTCATATGCCTGGCCCTCGTGCCCGTTGGCGAGACCTTGCTGTATGTCGCTTTGCATCAGCGTGTTGCCCTCGAAGTTGTCGGGGTAGAAAAATACAATGGCCAGCAACGCCATCACTGCCACCGATACAAAAAATCCCCACACCTGCGGGTCTTTAAATCGCTTGCTAATTTCTGTCATAGCTCAATTTATTGTTTGAATGTAGGGACGCACGGCTCGTGCGTCCGGCTAATCTACCGGCCCAACGCCAGGTAATATATCGAAAAATGGCTCAGGACCATCAACACGAGCAAAATCCACGTCACTTCGGGCCGCTGTCCGTAGCAAATCCACGCGCACACGGCCGAAGCCGCCACATAGGCCGGATAAAACCACACAAGCAGCCTCGTCACACTGTCGGCCGGGGCGCCGGCAAGCAGCAGCGGAAACCCTGCCGCAGGCAGCGCCAACGCCACAATCAATATTTTCATCCACGCCGGCATCGGATTCTCCGGCAGCTTGTCGCCCATAATTTATTAAATTTATTAGAGTCCTTAAAGCCTTTAATGACCTTAAAGTCCTTAATGACCTTATCCTTTATCCCTTATCCTTTTCGGAAAGATAGGCCTTCACCGTCTCGCCAATGCCGCGTTCAAGCGAAAAGCGAGGCGAGAACCCGAAGTCGCGCACCGCATCCGACACATCGCAATTCCAGTTGCGCTGTTTCATTATGCGGTACTTGTCGCGGTTGAGCGTCGACGGCCGCATCTTGGCCACTCCCCACTTCTCCGCAACCCACGAAGCCCCATACACGGCCCACATCGGCAGTTTCAACGGCATCACAAACCGCTTGCCGAGCGCGCGCTTCACTATCGCACGAAACTCGCGCTGCGTGTAGCTCCGGGGCTCCGAAATGATATACTTCTTGTGAAGCACCGCCCCGGCAGGAGCGGCAAGGGCGTCGAACATGGCGTTTACAAGGTCCTCGACATAGACAAACGTGAGCATCTGCTTGCGGTAGCCCATGCCCGGGTCGATGCCGCCGTCGATGCTCTTTATCATCATCAGATAGTCCTGCTCGTGAGGCCCGTACACGCCCGTGGGGCGGAAAACCACCCATGGCAGGTAAGGACGCGTGTCGAGCAGCGTCTCTGCCTTGATTTTCGACAGCCCGTAGCGCGTGTTGGGCTGCGGAATGGTCTTCGACGTGGCCGGGCTGTACCCCGCCTCGTCCCAAGGCCCCAGCGCGCTGAGCGAGCTCATAAACAGAAAACGGTCGGGCACCATCCGCGCATCCTCTATCACGTCGAGAAACGTGCGGAGATACACGAAATTTATCCTGTTGAAATCGGCAAAATTGGCACACTTGGTAGCCCCCAGGTTCCAGATTATGAAATCCCAGTGCCCCTGTGGCGGCGCGGCCTCGCGCAGAGCCTCGGCCATCGAGTCGCCGTCGTTGTAGTCAAGCACCACGAAATGAAGACGCTCGTCGCTTAGATAACGGCGCGATGTAGTCTCGCGCACAGCCACCCACGTGTCATAGCCCCGGCGAAGAGCCTCCGAGGCTATGAAACCGCCGATAAATCCTCCGGCTCCGACTATCAATATCGATGCCATCGCCTCAATATGCTATCAACGACGTCACTTCCACATCCTGGGGCAGATGCTCGCGGCCGTTGAGCGAGGTGAGCTCGATTATGAAATTCACATATATTTTCTTCGGATGCATGCTTTCTACCAGCTTGTACACGGCTGCCATAGTTCCGCCCGTTGCAAGCACGTCGTCGTGGATTACCACAATGTCGTCCTCTGTTATCGCGTCGCGGTGAATCTCGATCACATCCACGCCATACTCTTTCTTGTACTCTGCGCGCACAGTGTCGGCAGGCAGCTTGCCCGGCTTGCGTGCCGGCACAAAACCCGCGCCAAGCTCGAAGGCAAGAATCGAACCGCCGATAAATCCGCGCGACTCGATGCCCACAACCTTGGTCACGCCCTTGTCGCGGTAAAGCTGCGAAAGATCCCATCCTATGATATGCAGGGCGCGGGGATCCTTGAATACAGTGGTCAGATCCTTGAAAATCACACCCTTGGCCGGGAAATCATATACATCCCGGATTTTTGACTTGATATATTCCATTTTTATAAAAAATTACCGACAAATTTACAAAAATTCCCTTTACTTCGCCAAATTTTCAAAAAATTTTTTCTCCTCCGCAGCGCAACCCTTCCCGTTGCGCCCCCACGCCCTCAATCCCCAGAAGCATACTTTTGGCCGCAACCCCGCCCGCATAACCCGTGAGCCGTCCGCCGTCGCCCGTCACGCGGTGGCACGGCACAAGTATCGACAAGGCGTTGGCCCCGCAGGCCCCGGCCACAGCCCGCAAAGCCTTCGGATTGCCGATGCGCCGCGCCAGCTCGCCATACGTCACCGTAGAGCCATACTCGATCCGCGTCAGCTCCTGCCACACGCGGCGTTGAAACTCCGACCCTGTAAGGCGCACCCCCACCGTAAACTCTCTTCTCATCCCGGCAAAATACTCGTCAAGCTCTGCAATCGTCCGGGCCGTCACATCCGTCATCCCCTCTGCAAGCCCCGCGTTAAGCCCCCGGCAGATGCGCCCGTCGATTCGGCCGCGTCTGCTCTCCACGGCCCAATCGCAGAGACACACCTCGCCGCCATATGCGCCGATTATCATCTCGCCCGCCGGCGACAAATACCGGCTAATCAAAATCTTTTCCATCACATCCCCGCCTTGCGCCGTCCGCGCCAATACTCGCGCTCCGGCTTCAACATCTTCTCCGTGGCATAGCTAAGAGCTGTGGCCGACATCCGCCCCACATTCCCGCGCAGAAACCCGCGCAGCGTCTCCATGTCGCGCTTTCCCACCTCGCGCAGCATCCACCCCGACGCCTTCTGCAACAGCTGATGCTCATGCCCCACAAGCCCCTCGGCAAGACGCAGCGTCAACTCAAAACGCCCCCGCCGTATCAAAGCCAAAGTCGACACCATAGCAATCCTCAGGCTCCACAAATCACCCTTCGCCGTCAGCCCCTCGATTATATCAAGCCCGCGTCCCTCCACAAGCTCACAGCCGAGGATATAAGGCGCCGACAAATCCACCAAATCCCAATTATTGGCGCAGCCGGCATGCTCGATATAAAAACGGCTTATGTCGATACGGTCCTCGCGGTTGCGCGCCGACGCATAACGCCTCACAAGCGCAAGCAGTCCGCCCAGGCGAAACTCATGCACCTCATGGCTCAGCATCTCGCCGATCACCTCAAAAGGCGCGTCGGCATACGCCGCCGACACCCTCCGGCAATCCGGCACCACAATTCCCGCAAACACATCCCCCTCGCCATACTCCCCCTCGCCCGTCTTAAAAAAACGGGCCAGATCCACAGCCTTCGCCTCCGACGCGCACTCCCTGAGCTCGCGTTGCCACCTTTCCAATAAATCCTCCATAATAAAAAAAATAAATACGCTGCAAAAATACAAAAAAAATCCACTTCCCAATCAGGAACGCGAGCCTCCGTCTTGCGAAAAATCCCATCCACCCCGGCAGGAATGCGAGCCTCCGGCTTGCGCCCCCCCCCATCATCCTGCCCCTGTGCCCCGCGTTTCAACGCGGGGTATATGCCTCTTTTGACTTACTTTAACGAACGAATCA